>CBDUPR010000039.1:0-25851 GCA_965369175.1 uncultured Nitrosomonas sp.
GAACCTGTAACCCCCAGCTTAGAAGGCTGGTGCTCTATCCGGTTGAGCTACGGGCACTACTCAAACCGGGCTTACCTCATATCTTAAGGCAGAAAATTGGTCGGGGTGGAGAGATTTGAACTCCCGACATCCTGGTCCCAAACCAGGCGCGCTACCAGGCTACGCTACACCCCGGAAAAGGCGATACTATACCTTCTCAGAAACAAAACGTCAATTTTATGCGTGTTTTATACGTTAATTTTTTATGGGAAGAAGCTGTTTTAATTTAAAGGGCTGTCTCGTAATGTAGGATTTATCCGTTTTTACTATGCAACTTATTGATTATTATCTACTGAAATTTTGAAAAATTCTATTACGAGATTACGAGACAGCCCCTTAAAGTTTTATGAAGGTCCTCGAGAGGCTTCGGAATTCAGATCGGAGAGATAGGGAGATGGTTTTGATTTGTCATTGTGGCCGGTTTTTACATTACACGATGATGTTGTATGTTTTGTGAGATAGGGACACGCCTTGATTGACATTAATATTCCCTTCGTCAAAGGGCTGTTCGAACTGCGATTATATCGTACGATAGATGCCGTCAAATATACGCAAATGATCTGTTTTGAATGTGGGATAATTCATGGCCACGACATCAACGCAGCACATCATATTTTAGCCGTCGAGTTGACGATGGCTAACCTTTTAGAAATAGGATAAGACCCTGTTTTATACTCAGGTGCGTTTGGGTTACAGTGATTAAATTGGAAATCTTTTTTCTTTAAGGAGAAGAGCAGCCAAGGAATGTAGATAACATGGTGTGCTGACTACTTGTTGTATAATGGGCTTTCTGGTAAATAGTATGCTTTTTTGTACATTAAGAGAATTCAACAGGAGCATTTAACATGCCACAAAATATGCCTCAAGAGTTATATAAACAAGCGATCCCCTATAAACCCAAAAAGGGAGAGGACTATATGAGTCCAGAGCAACTTGTCCATTTCCGTAAAATACTGGAAGGTATGAAAATCGAATTGGGGAAGGATATTGACCGCGCTGTCCATACAATGCAGGATGAAGCGACTGTTTTTGCTGATCCAAATGATCGGGCGAGCCAGGAGTCGGATATGACACTGGAATTACGTAATCGTGATCGCGAGCGTAAATTGATTAAAAAGATCGATGAGATCATTGCCAAAATAGATGCTGATGATTATGGGTACTGTGAAAGCTGTGGTATTGAGATCGGCTTGAAACGTCTTGAAGCACGTCCTACCGCAACGCTCTGTATCGATTGCAAAACGCTGGATGAAATCAGAGAGAGACAAATGGCTAAGTAAATGGGTTAATTTGGTTTTGCACGTTGTTAATACTGAGCTTGAGGTAAAAAAAAGCCCTGTCTGAAAAGACAGGGCTTTTAATATTGAGGGAGATTAAACCATCACTGAATAGTAATTATGAAATGATATTATCAGATTCAGATTCAGATTCAGATTCAGATTCAGATTCAGATTCGGATTTGGATTCAGATTCTGGTTCTTCTGCAGTCACTGCTTTCATACTGAGTCGAAGACGTCCTTTGTCATCAGCCTCTAGCACCTTGACACGGACAATCTGACCTTCCTTGAGATGATCGGTAACATTATTGACGCGCTCATTAGCAATCTGCGAAATATGTAATAAGCCATCCTTGCCGGGTAAAATGCTGACAATAGCACCAAAATCAAGTAACTTTAATACAGTGCCGTCATATATTTTGCCTACTTCAACCTCAGCAGTAATATCTTCAATTCGTTTCTTAGCGAGCTCGCCGCCTTCGGCGCTGACGCAAGCTATCATCACTATACCATCATCCGTAATATCAATCGTTGTGCCCGTTTCTTCAGTTAGTGCGCGTATTACAGCGCCTCCCTTTCCAATAACGTCACGTATTTTTTCTGGATTAATCTTGATTTTAATGATACGTGGTGCATGTACAGAGATATCTTCACGAGTGGAAGGAAGCGCTTGTTTCATGATGTCCAGAATATGCATGCGTCCTTCCTTGGCCTGTATGAGCGCTGCCTGCATAATTTCTTTCGTAATTCCCTGAATCTTTATGTCCATTTGCAGTGCGGTGATACCTTGTTCTGTACCCGCCACTTTGAAATCCATGTCGCCGAGGTGATCTTCATCACCAAGAATATCCGTCAGTACGGCAAAACGATTTCCTTCTTTAATAAGCCCCATAGCAATACCTGCGACATGCGCTTTCAACGGTACACCTGCGTCCATCAGGGCAAGACAGCCACCACAAACTGATGCCATAGAACTAGAGCCGTTTGATTCAGTAATTTCGGATACAACGCGTAATGAATAACCAAATTCTTCTGGAGTGGGCAATACTGCAATTAACGCTCGTTTTGCCAAGCGACCGTGACCAATTTCGCGCCGTTTCGGAGTGCCTACGCGACCTGTTTCACCGGTAGCATAAGGCGGCATATTGTAATGCAGCATGAAGCGGTCGGTATAGTCGCCTTGTAGCGCATCGATTTTCTGTTCATCGCGCGCGGTTCCCAGCGTCGCAACCACGAGTGCCTGGGTCTCCCCACGTGTAAATAAAGCAGAGCCGTGAGTGCGAGGCAGTATCCCGTTGCGAATGTTAATTGCCCGTACAGTACGTGTGCTACGCCCATCTATACGTGGTTCACCATTGAGAATCTGGTTACGAACAATTTTAGATTCAAGCGCAAAACAGGCTTCTTGAAATGATTGAACACCCGGTCCATCATCTGTGCCAACTTTCAACTCGGTCGATATACGTTGCCAGATATTACTTATGGCTTCAGATCGCATTTGTTTTTGTTTTAGCTTGAAAGCTTCACGCAAATCTTCTTCTGCTAGCTGTGCAATCTTCTCTGATAATTGGGTGTCTTTTTCTTCTGGAGTCCAGTCCCAGTCAGTCACGCCTGCTTCATCAGCAAGTTCATTAATGGCACGAATGACGGTCTGCATTTGCTCATGGCCATACACGACGGCACCAAGCATTGTATCTTCAGATAACTCCATCGCCTCCGATTCCACCATGAGAACGGCTTGCTCTGTGCCCGCTACTACAAGATTTAATTGGGTTTGTGTCAGTTCTGAAGTGGTTGGATTTAATACATATTCATCATTGATGTAACCAATGCGGGCAGCGCCAATTGGGCCGTCGAATGGAATGCCTGAAAGTACTAGTGCGGCAGACGTTCCAATCAATGCCGGGATGTCAGCATCTACTTCATTGTCAGATGACATGACTGTAGCAACGATCTGTACTTCATTATAAAAACCGTCCGGAAACAATGGACGAATAGGGCGGTCAATTAGCCGAGAGGTCAGTATTTCTTTTTCAGAAGGCCGACCTTCCCGTTTAAAGAAACTACCAGGGATGCGACCTGCAGAATAGAATTTTTCTTGATAATCTACGGTTAATGGAAAAAAATCCTGCCCCTGCTTGACATTTTTTGCGCCAACCACGGTAACCAATACCACTGTATCGCCCATTGTAACCATCACCGCGCCATGTGCCTGCCTTGCGATTTCTCCTGTTTCCAGTGTGAGTTGATGGCGCCCGTAGGCAATGCTCTTCTTGATCGATTTCAATTAACAATCCTTTTTTTGATGAAATTATCCCGTCTTAGTCTTGTTTCTATTCGGTTTTTATAAGTTTCCTACCGGAAAAACTGCCTGCTTAAATATTATGTTATTGCTCAAATTCTAAGAAAACGCAGATTATTTGCGCAAACCGAGACGTTCAATGAGTGTTCGATATACATTAACATTGCGACGCTTCAAATAATCGAGTAATTTACGACGACGACTAACCATACGTAACAAACCCCGGCGCGAATGGTGGTCTTTGACATGTGTTTTAAAATGCCCAATCAAATCATTGATTCGAGTTGTTAAAAGTGCGACCTGAACTTCCGGAGAGCCAGTGTCTCCAGCATCTCTTTGGTAATCGTGCACTATTTGTGCTTTCTGATCGGTTGTGACAGACATACGTTTTCTCCAATTAAATTGCTCAATGCAAAGAGTAAAGAGGCGGAATTTTACTCTTTAATATTACCCTTGTCCAAAACAGATCAGGATATTGGACTATTTTAAAACAATTAGAAAAAGGAAATAAGCTTAATAAAATCATTGGGGACATCATTGTAGCAAAGCCTGTTGATTTTATGTAGCTTTAAAGAATTTTAACAATTCTGCAGATGAAAATAACAGAAACATGAAAAACAGCTGTTTCGTTTTGATTGAAATAACAAAACAGCAATTAGCATTAAAAGAAATTGAAATGAGTAGGAGCAGAGATAAACCAACTGGTTGGCCTATGTTTTATGTCTGAACGAATTTGATGTTACCTATAATTTCAATGATTACGATAGGCTTGAATAAATATTTTAAGAATACAAAATATGAATTCAAGCCATTGATTAAATCTTATGGATAAAAGATCTCAGGATTGTTGTGCTGGCAAGTCTTCATCCTTTTTATTATTGTGACCTGATGGATTGGTAAATTGGTCATTCAGTGCCTGGATATAATCGTTTGCCTCATTTACGACTTCTTCGATTATTTGTTGAGTGACCTCATTCCACCCTGCTGGGTTCTGGAAGAACATGGGACGATACGCTACAGTACTCTTGTTAAATGCACCGGCGTATTGTTTATACATATCGTGATTATCTCCCAGTTCCTTAGCAAGATTCCTGAGTATCTTATTAGCCACGAATCTGCGAATGGAAAAATGAATATAACCCATACCACTTAATAGTAGCAGTAGAATAACGAGTGATGTTGTCTCAGCTGTCGGTATCCCTGCGGCGAGAGTCTTTACCGAACTCCAGGAGTCGGTCAGTGTTAAGGCCAATCCTGCTAGTACAGCTAATGTGCTAAATACCAGACTGTCAACCAGTATTACTCTGCTCTTCCAGCGTTGCAGCATAGTGGTCAGCTTATTAGTCACCTGATCCTTAAGTACTTTCGCAGTGTGTTCGAGCTTGCCAACAATACGATAAGAACGTTCGATCTCAATTTGCTGTATACGGGCATCGATATCTGTCATGTCCTCTTTACGCTTTCTTTCATAGCGTTCCTTGACTTGTGGATCATCAATGGGAACACCTGAGTTGGGATCATAAATTCGGTAGAATCGGCCAGCGATTAAACCCACTTCTGCGAGCGAGCGTTGCCAGGCTGAGACCACTTCTTCAGGATTATCTTCTTTGGCTGTTACATCCATTTGATTAAGAATGTAGAGAAACTTGTTCACATCTGCACGGTCAACACTAGCCGATACGAGGTAGGCTAACGTATCCTGCATTGCCTTGGGTTCTGGATGACGCGCATCAAAGAAAACCAATACCAGATCGGATAGATTAATGATGTGCTGTGTCAAACGTAATGTTGATGCGCGCTGTTCATCCGCATCAAATCCTGGGGAATCGATAAGGATTTTCCCCCGGATACTTTCGGACGGACAGGTTTTTAGTTGTAGATAAGCATCAATGCGCTGTTGTCCCGCTTCAGTGATTTCTTCAATACTGCGGCTGATCTGGAAAAACGGGAAACGTGGATCGGCGTCTAATGCCACACCGGGTAAAGTTTTAGCTTCATTATGACGGCTGTAACAAATAACAGTGAATTTATCATCTACCGCATGATTTCCTGTGCGCTGTAATGGCAGATTCAGGTAAGAGTTGATGAAGGTTGACTTGCCAGCAGAAAATGTACCCAATACCGCTATCATTGGCCACCAAGTGACACAGGTGGCATAGGATTCCTCTTTATCCAGTAATCCGATGCTCTGACCGACATAATCCATTTTACGAAAACTCTTTACGGCTTTAGCTAACACGGGATTATCCGGATGTTCATCAGCAAGATGTTGTTGTAGACTTTTTAAGCGTTTATTGATTTGTGTTGAACTATATGACATAACAGTCCTTTTCATTCTTTAGAAAGTTGCATCATTATTGAGATGCACGACGGGTTACAACTTTAATATCGTTTTTCAACGTTTTTCAAGTCTTGTATGAGATAAAACTGCATTATTTTTTAAAAACTATTGATATCTATTTAGGCCATAGGTAAGCACGCGATGGTTAGTCTCATCTTTGCAGACGAAAAAAATAGATATCGTGCGAATATCTGGCGTAACGATATGATGTAAAAATACTAAATTTATAAAGCGTTAGTAAGATTTAAACAGGGCAATGCCCGACGATTCTACCAAGAACCTACCTTGCTTTCCAGCAATTGATCACCGTTTTGTCGATGTCCAGTGGAAATATACTATTTGATTTTAAATGCCGCTTCACTATGACAGGGTTTTAGCGTGTTAGCAGTCTACCGGAATACGGTTATATTGATTTTTCTGTTTTGTAAATAAGCTGTGTCATGAATCTGAAATTTGATTATATTGATATATTTTCCCCTGAAGACAATATAATATGTTTGTGTACATGATGTGCAGTGTGTGGCCATTGTTTTATTCCGGTCAGACCGGGTTGTATGGTTGTATTTAAGGCTTGTATTTAAGGCTGCATCGAATATTTAGACTGTTCAGGTTGTTCTCGGCCGTATTGATTATGAGATAGTATCGTCGGCGGTATCAAGAAATCCGGCATGGTTTTTATGAATGATGATTTGAATCGTGTTGTCGATTGTGTCACGCAAGGAATGCGGTGTATTTGCTATGCTTCCTAAATCATTTGGCCTTTGTATCAATATTAAATCTGGGGGGCTGATTATTTGCCAGCGTATGAATTTCTGGATGTCGTGGGTTCAGATTCATTATGCGCTCCGGATTGTGCGCTCGAAAGTGCCATAACCTTATTTTGAACGGTCGACTTACTTGCTTATTTGTACTACAGGAAACTTAAATAACCTTTGGGTACAGCTTGTCATTCTTTGCTTTTTTTATCGGTTTAGATAACGGATAACAAAGAACCAAGGAAAGATTATGATTTCTCTATGTGATATTTTGCTTGAAGCGTAATGTTCCACATTGATTAAACGCCGCCACACTTGAATAAAGTCAATCAAAGTCAATTTGTCCTTGTGAGTTGATTAGTATAATAGTAGAAAGCATTATTCGAAGTAGATTATCAGTGTGAGTGGAGATGATTGCAGTATTATGACCATAAAAAACAAAGACAAACAGAGTACGACTCGTTTTGCTCATTTCGGACGTTATATATTGATTGGATTCTTGACGGTGGCGCCACTTTGGGTCACATGGCTCGTATTTGAATTTTTATTAAAAATACTCGCCCGCATGGGCACCCCTTTGCTGAAAGGAATGGCGCGGGTGGCTCGCCCTTTTTCAGATACGCTCGCCAGTTGGTTATTGGATTCTGGCTTTCAGCAGGCAGTTGCTGCTTTACTTACGATTGCCAGTCTGTACGGCATTGGCTTGTTGGCCTCTTTTGTTATTGGCAAGAAAGTGATTGGTGTATTTGAAGATATGCTGGCCAAGCTTCCTCTCGTGCAGACTATCTATGGTGCGACTAAGCGTTTCTTGCATACACTGAGTCAATCGCCGGTCACTGGACAACGGGTAGTATTAATTAGTTTTCCTTCGTCTGAAATGAAAGCGATCGGTTTTATAACCAAAATTCTGCACGATACAGAAAGCGGCAAGGAGCTGGCGGCAGTTTATGTGCCGACTTCACCTAATCCTACATCGGGTTACATCGAGATTGTACCAATGGAAGACGTGGTGATGACTGATTGGAGTACGGAAGAGGCCATGACATTTGTGGTGACGGGTGGAACCAATGCACCAGAAAATTTACGATTTTCTAATAGTCCAAAAAACCAGAGAAGTACAGAAATTAAGGGTAAATGGCGGCGCTGGCTACGAGTAACGAATAGGTAGCATGAGGTTACTCACCAAGCGGATAAGGTAATGGATTGATCTCCAGGGTTGGGCCACTTGGGGTCTGCCAGTGAATGCTGCCTGCTTTAGTGCTGCTTACTTGAATTACGGCCAGTACATCAGTGCCGCCATGCGGTGAAGGGGCTGCATTGACTATTTTTCCACATGACTGGTTTGCCATTTCTGTATTGAATAATTCGTCTCCAGCCATAATAGATTGTGTTGATGCAATATGAGCAAGGTACATGCGACGTTTGATTTTTCCTAGATACTGGGTGCGGGCAACAATCTCCTGACCCGGATAGCATCCTTTCTTGAAGCTGATTGCATCAATTGCATCCAGATTGACCATCTGAGGTATAAACTGTTCTTGAGTCACCGGCAGGATAGTCGGGATGCCTGCTTGAATTTCCAGCCAATCCCATAAAAAAGCACCGACAGGTTTTGCGTATTGGTTTAAGCGTGCCCATAGTGTAGGGGCATGCTCAATGGATGTAACAAATTCATAACGGTTGGGTGCATAACAGAGAAGACTGATTAATTCATTGTGTATGACACCCAGGGGCTGGCTATGATCTAACGGCATACCTGCCGTTTCTTCTGCTAATTTGGCGGCATTATTGCCAGCTATTCCGATGCGTATAAGCGCGTCGCTGTTATCAATCAATTGAACTTTGGCACGTAATACAAATAGCGATAGTCTTTTCTGCACAGTAGTGCATAAATCGGCTGGCAATTGCATCAGGAAATCATTGTCTTGCCAAAGCAGGAAATTAGCCAGAATACGGCCTTTCGGTGTGCAATAACTTCCATATTGTGCGGTGTGGGAATTCACCTGCCTGATATCGCAGCTTAGCTGACTCTGTAAGAAAGTGTGTGCATCTTCACCAGAAAAGCGAATCAGTCCAAAATGCGAAAGATCGACCATTACGGTATCCATATGCGCGTTTCTTCTCAATTCAGCAGGGTCTTCACCATAGTGAAGGACGCGATTATCCTCAATAACTGCATTACGGCTTTGCAGATAGATTTGCCAGGTTGGATTCATGCAAAAAGATATGGTTAAAAGTGAAGTTGATTATACGATTATTGTGTGTGAATAGAAAATTTCAAGCCTGAAATAACAATGCCGCTATGAGCACGACATGGATTTGATGGTTAATTTATTTTTATGACTTGTCGATGACGGGCGTGATCAGGTATAACGGTATATCCAAATGATGGAGTCTATCCTCATGGAACCGATAATCCGATCTATACAATCCACGAATGATCCAATTGGTGTGATTGAGGAAATTCATGGCCCTGTAGTTGATGTGGTTTGTGATCGTCTACCGCCGCTGCATCAAGCCCTGTTCTGCACATTTGATCATGAGTATTATCCTTTCGAAGTTTATCTTCATCTAGATGCCCATCGCGTGCGTGCTATCGCTTTACACCCCACAGGAGGGTTGAAGCGCGGTCTATTGGTATTTGACAGTGGCGGACCATTACGTATTCCTGTTACACCGGATTGCTTAAGTCGTATGCTGGATATGTTTGGTGCGCCATTAGATGGTGGACCACCACTGGACACTCAGGAGATGCGTGACATCATCGCACCTCCCGCGCTGTTATCAGAGACGATTCCCGCGGAAGGAATTCTTGAATCAGGTATTAAAGTAATTGATTTGCTTTGTCCTTTTATTAAAGGTGGCAAAACTGGTTTGTTTGGTGGTGCCGGTGTGGGTAAAACAGTCTTGATTATGGAATTCATGCATGCCATTGTTAGTTTACACCAGGGGGTTTCAGTGTTTGCCGGTGTAGGCGAACGTATTCGTGAAGGTCACGAATTATGGCATGAAATGCAAAATGCGGGCGTGATGTCCCGTACGTTGATGATGTTTGGCCAGATGGATGAATCACCCGGTGTGCGCTTTCGTGTCGGCTTATCGGCATTGACTTATGGGGAATATCTGCGAGATACGCTGGGTAAGGAAGTATTGTTGCTGATCGATAATGTATTTCGTTTTATACAGGCCGGCAGTGAGATTTCCGGATTACTTGGGCGTATGCCCGCTACAGTGGGTTATCAGCCTACCTTGATGAGTGAAGTTGCGGAATTGCAGGAGCGCATTATTTCTACGCGTAATGGCGATATTACTGCTGTGGAGGCTGTATATGTTCCGGCAGATGATATGACAGATCCGGCTGTCAGTACTATTCTGTCACATCTAGATACAGTGGTGATTTTGTCACGCAGTCAGGCTGCAAAGGGTATTTATCCAACGGTAGATCCTTTGCAGTCATCAAGTAAAATGATGGATCGCAGTTTTCTGGGTGACCGGCATTATCATGTGGCTGAGAATGTGCGTGAACATCTTGCGCGTTACCAGGAATTGGAAGATATTATTGCCATGCTTGGTCTGGAAGCATTATCAGAAAAAGATCAGCGTATTGTCATGCGTGCGCGCAAATTGCAGCGTTATTTGACGCAACCGTTCCATGTGATGACATCGCACAGTGGTATTCAGGGAGTATCGGTGAAACTGGAGCAGACCCTTACTGATTGCGAAGCTTTTTTGCGCGGTGATTATGACGCTGTTTCGGAAGAACGCTGTTATATGCGCGGCTCAATGCAGGGCGTGATATGAATACCTTTATTTTGCACGTACAAAGTGCTACGCAATACACTTGTATTAAAAGTGTCATTAGTTTTATCGGGGAGGATAAGTCGGGCAGTTTTGGCATTCGTTCCCGTCATGAACGCATGATGACTGCGTTGAACTATGGTCTGGCGCGTTATCAATTAGAAGATGGCAGCTGGTGCTATCTCGCATTTCCGGGTGGCATACTTTACTTTATAGGTAATAATTTATATATCAGTACCCGTCGTTTTTTACACGACGCAGATTATCAGCGTATTAGTGTGGAGCTGCTGGAACAGTTATTGAGAGAGGAAGAGGCGTTGAAAGAGATAAAAAGCAATCTCAATAATTTGGAACAGGAAATGTTCCGACGTTTATGGCAGATGGAGCGAAACGGAATCAAAATATAGCGGAGCCGAATCGTGGATGATGACGAGTTACGTAAATCAGTAGAACGGCAGGTAAAGCGTATGCAGCGTGCGGAAAAGGAGCGTCCCACGTTGCTGGCTCAATCGATATTTATGGGTACGTTATCATTGTTGTTTGTGCTGCCGATTATAGTCGGGGCCTACTTAGGTAACTGGTTGGACAGTCAGGTAGAAGGTTATTCGATCCACTGGACAGTAGGATTGCTTGTTGCCGGCCTTGTGGTTGGCGGAGTAAATGTATATTTATACATTAAGGGTGATCACTTATGAAATCAGCTGCCGTGGTATTTAATGTCGGAACGTTTGAGATTACTTCGATCGTGGTGACAACATGGGGCATTATGCTGATACTGGGTGTATTTTGCTGGCTTGCCACACGGCGATTGTCGATCAGCCCCGGACCATTGCAGACAATGCTGGAGGGAATATTATTGGCCATGGAGGAGAGCATCAAAACGGTGCTGCCAAGTCACGCCCAGCAACTATTGCCGTTCATTGGAACATTGTGGATTTATATTGTCATGGCAAATATGACAGGGCTGATTCCCCAGTTACATTCTCCTACGGGGTATTTATCAGTAACAGCAGGTTTAGCATTGCTGGTGTTTATGTCGGTACATTGGTTTGGCATCCGCAGTGAGGGTGCTTCCCGCTATTTTAAGCATTATCTTAGTCCAACACCCTTGTTACTCCCCTTTCACCTGATCAGTGAAGTGACCCGCACTGTTGCATTGGCAGTCCGTTTGTTTGCTAATATTATGAGTCTGGAATTGGGTGCGTTGCTGGTATTGTTAGTTGCTGGTTTGTTGGTGCCTGTGCCGTTGTTAATGCTGCATATTATTGAAGCGCTGATACAGGCTTATATTTTCGGCATGTTAGCGCTGGTTTATATTGCAGGTGCGATGCAATCGCAACAGGATTATGAACAAAATGAGGAAGGAAAGAGCGTATGAACGACATGACCTGGTTCACCATATTTTCTACTGTAGGTGCGGCGCTTGCTGTTGCGATTGGTATGATGTTTCCAGCATTGGCAATGGGTCGCGCAATTAGTCAAGCACTTGATGCAATCGCGCGGCAGCCGGAAGCTGAAAAATCGATTATGCGTACATTGTTTGTTGGTCTCGCCATGATTGAGTCACTCGCAATTTATGTACTGGTGATTGTACTGATCATTCTATTTCGTAATCCTTTGCTGGAATACCTGGTTAAATAGGGGTTAAGAACGTGGATTTTGACTGGACGACTTTTATTCTTGAAATAATTAATTTCCTGATTCTTGTCTGGATTTTAAAACGATTTCTATATCAGCCTGTCCTTGAGGTTATCGCCCGCCGCCGTGTGGGTATTGAGAAAGCACTGACCGACGCCCATCGTATTGAAGCTGAAGCGAATGAACTGAAACAGAAAAATGAACAGCGTTTGATCGAATGGGAAGCTGAAAAAGAAGCGGCTCAGGCGCGTTTAATGGCTGAGCTGGCTGCGATACGCGAAAGAAAAATGGCCGAAGTAGAAGCTAAAATCGCAGAAGAGGTTGAGCGGCGCCGTGTTTTAAATGAACGCGCCCGACTTGATTTTGAGTACATGATGGAAGAAAAGGGTATTGCACAAGGTGCGCTATTTTCTACCAAACTACTCTCCAGGTTGGCTTCGCCGGAATTGGAAGCGCAGCTGTATGCACTGTTGCTGGAAGATTTACATCGCCTCGGTAAAGAAAATAAACGTGCCGTAACTGAGGCTGCTGCGGCGCCTGGATTACAGATTAAAGTCCAGAGTGCATTCCCGTTGGAACATAATAAGCAGGTGGAATTATCTCATTCTCTGGCAGAAGTAATCGGCAGGATGTTGCCGACTGAATATGAGGTTAATCCAGAATTAATTGCGGGATTCCAAATAGAGATTGGTCCCTGGATTTTTCATGCAAATTTGCGCAATGAATTGAAATTTTTCAGTGGTGCACTGCAGTATGCCTGATAATGTGACGGTGTCTACTGATTCTCAGACCGATTCGCCCTTGGCGAAACAGGCGTTGTGGCTGTCAGATTATCAGTATGGCTTGCGTTTATCGGAACAGGGTACGGTTATTTCTGTGGGAGATGGCATCGCCTGGATCGACGGATTGCCTTCAGCCTGCATGGATGAGGTAATCAATCTGGAAGATGGCAGTAATGCGTTGGTTTTTCATCTTGCATATGATCGTGTGGGCGCAATATTATTGCGTCAGACTAAGCAGTTAACTGCGGGCACTTCAGTTTATCTGACAGGCGAACGCTTGAGTATCGGTGTTGGAAATGACTTATTAGGCCGCGTGATTGATCCATTAGGTATGCCGCTTGACGGTGCCGGATCTATTTCATTTACCGCCCATCGCAAACTAGATGTCCGTTCGCCGCCAATCATTGCACGTGATTTCGTAGTGCAGCCGATGTATACCGGCAATAAAATTGTTGATACGCTGATTCCCATTGGTAAGGGGCAACGTCAGCTGATTATCGGAGATAATGGCTGCGGTAAGAGCGCATTAGCAATTGATGCGGTTATTAACCAGCGGGGTAAGAATGTTTTTTGTGTTTATGTCCTGATTGGCCAGAAGCGCTCAGCTGTTGTAAATACCATCGAAATTTTGCGTCGTGAGGGCGCTTTAGCTTATACCACAGTGCTGGTGGCAGAAGCGACGGCTATGTCGGGGCTGAAATATCTGGCACCATTTGCTGGCTGTGCTGTAGCTGAAGGCTGGATGGCAACAGGACAGGATACTTTGATTGTATATGATGATTTAAGTACGCATGCCCGCAGTTATCGTGAACTTTCACTGCTTTTGCGCAGACCTCCGGGTCGAGAAGCTTATCCTGGCGATATATTTTATCTTCATTCTCGATTGCTGGAGCGCTCCACATGTTTGTCGGCCAGAGAAGGCGGTGGTAGCATGACTGCATTGCCCATAGTTGAAACGGAGCAAGGCGAAATTGCTTCATATATTCCTACAAACTTAATTTCGATTACTGATGGTCAGATTTATTTTGATCACCAGTTATTTGTCCGCGGTTTTTTGCCGGCGATTGATGTAACGCGTTCGGTGTCACGTATTGGCGGTAATGCACAGCACCCTAATATTAAGAAAGAAGCGGGCCGTATGAAACTGGATTATTTGCAGTTTCTTGAACTGGAAGTATTTACCCGTTTTGGTTCGCGGCTGGAAGCGGGCATGGAAGCACGTATACGGCGTGGACAGATATTACGGGAGATGCTTAAACAGGAGCTGCTCGCGCCGTTGACGATTGAATTTCAGATGGCCTGGTTAGTAGCGTATAACGAGGGGTTATTTGATCAAATCGAATTAGAGCAGGTGAGAGCATATTTGATAAAATTGGAGGAGCACGTTGAACGCGCCAGTTTAAGTATTGAAGAGGGACGGGATCAGTGGAAAATCCTACTTCATGCTTGGTTAAAATAGAGCTGTAATGAGTAAGCGACGCGAAGTGAAAGAGCGGTTGGCAACGCTGGATGAGATCGACGGTATTATGAGTGCGATGAAAAATCTGGCTTTGCTTGAAATTCATAAGCTAGAGACTTTCTCGGCCACACAACATCGTGCAGTAGCCAGCATTGAGTCAGCCGCCCAGGACTTCTTGACTTTTTATCCACAAAGGTACCAGTCTGTAGATGATTTGCAGCAACTCTGGATTGTTATTGGTTCAGAGCGTGGTTTTTGTGGTAATTTTAATGAATCCTTGTTGCAGTTTCTGAATATGAATGCCCCGCAGGCAGATACATTGTTATTGGCAGTAGGGCGTCGGCTGGAAGCCAAGCTGCATGATGATGCGCGGATTACCGATTTTATCGCAGGTCATAGTGTAGCAGAGGAAGTCCCTGTCACTTTACTGCGCCTGAGCGCGGTATTAAACCGATTGCAGCGACAACTAGAGCTGGCAAAGATAGCCTGCATCAGTGTTGTTTATTATGATAATAAAAGTGACCAGATTAGATTGCGTCAATTGTTGCCGTTGGCAACGCTTGACACAAAATCAGCTTATTCTCATCCGCCTCAACTGAATCTGGAGCCTTCGTTATTCCTTTCTGAACTAACCAATCAGTATCTGTATGCGGTATTGCACGAAGTATTTTATTCCTCGCTAATGATGGAGAATCATAAGCGATTAGAACACATGGATAGGGCCATTCATCGCTTAAAGAAAGATGAAGCCAGACTACGTTTGCGATACAACAGATTACGCCAGGAAGAAATTATCGAAGAAATTGAAATTATTATGCTGAGCGTAGAAGCATTGTCTGATGATGAGTCCAGACCTGCAGTTTCGAGACCATCTTTTTAGCCATATGACTGTTTTATCTGTTCGTCTGAGGCCTTCGACACGACTGACAGCCATACTTAGCACGGCGCATGGTATTGCGTTTTTTTTGTTATGCCTGCTTCCACTATCGATGGGTATTCAGCTGATCGGAGCAGCAGCGCTGACGTGTAGTTTGGCTTTCAATCTGGGGCGGTATGGCCTGCTTAATACGGCTGGGGCAATAGTAGCTTTCGAACTATCTGATGAGTTACGATGTACACTTGAAACTCGTTGTGGTCGATTGATGGTCTGTACTATTCTAGCCAGCACCTTTGTTGCCTCTTACCTGATTGTCATGAACCTAAAATCCGATAATTATTTTTTTTCGCGCAGTATCGTAATTCTGCCGGATGGGATTGATGCAGAAGAATTCAGGCAATTACGAGTATTGTTACGCTGGAAATGGAAAAATGGAAATTAAGTCTGAATATAATCGTGGCGATTTAATGTACTGTAGGTAATAGGGCAGAGATCAATTATTTTTTCTATGGTTATGATTCCTTTGTTACCCGGATTTTAAACTGGGAGCAATATTTCCTATTATTAAATTTTTATGTATAGGACGAATACGTTTAAAAATCCGACTGGTGCCATTTATCAATCTGGTAATGACGTGATGACAGCATCACTCGGCAGTACCCAATATAACCAACTAAATTAATAGGCAATCTATGGCTGAGTATTCTAATATCGTTGAAGAAATTGCAACAGGAATTGTAGCAACAACTGCACCTGAAATTGACAAGAAAGGTCTATTTCCGCAGATGACGATTGATGCACTGCGTGATGCGGGATTACTGGGATTGATTAACGCCAGGGATATGGGAGGGATGGGGGAAGGACCTCGCGCTGCTGCAATGGTTGTTGAACGTTTTGCGCGCGAATGCGGGTCGACGGCAATGATTCTGTGCATGCATTTTGCAGCAGCGGGGATTGTCGAGAAATATGGCTCGGAGGAAGTACGCAGGCAGTTCGCAGAGGGGAAACATCTGGGTACATTGGCTTTCTCGGAGACGGGGTCGCGTAGTTATTTTTGGGCGCCAGTGGGTACAGCTGTGCGCGGTGAGCATGACATTTATTTGAATGGCAAGAAAAGTTGGGTCACATCAGCTCATCACGCGACATTATACGTGTGGTCGAGTAAGCCTATTGCTGCTAAAGGTGCCAGCACACTCTGGTTGGTTCCGAGGAATAGCAGGGGCATTTCGGCACCGGATAGTTTCGATGGCCTGGGGTTGCGCGGCAATGACTCGACACCCGTCACGGCTGATGATGTTAGAGTGTCTGAGAGCAATATGCTTGGGAAGGATGGCGAAGGTCTCACAATTATGCTGGATACGGCGTTGCCGCTATTTAATGTGATGACCGCGGCAGCCGGGATCGGATTGATGGAAGGGGCAACCACTGCTGCGTGCAAACACGCATCGGATACATGCTATGAGCACCTTGATTCAGTGTTATGTGATCTGCCTACGATTCGAGCATATCTGGCGCGGATGCGGGTCGCTACTGACCAGGCTCGCTGTTTGTGGCTGGATACGCTCGATGCCATGGAAACGAATCGCGAGGATGCGATGCTGCGTGTACTGGAATGCAAGGCAGCAGCCGGTGAATCTGCGACTCAGGTACTGGATACAGCGATGCGGGTGTGTGGTGGTGCTGCATTTCGGCGCGAAGTGGGTGTGGAGCGACGCTTTCGTGATGCCCGTGCCGGCACGGTGATGGCCCCAACCACGGATCAATTATATGATTTTATCGGCAAAACGATTTGTGGCTTGCCGATTTTCTGAGAGTACAAACAATGTCCAATACATTATTGATCGGAGCGGTTGCGTATGATCCTAAAGTTATCACCATCTGGGATGGTTTTCAGAAATGGTTCGCTGCGCATGGGCTCGATCTTGACTACATCTTATATTCAAATTATGAACGACAGGTCGCGGGACAGTTTGCTGGTCATTATCATGTTGCGTGGAATTCTCCACTGGCGTGGTTACAGACGGAACGCATTGCTGCCCGGATAGGCCGACAAGTTGAAGCGCTTGCGATGCGTGATACTGATTGTGATCTGACCAGTGTCATTGTGGCACGCAGTGATTCATCGATTGATTCGATTGAAGCTTTGCGTGGTAAAACGGTTGCAGTGGGTGCCTCCGACTCGCCGCAAGCATCTCTCATTCCATTGATTCATCTGGCGGAAGCTGGACTGGAGCCAGGAAAAGACTTCACTGTGCGTCCGTTTGATGTTCTGGTCGGCAAGCATGGAGATCATATAGGTGGTGAGCGTGATGCGGCGAAGGCGTTGATTGAAGGCACAGTGGATGCGGCTTGTATGATCGATGGGAACCATCTGTTGTTTTCAAAAGAAGGCACCTTGTCATCGGGTAGTACACGTATTCTGGCGCAGACTGAGCAGTATGATCACTGTAACTTTACGGTACTCGATGGCCCATTCGAAGAGACCATTATGCGTTTTCGTGAGCTGTTGCTATCCATGTCCTACGACGATCCGACGGTGCGTCCATTGCTGGATCTTGAAGGATTAAAGGCATGGAAGCCAGGGCGTACTGAGAAATATGCGTTACTGGCGCGTGCCATTGATCGATTTGGGACTGTCGATGCTTTTGTAACCCAATTAAGCAAACAGTATGCATGATAGAACGTAAGGTATTTGCGGTTGATCTGGGTAGTCTGGGATTGGATCAAGGTGGCCACCTCATGATAAAACGCGCGTTGCGTGCGGCACCATTGGCTGTTCCGGTCGCTGTGCATGGAAATGCCCCAGCGCTTGCCGTTCATTTGCGTGCCTGGTGTCGCGTACAGGGCCATGATATTGAAATTTTGCAGGCTGCAGACGGTCCCGTGGCATTGATTTACCGTGGCAGTGCCGAAGCCGGTCGCTGGCGTGGCGCGACAACGACGGGAGATGCCAAAGCACCGATGGCGCATGCCCCTGCTTACTGGGGACTTGCGGGCCGCAGCGCGACCGTTGAAGCGGGCATGCCTCTCTTTGATTTTCCACTCGATACGCGTGCCGAAGTTTGGGCTAAAGAGGCTGCCCGGCTGTACGCTCAAGCGGCGGCATCGCAGTGGAATCCCGCTACGGCAATCCCGTGGGATGCATCTTGCGATCTTTGCGATGAGGTTGAAGATGCGGTTGTGCAGGTCATGACCTATCTCATAGAAAATGAGACCGCAGCGCTGGTGATTCCAGCCCGTTTCGCTTCTCAGGTACATCCTCATTTTCGTGAAGTAATGCAACTTTTGGCTATCCAGGCTGCTGATGAAGCACGTCACATTGAGGTATTTACGCGACGTGCCTTGTTAAAACGTTCGAAACTTGGCCTGTCAACCGTTGGCGGTCAATCTTCACTGAAGACGTTGATCGATGAGCCTGATTTTGCACTCTCAGCAATGTTACTGTCAGTGCTTGGAGAAGGGAGTTTTCTGTCGCTACTATCATTTCTGCAACAGCATGCACCCGATCCGATTACACGTGAAATCGCACGGCTTGTTGGACAAGATGAGGCGCGTCACGTTGCATTCGGCCTTGCTCACCTCACGCAACAGGTACATGAAGAACCTGAATTGCTTGGACGATTGGCGGATGTTATTGAGCGTCGCCATTATGCGCTTATCAATACCGCGGGTCTCAACGAGGAGGTGTTTGATGCTTTAGTACTGTTCGCTGCCGGGTCATGGGGACCGGATGCATTGCGTACCGGATGGGAGAAGGTTCAGGTGCTGATTGCGGATATGGGGCAGGGGCGTATACGCCGTCTGCGTAAGATTGGTTTTGATGAAGAGACAGCGCTTGCGCTATCTGCGCTGCACACGCGTAATTTTATGTAACAATCAAGCGCGGGATACAAGAATATCAATTGTAAACCGAATATTTTTGGACTTGAGAGACTAACCTGAAGTTGCGGTTTTCGGTCTGATATTTTTCTGATTTTTTCTTTGTTCGTGTTCAGATATGCCGAGGAAAACAGGGATAGTGGGAATTGCTCATATGATTCATCATGGCATAAATGCACAGAGAATATGCCATGATGGAATGTCTTTGAGATGCTTACTAGCGCATTTTCCAGGGCGTATAAGTTGTTTCTCTGTGGAAATTATCCCAGATATATGGCGGCTTAACGATTGGTGTGGTGGGTACCATGAATGTAACGATATCAACCGCGCCACTTAGGGTGCGCCCGAGCATGTGCACAATCCCAGTAAAGAATCCAGCGGTCACACCATAAGTCGCACCTTCTTGTTTACCGGTGATTATCATGGTCTTAGGGATTTCTACAAAGCCAGTGACGACATTGGCAATCCCCATACCGAGTTTTTCACCTACCTGTCCAGGATAATCATGTGCCATTGTCAGATTGGGTGACAATGAGAACATTACGAATAGTATCAGCAGTGACTTGATAATCTTTTTCATTGGTTATTATCCTATTAAAAGTAAAAAGGGTCATCCAGCAGTTATGCCGAGGGACTCGAAAAGATTCAACCGTTAGAAACGGCCAGCCCTGATTCGGATAGCTTGTCAAAATGCTAAGAGAATCAAATAAGAGGTTACCAGAAATTGATACAAATAACTTATGATTAAGCCAGTAATGGTGCTTTTTTAACAGAAAAAACATGATATTTTTATTGATTCTGCAATTCAAAGCATACATTAATTTGAAACAGTACGGTCTTCCACGATTAGTGGGACAAAAGCAACATCGAGGACTGATTCTATTTTTATTTTGCCCGTTTTATCTTTAGTGACTAGCATCAGTTCCTGATGCATATAGGGTAAACCAATCGGAATAATCATTCGCCCCTCCGATTTGAGTTGATCAAGCAGGTTTTGAGGCATATGAGTGGCGGCAGCTGTGACTATAATTGCATCAAAGGGTGCTTTTTCCTTCCAGCCATAGTAGCCGTCATCACAGCGTACTTCGACGTTCTGGTAGCCTAGTTCCTTTAGCCGCTGCTTGGAAGAATCTGCTAATTCCGGAATTCTTTCGATGGTAAAAATTTGCTGTGCTAATCGAGCCAGAATGGCTGTTTGATAGCCCGATCCCGTACCAATTTCCAGTACAATGCTCTTTGGTGTAAGATCCAGTAAATCCGTCATAAGTGCGACTATATAAGGCTGTGAGATAGTCTGTCCATGGCCAATCACTAATGGGCTATTATCGTAGGCTTGTTTTTTATAATGAGAGGGAACAAAGGCGGCTCTGTCGACTGCCTGAATGGCTTGCATGACACGTTTATCAAAAGCTTCTCTGCCTGTATAAGAAGCCGTATACTTCGCTTCCGTTCGGATGGTATCCAGCATGTTTTCGATATCTTTACTCATGACATGTTATCCAGATATGGTTGATATAGCTCTGGCAAAGTGATCAGTGCTTTCATTATTTATCCATTCGTTAACCGGAGACCTTTGCAAAACCCCAACAGTTAAAAAGTTAACCCTTTATAATCAATATCATAAAATTTCCTATGAAGACTTTTGCAAAAATCTCAGCCGATGATATTAAAGGCCGTATTCACTCAATAAAAGTGGAAATCCGGTGGATTAAGCTAATTCATGCGTCATAATCGGGTTTATTTAAGGTTGAATGAGTTTTTCCTGTATATGATGAATGATGTCGTCAATTCTTATTTCTTTTTCTGTGTCTATTGTCAGCACACATAACCGTTCTGCGCTTGAAAATGGCTCCGCTATTTTGATTTGGTACTCTAGAACGGCGGAGGTTGCATCGGATACATTATCAGCGTGCTGTATACGGTCCTTAATTCGTTGATGCAGTGTTTTGACAGATGCCTGATAATCGATTATTAAATAGGGAGTGCGCAATAAATCGGCGAGCTCAATCAGTAGCTGGCGCTGTTGCTGTTTTAAATTGGCTGCATCGACAATGACAGAATAGCCTGCCATGAGTAAATCTCGAGCTATCCTGGTTAGCTGTGCATAAGTCTTGCGGGTTGCCGCAGATGTGTAAATGCCCCGTTCAGGAATGCCAGAATGGGTCTGACCCTGGTTTGTTGATGGATTAAACAATTGTTTACGCTCTATATCCGAGCGTATTCGTATCGCCGGATATTTTTCCAGCAGCATGTGACTCACAAATGATTTTCCGGATCCGGATAAACCATGATTAATCAGTAAACAGGGCGTTATGGGATTAATATAGCGTTCAGCCAGTTTCAAATATGACAGAAAATCCTGGGAAATTTTGTTTTGTTTTTGAGTGTCAGCCGGTTCCTGATTCGCGCGTAGAGCGGCTACCTTTGCTCGTACAAGCGCTCGATAGACCTTATAAAACCGTAGCAATTGCATACCAGCGTAATCTCGAGTTATCTCTAGATAGCGATTCAGAAAACGAGTCGTTAGGATATCATGCTGCCGAGCTTCAAAATCCATTGCCAGAAAAGCAATATCATTCATGACATCTATCCAGAAGAAACTCTTATTAAACTCGATACAATCAAAGATAATAATGTCATCATTCCATAACGCAATATTTCTTAAATGCATATCACCGTGGCATTCCCGGATGAATCCCTGAGATCTGCGTTGTTGAAAAATCTCAGTTAATTCATTTAATTGCTGTCTACTCCATTGTTCCAATTTTATTAGGATAGGAGCAGCGGTTGCAGCATGGCTGCATAAATGGATGTGCTGGAAATTCTCTATCACAAGTTGCCGGATATGTTCCAGGCTACCGAGTTCACTATTATCTGGAGCTGATTCAATGGATAAATGAAAATCAGCAACTATTTTAGCCAATTTATTGATGACATGATGGGGTAGCGTTTGCTTTGCCAGGAAACGATCCAATTGTGCTGATTGTGGGAACTGCAACATCTTGACTGCGTACTCAATAACAGAGCCTTGTCCATCTAAATTAGGCTGCTCAGCTGAACCATGAATAGCAACGACTTCCAGATACAAATGGGGTGCTAGACGCTGATTAAGCCTGATTTCTTCTTTACAGTAGAAATGACGTTTTTTAAGTGATGAAAAATCAAGGAAGCCAAAATTAACCGATTTCTTTATCTTATAGGCATACTGTCCCGTCAAAAGCACCCACGAAATATGCGTTTCGATCACCTTGAATTCTGTAACGGGATGATGGAAAAGCATTGGATTTTGTAGTGCTTCTATTAATGACACGGGATCTTAGTCTCCTATGTGTTTCGAATACACATTGCCGTTTTTAGAAAATTATTCTGTTTACGTGATCACCCATTAGAGATTAAACAGCCTGCCAAAAAACCTATTCGATTGATCTGCAAAGAAAGCACAGATTTTTTGATCGTGCTGTAAAAACGAATAATAATATATAACTGAACCATGCGTACATCAAATGCAATTATATATTGGACTAACCCCGAACTGTTATGGTTCTAAAATTTGTTAATCTTTTCCAATTTAACAGGATTGAACCCAAATTGAAAAAACCTGATGATTGAAACAAAATGGAGTCGGTGTTTCTTGTCCAGTTTATTCGATTATGTCATAGTTCAGAAAACAGAATTATCGTGATTTGTCTGACCATATGTCGTTATACTTACTGAATCAGTCAAGGGAGATATCACGTGGATGAAGAAACCAAAATACTATTACGCAGCATTGCACATCATCTGAAATGGGTTATTGTGTTGCTGCTTGCGATACTTTCGCTGTTAGTTGCTGAGAGTGTTGGTGGCAAATGGATCTGGTAGCTACGCCATTATCATTTTAATCTGTCACTGGATTGATGGTTTGTCCGATTGAATGTGCTCGCGGTCTATTACACTCGAGTCAGGTTTAATAGGCTACTAAGCTATGGCGTTTGCCTTGGCCGATTGTCGTCCGCGCTGTTCGTTGACAGTCATCAGCAATAACAATCCGAGTATGAAAAAGGCGAGTGTGGAGAGTATGGCGAGGCGATGATTGCCATCCAGTATGAAAATTACTGCGCCATAGCTTAACGGCCCGATAATTGCGGCGAGTCTTACTGCCAGCCCCCATAAGCCAAAGAATTCACCGCTACGCTGTGGTGGTGAAAACTGACCCACAAGCGCTCGGCTCGCAGATTGGCTGGCACCGAGAGCGATACCGATCAGATTGGCTGCGAGCCAGAAAAGGTCGATGGTTGTCGCGTTGTAGGCCAATAGGATAGCGATTATCCAGATAACCAGTGTCATGGCAAGACAATTTTTTGATCCTATCCGGTCTTGCAGCTGGCCGAAAGTAAAAGCGCCGATAGCCGCAGTGATGTTGACGACAAGAATCAGCATCAATGTATCATTGGTTTCGAAACCCATTACTTCTTGAGCATAGACAGCGGCCAGCACGATTACGGTATTGATGCCTGCGTGATAGATGGTCAGTGTGATGAGAAAACGGAACAGATCCTGATGTTCGCGCGCATTGACGATCGTATGGTATAAACGCCGGTAACCCACTCTGAAATAGCCCATGACGGTTTGTTTTTGCCTGGCAATCGCACGTTCCTTGAGCCAGAGAAAAGTAGGTGTGGCGGCGAGGGCAAATATAACGGCCACGATCAGATTGGTAATGGGTACATAGTCGGCCGCGTTATTTCCCTGTGTTTGTGACCATTGGACATAAATAAGGCAGCAACCGAGTGTCACCAGACCACCTAGATAGCCGATTGTCCAGCCAAGACCGGATAGGCGCCCCATATTATTCGGTGTGGTAATTTCGGGCAGAAAGGCCGCGATGAGATTTTCTCCTGTTGAGAACATGATCGTAGCCAGAATAACCAGAAAAATAGCTAATTTCACATCACCTGGCCCTACCAGGCTCAGTAGTGCGGTAAAAAGAACACAACCAAGCGTACTAACAAGAAGAAAGCATTTCTTACCTGCGGCGTAGTCGGCGATGGCACCCAGAATCGGTGCGCTAAGGAGTACGATTGCATTTGCAGTTGCCATGGTAAGCGTCCAAAGCAGGGTTGCAGTACCGGGATTAGTCATATTAACGCTGACAGCTACGACGCCAACAAAGTAGGCATTGAATATGGCAGTCAATACCACTGTGGTATAACCAGAATTGGCAAAATCATAGAAACACCAGGCCAGTTGTTCGCGACGGCTTGCCGCAGGCATGGTCTTTGTGCAGACATCAGATCGGGGCATACGCTTATTTAACGCAATTTGTGTGGGCGTTGATCATATCATTAAGTGAATGAAGATAGTAACGGTGTAACGGTCGTATGATATTAATGCTCCATAGTCCATTGTTTTTCCAAACAGACAGTCATATAGAGTATGTAGATTGAGAGTGCTGCAGCAAAAAAACACCAGACAGAAATAAAGGTTTCGGCGAATAAAATCGTTGCCACGACGACCGAGATGGCAATCATGATGCCGAAATAACGAATATACCGTTGTGATGATAATAACAAGGGCGCTAATACGATTAGGACATAAATCCAGCGTACCAGTGACCGTGGTATGAGGTCATCGTAAATCAGTCTTAATTGGTAAGAGATGGATTGTTGGATGAGGGAGATTTGCAGCCAATCTATGAACATGAGCGCGGGTATATAGAGAGAAAGTCCATATAATCCGCCAATCAGGGCAAGGATAAGGAATAATTGCTTTTTGCCGTTATTCTCCAGCATAGCGCATGAGAATGGTAACCAAAAGAGCCAGAAAAAATGAGAGAAAAATGTGAAGCCCAGGGCCGGTATCCGCACCGATGTGTTATCCGGTGTATCCAATATCAACCATAGCCATCCTTCAATTCCCTGTTGAATACCGAATACCAGGGGATACAGGGAAAAAAGCCAATAGGTTTGAGCCATCTTGTATGTCTTATACAGGCTGTAGATGCCAACCGGTATTAATATAGCAGCGGCAGTAAAGCTGGCAGGGGCTGAGAAACACATGACAAACCTATCCCAGGACATTATAAACGTGTGGCTCTTTACAAGACTATAGGTGATTGATCGTAATTTGTGATGATACGATCAGTATTGCATACTATTGATGATTAAAAATATTCTTTGGGGAAGGCTAACTTATTGATGCTTCCTGTATCAGTTTTGTTGCATGGCTATCTGGGTTTTTCGCATTTCGGGTCTGTTTATTATTTTCGGGGTATTAAAAAATGCTGGATCGAGCGGGTATAAACTGCCTTACATCGGCTGTGCCATCTGCGGGAACGATTACGGAACGCGCAGAATCACTGGCTTGCCAACTCTTTAGAGATGATATCCCGAGTTTTGCGTTATTGCACACAGCATGGGAGGACTGGATGCGAGATGCTTGATCAGTCTGCTTGATTCCGATCAACGTATCAAGCAATTACTGACGGGGGCATACCGCATCGTGGCACACCTGTGGCAGCCTGGTTTCTTGAATTCAAACAAATATTGCCGGCTTGTATCAGGTAGATTGGCAGACCGGGTTTAGATGAATTAACTCCCGAAGCTCGTTTGGCGACATCGATTCCAGATCGCCCGGATATCATCGACTCCTCGTATGCAAGTTGCCGACCAGAGACCTTTGCACGGTAGATGGCATATTTGACTGCTCTTTGTGATAAAATACTG
>CBDUPR010000040.1:0-25709 GCA_965369175.1 uncultured Nitrosomonas sp.
CTTTGCAAGGCAGAAAGAAAGAAAGAAAGGTGGCATGGAGTCATGTTGAAAAAAACGCAATCAATGGTGCTGACCAGCCTTGAGTGGATCTTTTGACGCAAATGATTTTGTTAGTAACTTGTTTTTAAATAATTTTATGTTTCCGCCAAATCCTGCGGTTGTGCTTCCGAGATGCTTTTGTCTCTGATGGCTTTCTGGTTTTGAGCATGGCTTCTGGATGTAAATAATTTTTTCATTTATTTACTAATGCGTCTTGTCATCCTATTATGTTTAGGTTTTAAAAAAATATAATTGAATATAAAAGGGGGACAACATGAAATTGATTCTGTTTCTGGCACTCACCTTAAGTGCGGGTGCTTATGCCCAAGGTGGTCATCACGATCATGATGGAGAACATAGCCATGCTCAAAAGCATGGCCACAAGCTTGATATGACCGCTATTAAACAGTTTTTTGAGCCATTACCTGTATCGATTATTGATGAGGAAGAGAATGCCGCGCTGATCAAGCTGGGTAAGAAACTTTATCTGGATCCAAGGCTTTCAGTAAATGATCAGATTTCGTGTAACTCATGCCATGGACTGGATAATTTTGGTGTGGACAATGAACCTACTTCGCCGGGTCATGAAGGTAAGCGGGGTGGTAGAAACTCTCCGACAACGATGAATGCCGCGCTTCATATTGCGCAATTCTGGGATGGGCGCGCTAAAGATGTGGAAGAACAAGCTTTAGGCCCTATCCTGAATCCAGTTGAAATGGGAATGCCAAGTGAAGCAGCGGTTATAGACAAATTAAAAGGGATTGATGAATATCAGGCATTATTTGCAGATGCATTCAAAGAAGAAGATGATCCGTTTGTATACACCAATGTTGGTAAGGCAATCGGCGCTTTTGAACGGACCCTTTTAACGCCTTCACGATTCGATGATTTTCTCAAGGGTGACGAGGATGCATTGAACCTCGATGAAAAGAGGGGCTTGAAGAAATTTATTCGCGCCGGTTGTGCCACTTGCCACAATGGTGTTGCTATTGGTGGAAATTCATACAAAAAAATAGGTCTGGTAGAGCCCTATGAAACAACCGACATGGGACGTTTTGTTGTGACTAATATCGAAAGTGATAAAAAGGCCTTCAAAGTACCCAGCCTGAGAAATATTACCAAGACAGGACCATACTTTCATGATGGTTCGGTTGCAACATTAGATGAGGCGATTTATTTAATGGCAAAACATCAGCTGGGCAAAAAAGTCGGCCCGGCATTTGTTAAAGATGTCAAAGCATTCCTGGGAACGTTAACCGGTACCGAGAATAGCGATAAGAAGTAATAGACAGCGCAGTATTCCGGTATGGGTCATGTCATGATAATGGGGATGATCCATACCGGAGATTAGCAGGCCGGTTGGAGTCATGTTGTGCAATGTGAATCATTTCTGGTGTATTCAGTGTGATGATCTGACAATGCTGGCGCCATGGTATTCAGTCTATCTGTTCCCTGATGTTGCGTTACCGGATTGTTTATATCCGGGTTATTTTTGCGCCGATTTCATTTTTATTAAACCCGGGTTATCTTCACAAGATGATTCTGTACGTGTGTTTGTGATGTTATCCACCAGTTAAGCTCAGTTTGAATAAATTCTACGTAACATTCGGCATTACCTTCTGTCTAGGCGTCCTGACTGTTCTCGGTTTTGCACCTTTTTATCTTTTTCCTGTTCCTGTTGTTACGCTTGCGCTGTTGTTTGGTTTCTGGCGTAAAAGTACGACATCAAGACAGGCTGCCTGGCTGGGTTTCTCTTATGGGATGGGTATGTTTGGTGCGGGCGTCAGCTGGATTTATGTGAGTTTGCATGATTTTGGTGCAATGTCCATGCCTGTTGCTGTATTTGCTTTGTTTTTGTTATGTGTCTATCTGGCCCTGTTCCCCGCGTTAAGTGGCTGGATACTGGTCAGGTTGCGTATCATTTCACCGGCTATCTGGGCACTGACTGCTGCTGCATTATGGACATTGTCTGAATGGTTACGAGGAAGTTTGTTTACCGGATTTCCATGGCTGGCATTGGGTTATTCGCAGGTTCCATTTAGTCCACTGGCGGGTTTTGCGCCCGTACTGGGTGCTTATGGTGTTTCGTTTATCTTAGTATTGAGTGCGGCATTCTTATTATTGTGGCTGGCACAGGGTTTGCGCACTTGGCGTTATGCATTGCCGCTGGGGATGATCTGGTTATGTGGTTTTTATTTGCAGCAGATTGATTGGGTGCAACCGTTTGAAAAACCCGTGACAGTGAGTCTGGTGCAGGGAAATATTGCCCAGGATATGAAGTGGCGGGAAGATCACGTATTGAATACCCTGGAGACTTATGCCAGGTTAATATTGGAAAGTGATAGCCGCCTGATTGTTACGCCAGAAATTTCTATTCCGTTATTTTACGATGTGGTACCACCGGCTTATCTTGAACACTTGGCGATGCATGCCATGAGAAACGATGGAGATGTTCTGGTTGGAATGATTGAATCCGCGCCTGACGGAAGCGATGCCTATTACAATACCATGTTTAGTTTTGGTTCCTCGGCTAATCAGCATTATCGCAAGCATCATTTGGTTCCCTTTGGTGAATTTATTCCACTAAAGCCCCTGTTTGGCTGGATTATCGAGGTATTGAAAATTCCGTTGTCAGATTTTTCACGTGGCGATTTGCAACAGCAACCCATGCATGTCGCAGGGCAGCGCGTGGCTGTGAATATTTGTTACGAGGATGTCTTTGGTGAGGAAATTATTGGCCAGTTACCGCAAGCGACCTTGCTCGTCAATGTCAGTAACGACGCCTGGTTCGGGCGTTCCATCGGGCCACAGCAGCATTTGCAGATCTCACAAATGCGCGCGCTGGAAACCGCGCGCTATATGCTACGTGCTACGAATACGGGTGTGACGGCCATCATTAATGAGCGGGGAATCGTACAGCAGGAAATGCCTGTATTTACTACAGCTGCATTACACGGTACGGCACAGGGATTTACCGGTGCAACGCCGTATGTTCGTTTCGGTAATAGTCTGATACTCGGGCTGGCGGGATTACTATTATTTGGTGGATTTTTGTCAGCCTTTCGCGCTGCACAGAAAACCCTGTAAAATCCCGGCTATTACGATTATTGCGGCCCAGCTGAAGCATCATTATGTCGACACTCACATTCCAGGAAATTATCTTTGCACTCCAGCGTTATTGGGACAAACAAGGCTGTGCATTATTGCAGCCCTATGATATGGAGGTTGGTGCCGGTACGAGCCATACCGCCACCTTTTTGCGTGCACTCGGGCCAGAACCCTGGCGCGCTGCTTATGTGCAGCCAGTTCGGCGTCCTAAAGATGGACGCTACGGAGATAACCCTAACCGTTTGCAGCATTATTATCAATTTCAGGTGGTGCTTAAACCGGCGCCAGCGGATATTCTGGATTTATATTTTGGCTCTCTGCGGGAAATCGGCTTTGATTTGAAGCAGAATGATGTCCGCTTGATTGAAGATGATTGGGAGAATCCGACCTTGGGTGCGTGGGGGCTGGGATGGGAGGTATGGTTGAATGGCATGGAAGTCACACAGTTTACTTATTTTCAGCAGGTAGGCGGAATTGATTGTAAGCCTGTCACTGGTGAGATAACTTATGGGCTGGAACGATTGGCGATGTATTTGCAGGGCGTAGAGAATGTTTTTGACCTGATCTGGGCAGACGGATTAACTTACCGCGATGTTTATCATCAAAATGAAGTTGAGCAATCTATCTATAACTTCGAACAGAGTGATACGACATTTTTATTTATGGCGTTTACCAAACATGAAGAGCAAGCGATTCATTTAGTCGCCCAACAACTGGCGCTGCCAGCCTATGAACAGGTATTGAAAGCAGCGCATACTTTTAATTTGCTGGATGCGCGCGGTGCGATCTCGGTCACAGAGCGGGCCGCTTATATAGGCCGTATTCGTCATCTGGCCAGGAGCGTGGCGCAAGCGTATTATGCCAGCCGAGAACGTCTGGAGCCGCCTTTCCCCCTGGCACCACGTGAATGGGTTGCGCAGATTTCCAAATCGGACGGATCAGGATCAGCATGACAATGAAAAATCTACTGGTGGAATTGTTGGTCGAAGAATTGCCACCTAAATCGCTCAAACAGCTGGGCGATAGTTTTGCTGAGCTATTGGTTGCCAGCCTGATAACTCAAAATCTGGTGGCCAAAGATGCATCTGTAATCGCTTATGCCTCGCCCCGTCGCCTGGCCGTACATATTGCGCATGTTTTAGCGCAGGCAGCGGATGAATCGGTTTCACGAAAATTGATGCCTGTCGCGGTTGGCCTGGATGATGATGGACAGGCGACAGCGCCCCTGCTCAAAAAGCTGGCCAGCCTGGGCGCTGATATGAGCGTTGTTCCTCATCTTAAACGTGTGATAGAGGGCAAGACGGAAGTTTTGTTTCTGGATAGTCGCGTTACAGGGATCGTGTTGGCTGAAGGCCTGCAAAAAGCGCTGGATGAGGCCCTGAACAGATTGCCTATTCCAAGAGTGATGACTTATCAGTTGGCGGATGGCTGGCAGAGCGTAAATTTTGTACGCCCGGCGCATGGATTGGTTGCGCTACATGGTACGGAAATCGTATCGGTGAATGCACTAGGCTTGACCGCCGGACGCGCAACACAAGGGCATCGCTTTGAGGCAAAAATAAACCCTGTGATGCTGAAGGACGCAGATAGTTATGCACAGCAGCTGGAAACAGAAGGCGCTGTGGTCGCTAATTTTGCCGCGCGCCGCACCGAAATTAAGCGCCAGCTGGCAATCCTGGTGGCAAGGGAAAATCTTGAGCATGTCGAGGATGAGGCGTTATTAGATGAAGTGACTGCACTGGTAGAACGCCCCAATGTACTGGTGGGTCAGTTTGATCCTGAATTCCTTGCGGTGCCCCAGGAATGTCTGATTCTGACTATGAAGGCGAATCAAAAATATTTTCCAATGCTGGATACACATGGCAGGCTGGCCAATAAATTTATGATTGTTGCCAATATTCGCCCGGCGGATACGCGCCTGGTGATTACTGGCAATGAGCGTGTAGTGCGTTCTCGCCTGGCCGATGCGAAGTTTTTCTTTGATCAGGATCGCAAAAGATCATTGGCTTCGCGTATTGCCGGATTGGATAAAGTGGTCTATCACAATAAGCTGGGCATGCAGGGTGAGCGGATAGAAAGAGTAAGAACCATTGCGCATGCGATCGGTCTGCAGCTGGGTGGTGCCGCGCTTGCAAAGCAGGCGAGTGAAGCAGCGCAGCTGGCCAAAGCAGATTTGTTGACTGAAATGGTCAGCGAGTTTCCTGAATTGCAGGGCGTGATGGGGCGCTATTATGCGCTACAGGATGGGTTGAGCGAAGAAATTGCGTGCGCGATTGAAGATCATTATAAGCCGCGCTTCGCCGGCGATACATTACCGCGTCATCAGGTGGGTGTCTGTGTGGCGCTGGCTGATAAACTGGAAACATTGACCGGTTTATTTGGAATTAAACAGATTCCGACTGGGGACAAAGATCCTTTCGCATTGCGCCGTCATGCCTTAGGCGTCATTCGTATATTGATAGAAAAGGCATTGCCATTATCGCTCGATATGTTATTGAAACAGGCCCGCGCTGCTTTTGGTGATCGCTTTACCGATGAATCTTGTACTCTGACGCACTTTATCTATGATCGGTTAGCCGGCAGTTTGCGAGAACAAGGCTATCAGGCGCAGGAAGTAGAGGCCGTTCTGGATGGCTTGCCTGAACGACTGTCAGAGATTCCTAAACGGTTGGAGGCTGTGCGCGCTTTTTCTGAGTTACCTGAGGCGGTGAGCCTGGCAGCTGCTAACAAACGTGTACATAATATTCTTGAAAAGGGCTTGAAGAAGCAGTCTGTTGCTTTAAGCCAGACGATCAATGTTGCCTGGTTGAAAGAACCTGCTGAAATAGCGCTCTATGAAATGCTGAGTAGTGTGAAACTTCAGGCTGATGCGGCATTTGAGGCGGGCCATTACACCGATTCATTGCAGGCATTAGCGGTGCTCAAGGCACCGATTGATGCTTTCTTTGATCACGTAATGGTTTTTACGGATGATGCCGATTTGCGTGCTAACCGGCTTTGCCTGCTGGACTTGTTACACAAAACAATGAATCGCGTGGCGGATATTTCGAAACTGGTTACCTGATATGAAATTGATTATTCTCGATCATAATGGCGTTATCAATCATGCTAGTCTGACCTTTATTAAAACACCAGATGAATGGGAACCTATTCCCGGTAGTCTGGAAGCGATTGCACGTCTGACTCATTTAGGTTATCGGGTGGTGATTGTCACGAATCAATCGGGTATTGGACGTGGGTTACTGGATATGACCACTTATAACGCCATTAATGAGAAAATGTATAAAGCGGTTAATCAGGCAGGCGGACGTATTGATGCGATATTTTTTTGCCCGCATACGAATATGGATAAATGTGCCTGCCGGAAACCAGCAACGGGTATGCTCAAGGAAATTATGCAGCGTTACGGTACTGATTTAAAGAATGTTCCCATGATTGGTGATTCGCTTCGGGATTTGCAGGCGGGTGCTGGGGTCGGTGCAACGCCGATTCTGGTGTTGACAGGTAAGGGCGAAAGAACGCGCGCGGACAATCTATTGCCAGAGAATACGCAAATCTTTGAGAATCTGTCGGCAGCGGTTGACTTTCTGGCTGGGCAGGCATAATGCTGGCTGCATTACGTTCAGCATTATATTTGCTACTGCAAATCATCATTACCCCGCCCTACGCATTGATAACGCTTGCCTGCTTTCCGCTCTCGGCGCATGGACGTTATCGTGTGACCTCCAGTTGGACGCACTTGATGCTGTTTTTGGTACGTGTGGTATGTGGCGTGCGTTACCGTGTACTGGGCGCAGATCGTATTCCCAAAACACCGAGTATCGTGTTATCGAAACATCAATCCGCATGGGAAACACTGGCGTTCCAGAAAATTTTTCCGCCGCAGGTATGGGTCCTTAAAAAAGAATTGTTACGCATCCCTTTTTTTGGCTGGGGTTTGGCGATGACGAATCCGATTGCAATCGATCGGAGTTCGGGGAAAGCAGCGCTGGAACAAATTGTTGAACAAGGAAAAGAGCGATTAAAGCAAGGATTCTGGGTTGTGGTGTTTCCAGAAGGAACACGCATCGCACCGGGCAAGAAAGGAAAATATCGTATTGGCGGCGCATGGCTTGCTACTCACACTCAGGTCTGGGTGGTGCCCGTGGCACATAATGCGGGAGAATTCTGGGGAAAAAATTCTTTTATCAAGCAGCCCGGTACGATAACGGTGAGTATTGGTGAACCCATTGATCCGGCCGGAATGGAGGCAGCTGAGCTGAATGAGAAAGTGGAGGCCTGGATTGAGAAGGAAATGATCCGCATTCGTCATTTAGAAACTTAAGCGGTATGGATCTAATAATCCTGCATAGATTGGCGGCCTGAGATTTTTGCAAACGCTCTGGCCAGAAGTTCTCAACTATTGGAAAAAGGTTTTGGCTATCTTGTTGCCATCATGGACGGGTATTTGCATAAAGTATTGAGCTGGTGCTTATTCAATACACTGGGCGCTGATTTCTGTATCCAGGTTCTGGAAGCTGCCATCCAGGATCATGGTTATCCGAAAATCATGAATAGTGATCAGGGTGTGCAGTTTACCAGTGAGGCTTTACATGAAGACTAAAAACCAATGGTAATCTGGTTCGCACAGCGGCGAGGAATGAAACGGTATTTTTGGCGCATCTTGCGGCAATGCCGCGCCACCTATTGAGATGGAAGAAAGCATTTTCAACCAGGTGTCGTAATTTATAGTGTTCTTTGCCGTAAGACCTTCGTGCTGTGCAATTTTTTTGAGGGAATCGCGATTTTCATACCCTGCCTCCTTGCCTGTTCAATAATTGCATTGCTGTCATAATGGCGACCTGACAGCAAATAATCCGCATCAGGTTCTTCGATTAAGCAGTCAGTCTGCGTGCAATCCGCTGTGGTACCTTGTGTAATAAAAACTCTGATCGGCATACCATGCGCATCCATGGCCAGACGTATCTTGGTGTTGAGCTCCCTTTTACGCGGCCCATGTCCTGATTTCCGCCCTTGATCCCGGTGGTATGGGGATGATCCTTACAATGGCTGGCGTCAATTATAAGCCACTCGTAATCCGGATGGTCAATCAAGACTTCCAGTAATTTTTCCCAGATGCCCTTGTCGCGCCAGCGGATAAAACGACGGTGCGTGTTGCTCCAGCCCCCATAATCCGGTGGCAAATTCCGCCACGGTGCACCCGTGCGTATAATCCAGAAAACGGCATTAATGAACTGGCGATTATCTCTAGCTACGCCTCCCCAAGTGCCTTGGCGACCAGGCAAGTGAGTCTCAAGCAACGCCCATACTTCGTCTGATATATCCTGCCTGCGATGTGAATGTGCCATATCAAATCCTTTCGTTTTTACAAGCATCTCATATTTTTCATTTCGTGATTACATTATTTGGAGTGGCTGATACAGCATGATTTAAATTAATATAGTCGGCCAGTAGAACGCCTGGAATTAAAGAACGAGTAAAGCTGACGATTGTGTTTGCTGAACCGAGACGTTCATTTGTGATTAACTGAATGGAGGAAAGAGAACAATGCGGCAGGCTGTTCAACGCCTTACGCATTGATCGAGTCTGGATTCAGACATGCGAAAGCGCATTCACGCTCTTCTTTCTTGGTATGATTTCGAGCTTTGGTAACGCCATTATTTCTTTCAAGATTGGAAGTTTTGCGTTCCTATCTCACGATAAGTTTGTTTTTCTCTACTGAAGATAATATAGCGCAAGATCTTAATGGGACTTCATTTTTCTTGATAGTTTAGATGTCATAGCAAAGGATAAAAAATAGTGCTGGCATGATCCATTGCTTAACCCGATTAGATCTTTAATATTGGAAGATAACTGTTTGTTTTTGTATCGGTATAAACCTTATGGTGCAAATACCAGGGTTGCTATCATCAAGTTGGTGGAGTAGATTGAACCTATTGTATAATGCTATATAGATGTGGCAAGATTTATTACAAACCATTATAAAAATGAACCAGAATATGACCCGCTTTTTTTGTTTCAAAGCTGTTACCTTACTGTTACTAGGAGTAAATCTTTCTAGTTGTGCGTCGTTTAACAATCAGCAGGATCCGTTGGAATCAATAAACCGCACTGTTTTTGAGTTTAATGAAGTAATCGATGATAAGGTATTGGAACCGGTAGCGAGGGGTTATAAGTGGGTAGTTCCTGATCCTATCGAGATGGTTGTCGGCAATTTTTTTTCTAATCTGAATGATGTCGTAGTGACAGCTAATTCTATTCTGCAACTAAATTTTAGTAGTGCACTGGCCAGTAGTACACGTGTACTCATTAATACGACTTTTGGTATGTTGGGTATGATTGATATTGCGAGTGATATTAGCATGGCCAGCGATATCGATATAAGCAAGCGTAACGAGGATTTTGGCCAAACCATGGGCCATTATGGCGTTGCAAGCGGCCCATATCTGGTTTTGCCCTTTCTGGGACCAAGTTCTTTACGTGATGCAGTAGGAATCGGTGTGGATAGTTTTTTCGCTGACCCGGTTACGACCGGTGTTTATCTCAATAGTATTGATGCCGCCATACGAATACCGGTAGGCGGAGCAAGAGCACTTGATACGCGCGCGCAATTGCTCGATGTCGAGAAAACTTTAGAAGAAGCTGCGTTGGATAAATATGAATTTATACGCGATGCCTATTTGCAGCGACGACATAGTTTGGTGCATAACGGTAATTTACCATCCGCAGATGAGGCAGAATAAAACACACTAGAATGCGGCTTTTGTTCTTTTAATATTAATGCTGCTTATTTCCCGCGTATTGAATACTTCAGGATCATATACCTGGAAGCATATTATTTCAGGTATATGCCGTTTCTGTCTCGTTACAGTCTGGAAATGCTGCTCTTATCTGTTATCCGGAAAAAAATAGCATTTGAATGCTGACATTAATTTCTCAGGTGTCAACTGGGTATTTTTTTATAAAACATGATGATAATCTCAAGAAAGGTGAGTGGAAATGAGAAAGTTTCAATGTAACATATGTGGTTTTATCTATGACGAGGCTATTGGCGATCCGGAACATGGTATCAAGGCGGGTACTCGTTGGGAAGATATCCCTGAGGATTGGACTTGTCCAGACTGTGGTGTTGTTAAGGCTGATTTTGAAATGCTGGAGATTTAGATAATGCGTCCTGAACCCGTAGTTATTATTGGCAGCGGACTGGCGGGTTATGCTGTTGCTCGTGAGCTACGCAGGTTAGACGGTGAATTGCCCATTATCATGCTATCTGCGGATCATGGTGGTTTTTATTCCAAGCCAATGTTGTCGAATGCATTGACGACAGGAAAAACTCCCGAAATTATACTAAACGGCGATGCTGTAAAGATGGCGGCGCAGTTGAATATATTCATCCGCTCGCATGCTCGGGTAGTGGCGATTGATAAGTCGAATAACAGGTTGTCGCTTGAAGATGGAGAAGTGATATCGTATGGCCAACTTGTTTTGGCTTTGGGTGCTGACCCTATTCGATTGCCATTACAAGGGGATGGAGTATCTGAGATATTATCAGTTAATGATCTCGATGATTACCGTTGCTTTCGTGGTGCATTATCCGGAAAAAAACAGGTTAGCATTATTGGTGCTGGTCTAATTGGCTGTGAATTTGCGAATGATCTTGTGGCGACGAATTATAAGGTTCATGTGATTGATATTAGCGCACAACCTCTGGGGCGGCTTTTGCCACCGACGGGCGGTACCTTTATGCAGCGCAAACTTGAAGCGGTCGGTGTGAATTTTCATTTGGGCGCCACGATTCAGTGTGCGGAACGAGTGGGCGAGTGCTTGCGTCTGGCTCTCTCAAATGGTGAAGCCATTGAATCAGATATCGTGTTGTCAGCAGTTGGGTTGCGTCCACGTACCCAATTGGCGGAAGCGGCGGATATTCCGGTCAATCGCGGGATTGTGGTCAATAAATTATTGCAAACTCAGTCTGAAAATATATATGCGCTGGGCGACTGTGCGGATGTGGTGGGTAAGGTGTTGCCATTTGTAATGCCGATTACATATGCTGCACGCGCCTTAGCCGCAACTCTGGCAGGTAATCCTACTCCTGTGCATTACCCGGCAATGCCGGTTATGGTAAAAACACCTGCCTGTCCAACTGTAGTATCACCCCCTGATTTTAGTATCAGCGGTGAGTGGCATATTGATGCGGCTGAAGATAGTGTTAAGGCATTATATCAAGATAGTGCGGGTGGCTTGCTGGGCTATGCATTACTGGGTATGGCGGTTAAAGAAAAAAATACGCTGACTACGCAATTGCCGCCGGTAATAATGTAGCGTGTTCTGAAAGAGTTATGAAGCTATATCTTTGATGATGTCGATTTAAAATGTTTATTTGAATGAATTAACCATACCTGGGCTGATTGGCGTTTAGCTCATTACTTACTCACGATAATAATTGGTATCAATGAAATTTCTTTTTGATCTGTTTCCGGTGATCCTGTTTTTCTGTGTCTTCAAGATTTACGATATTTATATGGCGACAGCAGTAGCGATCGTGACTACTTTGATACAAACTGTCTGGGTATGGTTTTATCATCATAAAATAGATGCCACGATGTGGGTAAGTTTAATTACGATTACTCTGTTTGGTGGCGCAACACTTGCGCTAACAGACGAGACCTTTATCATGTGGAAGCCCACTGTGGTTTACGGGTTATTAGCCGTGGTACTTTTGATATCGAATCATCTTTTTAAGAAAAACCTGATACGATCGCTATTGCAAGATAAGATCGTATTGCCAATGGCTGCCTGGAATAAACTTAATGCGAGTTGGGTCGCATTTTTTATATTTATGGGCGGTATTAATCTCTATGTAGCCTTTAACTACGCTATCGATACCTGGGTGACCTTCAAATTGTTCGGTTCGACGGGGTTAATGCTTGTCTTCGTGGTTTTGCAGGCGATAGTTTTAGCCAGATATATAAAAAATATTGATTCTGCGTTATACGATAATCATAGTTCATGAGAGCTGGCTCTGATCGCGATGAGCGTATTGAAAATAAAAAAGGCAAAGGTGTATGATGCTTTATGTAATCAGTGGTGAAGATGTGCCGGATAGCCTGGATAGGCGTCTGGCAGCACGGTCTGCGCATTTGGAGCGACTCAAAGCGTTGCAAGCCGATGGGCGTCTTATTTTAGCCGGACCCTATCCCGCAATTGATAGTGCTGATCCGGGCCCTGCCGGATTTTCCGGAAGTCTGATAGTGGCTGAGTTTGAATCATTAGAGGTAGCTCGTGCTTGGGGAGAAGCTGATCCCTATGTTATTGCAGGAGTCTACGCAAAAGTAACGGTCAAGCCGTTTATAAAGGTGTTGCCGGTGTAAAGATGATTAGAGGAGATTAAAGCTTTTCATTTCTTCTCCGATAATCTGGAATTCAATGGTATACGGCAATAATCAGCCGGATAAGATCGAGAGCAAGGATTCACCTGCTTAGCGTTAAAGCGTATACTGCTATATGAATTTTAATTTTATCCAAATTATTAAAAAGGAATTTCCATGTGCTTGACGAAATTTTCGCGATTAACGATAGTTAGTATTTTTAGCTTGATTGTCATGTCAACTGCTCAAGCCCAGGCTGCTACGGCTGTGGCTAAGGTAAATGGTGTGATTATTCCTCAATCGCGGCTAGAGTTAATGGTCAAAGCTAATATTGCACAAGGTCAGGCAGATAATCCAGAAATGAGAAAGGCTTTACGAGAGAATCTGATTACGGAAGAGATTCTTGCTCAGGAGGCAATCAAGAAAGGGCTCGATCGTGACCAGGAGATTGTTACGCAATTAGAATTATCCCGTCAGGCAGTATTGGTAAGAGCGTTTCAGGCTAACTATATAAAGAATAATGTGGTTAGTGATGAAACCTTACGCAAGGAATATGAAATACTGAAAGTGCAAATGGGTGATAAGGAATATAAAGCACGTCATATTCTGGTAGAAAATGAAAATGAAGCCAGGGATATTATTGCCAGTCTTAAGAAGGGTGCTGATTTTGGAAAAATTGCATCGGAGAAATCTCGAGATGATGGTAGCAAGGATAATGGAGGAGAGCTTGACTGGAGTCCTGCTGCAGCGTACGTCAGGCCTTTTGCTGAGACGTTAGAGAAATTGCAGAAGGGAAAATTTACCGAGGAGCCAGTACAAACCTCTTTTGGCTGGCACGTCATTGAATTAACGGATGTCCGTCCTATGACATTTCCTCCGTTTGATGAAATTAAACAGAATATACAGCAGCGTGTATTGCAGCGAGAATTCGCGGCGGTTGTTCAGGATTTACGTAGCAAAGCCAAAGTGGAATAATTCCATGAGTATTTGATAGAGGGTTGGGATTTTTAGAGACCTCCGCGAGCACAGTGAGTTAATGTATGATCTTGTGCTGTCTTTGTGACTCGTGGAGTCAGTGCACATAGTAGTTCATAACTAATCGTATTTGCTGCATTTGCCACTTCATCGACTGGCATTCCTTTTCCCCATAAAACCACCGGACTATTTAATCCAACATCTTTAATCCCACTTAAATCAACGGTGAGCATATCCATGGATACCCGTCCAAGAATACGGGTACGCTGATTATTCACTAATACCGGTGTGCCAGTGGGTGCATGTCGTGGATAACCATCGGCGTAACCTCCTGCAACTATGCCGATAAGCATTGGCCTGTCAGCTTGGAAACAACCGCTATATCCAACCTTGTTTCCGCTTTGTAGATACTGTGTCGCGATAATTTTGCTCGTCACAGTCATAGCTGGGTGAAGATCTAATTCAGCAGCAGTTTTGTTGGTTAGAGGTGAAGCGCCATAGAGCATGATACCAGGACGGACCCAGTCAGCATGGGTTTCAGGATAACGTATAATCGCAGCAGAATTGGCAAGCGAGCGTGGATAGCTATGCCCCGTAGTCATGCTGTTGAAGCATTGTAGTTGTTTGATAACTTCTTGATCTCCGTCTGTGTCGCTCGCACTAGAAAAATGGGTCATTAGCGTAATGTGGCCAATGGCAGGGCTTGCTTTTAAAGCTTCTAATGCCGATAAAAATTGTTCCGGTGCAAATCCCAGACGATTCATGCCGGTATTCATTTTTAAGAAGACATCGAGTCGACCATGCTTAGATGCTGATAGCATGGCCAGTTGTTCATGATTATGGATGACGGCACTTAAACGGTATTTTTTGCACTGTGCTAATTCTGATACAGAAAAAAACCCTTCAAGCAACAGAATGGATTGCTGGTACCCCGCGTCGCGTAGACGTATGGCAGCATCAAGTTCTAGCATTGCAAAACCGTCAGCTTTTCTCAACGCTTTGGCAGTATGTAATAATCCATGGCCATAAGCATCAGCTTTGATCACCGCCATGATACGTGTATGAGCAGCATAACGACGAACAACGGTTAAATTATGCTCCAGTGCGGCAAGATCAATGAATGCGCGAATAGAGCGGGACATTGATTTCATTTCCGGGAGGAGCGTTATTCATTTGCACCATGTTTTTATAATAGTGATGGGTATTTAGTCTTAGTGACGATGGATCCAGGTGTCATTCAATCATAACTCCGCCCGTGAAGATAGTATCGAGATCGAAAATAGTAGATGCATAAAATGGTTCAGAGCTATTACGATTAGTTGTCGAAGTGGTTTCATGGTATAAAGCCACTGCTCTGTATTTGAGTGCTTAATAAAAAATGCTAAAAATTTTAGAGGGAATAGTTTGAAACGCGGTTTCTATACTATCATGGCTGCGCAGTTTTTCTCTTCATTGGCGGATAACGCGCTGTTAGTTGTGGCGATTGCATTATTGATAGAGCTGCATGCCCCAGCTTATTTGACACCCATGCTGAAGTTTGTTTTTGTATTATTCTACGTAGTTCTCGCTCCTTTTGTCGGCGCATTTGCTGACTCTATGCCTAAGGGGAGAGTAATGCTTATTAGTAATACTATCAAAATCATTGGATGTGGACTATTATTTTTCTCTGTACATCAATATGTTGCGCTTGCTGCATATGCTATTGTAGGATTAGGAGCCGCTGCTTATTCTCCTGCTAAATACGGTATTCTTACTGAACTGCTGCCACCGGAAAAACTAGTCGTTGCTAATGGCTGGATTGAAGGACTCACGGTGGCTTCCATTGTACTTGGTACTGTGATGGGAGGAATATTGATTACACCTGCTGTTTCCGATGTATTGCTTGCCTTTGCTTCTTCTTTGACTGCTGTCGGTATTGATTCTATGCTGGAGGTCAGTATTTTTCTGGTGGCCATCATCTATATCGTTGCCGCTATACTTAACTTCAATATTCCTAATACAGGTGTTGATCACCGTATTCTTAAAAAAAACCCACTGTTTCTAATACATGATTTTGGACATTGTGTGAAGCTATTGTGGACAGATAAGCTTGGACAAATTTCACTGGCTGTGACGACCTTGTTTTGGGGGGCGGGAGCTACGCTGCAGTTTATTGTGCTGAAATGGGCTGAGGTTGCACTTGGTTATCCCCTTAGCAAAGCTGCGCAGTTACAAGGAATTGTTGCTGTTGGTATTGCAATTGGTGCCATAATGGCAGCACGGCTGATCATGTTAAAGCACTCGCTAAAAGTAATTCCGCTTGGCATAGTGATGGGTATTGTAGTGATGGCCATGATTACAGTGCATGATTTATGGATTGTAATTATTTTACTGACACTAATAGGTGGACTTGCGGGATTCTTTGTCGTGCCGATGAATGCCTTACTGCAGCACCGTGGATATATTTTGATGGGTGCAGGGCATTCGATTGCCGTACAGAATTTTAATGAAAATCTGAGTATTCTTGTGATGCTGTTATTTTATGCAATATTAGTATCATTTGAGGTGCATATTTATATTGTTATTGTTCTATTTGGATTATTTGTATCCATAACTATGGCACTGATTCGGAAATGGCATTTGCTTAATCAACGAAAGGAGGATTCGTTACATTTAATAGGTGCACACAAAATACATTAAGAACTGCATCTAGACAAGATTAGCTTTGATATGATTTTGTCAGCAGGCTGGTTTCTAGTAATTCTATAATATTCGTGTATATTCATAAATTATCATCACTCTTTATTAGACTGGCAAAACTCCGTGTTACTCATTCTGGTCAGTTTTTCAGATTGCATCAAACAACATCTTTCTGGCGCAATAAAAACTAACACCCGCCTAATTGGGTATTGTCTTTCGATAAATTGAATATTCAGGCTAGAGAGCGCCTCAAAATAACGTCTGGATATTCAGATCATTATCAGGAAGCGATACAATAGAGACGCTAATTCTCAGGCAATTTAAGAAATCTTGTTGATTATCTCATTCAGTAGCGCCGGTAAATTTCTTGTTATTAACGCTAAAGCGGTTGAATTGCATGGTATATGCCTACACTATGTTTTGTGTCATGATTATTTGAGAGTCGAAGGAGTTGCAAAGAAGGGATATACTAAAATTAATGTTGACTGTTATATTGTATCTTGTTGATGAAAAGGACTTAGCATAGTGCATGGTTTTTTAGAACCCAATCTGAATTTGATTTACTCATTTAAATAGGAGAATATTAATGTCCGTACTTGTCACTCATCCTGCCCCTGATTTCACTAAGCCCGCTGTTTTGCCCGATGGTAGTTTTAATGAAATTTTTAACTTTCATAAACATATTCAAGGCAAGTATGCGGTATTGTTTTTCTATCCACTAGATTTTACCTTTGTCTGTCCTTCCGAAATTATTGCTCATTCTCATCGGATGGAAGAATTCCATAAGCGCAATGTGGAAGTAGTGGGTGTATCGGTGGATTCCCATTTTACTCATTATGCCTGGCGTAATACTCCGATAAATAAGGGTGGCGTTGGTCCAGTGGGTCTTACCCTGGTAGCCGATGTAGGTGGCAAAATCATGCATGCTTATGGTGTCAGCCATCCAGACCAGGTTGCTTTGCGAGCTTCATTTCTGATTGACAAGCAAGGTATTGTGCGTCACCAAGTGGTCAATGATTTGCCGTTGGGACGCGATGTAGACGAAATGCTACGCATGGTGGATGCACTACAATTTCATGAATCTCATGGCGAGGTATGCCCGGCCGGCTGGAAAGCTGGAGAGCCCGGTATGAAAGCCAGCCCCGAAGGTGTTGCTGAATATTTAGGTACACACGCAGCAAAGCTATAACATCGGTTGAATGTCTCACCCTGGTACTTTTTTCACAAACAAAGAGGAGAAAAGCATGGATTTTGATAAAGAGAAGGCAATAATATTTTTAAACAAAATCATGGAGCTTGAGCTTGCTGGGGTGGTACGTTATACACATTACTCGTTAATGGTTTATGGTTATAGTCGTATCCCTGTCGTAGCTTGGCTCAAGGAGCAGGCTGAAGAAGGACTGTTGCACGCTCACAAGGCGGGTGAGCTGGTTACTTTGCTTGGCGGCTATCCTTCATTGTCCATTGGACCATTACTAGAAACACATCAGCATGATATCAATGATATTCTTAAGGAATCTTTAGCTCATGAAAATGAGGCTCTTACAGTTTATTACCAATTGCTAGCGCTAGTTCAGGGTAAATCGGTGTTATTGGAAGAATATGCTCGTGATCTGATTGTGGAGGAAGAGATGCATGTTGATTCAGTTAATAAGATGCTGCGCCGTACTGGACAAACAGGCGTATTTGTAACGAAGCAGAAAAAATAACGGTTATATATGCGTATTACCTGTTCCGGCTGATTTAAGCACTTTTGGAGACCTTTGCAAAGGCCCTCGACAGAAATTTTATCATATTGATTATAAAGGATTAACCTTTTAACTGCTGGATTTTGTAACGGTCTCTTTTATCAAATGGCGCGTAAAACTTCGTCCTTCAGGGCGGAGATATAAGCGCACAGGCGAAGCCTGTTTAATGCGGTCTTTGCTGTTCTTGAATGTACTTGAGCGAGGACATCGCTTGTTAGCCTGTGGAGTTGAAACGTTAGTTTCGTCTAAGAAGCAGGAACCAGTAGGCAGTAGCAATACAAACCTACTCTTAACGGCTTAATAAGTCGCTAGGAATCCCCTTCGTTTAGGAAGGGGAGGATGTCAATTGACTGATGTCGCAGTTCAGGATAAAACTGTCTTAAAAAGCGTTATCAAATTAACTATTTATGATGTTTTTATGTTTTTCTACACTAGATAATGGTTAAATATTTTGCATTAATTCCAGCGGCCGGTACCGGTTCGCGCATGGGCAACGAATTACCGAAACAATATCTGTCGTTGGCTCACAAGCCAATGATATATCATACGATACACACATTGTGTCAATCCCAGCGGATTTCTCGTGTGTTCATCGTGCTTGCACCGGATGATACTGAATGGGCGCAATATGACTGGTCTGAATTTTCAGATAAGTTGATGGTGTTGTACTGCGGTGGTGCAACACGCGCTGAAAGCGTGCGAAAAGGACTTGCAGTAGGGCAGGAAAAGACTGTTATCAATGAAAATGACTGGATACTGGTTCATGATGCCGCGCGGCCTTGCTTAACGACAGTGCAGCTTGAGAAATTAATGAATGAATTAATGAACGACAAGGTTGGTGGATTATTAGCTATTCCAGTGGCGGATACATTGAAACGCGGTGACACTCATAATCGTATTACCAGTACGGAATCTCGGGAAAATTTATGGCAAGCACAAACGCCACAAATGTTTCGTTATCATTTGTTGATAAACGCATTGAATAATGCAACAGCTGCGAATGTAACGGATGATGCAGGTGCGATTGAGACGCTGGGATTTCATCCAAAATTGATACTGAGTGATGTGTACAATTTGAAGGTTACCTATCCTCAGGATTTTGCGTTAGCTGAATTAATTTTGCAGGAAAGGAAGATTCAATGAGCACAATGAGAGTCGGACAAGGTTTTGATGTACATCAATTGATTGAAGGCCGCGAGCTAATTATCGGTGGCGTCGCCATTCCTTATGAGAAAGGTTTGCTTGGCCACTCTGATGCGGATGTATTATTGCACGCCATATGTGATGCATTACTTGGCGCCGCGGCCCTGGGTGATATTGGCAGACATTTTTCGGATACAGATTCCCGCTATAAAGACATTGATAGCCGTGTGCTGCTACGTAATGTTTCTGATCTACTAGAAAAGAACGGCTATAAGGTAATCAATATCGATGCAACAATTGTTGCTCAGGCACCAAGAATGTCGCCCTATATTTCAGCTATGATTATAAATATTGCACAAGATCTGGGAATCCGGAAGGAAGATGTTAATATTAAAGCGAAAACTGCCGAAAAACTGGGTTTTGTCGGTCGAGGAGAAGGTATCATGGCGGAGGCAATATGCTTCATTAATAAAACAAATGGCAGGAGTGGTTGAAGCAAATATCCATAGGGAAAAACAAAACGGCTCGAATATTTTTTGCAATTTGGCCAGATGAGGCTGTACGAAAACAACTGGCACATTTAGCAAAACGGTCTGCATTGCTTTCCGGAGGACGTAGAGTTGAAATAGAGGCAATACATCTTACACTGGTATTTCTAGGGGAGGTGAATATTAACCGCTTAGATGATCTTTGTTTGATAGCTAAAAAAGTGATGGCTAAATCTTTTAATTTTTCCATTGATGAGATTTGTTACTGGAAGCAGAATTGTCTTATTTATGCGGGAACGAAGCAGTGTCCTCCAGAATTACTGATGTTAGTGGATTCCCTGGGCAATATGCTCTCTGATGCTGGATTTTTATTTGATAGGCGAAATTATAGGCCGCATATAACGCTCGTAAGAAGAGCAACACGTCCCGCCGAGTGTAGCCTGATTAAACCAATAAGTTGGCGAATACATGAGTGGACTCTCATGCAATCAAAACAAACTGGCAGTGGTGTTTATTATATTCCTCTGGATCGTTGGTCACTGAGATAAGTCCTGGTTTTTTAAAAAAAGAAAGTTGCGGTATATATAAATTCAGAATGCCTTTCACTATAAAGAGATGCTGGATGAATGTTTGGTTAGAATCTCCGGATATTTTATCTATTTAGACACTTTGAAAATCCTCGCTTTTGACACATCCACAGAATATTGTTCCGCTGCACTCTGGCTAGATGGCAAGATATATAACAAGGAAATACTTGCTGGCCGCCGACACTCCGAATTACTGTTACCAATGCTACAGGAATTATTAGCAGAGGCTGAATTATCGTTAACACGATTAGATGGTATTGCTTATGGCGCGGGGCCAGGTTCTTTCACTGGTTTGCGTATTGCCTGTGGTGTGGCTCAGGGCCTGGCATTTGCTAGTAATCTTGCAGTTGTTGGTATTAGCACATTGGAGGCGGTGGCACAAAGAACGGATCATCATCAGGTTGTTGTGGCGCTTGATGCTCGCATGGGCGAAATCTACCATGCTGCTTATATGAAACTCGCTGAAAGCTGGGAGGTGGTAACGGCACCTATGCTTTGTCAGCCAGAACAGGCGCCGCCATTGTCGGATGGCTATTGGGTTGGTTGTGGTAGTGGTTTTGATGTTTATAACAAAGAATTATCTGCTCTGTATGGTGAACATCTTCTCCATATTAAGCGAGGCCTGTATCCTCATGCACAAGAGATCGCTCAGTTGGCTGTTCCAAAATTTGTAAGTGAGTCAGCCATTGATCCGATAGATGCAGCACCGATATACATACGTAACAAAATAGCCTTGAAGGAAAATGAGCGATGAATAATGCTCTTTTACAGGAGAAAGCATGGATAAGAGAGATGCTTTCATGCGATCTGAATCGAGTAATTATGATTGAACGAGAAATTTTTCTTTTCCCATGGTCTGTGGGAAATTTTGCTGATTCAATCAATGCAGGATATTTCTGTCGGGTATTAGAACAGACGGATGCATTTCTTGGCTATGGCGTTATGATGATGGGCCCAGACGAAGCACATATACTTACGATTGGTATAGCTGCTGAATGGCAAAACAAGGGATGGGGTAGTAAATTACTACAGCATTTTATTCAATTCGCCAGACAACAGCGCGTGAAATCCATACTGCTTGATGTTCGCGAATCGAATCAGGGCGCTGCTCATTTATATAAACAGATTGGCTTCCGGCAGATCGCAATACGTAAGGGATATTATCCTGCAATGTGTGGGCGTGAAGACGCTATTGTTATGCAGTTTATATTATGAATAATAGACGAAAAGAAATACTTAAAGAACTAGGCTTAACCCCAATATGGCGCATTAAATCGAATGATCAACAATATCATGTGCCATCTCAGATGCATTCGGTTAAAAAGAAACGGAATAAAGATCAGAAGATTGCGATTTCGATTGATCAAGAGCGTTGTTCAGAAATCCAGCAGATGAATTGGAGTCAGCTTAAAGCCTCGGTAACGCATTGTACTGCTTGTCCATTAAGTCATACGCGTGTACATACGGTATTTGGCATTGGCGACGGGAATGCGGATTGGCTTTATGTCGGTGAAGGACCAGGAGAAAAGGAGGATGCGACCGGAGAACCCTTTGTTGGTCAAGCTGGAGAGTTGCTTGATAATATGCTGGCAGCAATCGGATTGAAGCGTGGATACCGAGTTTACATCACTAATATTGTAAAATGCCACCCGCCCAATAACAGAAATCCTGATTTGAATGAGGTTAGTCAATGTGAGCCTTATCTTGAAAGGCAGATAGCATTGATCAACCCCAAACTGATTATTGCGTTGGGAAAGATTGCAGCGCAGAGTCTTCTTAAATGTAATGAGAGTGTTTCTAATTTGCGTGGCACGTTATATGAATATTCTGGTATTCCATTAATTGTTACCTATCATCCAGCCTACTTATTACGTGCACCGTCTAAAAAAGAAAAAACTTGGGAAGACCTGTGTTTTGCCAAGGCTACTATGCAATCTTTGTGATAGTCGGTTTTCTGAAGACTTTCGTTGTTGATTGGATTGTTACTTTCAATCAGTTGGAATTGCTGAATGATGAAGCGGTCGTCATGCAATGAAAGTACAATCTTGTTATCAAATGCTTGAGTAGCATAAGGGGCAGTCTCTTAATATAGGATTTGTCTATTTTTTACTATGCAGCTTATTGATTATTAACAACCGAAATTTTGGGAAATTCTATTAGGAGACAGTCCCTATAGGTACATTTTAGTAGAAAACCTTATGTCGTTTCATGGGGCTGCGTTTTTGGAAGCAGACGTGTAGATGACAAAACAAATTTAAAAAGATTTGCTATGTAAGTATTTGCTCACGCGGACACTCGGCGTTGGAAGATGAGGTTGTATTAATGTTGCTGTTCGTGAGAAAAATATTGAATATTCAATGAGCAGCGCTACTATGAAAGTTATACCCTGATTGAACCAGGTTGCCAGAATCTTTAGATTCTGACAATAGCAGCACGCTGATGTTGAGGAAATGACATATTTTTATTTAAGCGATTGATATTTAAATCATGAGCATGAATCAATTCGAAGTTGATAGAATCATTCTACACAAAAGACGAATGTCGCTTTAGTGATATCGAACGTTTATTAACTATCTCCAATAATTTTCCTGTATTACGATTAATTTAGATTCAATAGCTGATTATTCCGCTTTGCCTGGTGATGATCTAAGCATTGGAAATAGCGGAAAAACCATACTTGAGCTCGTGGAATCTTATTCAATAAACCGTTTCAATCTACGTATACTGAAAATTAATTTTTAGTGAGCATGATATGGGGGTATTTACGCGATATTAAGATTAAGATCTAATCTAATTGTACGCATAATTATTTATCAACGAATATCGGAGTGATTGAATGATTTAAAAGTTAAAGCCTGGTTTTATTTTATATGCTTATTTAGATTGATGATTGTAAAAACAGATTCTGTGTGTGATTAGCATATTCGGTTCGATTATTTTATATGTATAATGTTGATTTTAGGTGGATTTTATGGAAACGGAACAAATAAATATATTTTCAAACCAACTCATCGATCTTGATAATCGAGCAAAAGAATTGCGGAGGTTTCTTTGACTTTGATGCTAAGCAGACGCGACTGATTGAAATCACGCGATTAGCTGAAGACCCTATTGTTTGGAATGATAATCAGCGCGCTCAGGAGTTGGGACGTGAAAAGAAAATGTTGGAAGGGATCGTCGTCACATTGACTTCGATTGAGCAGGAGTTGCATGATGCTCGCGAGCTATTTGTAATGGCGAGAGAAGAAAATGATGTGGCGACATTAGAGAGTATCGGTAATGATATTGATCGGTTAGAAAAAACAATAGCAACTTTAGAATTTCGTCGTATGTTTTCCGATCGAATGGATTCAAATAACTGCTTTGTCGACATTCAATCTGGTTCAGGTGGTACCGAAGCTCAGGATTGGGCAGCTATGCTGGAACGTATGTATTTACGCTATTGTGAACGGCGTGGATTTAAAGTAGAAATTCTGGAAGAATCATTTGGTGAGACAGCAGGTATTAAAAGTGCAAGCTTCAAAATTATAGGAGAATATGCTTATGGATACTTGCGAACTGAGACAGGGATACATCGATTAGTCAGGAAATCCCCGTTTGATTCTGGCAACCGCCGTCACACTTCGTTTGCAAGTGTATTTGTCTATCCTGAGGTGGATGAAACAATCGAAATAGATATCAACCCAGCTGATTTGCGTATAGATACTTTTCGAGCGTCAGGTGCTGGTGGCCAGCATATTAATAAAACGGATTCCGCTATACGTATTACGCATAATCCAACAGGAATCGTTGTGCAGTGTCAGAACGGTCGATCTCAGCACCGTAATCGAGCAGATGCGATGGCAATGTTAAAGTCACGCCTATACGAAGCTGAATTGCGAAAGCGTAATGTGGAAAAACAAGCAATGGAAGAGTCAAAGTCTGATATTGGTTGGGGGCATCAGATTCGTTCTTATGTATTAGATCAATCACGCATCAAGGATTTACGTACAAACATGGAGACTGGGAATACTCAGGGAGTGCTAGATGGTGATTTGGATGACTTTATAGAAGCAAGTTTAAAGCATGGTGTAAATTAAAATAAGAGTGCTATGAAGGAAAGAATCGCGCTAATAAATATGTTGAACAAAATGAAAATGATGGTAATGATATAACTATTTGTATTTATTGAATATTAATAATTATCAAAGCAACTGGCAATCTCAATAAGAGAAAAAATTGTTATTTAAATAGAAAATAGCTTGACCACTAGATTATAGTCTGTATAATTCGATTCTTCTCTGCATGACGTAGCAAACAAAGCAGAGACGCTCTTTAAAAATATAACAATCGATAGGTGTGGGTACTTAGCAAGGAAAGCTAAGTCTGCTGCTGAATGTGGCGACTTAGTAATAAATTGAAGTACTCGCAAAACAAAATGAAGTCATGATAATTCACTAATCATGAAGTCAAAAAACGTCAAGCGAGAGTATAACAGAATTAAACTGAAGAGTTTGATCCTGGCTCAGATTGAACGCTGGCGGCATGCTTTACACATGCAAGTCGAACGGCAGCACGGGAGCTTGCTCCTGGTGGCGAGTGGCGGACGGGTGAGTAATACATCGGAACGTGTCCTTAAGTGGGGGATAACGCATCGAAAGATGTGCTAATACCGCATAATCTCTGAGGAGAAAAGCAGGGGATCGTAAGACCTTGTGCTTTTGGAGCGGCCGATGTCTGATTAGCTAGTTGGTGAGGTAATGGCTCACCAAGGCGACGATCAGTAGTTGGTCTGAGAGGACGGCCAGCCACACTGGGACTGAGACACGGCCCAGACTCCTACGGGAGGCAGCAGTGGGGAATTTTGGACAATGGGCGCAAGCCTGATCCAGCCATGCCGCGTGAGTGAAGAAGGCCTTCGGGTTGTAAAGCTCTTTCAGGCGGGAAGAAATGGGGTCGTCTAATACATGGCCTCGATGACGGTACCGTCAGAAGAAGCACCGGCTAACTACGTGCCAGCAGCCGCGGTAATACGTAGGGTGCGAGCGTTAATCGGAATTACTGGGCGTAAAGGGTGCGCAGGCGGTTTTGTAAGTCAGATGTGAAATCCCCGGGCTTAACCTGGGAACTGCGTTTGAAACTACAAAGCTAGAGTGTAGCAGAGGGGGGTGGAATTCCATGTGTAGCAGTGAAATGCGTAGAGATATGGAGGAACACCGATGGCGAAGGCAGCCCCCTGGGTTAACACTGACGCTCAGGCACGAAAGCGTGGGGAGCAAACAGGATTAGATACCCTGGTAGTCCACGCCCTAAACGATGTCAACTAGGTGTTGGGGGAGGAGACTTCCTTAGTACCGTAGCTAACGCGTGAAGTTGACCGCCTGGGGAGTACGGTCGCAAGATTAAAACTCAAAGGAATTGACGGGGACCCGCACAAGCGGTGGATTATGTGGATTAATTCGATGCAACGCGAAAAACCTTACCTACCCTTGACATGCCAGGAACTTGCCAGAGATGGCTTGGTGCCCGAAAGGGAACCTGGACACAGGTGCTGCATGGCTGTCGTCAGCTCGTGTCGTGAGATGTTGGGTTAAG
>CBDUPR010000041.1:0-24118 GCA_965369175.1 uncultured Nitrosomonas sp.
GTATGTGAATGTGAATGTTTATTTATCTTTGCCGTCCATGGCTATTTCAATACAATTCCTGCCGTTGCTTTTGGCCATGTAGAGTGCTTCATCAGCTTTGCGCAGCAAAATATTTTCATCTAATGTATCCAACTCAGTGCTGACTGAGATACCGAGACTGATGGTGACTGGAATAAACTCATTTTCAGCATAGACTTCTTTGCAGGCAATAGCCGTTCGAAAACGTTCGGCGGCTTTTAATGCACCGTCTTTATTGCAGGGTGAAAGAATAGCCAGAAATTCTTCACCTCCAAAGCGCCCTAAATGTTCATGAGAACGGGCTGAAGCAAGTAGTCGATCAGCAATTTCACATAGCACAACATCACCGGTGAGATGACCGTAACTATCATTGACTTCTTTAAAATGATCAATATCAATCATAATAACGGCAATGCTAAACCCTCCCCGTTTTGCACGTGCAATCTGTTTGTGGAAGATATCAAAAATAGCCGTTCGATTTAATAGCCCGGTTAAAGCATCATGGGTGACGCGTTGCTCTAGTTCTTTTTTATGCTCGATGAGCTGTTTGTTAATTTTAGCTTTTTTATAAAGTTTGCTTTTTTCGATAATAACGGCTAACTGGCTGGCAATCTGGAGAAATAACTCCTGATGGAGATTTTTATAAGTATTGCTCTTTCGACTCGAAAGGAAAATAAAGCCGATGGGTTTGCCGGTGGCAATCAGCGGGCAAGTTAAGCTGGAACGAATTTCCTCCTCAAAAAGAACTCTGGCTGAATCTGATTCCGGATGGTCTTCCAGGTATGATTTTAAATCATTGATTATGAATGATTTTTCTGTCTTAATAATTTCCTTCAGATTGTTGTCTGACATAGGGATGGTATAGCCTGTGCATAGTTTCAGCGTTTGGTAATCGGCCCGCACCCAGTGTAATTTCAATGTGTTGCCTTCGTTTTCGAGTAAAGCCAGACTCATGCGATCATAGGGAATGAATTTGTTGAAGGATTCATAGATATGGTTTAATACATCGCTGATACATAGATTAAGATTACTTTCTAGCGTAATCTTGGAAAGTAATTGATTTTTCTGATGTTGCTGTTGGAGATGAGTGGAAAGTTTGCGCAGTGACTTTCCTAGATGGCTAATTTCATCGTTACCGGTAACGGGAATATTTTGTGTAAATTCGCCCCGACACATGGCTTCTATTGCTTTGCGATAGGCGATAATCCGGCGCTCTTTACTCATAATTTTGTGATACATCATGATAAAAACCAGCTTTAAACTAAGTATCTTATTCCTCTCTCTCTTAGTCATATGCTTCTATTAAATAGACTAATCAGTGATTCATTAATTCAAAATGTCTTATTAAGTAAATGAAATGTATTATCCTTTATTAGAGGATAGTTTTAGCAAAGAGCAATGATTTAAACTACGAAGGCATGCAATACGGCAGATCAGCTGTATCGTGGCTACAATGTTAAAATTTCTCTTTTAATCTTGCAGTATCAGAAAATATGATTGGGATTCTAATTATTTCTCATGAGAACCTGGGTGATAGTTTTATTCGTTGTGCAAGCCATGTGATGGGGGGGGTGCCGCAACAAATAATGCATTTGAATGTTTCTATTGAGGATAATCCAGATGTGTTGGTTGCTAAAGCACAGGAGTTTGTGAATCAATTGAATTGTGGCGATGGGGTGCTGATATTAAATGATATCTGTGGTGCGACGCCTTGTAATATTGCCAGCCAATTAATTAAGCCCGGTGTGGTGGAATGCCTGGCTGGAATTAATTTGCCGATGTTGGTGCGAGCGCTAACTTATCGTAATGAACCACTTTCGACCGTGGTGGAAAAAGCGTTGAGCGGTGGTAAGGAGGGGGTTATGCACATTCATTTGGAATCATTACAATGCAATATAAAGAAGTAGAAATTATAAATCGGCTTGGATTGCATGCACGCGCCTCAGCAAAATTTACAAAATTGGCAAATCAATTTCGGAGCGAAGTATGGCTGATGCGTAATAATCGAAGAGTCAATGCGAAAAGCATTATGGGTGTGATGACACTGGCTGCAAGAAAAAACACTATGGTAGGAATTGAAACTATCGGCGAGGATGAAATTGAAGCTATGGCCGCCCTGGTGGCGCTGGTTGAAGATTATTTTGGGGAAGGTGAATGAGTTTTATATTGCATGGTGTCGGTGTTTCTGAAGGAATTGCTATTGGACACGCGCATCTTGCTTCATCTGCTGCACTGGAAGTAGCCCATTATCTGATACCCAAAAATCAAATAAATAAAGAAATATCTCGGCTTGATAATGCTTTTGCTACGGTTCGCGAAGAACTTGAAACCTTGCAGGCTTCTGTCACCAATAGCGGCCCCTCGCTGGCGGAATTCAGCGCATTTCTTGATCTGCATCACATGATTCTGGATGATCCAACACTCCTGGAAGCCGCACGTGATTGTATTAGGCAGACATATTGTAATGCGGAATGGGCTGTTACTCAACAAATGGATGTATTGCTGGCGCAGTTTGAGAAAATTGAAGATGCTTATTTACGTGAGCGTAAAGCGGATGTGGTTCAAGTGGTGGAACGGGTACTTAAAGCTTTGCTGGGACATCCAGGCTATATTCCTCCTCCAGCACGGCATAGTGGTGACAGTATTTTGATTGCCCATGATTTGAGTCCTGCCGATGTCATGCAATATAAACAGCACAAATTCATTGCGTTTCTTACCGACCTGGGCAGCTCGACTTCTCATACGGCTATTGTTGCGCGTGGTCTCAGTATTCCTTCAATCGTGGCATTGCATCATGCGCGGCAATTAATTCTTGATAATGATTATTTAATTGTTGATGGCAGCCAGGGTGTGATTATTGTCAATCCGGATAAATATGTACTCGCTGAATATCGGTTACGGCAAAGTCAGCTGGAACTCGAGAAGCTGAAGTTAAGGCGTATCAGAAGTGTCGCAGCGATCACATTAGACGGTACACCGGTTGAGTTATGCGCCAATATCGAATTACCGGAAGATGTTGAACAAGTCAAGGAAAATGGTGCGGCAGGTATTGGCCTGTTCCGCAGCGAATTTCTGTTTTTAAATCGTACTGATCTACCAGATGAAGAAGAACAGTTCGAAGTTTATCGTACTGTAGCGACTAAAATGCGTGGCCTTCCTGTGACCATTCGCACTTTTGATTTGGGCGCAGATAAGAATCTTAAAAATGCGCCGCAGGTCACAGCCAATCCAGCGCTCGGTCTGCGTGCGATTCGTCTGTGTCTGGCGGAGCCGCAAATGTTTCATACTCAGTTGCGCGCCATAATACGTGCTTCGCATTATGGCCGGATACGTATTTTAATACCGATGTTATCCAGTCTTTCGGAAATCAATCAGACAATGAACCTGATTGAATATGCAAAACAAAGTCTGCGGGAAGAAAAGATTCCCTTTGATGAAAAAATTCAAGTGGGCGGTATGATTGAAATTCCTGCAGCCGCGCTGTGTGTCGACATATTCATGCAAAGACTGGATTTTTTATCTATTGGCACAAATGATCTGATTCAATATACGCTTGCGATTGATCGTGTTGATGATTCGGTTGCACATCTCTATGACCCACTTCATCCAGCAGTGCTGTGGCTTGTCTCACGCGTGATTCAAACTGCAAATCGTGCCAAGGTACCTGTCGCAATTTGTGGTGAAATGGCTGGAGATATTAGGTTTACACGTTTGTTGCTTGGCTTGGGATTGCAGCAATTCTCCATGTATCCGGCGCAATTGCTCATCGTGAAGAGTCAGGTATTAAAAAGTCATTTGCCGAGTATTATCGTATTGGCCCAGCGGATAGTAAAAGCGGAGAATCCGGAGAAAATTCATGGCTTGTTAGCAAAGTTGAATAGCTAGTCCGGGTTTGTTTTTTGGCGATATAATGATTAATTAATTTCTTTTGATCTGGGAAATGGTATCTTTTTATTTAACATGCACTATGAATATCTCACGTTTGAGCTTAACTATGAATTGAAGCTTGTTGTTTACGTTTCAATTTCATAAATTAGCTGGTTTTTTCAGGATTTCTTTATATCTTTTACATTAATGCAAGATTCAAATTCGGTTGGTATTGTTACTCCCCAGTATGTACATATAGATAAACCGTTATGCCTGAAAAGCGGCACGGTACTGAATAGTTATAATCTGGTGTATGAGACTTATGGCAAGCTTAACTCGGCCAGATCAAATGCTGTCCTGATTTGTCATGCACTCTCAGGTAACCACCATGTAGCGGGGGTTTATGCTGGCAAGCCTAAAAGTACAGGTTGGTGGGATAATATGATTGGCCCTAATAAAGCAATTGACACGAATCGATTCTTTGTTATCGGAGTCAATAATCTGGGGGGGTGCCATGGTTCTACTGGCCCTGCGAGTATTGATGCGAGGACGGGTAAGCCCTATGGCGCTAATTTTCCCATAGTTACAGTAGAGGACTGGGTGGAAACTCAGGAACAGTTAGCCAATCATCTTGGTATCGATGAGTTTGCTGCAGTAGCTGGTGGTAGTTTAGGAGGGATGCAAGCATTGCAATGGACGCTTGATTTTCCAGAAAGAGTTCGACATGCATTAGTGATTGCGGCTGCTTCTAAATTAACCGCGCAAAATATCGCATTTAATGATGTTGCTCGTCAGGCGATTATCACTGATCAGGATTTTTATGGTGGTGATTACTACTCATATAATACTTTGCCACGGCGAGGTTTGCGACTTGCCCGCATGTTGGGGCATATTACTTATCTCTCAGATGATTCAATGGCTGCAAAGTTTGGACGGGAGCTGCGCAGTGGCACTTTTTCTTTTGGTTTTGATGTGGAATTTGAAATTGAGTCTTACCTGCGCTATCAAGGAGATAAATTTGCCGATCAATTTGATGCGAATAGTTATTTGCTGATGACCAAAGCGTTGGATTATTTTGACCCGGCGAATACGTATGATGGTGACTTGAGTGCGGCATTTCGTGTTGCAAAGGCTAACTTCCTGGTATTGTCATTTACTTCAGACTGGCGTTTTTCATCTGAGCGCTCACGCGCGATTGTGAAGGCATTATTGGATAACGAAATCAATGTTAGTTATGCTGAAATTACTTCCAGTCATGGTCACGATTCTTTTCTGATGGAAAATCATTATTACCATCAGCTCGTACGAGCTTATATGGATAATATTCTCATTTGAGTGAATAGATGAATGGAAATTGATACGATGAATCCAGTGATACCGCCTATTGTATCTCGTCCCGACTTCGCGGCTATTGCGGAATGGGTGAGACCAGGCGCAAAAGTGCTCGATCTGGGTTGTGGCGATGGGTCATTGCTGCGTTATTTACAAGAGACTCGCGATATTTTCGGTTACGGGGTAGAAATTGATGATGATAACGTGCTTGGTTGTTTTAATAATAAGGTCAATGTGATTCAGAATGATTTGGAATCAGGGCTATCCGGTTTTGAATCAGAATCGTTTGATTATGTAATTTTATCGCAAACATTACAGGCAATGAGGCATACCGAAAATCTGATTCAAGAAATGCTGCGAGTCGGGAAAGAAGGAATTGTATCATTTCCCAATTTTGGTTATTGGAGGAACCGCGTGCAGGTTATCTTTGGTCATATGCCTGTTTCGGAAACATTGCCTTATCACTGGTTCGATACACCCAATATTCATTTATGTACCCTTGGCGATTTTGAGGAGTTATGTCGTCTACGGGGTGCACATATCCTGGAACGCAGGGTGATGAATGCGAATCGCCAAATTACGTTATGGCCGAATTTAATGGGAATGCTGGCATTTTATCGGTTTGAGCGAGGCTAGTGATGGTAGATGTTTTATAAATCATGCTTGGTATTATTGAGTAAAGGTGCCTTTATTGACTGAAACTTTGCCTGCCCTGCAAGCCACACCAGTACTAAAACAGGTAGGCCAAGTAATGCGGTACCAATGAAAAAATTAATATAACCATAGGCATCTACGAATTGCCCACTAAAACCCGCGATAAATTTTGGTAATAACAGCATAATCGAGCTAAAGAGTGCATATTGTGTTGCTGAATAGGCTGAGTTTGTCAGGCTGGATAAATAGGCGATGAATGCACAAGAAGCAATACCGGCCGATAGATTATCAGCCGAAATAGTGAATATTAATCCACCGACATCATGACCGCGTTCGGCTAGCCAGACAAATAACAGATTTGTCGCGGCTGATAATACTGCGCCTAGAAACAGTGTTCGCATGATGCCAATTTTTGCAACCAGCACGCCGCCAATTGCAGCACCTATAATGGTCATAATTACACCATAAACCTTTGAAACTGTGGCGATTTCATCTTTAGTGTAGCCCATGTCTACATAAAAGGGATTACTCATCACGCCCATTACGACATCTGAGATACGATAAACAGCAATCAATGCCAGAATCAGTAGTGCCTGTTGGCCATGACGGATAATGAAGTCACGGAAAGGCGCTATAAGTGCGTCGTACAGCCAGATTAGAATGCGTGTACACGGAGTATTGAGGTTCCAGTTGGCGATCGCCTGCTGAGGATACCTTTCATTTTCAGTGACAGCCTTATCGATAGAAATTCTGGGTTCGCGAATAATGAGAGTGGTGATCATACCGACAGCCATGCAGGCAGCCATGATGAGATAGGCAAGTTGCCAAGGGGCGTAATGATAGGTGGTTTCCGATGGGTCTACTGCTGCTGCAATCCAGAGTACACCTGCCGATGCCAGGATCATGGCGACTCGATAGCCGGCCTGATAAGTGGCTGCCATGGCTCCTTGCAGCTCTGCTGCGACAGCTTCGATGCGATAGGCATCCAGCGCGATATCTTGCGTTGCTGAAGCAAAAGCCACTGCCAGTGCAAAAAACACTATCTGCGTCAGATTAGCAAGCGGGTCGGTGCAGGCCATGCCAACCAGTGCAAGCATGATAAGGAGTTGTGAGAACAGTAACCAGGCCCGCCGCCGACCCAGTAGACGCGTTAATACGGGTAGTGGCAGGCGATCCACTAACGGAGCCCATAACCATTTGAAGCCATAAGCCAAACCGATCCAGCTGAGGTGGCCGATAGTGGTGCGATCTATTCCTGCTTCACGCAGCCAGAATGATAACGTACCCAATATCAGTAATAACGGTAATCCGGCAGAAAACCCCAGCGACAACATACCGAGCACTCGTGGATGAGTATAAATACGTAAGGCATACAGCCAGCCCGATGGTACAACGGAATTCATAAATGATAGTTGTAATCAATAATCAATGGCGAATGATCGGAGAAACGTTCGGCTTTGTATATCGAAACATCTGTTGCCCGGCTGGCAATTGCAGGCGTGGCAATCTGATAATCAATGCGCCAGCCTACATTATTAGCCCATGCCTGCCCTCGATTAGACCACCACGTATACTGATCTGCCTCTGGATTAATTCGGCGAAATACATCCACAAAGCCAATGTCATCTAGAACGGCAGTTAACCAGGCTCGCTCCTCTGGCAAAAAACCGGATTTTTTTTGATTGGCACGCCAATTCTTTAGATCGATTTCCTTATGGGCGATATTCCAATCACCGCATAGAATAACATCTCTCCCACTGTCGATCAGTGTTTTTAATACAGGAATAAATTTTTCCAGGAAGAAAAATTTGGAAGCTTGCCGGTGATCGCCACTGGACCCGGAAGGCAAATAGATTGAGATGATGGTCAAACGACCAAAATCAGCACGTAGATAGCGACCCTCATGATCAATTTCTTTAATGCCGATTCCTTCAGTGATCGTGTCAGGTTTGTGTCGGCTATAAATGGCGACACCACTATATCCCTTTTTCTCGGCACAATGGAAATAACCATGGTAGCTATTCGGTGAAAGTATGTCATCTGTAAGATCAGGAAGTTGGGCTTTTAATTCCTGTACACAAACGATATCCGCGCGCTGTGCTGCCAGCCACTGAAAGAAGCCTTTTTTGGTTGCAGCACGTACACCATTGAGATTAAGCGTTATAATTTGCATGTTTTTTTATTGATTAAAGTTATGTCTGATTTCCGGCACGCATTTATCGAGTTTGCGATTAACCGAGGTGTTCTCTGTTTCGGTGAGTTTAAAACCAAAGCAGGGCGTATCTCACCCTATTTTTTTAATGCAGGCCTGTTTAACGACGGGAATTCATTGCGTGCGCTAGGCCAATTCTACGCGAAAGCTATTCTTGCCGCGCAGCTTCCGTTTGATATGTTGTTCGGACCGGCTTATAAAGGAATTCCTTTGGTCAGTACGATCGCGATTGCTTTAGCTGGCGATGAACACAACTATCCGTTTTGTTTTAACCGTAAAGAAATGAAAGATCATGGTGAGCAAGGGGTGCTTGTGGGTGCACCACTGACTGGACGGGTATTGATAGTGGATGATGTTATTTCGGCAGGCACTTCAGTACGTGAATCGGTCGATCTGATTCAAAGATCGGGAGCAACGGCTTGTGGTGTTGTAATCGCGCTTGATCGAATGGAGCGTGGGAGTAGTCGGCTGTCTGCAGTACAAGAAGTTAAAAGAAATTATCAAATACCCGTTGTCAGTATCATCGATCTTGATGATCTGGTCGCTTATCTTCAGACGAATCACGAATTGGCACATAATTTATGTGCGGTAGAGCATTATCGTGCGCAATATGGGATTGATTCTATATAAGATATCATGGTTGTGCTATCAAATATGGCGTTCATCAGGTTAGATTGCCAGTAGTATTGCTGTGTAAATTCTGCTGGTGACAAATAATCTGTTCCTTTCTGTTTTCGCTGGCGGTTATATAGGTTGCTATATACTTGATGATTTCCCGGGTGACTTGTTGTCGTGTTATGGATTTCCGATGATACACCCTTCGTTTTTGAATCTCTCGCGGAAATCTTCCATGGGGGTGCTATCCCAGCAATCATCCTTGCGACTCATGGAAATGGCCATTTTGAGTTATTTTAATGGTTTCTGGTATTATTTTATTGGGCAGTACCGACTTCCATGATTCGAGTGTAGGATATCAAGTCTTGCAAGTGGATATCTATTTGCTGCTGTCTGAAATGATACCTGTATGACCCGCTTCCTGGTCATTTTTCACTGATGTATAGTAAGTTCACTGCTAAAAATCTTCTAATTACGATCATGTGACTCGTCTTTATTCTCTGTGGAAAATAAAGGAAGACCTCAATTACTTCCAAGCAATGAAGTATTACATGATAGTACTTTCTTTTGGTTTGATATTTATAGTTAATTGATTCATATGCAAAAAGATTTTGTGTTTGTTGATTTATGCAATACACTTATACTTCACAAGGAAAAGTTAAGCCGAATATTTTTTACTGAGTCTCGATTGAGTTCAAGTATCGTATTGAATGATGACTGGGCATGAGAGATTGGTGAGCCGGTTCGCATCTCGAGTGTCGCCGCGAGTGGCTTCGTTAATTGCTGTAGGGGCTAGTATGCAGAAGTATGGAAAACTACCCCTGACAGGCTGGAAATTGTTTTCATGGTTGACTGACAGCAGTGCCTGCTAATAAAAAAACGATTGGTCGAATAATAGAATAGATATGACTCATGCTATTAACGGTATGCTCCGTTATGCTGGGAAGATTAACTAAAAGTAATACATATTTATATGGATTATTTCAAATTGCTAGTGTTCTTATGCAGTTTTATCTGGTGGCATGATGTTGTTGGGGAAACCACTAGACCGAGTGGAATGATGTCAAAATCATCCAGTATATCTGAGTATCCTGAAACATTATTTTCATTGGCAGTTAAATATGAACACGGCGAAGGCGTGCCTCAGGATAAGCTAAAAGCAATTGAACTGTATTGCGAGGCAGCGCAGCTGGGTTACGCTGATGCGCTATATGCGCTTGGGTGGGTCTATGCTAATGGCCGCGGCGTTTCCAGAAATAATCATATAGCGGCACAATTGTTTACAATGGCGGCAGCGCAAGGACATGTGCATGCTCAGCAAATGATGGATTATATTTCGTTGTCTTCTGAGTCGATCTTGCCGCCCTGTCTGGAAACTGTTTCGATTGAAGTGGAACAAAAAGATGAAGGAGTGTATTCAAAGGGTCCAATTTATAAACTGGTACATAAATTGGCGCCATACTACGAAGTAGACCCTCATTTGGTAATGGCTGTGATTTCGGTTGAGTCGGGATTCGATGTTCAGGCGCAGTCATCTAAAAATGCGCAAGGTTTAATGCAATTGATTCCTGCAACCGCTGAGCGCTTTCAGGTGAAAAATACTTTTGATGCGGAAGATAATATCAGGGGAGGTATGGCTTACTTGCGTTGGCTGCTGGCTTTTTTTAAAGGCAATGTTGCATTGGTTGCTGCCGCATACAATGCGGGGGAGGGGGCTGTTGAGAAGTATCGTGGTATCCCTCCTTATCCAGAGACTCAGGATTACGTGCATAAAATTAAAGCGCGATATAAAAAACCGACACATCCGTATCAACCGAATATTGTAAATAGACATTCATTTGTTACATTGTCGGCAAAAGACAGCGATTAATTTCGTATGCATAGGTATCAGAATTTACACTGTTCTTGATTTTATATTCGCTCTGTGGTTTTTGGGTGCTGTTCGTATAAGGCGGCTAACAGATTATTTCTATCATTGTTTGGCAGTTCTGAATATTTAAACCGGGATAATTTAAAAATTAATTGAAAATATTTATCTACCGAGAGAGAAATATGAGACAAACCAATCGCTTGAGATTATTTTTCTTTTTCATGTTAATCGTAGTTACACTGTTAATTGTAATTTCAAAAGATGTATATACACAAGACTGGCGATCCGCTAGTCGTGCGTCGGTTGGGCTGGCACCAGATCCAGCAGTAACCCCTGAAGCACTGATACAGGTATATGGTGCAAGGGCTTTTAGCTGGCGTGGCTATTTTGGTATTCATACATGGATTGCGGTAAAACCGACGCACGCGACAACCTATACTGTTTATGAAGTAATTGGGTGGCGCCAGCGTCAGAATCAACCAGTCGTTGTTACCGAAAATCGCACGCCAGACGGACGTTGGTATGGCAATGTGCCAGAAATTCTGGCGGAGAAGCGGGGGGATGGCGTTGATGCCTTGATTGCAAGGATTGATGCAGCTGTTCGTGATTATCCTTATGCACGTGAGTACACCATGTGGCCCGGCCCGAATTCAAATACTTTTACTGCCTGGGTTTCGCGTTTACTTCCTGAGCTTGAGATTGATCTGCCTCCTACTGCGATTGGGAAAGATTATTTGGGGAGTAAGTTTATAGGGTTGCCGCCTAGCGGCAGCGGTTTCCAGTTTTCGTTGTATGGATTGCTGGGCATGTTGACAAGTAATATTGAAGGTTTGGAGATTAATTTACTTGGTCTGACGTTCGGGGTGGATCCCAGTCCATTTGCAATTAAGTTGCCGATGCTGGGGCGTGTTGATTTAGCCTCGCAAAATACACATGATCCAGAAGAAAGGGTGACCGGTGATTCACATTCACAATTTCATTGATAAGACAGAGCTAGACGATTGTTGCGCCTGCCTACCCGGATTAAATAGTCGAATAGCTCTTGTGTGCTGCTAATGTGCTAGGTTATTGTTATTAAAGCATATCGTTGTGGGAAAGGTATTTATTTCTGAAGTGCTGCATGTTATGCGATGTAATGGTTGTTGGCAGTAACCGGGTCAGAATTTTTTCTTATCATCGCTAATGACTCTGGACCTACGTGCTTCCAATTTTAAAGCGAAACCGTAACTTGGCGGTAGGAAGATAACTGAAGATATTTGATTGATAATTATTCCTATTCGTAATATAGTTATTAGCGACTTTGGCTGCCTTGATTATTTTATTTATTACCTGGAAATTTGTAATGTTAATACCTCGTTCGGGTTATTGTTTTGTAACAACCTGTTGCTTAATCTTTCTATTGGTTGCGGGTACAGTTCATGCTGAGCAGGTAGTTGTTTATTCCGCGAGAATTGAGCAACTTATTAAACCCATGTTTGACGCCTTTACTGAGAATACCGGTATCGAGGTTAAATTTACAACAGATAAGGAAGGGGCCTTGCTTGCGAGGCTTAAGGCAGAAGGAAAAAATACACCCGCTGATATGTTGATTACGGCAGATGCAGGTAATTTATGGGAAGCTGCGCGTACCGGGTTACTAAAACCGGTAAATTCAAAGATATTGGAAGCGAATGTACCCGCACATCTACGCGATCCTCAGAACCAGTGGTTTGGTTTGTCAGTACGCGCTCGTACAATTGTTTATAATACACAAAAGGTGAAGCCTGCTGATCTTTCTACATATGAAAATTTAGCCAGCCCGGAATGGAAAAACCGGCTTTGTCTGCGCACTTCCAAGAAAGTCTATAATCAGTCGTTGGTAGCTATGATGATTGCTGAACATGGTGAGGCTGAAACCGAGAAAATCGTCAGAGGCTGGGTTACGAATCTTGCTACAGATCCTTTATCTGATGACACAAGAGCGATGGAGTTTGTTGCGGCAGGGCGTTGTGATGTAACTTTGGTGAATACTTATTATTATGGTCGTCTGATGAAAAAAGAGCCCGATTTGCCTTTGGCGATTTTCTGGCCAAATCAGATGAATAGCGGTGTGCACGTTAATATTTCCGGTGCAGGCATTACACGCTATAGTAGAAATGAACGCGCTGCAATCAAATTATTGGAATTTTTATCATCTGATAAAGCGCAGAATCTCTTTGCCGATATCAATATGGAGTACCCGGCTAATCCTGTAGTAACGCCTGATCCAACCGTTGCTACGTGGGGAGGCTTTAAACAAAATTCCATGAATGTCGCGACAGCGGGGGAATTGCAAGCTGCGGCTGTCAAACTGATGGATCGTGCGGGCTATCGCTAAATATGCAGATCGAAAGTGAAGGATGAAACTCTGCGAGCGGGAATAGAAAGTAAAAAGACAAGAACTGGCTATTTGTATTCTTTATCCCCTTTGTATCGTGCAATGACGAGCTGGCGACTCGTTCCTTTTTTTATTGCTGCTTTGGTATTAGTTCCTGTTAGTGTTGTCGTTTCATCGTTTTTTACTCCTGCCAGTGATATCTGGCAACACCTGGTAGAGACAACGTTACCGATTTTACTAGCTAATACTTTTTGGTTAGGATTGGGTGTTTTGGTGGGCACCGGGTTGTTGGGAGTCAGTCTTGCTTGGTTTACAGCGGTATACGAATTTCCGGGGCGAAAATTTTTCTCATGGGCTTTGTTGTTGCCACTTGCGATGCCTGCCTATGTGACTGCATTTGTCGCACTGGGGCTATTTGATTATACCGGCCCAATACAAACAGCATTACGTGCCTGGTTCGAAGCAGATTTACATTGGTTTCCGGATGTGCGCAGCAGGTTAGGCGTTATTATTATTATGACGTTGGCATTTTATCCCTATGTTTATCTATTGGCTCGTAATGCCTTTTTTACTCAGGGAAAGCGCTCACTAGAAGCAGCCCAATCATTAGGTCTTAGCCGTATACAAGGATTTTTCAAGGTTGCATTGCCAATGGCGCGTCCTTGGATAGTAGGTGGTATGATGCTTGTCTTAATGGAGACCCTGGCTGACTTTGGTACTGTTGCGGTGTTTAACTACGATACATTTACTACGGCCATTTATAAGGCCTGGTTCAGTATGTTTTCCCTGTCTGCTGCATCTCAGCTTGCTTCCTTGCTAATTATTATTGTCTTCGTATTAATCTTTCTGGAACAGCAATTTCGTTTACGTATGCGTTATGCTGAAGCTAAGAAAAGTCAACGTGCAGATCGGATTCAGCTTACTGGCTGGCGTGTTTGGTTAGTAATGAGCATTATCTCGGTGGTTTTGTTTTTTGCATTTTTGTTACCGGTGATACAACTGAGTGTTTGGGCCGTACAATCATTTGTGCAGAGTTTTGACCACCGCTACTTAGAGTTTCTTTGGCATTCATTACTGTTGTCCGGGCTTGCTGTTTTAATTACTTGTTTAGCTGCGATACTCATGGTTTATGCTACGCGTCGTTATCCCGGTAGTGCCATATATTTTGCGGTACGTATAGCTACGATTGGTTATGCATTACCTGGCGCGGTATTGGCAATAGGTGTCTTTATACCCCTTGTCTGGTTAGACAATCAGTTAAATGAATTGATTATGGAGCTATTTCATATTGAAGTTGGATTATTAATTCAAGGCACACTTGTTATCATGTTGATTGCCTATATGATACGTTTTCTGGCGGTTGGTCATTATCCCATAGACGGTGCAATGCAACGTATTACACGCAGTATCGATGAAGCCGCAATGGGATTGGGTCTGCATGGATGGCCGATGATACGAAAAATACATTTGCCAATATTGAAAACAGGTATTTTTACGGCAGCCACACTGGTATTTGTAGATGTCATGAAAGAGATGCCGATTACCTTGATGACGCGCCCTTTTGGCTGGGATACGCTTGCCGTTCGAGTTTTTGAAATGACTTCGGAGGGAGAATGGGAGCAGGCCGCATTACCTTCTATCACAATTGTGCTGGCAGGATTGGTACCAATCATACTGTTTATGCGACAAACTGAGAAATAATAGTATGAGTAGAATCTTGCTTAGGCTTGAACATGTCCGCCATACCTACGGAAAACAAGTTGTAATCAATGACTTGTCATTAACCCTGAGACAGGGTGATATTGGTTGCTTGTTAGGTCCAAGTGGGTGTGGCAAAACAACGGTGTTGCGTTGTATTGCTGGATTTGAGGCAATATCGGCAGGAGAAATTCTACTGAATGAGACGAGAGTAAGTAGTGCAGACTCGTTTGTATCTCCGGAACAAAGACATATGGGTATGGTTTTCCAGGATTACGCCTTGTTTCCTCATCTTACGGTTGCTGAGAATATCGGTTTTGGTTTGCATCGTATGCTCAAGGCAGAACGCGAACAGCGTATGGCTGAATTGCTAAAAATAGTAAGCTTAGTGGACGTGTCTGATAAATATCCACATGAATTATCTGGCGGCCAGCAGCAACGTGTGGCGCTTGCACGTGCTTTGGCTCCTCGGCCCGATCTTCTGTTATTAGATGAGCCTTTTTCCAATCTGGATGTGAGCTTACGTGAGCGTTTAAGCTTGGAAGTTCGTGATATTTTAAAAAGTCAGGGTATGACGGCTATTTTAGTCACGCACGATCAGGATGAAGCGTTTGCTATTGCTGATGAGATAGGTGTCATGTATGAAGGTGAGATCCAGCAATGGGATACTGCATATAATCTTTATCATCGACCGGCTAATCGCTTTGTTGCAAACTTCATTGGCCAGGGGATATTTGTTCCGGGCAGAGTAATTGATTGGCAACAGGTAGAGATTGAGCTGGGTGTTTTGAAAGGTGAGATTTTACATCAACCTGTATCAGACTGCGATGTATACAAAAAAGGCAGTATTGTAGATGTACTGCTTCGCCCAGATGATATTGTTCACGATGATACGAGTTCCTTGCAGGCATCGGTGGTACATAAGGCTTTTCGTGGTGCGGATATTTTATATACATTGCGCCTGGCTGATGGTGATATTGTATTATCACTGGTACCCAGTCATCATAATCATGCTATTGGTGAGAAAATCGGAATTAGACTGGAAGCAGATCATGTGGTTGTATTTAACCGGTTTGAATCGTAATCCGCTTGCACTTGTTTAATTTCATATAATTTGAGCATCAGTTTTAACTAGAAACTTAAATTGAATCACGGAATTTATCATTATTTTTCTTTCTACGGGCAACGGAGAAGAAATGATGCTTCCCTTTTATCCATTTTTTCTATAGCATACTGAGCTAATAGGTTTTATACTCAGTTGCTACAATATTATTTTTACTCATTCCAGGTGAATTAGATTTAAGATAATGTTGTTGCATGTCGCTATCTTTACTAGATTATTAAAATGAGGTTTATATGAGTCAGCATATTCATTACGTTACCGATGCTACTTTTGATGCGGAGGTATTGCAGTCAGCTGCTCCCGTACTGGTAGACTACTGGGCAGAGTGGTGTGGTCCATGTAAAATGATAGCGCCAATACTGGATGAAATAGCGGGTGAGTACGCTGATCGTCTCAAGGTGGCGAAGCTTAATATCGATGAGAATCAGGGTACACCACCGAAATATGGCATTCGCGGTATTCCGACATTGATGTTGTTCAAAGGCGGGAGTATTGTAGCAACTAAGGTTGGCGCTCTGTCAAAATCTCAATTAACTGCATTTATTGACAGTCACATATAAGTCAAATTAGCCTTGCAGATAAGCGAATATGCCGGCTAAATAATCTGATAAAGCCGCATAGCGTCTGTTTTAATCATCCCGTCAGCAGCAACTTTCCTTCCAATGTTGTTACCTTTCATGTAAAGTTTTTATTATCTACGAGCTTCTTCATGCGTTTATCTGATCTTAAGCATCTTCATGTTACTGAATTAATAAAAATTGCTGTCACTAATGAAATTGATGGCGCTAATCGCCTGCGAAAACAGGATTTAATCTTTGCACTGCTTAAGAATCAGGCACGTAAAGGTGAAAGTATTTTTGGTGAAGGAACCTTAGAAGTTCTACAGGATGGCTTCGGTTTTTTACGCTCGCCGGATACGTCATATCTTGCAGGACCTGATGATATCTATATTTCTCCTAGTCAGATCCGGCGCTTTAATTTACATACGGGCGATTCGGTAGATGGTGAGATTCGTCCGCCCAAGGATGGCGAGCGTTACTTTGCATTGGTAAAGGTTGATAAGGTAAATAGTGAGTCTCCGGAGCATTCGAAACATAAGATTCTGTTTGAGAACCTGACGCCGTTATTTCCAACTGAGCGATTGATACTTGAACGTGATATTAAAGCGGAAGAGAATATTACCAGTCGTATCATTGATTTGATAGCTCCAATTGGGAAAGGGCAGCGTGGTTTGTTAGTCGCCAGCCCAAAATCAGGTAAAACAGTGATGCTTCAGCATATTGCCCATTCGATTGCAGCTAACCACCCTGATGTTATTTTGATGGTGCTATTAATAGATGAGCGTCCTGAGGAAGTGACTGAAATGATTCGATCAGTCAGGGGCGAAGTGATTTCATCAACCTTTGATGAATCAGCGATGCGGCATGTGCAGGTAGCAGACATGGTAATTGAGAAGGCTAAACGATTGGTTGAGCATAAAAAAGATGTGGTGATATTGCTTGATTCAATCACACGTTTGGCACGGGCATATAATACGGTGGTGCCTGCTTCTGGAAAAGTATTGACGGGTGGTGTTGATGCACATGCATTGCAACGCCCTAAGCGTTTCTTTGGTGCTGCGCGTAACATCGAAGAGGGCGGTTCTCTGACCATTATTGCTACTGCCTTGATTGATACCGGTTCACGTATGGATGATGTGATCTATGAGGAATTTAAAGGTACCGGGAATATGGAAATTCATCTTGACAGGCGTATGGCTGAAAAACGGATCTACCCTGCCATTAATGTTAATCGGTCCGGTACGCGCAGGGAAGAGCTGTTAATTAAGCCAGATGATTTGCAAAAAATCTGGGTGCTGAGAAAATTATTGTATCCCATGGATGATATGGATGCGATGGCATTCCTGCTTGATAAAATTAAAGCGACAAAAAATAACGCTGATTTTTTTGATTCAATGCGTCGGGTATGACTGTAGATTGTTGTGGTTGCGCCCGTACACACATTAAAGGATAATATCGGGCTTCTGTAACCTGCACTTGCGGGATAGAAGTAACTTAAGGATACAAAACATGAAAACAGACATTCATCCAGATTATCAGGAAATAACCGTAACATGTAGTTGTGGAAGTGTTTTTAATACACGTTCGACTATGAAGAAACCATTGAATATTGAAGTATGCTCTATCTGCCATCCGTTCTATACAGGTAAACAGAAAATTGTCGATACTGCTGGTAGAGTTGAGAAGTTCCGTCAGAAATATGGCAATCAAATGCCAAAATAAACAATCGCTTAATTTGTTTTATATTATTGATGCATTGCTCAGTGAGGACATTCATGGTGTCTGATCCTTGTTATGCTGATATTATTCCGTCGAAATAAGTATGTCGTTTATATGAGCTATTGCGACGTATTTTTAAATGGTAACTATCCGTATCAGTAATGTACAGCTAACCAGATGGTCTCATGATCTGGATCTGTCCAATCGACTTTATGTTTTTTATGAGGGGGAATATTGACAAAATCTCCCTCATTGAGATGCATTGGTGCTTCGTTTTCAAAAGAAAGTATTGCCCTCCCTCTTAAAACCAAAACCCACTCGTTTTTCTCCTGATCATACCAGCCGGACGCTGGAGATCTGTGGCCTCTTGAAATAATTCTTTCTATTTTTACATCTTCATTTTTCATAAGTTGTTCAAATAATTCCTGCTCAGGATGATAAGGTATCGCTGCATATATATTCTTTGGTTTCATTATTGTTCAACCTTATAAATTAAGGGAGTAGAACCCGGCTATGATGTATTATTTTGGATCATCATACCGGCCACTATAAAATTGATATGAGAGATGGTGTGAGTATATCGGATGTGTGATCGTAGGCCGTATTAAATCAGAAGAATAATGGCTTTTTGGTTAGCCTATGTTCTACCCCCACAGGAAGAATCAGTTTCTCTATATCAGCAAAGTACTGTTGGATAGATAGCCGTGAGCATAATCATTTTATTCGATCATGAGATTATTTTGCACGGAAATGCAACCTTTCCTTATTTGGTTTTGGTGCTTGTTGCTCTTCCGTTACGAAGAGAGCGATTTTTTCTTTGACGGGATCAGAGAGACTTTTATTGGCTATGAAAATAATGGATTGTCCGTGTGGCAGCACAGAAGTAATGGTAAAACGGCCGAGGATCGATCGGGGGTCTTCCTGCGGGGGTAATAACAAAAAATATATTGATTGCTGTGGGCGCTATTTAGATGCCGGAGAGATTGCTTTCACGGCAGAAGTGTTGATGCGCTCGCGTTACACGGCCTATTCACTGGGACGTGAAGATTATCTACTTGCGACTTGGTACCATAGCACACGTCCAACTCTCCTTGAATTGAGAAATGGATCATGTAACACATGGCTTGGATTAGAGGTGAAGCGTCATGAACAATTGACACTGGATTATGCAATCGTGGAATTTGTGGCGCGCTATAAGGTGAATGGTCGTGCTTGTCGTTTGCATGAAACCAGTTGTTTCGTGCGTAAAATGGGACAGTGGTTTTATGTCGATGGAGATATCGTCTGAGATCGGGGGTATAGTTATGAATTCCATTGCTAGCTGCTGAGCTGCAATTACTCTTAAAAGAAATCTTCCTGATTTGAATCTGATTGTCCTGGCGCGACAACGTTTTAGAAGATATTGTGAGTAATGGTTTTTTGACGCTGGTCGTAGTGCTTGTCTATTTGCAACCCGTATCGGGTGATAATTTATCTGGATTGTCAATGCGAGTCACTAACAATTGATCTACCTTATAGGCGTCGATATCGACTACTTCAAATTTAAACCCGGCATAGTTAACAAAGTCGGTGCGCTTGGGAATTTTACGCAACATATACATCATAAAACCAGCAATTGTTTCATAGTTCTGGCTGTGGGGGAATTCTTCAATACCGAAGGCCCGCATAACGTCCGTAATGGGCGTCACGCCATCGACCAGCCAAGAGTTGCTATCACGAGCAATGATCTGTTCTTCACTTTCATGCAATGACCAGGCGCCCATTACTGCGCGTTGCAGATCATTGGTAGTCGCAATACCAACCACTAAGGCATATTCATTCATCACTACTGCAAAATCGGCACGGCTATTCTTAAAATACTCCATTGATTCAGATAAACTTAAGGTATCAGGAATAATCAGACAATTATGTACCAGCGAGCTGTCTTTGAGTGTAATCTTTTCACCGTTAATGACCCTGATCAATAATTCTTTGGCATCAACAAATCCTCTAATCATGTCAAGTTGACCATCACAAACCAAGAATTTTGTATGTGGTTCCTCAGCAATTTTACGCTTGATATCGGCTTCACTGTCTTGTAGTAGAAAGTAAACTAAGCTCTCCCTCGCTGTCATGGCAGAAGTGACGGAAACGGTCTGCATTTCAAATGCATTTTCCATTATTTGCTGCTCACCTTTATCCAGTACACCCGCTTCAGCACCTGCATCCATTACGGCATAGATATCATCTGAGGTGATTTCATCGTTACGCGTTGTTTGTATTCGAAACATATGAAATATTCCTGTTGCTGCGCTATTAAATAACCAGACTAGCGGTCTGAGCACAACAATGCACATCATCATGGGGCCAACAAGGGTTACCGCCACACGTTCAGGAATCGCCATGGCAATACGCTTAGGCATAAGATCAGCAACTAAAATAAACAAGCTGGTTACCAGCGTGAAGGAAAGAAAAAAGCTTAACTGTGTTAGCCAGGGGTCATTTAGCCATGGTGCGAGTAATATGTGAAAATAGGGAGTGAATGCTGATTCGCCTACGATGCCACCCATAATCGCGACGGCATTGAGTCCAATTTGTACAACAGTGAAAAAATTTCCCGGATGTGCTTGTAAATGCAATACTTTATCTGCTCTAGCATCGCCTTCATCCGACATTTGACGCAAACGAATTTTTCGGGAGGCTGCCAGTGCAATTTCTGACATGGAAAAGAAGCAACTGGTACCGATCAAACCCGAAATAATTATTACGTTATCAAAAAAATTCATTTAATACCTTATTAATCTTTACAATTACGCTTGAGCAGTATAATGAGCAACTGTAATTTAAAATATCATTTCCCGGCTATTTTCCGACATAAGAAAAGCAGTATTGTTTGATTGGTTAGGGACCTCCTTCTTGTGATACGACAAGGGTAATCAGTAATACATGAACCAATGTATGAGACATTAATTATATCTGCTTATTTTCTGTCGCCATATAATATTATTTTCTCCGCATCGCCGCTGCATGATGAGTTTGTATCTTCTTATTTGTCGCTTGTTATCATCATCGTATTGCTTCGGAAGAAACCCTTTGCAGGCAGCCATCATATAGTGGCTCAATCGTATTGATTGGCTGTCCCAAAATACCTTCGAGTCCTGTCGCCTAATTTAATTGCTCGAGCTTGGATGCAAAAGATTGGCTATTTTCAGAGCCATAGCTTGAATACTGCGTAAGCAGTGATTAAATTAGCGTGGCAAGTGGATTATCGTATCTGGCGAATGGCGTCAGGTGCGATACTGTTATATTTAGTAATGATAATGTGCACCAATACCGAGATATTCAACTTTATCAATATAAAATTGGCCTGTGGGGGAGTTGCCGTTAAAATATTCCAGCAAGAATTGCAGTTTTCTGTCAAATATCTGAAAGTTTTCAAATTGAACACCGGCTCTGGCAGAGATGTCTGTGTTCCAACTGTTTTGTTCATGATTCTTGAAATCAACGGCTAGTATGGGTTTCATTTTTGCAAAATGAATGCGCCATGGGCTATTGAATTCAACACCGTATTGAATTGACCAGGGTTTGATTGTTGAGGGCTCCTTGTGGAAGATGCCGCCCCCGCCGCCATAAATACGTATTCCGTATGGCAAGTCATACGAAAGTCTGAGATCCATCCCTTCATAGCTTAGATTGATACGCTGTAGGTCAGTCTGGGTACGCAGTAAGAATTCATCTCCAAGATGCGAGCTCTGATGATAAATACGTGCAAAGGCAGAAAATTTACCCGTTCGCATGCTGGAATAAATCGATGCAATAAAGTCGCTGTTGATCAGATCAGATGATTCTGCATCAAGATTAAAGTCACTGAAAACAGCAGCTTGTAGGCCAGTTTCCCATTGTGCAGTGGATTGATCTAAAGTGGCACGATAGAACGGGATCGTTTCACCAAAACTTACCGATCCATTATTATTTCCATCCAGATTATTTCCAACATAATTACGATAAGCAGCTGAAAAATGTGCCCATCTTGGGTCGGCTAACAATGGTTTGAATAGATGGCCTGTGGGTAGCAGGCCTGTCGGAAAAAGTACTGAGTCTGTCGTCGCGAGGCTGACGGGCACTTTTGAATCTTCTGTTGCTAAAGGGGGCGTGCCAGTTGGTGGGTTGGCAGGGTCCAATAACTCTACCGCAATCACACCAGGGATTGCCGACAGTATTTGTAACACCTGAGTCTGGTTTTTAGTTGTTAAAACACCCTCTGGTATAGTGATGACTCCATTATTTACAACTATGGAAGAAAGATCCAGTGTGAAATCACGGCTGAGAGCTCCAGCTGCATAACCGGCGATATAAACATCATTGGGTATCACCGCATTGGAAACGGAAGGCATCCATAAGATAACCACTGTGAAGAAGACAATAAATCGTACCGTATTCTTTTTAAACATGCTTCCCTTGTCTAATGTTTTTAGTCAGTGTATCGCTTGTAACAAAGCAGCCATCATCAGTTTTTTCTGTAACAGTTATAGTAGTGAATGGAGCATTCAGTATTGGTACACGCAGAGATAATTGTTTTAATACCTATTGCAAATCAATATTGTCAGTTATCAGTACCATGTTTATTGTACTGCATGCAATTTCCAGTTGCTAAGGGAAAAGGCAGCCGTTTTCGATATCAGTCTGCTAAAGGTTGGTTGTGATTAAGTTTTTGGCCAACGTATAAATTTCAATGCAGACCCAAACCGGGACCCGAATTTTCATTAGAAAAGCACACATTGTTCTGATGGCGGTTTATCTCGGTGTTTATTCCTTCGGAGATAAATCTGTATTAAGAAATTCAGTGTACTCTAACGTAGTGTCGCGCGTTGTAAGCTGATTTATTGACTTTATTTGGCTGACGGTCGTTGTTATAAATATATAGAACTGTAAAATAAAATATTGCCTGAGTTCGTGAACTTACCTGAGTCTACGGGTTGGTTAAAAAAGATCAGTTTTTAAAAATCATGCCGATAATTCTATTTTTGTTTTACAAAAACGAGGTTCTGCAAGAATATCAGAAATACAATAGGGCAATACCCTGTTGTAACCTGCTTACAGCAGTTATGTATAGGTTTTTTGAAGGAAAGAAACCTTTGCAAAACTCTAATGGCTTAAAAAATCAATTATTTATAATCAATAGGATAGGACTTCTGGCAGGGGATTTTGCAAAGGTCCCAGGAAATATACCTATTCTTGCTGATGAATGACCTATTTTGAGAGTTAATGCATCATTATGAAATTTATTACGTTACTATTATTGCTATTCACTCCAATAATATCTTCTGCAGAGAATTTTCTGATCAATAGTAATAAGCTATTTGATTTTGCTGAAAAATCCTATCCTGAATATTTTAGTCCTGCTGGCGTGACAACGACTACCTTGGACCAGTATCTAGTCCGTTATTATCCAGATACTGATAACTATATCGGCACTAAAGGCGAAGAAGTCTATGTTTATGGAAATATTTTTAATGGATTGTTGAGATCGGGCGTCATTTCGGATCATATTGAATTAGAAGCTGATGGGGATGAACTATTAGCTCAATTATTTGCAAATATTCAAGGTGATGTACAAGTTTATGGTAATGGTGTTGTCGTTTCTATTTTATCGGATGATCTTGTTGGCAGCCGACATCAGAGATTTATCGTTGAATTAAAATCAAAACAAACACTGTTGATTGCTCATAATATAGATTTGGCTCCAAGAATTGATACGTTATCTTTAGATGACCAAATTGAATTTTATGGTGAATATGAATGGAATGATAAAGGCGGCGTTATTCATTGGACGCATCATGATCCTGAAGAAATGCATGTGAATGGTTGGATTTTTCATAATAATATTATCTATCAATGATTCGATATTAGAAAAATTTTTTCAAATAGCTCGCGCCCATTTTCTAACTTTTTATCAAATAGCGCGTAAAACTTCGTCCTTCAGGGCGGAGATATAAGCGCACAGGCGAAGCCTGTTTAATGCGGTCTTTGCTGTTGTTCAATATATTGCTTAATAATCGAGTGAAGTGGTACCGCAAAACTGGACAAATTGTTAAGCTCTGATATGAGATAAATA
>CBDUPR010000042.1:0-23957 GCA_965369175.1 uncultured Nitrosomonas sp.
GCTTAATAAGTCGCTAGGAATCCCCTTCGTTTAGGAAGGGGAGGATGTCAATATCATATTATCAGGATGGCCAGATCGCCTTTGAATTTTATTTTTCCGGGAAAAAAATACGTAGCATCAAATTTTAGCGTCCACTTCTTTCCCTTCTATACGGATTAGTGGATAATTGGAACCTTTTCCCCTGGCACATATACAAGGAGTTATCTATGACGGATCAGAACAAGCAAAACGAAAATGAACAGGCCGGACAATCAAAGGTTGCCACACTTTATTCCATACTGAGCGACAAGTTTGAGCCACTTGCCAAATTGCCACAGATGAAATTACCCATTTGGTACGGCTTAGTATTCCTGGCATTGATAATCATTATTTTCGCCTGGAAACAAATTGCGGTCAGTAAACTTGAGTCGGAACTGGCTAACAAGCTTGAAAATGAACGCGCTACGATAACCCAGCAAGCCCTTGAGCATGCCGATAAAGAATATAATAAAGAAGAAGAACGTTTTGGATTGGTTTTATCCTGGGCAGTACGTGGTGAGCTGATTCGTAACAATCTTGATCAAATCAGCCAATATCTGAATGAAATCGTTAAGCTCAAGGATACTGAAAAAGTCGTACTAATTGGTGATGATGGTCAATTGCTGATTTCAACGGATAAGCGGCTTGAAGAAGCGGCTGGTTCTGAGCTCTATCCCGCCGAAGTTTTAAATCAGCAGCGCATTACTGTGAAATCTAATGTTAACGGTAAAAAATTGCTGGTTGTTCCGGTCATGGGACTGAACACCCGTTTGGGTACCATTGTCGTGAGCTACAATCAGGCAGTGCTGAAAAATTAATATCAATTAAGGTGGTAGAGGTTAGCTGAAGTTAAAATACAAACCTTGCCAGATGATGTTACCGAAAAAACCCCTGGAAATATCCAGGGGTTTTTTTAGTTGATGCGACTGATTTTCGCGCCTAAATGTGATAATTTTTCTTCAATGCATGCATATCCACGATCAAGATGGTAAATACGATCTATGATTGTTTCACCCTGAGCAGCCAATCCAGCAATGACTAAACTGGCGGATGCGCGCAGATCTGTTGCCATAACATTAGTGCCTTCCAGTTTTAAATTGCCTTTCACGATGGCGGTATTGCCTTCTACCTTGATATTGGCATTCATGCGCTTTAATTCCTGTACATGCATGAAGCGATTCTCAAATATGGTTTCAGTCATGATAGCGGTGCCGTCAGCAATACAGTTCATAGCCATGAATTGTGCCTGCATATCGGTTGGAAAGGCTGGGTAGGGCGCAGTCCGCAGATTCACTGATCGGGGGGCTGTGTCCATTTTTAAACTGATCCAGTTTTCCCCTGATTTAATGATTGCGCCCGCTTCGGTCAGTTTGTCGAGTACGGCATCGAGTAAATCACGCCGTGTTTCTTTCAGATAAATTTCACCTCTGTTGGCAGCCGCTGCGGTTAGAAAGGTGCCGGTTTCAATACGGTCTGGCATCACACGATGGATCGTGCCATGTAGTGTCTTGACTCCTTCAATGGTAATAGTATCGCTGCCTGCACCCTGAATTTTTGCACCCATTGCAATTAAACAATTGGCCAGATCAATGACTTCGGGCTCTCGTGCTGCATTCTCGAGAATAGTCGTGCCTGAGGCCAGTGTTGCGGCCATCATGAGATTCTCGGTGCCGGTGACCGTGATAATATCCATCACAATATGTGCACCCTGCAGCTGATTTGCCAAGGCGTGAATATAGCCATGCTCAATCCTGATTTCTGCGCCCATTGCCCGTAAGCCTTTGATATGTTGATCAACAGGTCGCAGGCCAATGGCACAGCCACCGGGCAGGGAAATAGTGGCTTCTCCCGCACGTGCAAGCATGGGACCCAGAACTAAAATGGCCGCCCGCATTGTTTTAACCATCTCGTAAGGCGCGACAAGACTGGAAAGCTGTGCGGCGGTTAACTCTATTTCGGATTCGCTGCTGTTTAAAACAGAGATCCCCATTTGTTCAAGTAGCACCAACATGGTTGTCACATCCTTGAGATAGGGAACGTTTTCAATTCTTAATGTATCGCTGGTGAGCAGAGCGGCACACAAGACAGGCAGCGCCGCATTTTTTGCACCGGAGATATTGATTTCACCGCGAAGAGGTGAGCCACCCTGGATAACTAGTTTTTGCATTGATTAGAAAAAAAATTTTAGAAGAATGAGGTCAATATTGCCTGACTGAGTAATGATGAAAATGAGCGCAGTTTAAGGGCTGGTTTTTCTGAAATAGACCAGAATCTGCTGCATCATAACGTAACAGGAATGATTGTAAGGCCGAATTTGTACTGCTTTTTGAATAATTGTATTGTAATTTAAATCACTGATAAATTATGTTAATCCTTGAATACGCAGGATTTGTGGATAGAAATATATTGTTGGTGAATAATATTTCATTATTTTACAGTAAATTAAATAGTTACTGATAAGTCTGATAATAGATTGGTATTTGAAATAAGACTAAAATGGGGAAACATTCTTTTTACGATTTCAGGAAATGAAATGACAAAACAAATTATTCAAACTAAAGATGCCCCCGAAGCTATCGGGACTTATTCTCAAGCAGTGCGTGTGAGTGGGGGAGAGACTGTTTATCTTTCGGGTCAAATTGGGCTGGATGCGGTTACCATGCAGATGGTCGATGGCATTGACGCACAGATTCAGCAAGTGTTTCTGAATTTGAGAGCAGTGGCGGCTGCAAGCGGGGGCAGCCTGAGTGATATCGTTAAATTAAATATTTATTTAACCGATCTCGAAGATTTTGCCAGATTAAACGAGATTATGGCCGGTTATTTCGTTGAGCCTTATCCAGCGCGTGCAGCAGTGGGTGTGAAAGCATTGCCGCGCGATGCCCTGGTTGAAATGGATGCGGTCATGGTCATCCATGGTTAGTGTGGGTGCGGGGGAATAAACAGGATCAACGGGCCGGTTTAATTGCGTCGGCCGTCATAAAACCCGGTAATCAGTCTGTGCGGGGAAAAGACTCTCGATTGGGGATCGACAATGCACTGGATCTCATGCTCCATTTTCCGATACGTTATGAAGATGAGACGCACCTTTGTGCGATCAAGGATGTGTCTGAAGATGAGGTAGTTCAGGTTGAAGGTGTGATTGTGTCTAGCGAAATAGTGTCGCAACCCCGGCGACAATGGGTGTGTCAGGTAAAAGATAGTAGCGGAATGCTTTTTATTCGATTCCTGAATTTTTACAGCAGTCAGGTTAAAGCTTATGCTATAGGAACGCGGGTACGGCTACTGGGAAAAATACGCACCGGCTTTTGGGGTATCGAAATGATTCATCCAAAATGCCGTATCGTCCAGAAAGGTGATCCGCTCGCGAACACGCTGACACCGGTTTATTCGATGATAACCGGGGTTTCCCGGAAAATGCTCAGCAAGTTAATCAGGCAAGCGCTGAGCTGTCCTACCCACGCAAATCACCTTTCTGAAACGTTACCCGATGAGATTCTCAAACATTACCGGCTAATCGGTTTTAAAGAGAGCGTTTTGTTGCTACATCATCCTCCGCCAGATGCACCGGTTCATTTATTGCAGGCACGTAGGCATCCGGCCTGGTATCGAATTAAATTTGATGAATTACTGGCGCAACAATTATCCATGCGCTTGCATTATCATGAGCATCGGCGCGGCCATGCCCCGTTATTGTTAAAAAAGAATAAACTGACCCGGGCATTATTAGATCTGCTTGGCTATGAGCTGACTTGCGCGCAAAAAAGAGCGGTTTCTGAAATCAGTCGCGATCTGGCGACACCCCATCCGATGCAGCGTTTGTTGCAGGGTGATGTGGGGAGTGGCAAGACTGCTGTGGCTGCGCTGGCTGCATTACAGGCGATAGAAAATGAATACCAGGTCGCGCTGATGGCGCCTACCGAGATTCTTGCTGAACAGAACTTTCAGAAACTATCCGGCTGGTTGGTGCCTTTGGGTGTGACGGTGGTCTGGCTGGCCAGTAGTCAGAAGAAGAAACAACGCCATGCGGCACTGACTGCGATTGCGACAGGAGAAGCCATGCTTGCGATCGGGACGCATGCCTTATTTCAGGAAACGGTCATATTTAACCAACTGGGGCTGGTTATTATGGATGAGCAGCATCGTTTTGGTGTCCATCAACGTCTGGCGTTACGTGCCAAGGGTGCCAAGGGTGCCCAAGCCGATTTTCTACCGCATCAATTGATGATGAGCGCCACACCCATCCCGCGCACACTGTCTATGAGCTATTATGCGGATCTCGATCTATCGGTGATCGATGAGTTGCCGCCGGGAAGGCGTCCTGTGATAACCAAACTGATTGCTGAGAATCGTCGGGATGAAATCATTATGCGCATACGAGCCGCTTGCCGTGAGGGCAGGCAAGCTTATTGGGTCTGTCCGCTGATTGAAGAATCTGAAACACTGCAACTGAAAACGGTCCTGGAAACTTTTGAACGCATGAATCTGATCTTCCCGGAGTTGAAAACAGGTCTGATACATGGACGGTTGACGATGCAGGAAAAATCGGAGGTCATGACCCGTTTCAAACAAGGTAAAATCCAATTGTTGATTGCCACGAGCGTCATTGAAGTGGGCGTGGATATCCCCAACGCTTCCTTGATGGTCATTGAGCATGCGGAGCGGATGGGGCTGTCACAGCTACATCAGTTGCGCGGGCGTATCGGACGTGGAGTAGACGCCGGTATTTGTATTTTGCTGTATCAGAAACCATTATCAGAAATGGCGCGCCTGCGACTCAAAATTATTTTTGAGCACTCGGATGGTTTTGAGATTGCCCGCCAGGATTTGTGTTTGCGTGGTCCGGGAGAGCTGCTGGGTACGCGTCAGAGTGGCTTACCCATGCTGCGCTTTGTCGATCTGGAACAGGAAAAAGCATTGCTCAATACGGTTAAAAATGCCGCAGAAGAGATTCTCCGCCATTTTCCTGAGTTTGCTTCGCAGCATATACGGCGCTGGCTGGGAGAAAAGCACTTTTATTTGCGCGTGTAATTTGGGCGCATCCCTGACCGGATTCAGGTGCGCGTCATTGTGACCGCCTGCATTATCTGGTAATTTGAATCAGAAGATACTTTTTTAGGAAAGTGGACGTCAGCTTTTTGTTTTGCTGCTTTATAATCCCCCATTTTGTTTGTTACGATGAATATTCTCCAGCCATCGGCATGGCATCCCGCGTTGATCTCGATTTCTTGCCGTAATCGTAGTTGGTTACAAGACCGTGGTTCGCTGACACGTCGTATACAAGCCCGCTGCAATGATTTTCATGTCAGACCTGTATTCCAGTCACTCGCGAAAGTGTACAAGGATGAGTGGACTATCATGGGGCTACGCTATGGTGAATTGGCCATGGTGCGGGAAGTTTATTTGTATTGTGGCGATACGCCCGTGATATTTGCGCATTCGGTCGTGGCCCGGAAAGATTTACGGGGTGCCTGGCGAGGACTCAGCGGACTGGGTAATCGATCACTCGGAACGGTATTGTTTACAAATCCCAGAATAAAGCGCACGCCACTCGAATTTAAAAAACTGAATGCCGGCCATTTTCTTTTCGTGCGTGCTTGCTCGAAATTACAAAGCAGGCCATCTAATCTATGGGCACGGCGTTCATTGTTTACTTTACAGGGACAATCTATTTTGGTTACGGAAGTCTATCTACCTGCAATTCTGGAATTAACACTGTGATCACAATGAATCGTTTGAAAGTCTACGGGTACCTGATGCGGCTGGATAAACCCATTGGTATTTTGCTGCTTTTGTGGCCCATGCTGTGGGGATTATGGCTGGCGGCCGGCGGGTTACCGGATGGACTCGTTTTGGGGATATTCATTATGGGTACAATCCTGATGCGTTCAGCCGGTTGTGTCATCAATGACTATGCTGACCGAAAAATTGACCTGCATGTTGAGCGTACTAAAAATCGGCCTTTTGCAACCGGATCTGTGACGACCCGGGAAGCCTTATTGCTGTCAGCCGGCCTGAGTTTTTGTGCGTTTTTGCTCATTTTGCCATTAAATCAGCTGACAATAATGCTGTCGGTATGTGCCTTATTTCTGGCCGCCAGCTATCCCTTTACCAAGCGGTTTCTTGCCATGCCACAGGCTTATTTAGGGATTGCATTCAGTTTTGGTATTCCCATGGCGTTTGCTGCACAAACGAATGCATTGCCGCTAACAGTCTGGTTGTTGATGATTGCAAACCTGTTTTGGGTGATTGCATATGATACCGAGTATGCCATGGTAGATAAGGCTGATGATCTTAAAATCGGAATTAAGACTTCAGCCATTACCTTTGGGCGTTTTGATGTATGGGGTGTAATGCTGTGTCACTTCATTTTTCTGGGCATGATGGGTATTGTCGGATTACTGATAGAGATGGGTGTCGCCTACTATGCAGGGCTGTCTGTCGCGTTGTGTCTGATTATTTTCCAATATAGTCTGATTCGGAATCGAGATCCTAAACAGTGTTTCCGGGCATTTTTACATAATAACTGGGTGGGAGCGGCCGTGTTTGCCGGTATTGCCCTTGATTTGATCACATAGTTGGATTTGAAATGAAATATAAAGACCTGCGTGACTTTATTGCGCAACTGGAAAAACAAGGTGAGCTTAAACGTGTGACCGCTGAGGTTGATCCTTGCCTGGAGATGACCGAAATCTGTGATCGGATCTTAAAAGCGGGCGGTCCTGCGATTTTATTTGAAAAGCCGAAAGGGTACAGCATACCCGTATTGGGCAATTTGTTTGGCACTCCCCAGCGGGTTGCAATGGGTATGGGGCAGGAATCGGTAGCCGCCCTGCGTGAAGTTGGCAAATTATTGGCTTATCTGAAGGAGCCGGACCCACCCAAGGGTTTAAAAGATGCCTGGGACAAGTTTCCGGTGCTCAAGCAGGTGTTGAATATGACTCCCAAAGAATTGAGTCGTGCCCCCTGTCAGGAAGTGGTCTGGGAGGGAAAAGACGTCGATCTGAGTCGGTTGCCCATTCAGACTTGCTGGCCCGGTGATATTGCGCCATTGATTACCTGGGGCTTAACGGTCACACGGGGTCCGCATAAGACGCGGCAAAATTTAGGTATTTACCGGCAGCAAGTCATCGGACCCAATAAAGTGATTATGCGCTGGCTGGCGCATCGTGGCGGGGCATTGGATTTTCGTGAATTCTGTTTGGCTAATCCGGGTCAACCTTATCCAATATCAGTGGCATTGGGTGCTGATCCCGCAACCATACTGGGTGCCGTAACGCCTGTACCCGATAGTTTAAGCGAATATCAATTTGCGGGATTATTGCGCGGCTCTAAAACTGAAGTGATCCGGTGTATCGGTAATGACCTGCAAGTGCCGGCCAGTGCGGAAATGATACTGGAAGGCGCGATTTATCCCGATGAAACGGCTTTGGAAGGGCCTTATGGCGATCATACCGGCTACTATAATGAACAGGAAACTTTTCCCGTCTTTACCATTGAGCGCATAACCATGCGGCGTGATCCCATTTATCACTCTACCTATACGGGTAAGCCACCGGACGAACCCGCCATTCTGGGTGTCGCTTTGAATGAAGTTTTTGTTCCGCTATTACAAAAGCAATTTCCGGAAATCACCGATTTTTATCTGCCACCGGAAGGCTGTTCCTACCGCATGGCCGTGGTCAGTATGAAAAAGCAATATGCCGGTCATACCAAACGGGTCATGTTTGGAATCTGGAGTTTTCTGCGCCAGTTTATGTATACCAAATTCATCATTGTGACGGATGATGATGTGGATATTCGTGACTGGAAAGAAGTCATCTGGGCCATTACAACGCGCGTTGACCCTGCTCGTGACACTTTAATCGTAGAAAATACCCCGATTGATTATCTGGACTTCGCAAGCCCTGTCTCAGGTCTGGGTGGAAAGATGGGACTGGATGCCACCAACAAATGGCCCGGCGAAACGACACGTGAGTGGGGCAGACCCATTGCGATGGATACAGCTATCCAGCAACGAGTCGATGCAATGTGGGACGATCTGGGGCTGTGATTATGATCTGAAGGCAGGGCGATCCTGTGCATCATAATACCGTTACTTTGCTGTGTAAAAAAATGCGGGCTGGATAATTGAATGGCTCAAGGAAAATGCCGTGTTAAGCCTAACGGTGATAGCGGCAATCGCTTAAAACGCTGGCGCGATAAGCCCATGACAAAAAATAGATTTAATTTCAGCGGAGTGACGATGCTTATACAAAATCAGAACCCGGAGCAGCATGCCCGTGATCAAGTTGATAGGTGCCTTTCGCAAGCCGGTTGGACCGTGCAGGATAATAAACAAATCGACCTTTTGGTCTCCTTGGGTGTGGCTGTGCGTGAATATCAAACCCATGTCGGCAATGCATTGTGTTCATTGGAAGAAGAATGCATTATTGAAAAACTTATTGAACAAAGATTATCTCAATCTGATGTTTTGATTTCTGAAGCTGGCATTCAACTTCAGAAAACTGAAGTCCTCCGCCAATCTATCCTAAAACAAAGCCTTCTCCGGGAAGCTGGTTGCACAAGACCCCAAGGACGAACCTGCCTCTGTCCTATTCGAACGCATGAAGATCGAAAAAATCAGACGAGCATCAACAAAAGGATAAATTAATGAGTACTTTTGACAGCACAAAAATGCCTTTGCCAGATATTATCAAGCAAATCACCGATGGGAAAGTACAATTACCTGATTTTCAGCGAGGATGGGTTTGGGATGACGATCATGTACGATCGCTGCTTGTTAGTGTGGCACGTTCATTCCCGGTAGGTGCTGTTATGTTGCTGGAAACAGGTGGTGATGTTCGTTTTCAGGTTCGCCCTGTAGAAAATCTTATTTTTAGTGGACAGATACCTGAACCGGAACGGTTAATTTTAGATGGCCAGCAACGTTTAACTTCCTTAACGCAGGTTCTGACATTAAATACACCTGTCAAAACCTTTAACGAAAAAAAGAAGCCTATCGAACGATTTTATTATCTGGATATCCATGCTGCACTCGAAGATGATCGTTTTGATGAAGCATTTGTCGCCGTTGAAGAAGATCGTACGATCAAAAAGAATTTTGGCCGGGATATCGTACTTGATTTATCAACGCCGCAGAAGGAGTGTGAAGCCTTTTACTTTCCCTGCAACCAAATACTGAACTCAGATGCTTGGGAAGAGAATCTGCAGGAATATGCCCCAGATAAATTCCTAATCTACATGCAATTCAGAAAAAAAGTACTCAATGCGTTCCGTGTTTATCAATTGCCATTGATCGTGCTAGGAAAATCTACAAGTAAAGAAGCCGTTTGTCTGGTTTTTGAAAAAGTGAATACCGGTGGTGTATCGCTTTCTGTTTTTGAACTCGTCACGGCTAGTTTTGCCGTCGATAATTTTAATCTTCGAGATGACTGGTATGGTAGCACTTTGCGAAAAACAGCAGGTCGCATTGAGCGTATCAAAAACGAGGCGATTCTTGAAGGCGTAGAACCTACAGATTTCTTACAGGCGGTCAGTTTGTTGCATACGCTGGAAAAAAGACGTATTGACCTTGAGAGCGGGAAAACTGGAAAGGCTGTTTCAGCGGTCAGCGCCAAACGTATTGCGGTACTTTCGTTAGCGCTTGAAGATTACAAACGCTGGGCACCGGAGGTGGAAAGTGGTTTTTTATTGGCGGCCAAGTTTCTGCGAAAGGAGTGTTTCTTCGCTGCCCGTGATTTACCCTATCGCACGCAACTAGTACCCTTGGCTGCAGTGCTTTCTCAACTTAAAGAACGATGGCTGGAGCCAAAAATATATGAAAAACTGAGTAAATGGTTCTGGTGTGGTGTATTGGGTGAACTTTACGGTGGTGCGGTTGAGACTCGTATCGCCAACGATTTAGAAGACTTGCTGGCATGGATTGATGCAAATGGCGATGAGCCACGCACCGTTTACGAAGCTGCTTTCCAACCAAGCCGTCTTAATACCCTGCGCTCACGATTAAGTGCAGCTTATAAAGGATTAAATACACTGATACTTCGTTCAGGGGCCAGCGATTTTTTTTGGAAGGCCACTATTCAAGAACTTGATCATGAGGAAGTCGCGATTGATATTCACCATATCTTCCCAAAAGTATGGTGCGAAGGCCGCGGAATCAGTCCATCGGTATATAATGCGATCATTAACAAGACGCCGATCTCATTTAAAGCCAATCGTATGATTGGTGGTAAAGCACCTTCAATCTATTTGGATTCAATCCAATCACACAAGCAAGTCGGTCTTGATGATGCCGGCATGAATGCCATCCTTGATAGCCATCGAATTGATCCAGTTGCATTAAGAACGGATGCTTTTGAACAATTTTTTGAAGCCAGAAAAAAAAGCTTGCTGGAAATTGTTGAACGGGCAATGGATAAAGCAGTAACCCATGATGCCGATCATCGCGGCGATGTTTACGAAGAAGAAGTAATCAGGCAAATGGGGTCGGGTTTATGAACGCAGCCTCTATCGTATCGAAGGTCTGGAGCTTCTGTATCGTGCTGCGGGATGACGGCGTGAGCTATGGTGATTATCTGGAGCGGCTGACCTATCTGATTTTTCTGAAAATGGTGGAGGAATATTCCAAGCCGTCCTATAACCATGATGTGGGCATTCCGCCGAATATACTGGCAAAGCTTTAAGTCCAGAGGCAAATAGTCTGGATACTGCGTAAACAATGACTAAATAGTGATTACATCTATGAGATTTGTTAAATAATATAGTCACGAAACGAAAGATATGAGGCGCTTATAAAAACGAAAGGATCTCATATGACACATTCACATCGCAGGTATGCCGGTCAGCATTTCTATTATACAAGGCACCACAACGGATTGAACGCAGGCTGATCGCTTGATCGAAGAATCTGATGCGGATTATTTGCGGGCAGATCGCGATTATGACGGCAATGCAATGATTGAATAGAAAGGGAAGCAGGAAATAGTAGATCTAGTCAGAAATGAGTAGGCTATATAGAGCGGTTAAAAGTCGGTTGTAAGCAGCCGTTTCACATTCGTAGTCTAAAAAACGTATAATAACCGCAGTTTCTATGGTCTCTTGCCGAGATAATAGGGAATTCGTTTAAACGAAGCTGTCCCCGCAACTGTATGCGTGGAGTTAAGTACCGCAGTGATACTGAATAACCACTGAAGTCTGTCAAACAGATTTTGGGAAGGTTGGTACTTAGTGATGATACGTGAGCCAGAAGACCTGCCATAAAAACATTATTTTCTGATTGCCGGGGAGTGCAATCATAGAGGCTCTCCGCTTGACGCTAGTTGATAACCAGATTGTCATATGAACGATCTGTCAGCGTTATTCCAGTTCTCTGTCTTCAATCCCCCCGTTTCTCAGTTCTGTTCTTTTCCCATTTGGCATTTGGAACTTACCTGTGACTAAACGATTGCTTTGCGCCTTATTTTTTCTGATAGTAGTTGTGCCTGTTCACGCAGCCACTATTGTCGCCATTGTTTCACCTCAGAATGCACCTGATGTTGTCAGTGGTGCACATACTTTTCTGCAACAGAATTCAAATATTACGATACAGATACGTACTACGGAGCAATGGCTTGATCTTGATCCTGGTGAGCAACGACAGTTATTGCAATCGGCTGAACTGGTATTTGCTGGTGGTGTATTTGGTAATGTAGCGACATTGCTGAGCAGTTCTTTGCAGCAAAATATGGTTGATAATTTTGTTGCTGTACATAGTGATCGTCAGTTAGTAACCGCCTCACAGATACGTGGCCAACCATTATTGGTTAGTGCTGATATTGAGGCACTTATGCAAAACCCCGATCCTGATCAAGATGCTGATAAGTGGCTCGAATCCCGCTTAGAAAAATTTCCTCAGCAACAGGATTGGTTATTGTCACGTTTGTTTTGGTTGGGGCGCAGCAGTGCCAATATGCAAGGTTTATTCGCTCATCTCGATCATTTGCAGAACAATTCAGAAACAAAAGGCAGACCGCATCTGGTGGCGCCTATCCGGGCCTATTATCGCGATGCGTTTTATCGGTTGGATCAATTCGATTTCTCACAGAAATCATCCTGGGTGGTACTGCTGGATTATGAAGTGGGTGATCGGCCTGGTGAGAAAAAATTACTGGATGAGTTGTGTGGCTTATTAGAACAAGCATCAATCGGGTGCATGTCGGTACTGGCTGGCTGGGGGACGGCCAGTGTACTTGCTATGCAAACACTGGTTGATCAGAGCAGCCGCATTCGCGCGTTAATATCATTGCAGAATTTTGTTGTCGGTGGTGGCGAAGGTCGTGAGCGGGTCACTGAGCAATTTGAGGCTTTGAATGTGCCCGTAATTAAGGCGATTCGACTCAGCAGTAATACCGAGGCGGATTGGTTGTTATCGGAAGAAGGACTCAGTTGGGACTCCGTGCATTATCGCGTTGCTATGCCTGAATTACAAGGCGTTACGCAGCCGATGGTGGTTGCTGCTTTGGGTGATGCGAGCATCGACCGTCTGACAGGTGCGAAACTTGCCTTATCACAAACCATTCCGTCTCAAGTCAAGCTGCTGGGGCAACGGGTCAATCGGTGGCTGACACTGCAGACCAAGGCCAACAAGGATAAAAAACTGGCGCTTGTCTATTACAACCATCCGCCGGGCCGCCATAATATTGGCGCAGACAACTTAAATGTTCCCGAATCTTTATTTGAAATACTAACCGCGCTGCAGGCAGAAGGCTATGACACGGGCACACTACCTGCCAGCTCGGATGAATTGCTTGATTTGCTGCAACTGAATGGCGTCAATCTGCCCGAAGACGGAAAAGCACTGGCCGATATGGCGACCAGAGTGCAGGTGGTGAATAAGCAGCAGTATCAACAATGGTTTGCAACGCTACCTATAACGCTACAGCAGGAAATGGTTCACGGCCCGCTGGGATATCTACACAGCACATTGCAACGGGCCGTGCAACTGGAAGATAAAACCATTAGCCAGCGGTTGATGGCGCGTGTTATCAAGAATCTTTACCATGCACTGGATGGCGTAGACCACCCTGCGCGTGAACGCGTATTGAAATTACTTGATCAACTGGATGCAGTTTATGCCAATGATGATGTCAATCACATTGATTGGCATCATGCAGCAGAACTGATTGATGCCATCACTACACAAGGTGTAGAAGGCATTCGTGGCTGGGGTGATGCGCCCGGCTATGTCATGGTGCATGACGGCAAGATTGTTTTGCCTGGGATTCAGTTTGGCAATATCTTTGTGGGGCCCCAACCACCGCGTGGCTGGGAGATCAATGAGGAGCTGCTGCATGCCAACCTGTCATTTCCACCGCCGCATCAGTACATGGCGTTTTATCAATGGTTGAATCAGGCTTTCGGCGCCGATGCAGTCATTCACCTGGGGCGGCATTCCACATATGAGTTTTTACCGCGTCATCGCGTTGGCATGAGTGAGGAAGACTATCCGAATGCCATATTAGGTGATCTGCCCAGTATTTATCCTTACATTGTAGATGGCGTGGGTGAAGGGATACAAGCCAAGCGCCGCGGCTTAGCGGTCATTATTGATCATCTAACGCCGCCGCTGGAGAGTACTGAGCTGTATGACAGCTTATTGGCGCTACGCCAACTGGTGGAAAGTTATGAAGCTGCACCTTTTAACGCAGAAGCAATACGTCAGCGCGCCATCAGTGATATCAAGCGTGTCATTGATGAGTTAAATTTAAAGGAAGAATTGATTGCCAACATGTCCGACGAGCTGGATGTTCGCGGTATTACTGAATTTGATCAGATTGATGATGAATTATTGGTGCATGAGGTCGGGCACTATTTGACCATACTGCAAGAAGATTTCATGCCATTAGGTCTACATGTTTTTGGGCGTGATTGGTCTAGTGATGCAGTAGCAACCATGCTGCGGTCTATGAGCCAGAATAAACCTGCGGGCAGTGATTGGGCGCAATTGTTACGCGCATCGCCAAAAGCAGAAATAAACGCATTATTGGCCGCGCTTGGCGGTCAATATGTCTTGGCTGGTCAAGGTAATGACCCGATTCGAACTCCCGAAGCTTTGCCAACAGGGCGTAATTTTTATGCATTGGACGGTAGTCTGATTCCATCACAGCTGGGTTATCAGATCGGTGTTGAGTTGGCGGCCAAAGCCCGTGCTGCTACTGTCATAAGCACTTATCAGGCGGAAGATGCGGAAGCGGATGCTATTGTACTTTGGGCATCTGATGTGGTGCGCGACGAAGGTGCCATGATTGCATTTGGTTTTGACATGCTCGGTGTGCGGCCAATATGGAATAGCAGGGGAATTTTTAAAGGGCTGGAGCGCCTTGATTTAACCAATTTTATCGATACCGGGCCGCAGGGCAAAAAAACGCCTCGTCTGCGGCGTGACACCTTGTTTACTACCTCAGGATTATTTCGTGACCTCTACGGTGCACAATTGGTTTGGTTAGAACGTGCCGTACTGATGGCGCTGGATGCCTCTTCCGATCTGATTCGTGAACAATATCCTGCTTTAACCTACGCATTAAACAGCGCTCTGGCACCACTCGATCATATTGCTCAGCCCGGCCGCGAACCACTGGTTATTAACCGCGTTGCCGCGCGTTGGATTGCGGATGCCCGCGCTGCTTTAAATGCCGGAATTAAGCCCGCGCAAGCTGGGCGCGAAGCCACTTACCGCGTGTTTGGTGCGCCGCCTGGTTCCTATGGTGCGGGTGTTAATCGTATGGTTGAACGTTCGGGTTCCTGGCAGAATAGGAGTCAAATAGCCAAAACATATATTGATCGTATGGGCCATGCCTATGGCGTCGATTTACACGGTGATGCGACTCAAGATTTATTTCGCCAACGGCTGGATACGGTTGCTAATACCTATTTAGGGCGTGCCAGTAACCTGTATGGTTTGCTCGACAATAATGATTCTTTTGATTATCTGGGCGGATTGAGTCTCGCTGTGGAAACAGTGACAGGCCAGGTACCCAATAATTTTATCCTGTCACATACAGATAGCCATAATTTAAAAATCGAACCGCTGCAAACCGCATTATTAACAGAATTACGTGGTCGTTTTTTTAATCCCCAGTGGCTCAAGCCGCTCATCGATGAAGGTTATGCCGGTGCCAGAACCATGGGCAGCGAATTCCTTGAGTACCTTTGGGGCTGGCAGGTCACCAATCCTGGTGTGGTTAAGAGCTGGGTTTGGGATGAAGTCAAGCAGGTCTATATTGATGACAAATTAAATCTGGGCTTGGATCAATTTCTGCAACAGGGCCACAACGTACATGTAAAAACTAATATGCTGGCTTTGATGTTGGTCGCGGCCCAAAAGGATTTTTGGGATGCTGATCAGCAAACGCTCGAACAGATTGCTGAACAATTTGTCGCTCTTGTTCTGGCGCATGGTCTGCCCGGCAGTGGCCATACCACACAAGATCACCCAATTTACCAATGGTTGCAGGGGTATACCGCGACAGATCAGTATACGCAGCTACAAGCCTTATTGCAGGCAACCAAAGTGACGCCCGAAGTCGTCGATACGCCAATCATGATTACTGAAATCACGGTGGAGGGCGATACGACTGAAACACCTGCGGACTCACAGTCTGAGCATGATGCCGAGCAAGATACCGCATCACCTGATCATATTTTGCTTTATGCCTTATCAGTAATGCTCATTTTATTATTAATGATTGGCTGGTTACGCGGGGCAAGATTGCCAGCAGCCAATATCACAAGCAAGAGAGACTAATTCGATGTTTAGCTCAAGTTCAATTGGCATTATGCACAATCTGGTTGGTTATTTATTGACGCCCGTGATTTGGGTATTATTATTGCTCTCAGCGCTTGCAATAGTTGAAATTGGCATGGCATTTTCTGAACGTTTCAAAGCAATTCCTGCCTGGGTGTCCAGCGGCGATATGATCGGACTAGAGCGCTTAGCCATGCATCGTATCGAGCGCAGTGATTTTCTGGCGCGGATCGCACCCATGCTGGGATTAATGGGCACTCTGATACCGCTAGGTCCTGGATTAGCTGCCTTGGGATCAGGCGAATTAAGCATTCTGACAACAGCCATGAGTGTAGCTTTTGACACGACCGTCCTGGGGTTGTTGGTGGGTATTATCGGATTTGTGCTGGGCCGAGTCCGACGCCGTTGGTACGATGAAGCCTTGCGTTGTATGGAGGCTCAAAATGCTTGTGGTGGCATTCATGGCTAGGCGCTGGCAACACGACCGTTTTAATTCAGGTGATGAGGAGCCACTTGGACCGATGGCCAATTTACTGGATTTGATGCTGGTATTTGCCTGCGGACTCATTGCCACCTTGATAGCAATGAGCAGTCAGTTGGAAGAACACTTCCAAACATCGCAGAAAACCGCCGGCCAGTCCAATACCCAAGTGATTAAAACCGGTAGTGAGCTACCCAAATTACCTACTGAAGCTCAGGGCGGTACAGATGGGCTTGAATCAGTTGGGCAAGTTTATCGCGATCCTAAAACGGGCAAATTGATTCTGATCGGCAAATAGCTTTCTTGAATCAAAGCCGCTCTGTATGTTTACTCCTGGATTTCCCCAACAAATAGGGGGAAAATAGAGGTCCAGCCTTACTATGTTACACACAATGGGACTGTCACGTAATTCAATTACTTGCGCCTTAATGCAAAGGAATCGCCATTTTTTAGAATAGTAGTCTGAATGCCGCGTAAATAGTGACCACATTATTTAATCTGAATTGCCAGGGCGCTAAAAAATGGGCAACTATGAGCTTAGCCTTGAGCTGGTAAACTTTAGTTTAACTAAAAAACCACTAACCGATTATTTCAGTTAGTGGTTTTTGTTTATTCAAGCGTGAACAGTATTTTTAGTAAGAGTAACTTAGCTATCCCTACGATACTTGCAGGTTAGCTTATGGCACTGGGTTAAGCTGGGCAGGTGTCAGACCTGCTTTCCATGTGGCTGGCAGATTTTGTACCCAGCCATTATAGACATTAGGTATCGCCAGAACGCCTTGGCCACCTTGACCCCTCATACCAATGATGGTGTCGTCAACTGGGAGACTGTCAGCAGAGACCATCGATATCAGACCGGCAATCCTGGCATCGGACAGATCACCATCCCCATTGGGGTCGATATCAACAACGCTGAGCACATTAGCAAACTGAGTTGTCACATAAGCATAATAACCGCCGCCTTGTTTCGCGCCAAAATTAACACCATGACAACCTACGGGACACGGCAACATTGCGACGATCTCATCGGTCTGTGTATCAATGATAGTAATCATCCCTAACAAATTCGCCGTTACTACGGCTCTGCCATCCGGAGATACAGGGGTTTGAACAGGGAGCACACCGATTGCTAATATGCCATTCCCGTCATTGTCAGCAAGACCGCCACCAATTGGGTCGTAATCTGCGATAAGGCTGATGGTTTTTAATAATTCACCATCGGACATTCTGACAACGGTCATGGAATGATGCAACAAGTTTGCCATGTAAAGCTTTTCGGACGTCATGCCCGCCGCGATAGGATGAGCGCCGTGACCTGTCGGTGTTCTTGACTTGATCTCGCCGGTTGTCGTGTCATAAATTCCTGCATCATGTGTCCCAATGTTGGAGGTGCTGACAATGCTTCCGTCAAATTTAATCCAGTGACCATGTGGGTTGGCATTACTTGCGCCGGGTAATTGGGTCATCGTTCTTCTATCCAGCTCGAATGTTCCCGGCTGAATTCTAGTCATGCCATTCTCACCATTTAAAGTGATAAGTAATTCATCGGTCGTAGGCAGCGTCATTACGTGTGCAGGCGAATCACCAACCCGAATATCACGGATCAATGAGCCATCTGCACGATTAACGAAGGTCATTCTATTATCGAACCATTGTGTTACAAAAACGACCGACTGATCTCTATTTGTCCACATGTTGTGTGGGTTATTCATGTTGATTGCGGGCAATGAAATCTTTTGTTTGATTTCCCAGGTAGTTGCATCAACTACTGTGACAGTGCCATGCTTTGTTTTACCCGTTGTTTGTTCGGATTGAGTATTAATCCATACTTCACCAACACCCGGAGTCGTTGGTTTGGAAAGTGGTGCAAGTGCCATCCGATTATCGCCATTGTGATATCTGGCGATGAGTACATCGGCAAGATTGAGTGGACCTAAATCTGTTCTGACCGAAACAGAGGGGTAGGCCACAGTCCAAGGATCGGCCGAAGTATAATCTTGCCAGTTTTCAGGAGTAGTCGAAACCAGGAATAATTTTAATAGTTGCGTAGCCAGGTCGCTGGATGTAGGGATATTGCTCAGGCCGCCAGCTATATCGATTGCATCGCCCAGATCAAGCCCCTCTGTTGCAGGGTCGTCGACAATAACTGCTCCAAACATATAAGGATGAACCTTGCAAGTAAATACGTACAAACCAGGGGTGGATAATTTTACGATACCTCCACCGCGGTAGGGTTTAATCTGATCAAAGGGGATCAGGCGTGAATCACCGCCCATGGCTTCATCATCGGCATTGCTTGGCCATAGCAAACTCGTAATGGTATGTACGCCATTGGTGTCTGACATGATGAAGTGAACACTGCTATCTGGTGGAATAATTTCCAGTGAGCCGGTTTTGGTGATTCCACGAAGAATTTCACTTCGGGTGCTTCTGAAGTGACTGCCAGGTACGTCAGTCAGCTCGAAAGTTACTAAACCAGGGCCGGAACCCGTAGATGCGAATATTGCACCATAAGGGGAAGCGCCGGCAACACTGGCACCAGATTCTCCCGCAGCAGCAACCGTAAATATACCTGCCATACCTGCTTCCATATGAGAAAACAGATGGCAGTGATATTGCCAAACCCCTGTTCCAACGCCGCTGCCTGCTTTGACTGTAAATGCATGACTGTCAAAATCATCTTTCATTAATTTAACATCGATAATACTGGGGGATGCCACTGTAACCGGAATACCCGTTGGCTCAATCCAGCGATGAGCATGCAGGTGCCAGGTATGGCCCGGACCTACAGACAGGATATGGAAGCGGACCACATCATTAAGAACGGCGCCTAATGAAGGATTGGTCCATAATGGTGTCTGGACGCCATCTACAATCTCTGCACCCCAGAAAGTTGAGCCGACCATGAACATAACGTACTCTTTATCCAGGTTTGCCCGTTGTGTCGGTACAATCGCGCCATTAGCGTCAACAAAACTTTGTACGGTGCCATCCTGCTGGTCAACGACAATCGCGCCAAACAGACCAAGCAGTTGAGAACCATCATCACCGTACGGATAAGTGCCTACCGTTTGAGCATTAATTTGAAAGTTACCATCAGCTCCGGGGGGCACCTGCTCGTTATTACCCGGCGCAAGATTGGGCACTGAAAAACTGACAGGAACATTGGTATTATTATTCAGCACCACATTGACGACATCGCCTTGTTTAACGAATAAAGTCGGGCCAGGAATGACCGCTTCATCAGGATATATCGGGATAGTGCCTTCGCTGCTGGTATGGCTGATCATCTTGTAGCCCAATTGGCCATTGGGTAGTATTTCAGCTGACAGGCTAACATCGTGCGTTGCCGCTAGCACGCTATTTGAGAGCAGTATCAAGGCGGCAAGCAGCATCATAGCTGTCATGGTTTTGATATTTTGTACACACATACTTAGCCTCATTTTTTATCCTTTATTTGGAATTTATTCTTTTTATGGATTAACATTGAAACTACCAATCATGCCTTGTGACCTTCCCGAGAAAGTGGTATTTATATAGTGGGAACTGGCGTTGGCCTGTACAGTAACAACATGTTTTTCCAAAGGGCCGATCGCTTTTTCGTTAATCACTAAATTAGTTCCTGCGTCAATCCAACCATAGCCGGGGAGGGAAAATTGATGCAAATTGGTGCCCAGTGCTATTAGATGAAGCCTGACATTGCTGCCGCTTTGTGCGGATAAAGCGGGATTAACCCAGATTGGTGTTTGTTGGCCCGTTATTCTGTCAATTTCTGTCCCGACAAAAATATCGTCCAATATATACAGGACATAATCTTTTTTAATGCTGGAGAGCGGTACCGCTTTACGCTTGCCCTCACTATTTATGAATACAGTGTTAGATGCCGGATTGACAATTAAGGCACCAAATAAACCTTTATCCTCCGCGCCGTTATGAGTGTTCATATTGTGGTCGTGATAGGGCCAGGTGCCAGCAGTACCAGGTGCGGCATCCCAGCGATATGTGTAGGATTGAACAAGCGTAGCGCCTTGATCCTCGGATAAATTGATATATTTTAGTGTACCGTCGCTATGATGTTGATAATGAACGCCATGAACGTGCAGACTGACGTTGTCATGATGCTGAATTCGGTCTGGATTGGGCACCCGGTTAAAAAGTGTAATTTCAGCGACATCACCTTCATCCATTATGATGGTGGGACCGGGAATTATCGCTTCTGGGCTGTACCTGGAGGTAATATCAGTAGTTTTGCCATTCTTATCGGTAACTTCGTGCAGCATCATCCTGTAGGCCAGATAATCATGATCTTCATGAGGCTTGTCTGCGAACATTTCAATGCGATGCAGATTGCCTGCCGAAGTTGTTTGCGCATGAATAGTTGTGCTAATTAAAAATAAAGATAGCGTAACAAGGAATGCCGAAAGCATCGACCATTCAGGATAACAGTGATTTTTTTGCGTCATTTGTTGCGCTTTCTGTAAATTACATCTATCTATAGAAAGTTTTTCAGAAGCTTTACATTGCATGATTTACTTCCTTCAGGTTATTTGTTATTTAGGAAACACCAATGAATTTTGGGACAACGAGTAAGGAGAGGCGATTGCAGGCCCCGTATCTTGAAGATAAAGAATGAAAGTACAGAATGAGCATGACGAGTGAAAATGTGCTTTACTCTTTTGCTAAAAGAATTACCATTATCTTATTGATGCATAAGATAAAAAAGTCTTATGCTATCCACGCCGCACCAAGTGCGACAATTTGTCGCACTTGGTGCGGCGTGGATTATATATGGTTTTAATGGGTTGTTCTTTTATATATATCAAGGGATTTTTGCTGTCTGTCAATTAAGGCGCTCAACTGATCAGCCAGCAAGCAGACTTGCGTAGCTCCGTTGCGTATTGTTTGCTTTAACTCCTGCTGCTACCGAAGTCACTTTAAGAGAGGCAGATAGTAAATAAAAAGCAACAAGCGGTTACCTGGATGACTGGTTTAATCAATCGAGGCTTTTGCGGAAGCCCTCACCAGAAGTTTCTGACTATTGATTATAAAGGGCTCATTTTTCAAAACTACTGGGGTTTTGCAAAGGTCTCATTTAATATTGCTTTTTTAAAATGATATGATGTAACATATCAAACACTAGTGTCTCATAGGTCTATTTATATGCCAACAAATCTGATTCAGAATACGCTCGTTGATCGTTTACCCGTGACTGTGCTGTCCGGTTTTCTGGGCGCGGGAAAAACAACTGTACTTAATCACATTCTTAATAATCGGCAAGGAAAACGAGTTGCGGTCATCGTGAATGATATGAGTGAGATCAATATCGATGCATCAATTATTGAGCAGGAAATTTCATTCAATCGTTCCGAAGAAAAACTGATTGAAATGAGTAATGGCTGTATTTGCTGTACTTTGCGCGAGGATCTGCTGGTTGAAGTACGCAAACTTGCCGCCGAAGGAAAATTTGATTATCTGGTGATTGAATCTACCGGAATATCGGAGCCACTACCGATTGCAGAAACATTCACTTTTGCAGATGAAGAGGGAATCGGCTTATCAGATATTGCACGATTGGATACCATGGTAACTGTAGTTGATGGGGTCAATTTCCTTAAAGATTTTGAAGAAGCAAGAATGCTTCAGGAAACTGAGGAAAACCTGGGAGAAGGCGATGAACGCAGCGTTGCAGATCTATTGACCGATCAAGTTGAATTTAGCGATGTCATTTTGATTAACAAGATAGATTTGATCACGCAGCAGGAGCTAACCCGGTTGCACGGTATTTTAAGCTGTCTCAATACGCAGGCAGAAATCATAGCGATTAAGAATGGTCAGGTTGATTTATCCAGACTATTGAATACTCAAAAATTTAATTTTGAGCAAGCTCAGCAAGCACCTGGCTGGCTGAAGGAGTTACGTGGAGAACATATTCCGGAAACGGAAGAATATGGAATCAGCAGCTTTGTCTACACCGCAAGGAAACCATTTCACCCGCAGAAATTCTATGATTTTCTACACCATGAATGGCCGACAGGTCGATTACTTCGCTCGAAAGGGTATTTTTGGCTCGCGACCCGACCAGATTGTGCAGGGCAGTGGAATCAGGCTGGTGGCATTGCAGGTTACAGTTATAGCGGTATGTTTTGGGAGGCTGTGCCAAAAAAACAATGGCCTACCGATAAAGAATATTTGGCATCTATTGCAGCGAAGTGGATTGAACCATTTGGGGATAAGCGGCAGGAATTGGTTTTTATTGGCCAGAATCTTAACCAAGAAGCAGTCTGTCAATGGTTGGATGAATGTTTGTTGACCGACGCAGAACTGCTGGCTGGAAAGGAATACTGGACTACCTTGGAAGATCCTTTTCCTGCCTGGGATGATGTTTGATATGCAAACATATCCAGCCAATAATTATTTACTGAATCCAGTGCCGCCTAAGCAAAGTACTTCTGTTATCGGTCATGCGCCTGAAGTGCTGACACAGATCTATGATACACAGGTCAATATGTGCATTTTGAAACGCGCTATTGTGCCTGCCGTTAGAACGTATGGGGCGTATTTGCAGCAAGAACATGTTGATTTCCAGTTGACACGGTGGGTCAGTGTTCAGAGCGTGATTGCTGTGTTAATGGGATCATTGCCTGCGCATTCAATGCGCGTTAGCTTTATCGAAGATGTTGCGCTGACAATTGATATGTTTTCCTGTCTTTTCGAGCTTGATCAGGTAGGCTTACGGTTGCTGGTGTTAAATAAAACCATGTGTCCACGTTTTCATGCAGATAACGTGCCGTGCCGTTTGGTGACGACTTATGCAGGCAAAGGCACAGAATGGCTAGACAGTGATGGAATAGATCGTTCATTGTTAGGAACCAGTGAAGAATCAATTGCTGAGCACGATGCTATTCAACGTTTAAGCGAAGGGGATATTGCCTTGCTCAAGGGGAATGGATGGGAAGGAAATAATGGGTTGGGCGTTATTCATCGCTCGCCATCTCTTAATGACAATGAAACGCGGTTATTGCTTACTCTCGATTTTGCTTAAATTTTAGTTATTGTGTAGTGAAAACATCCGTACTAAATGTAGATCTGTTATAAACACGCAGATTACTATTTATAATTACACAGAAAATTTTCTTACATACTTACTATACCATTGGAAGCTAAATAGAATGCCAGCTGACATTGATCAGATCATTAAGAAATCGCAAGAAACATGCGTGTCGACGGGGACTAAATTAACCAGCAAGCGAAAGAATGTGCTTACGGCGCTATTGACCTCATCGATTCCTCTTTCTGCCTATGAAATTGTCGAAAAATATAAAAGCCAGTTTAATGAGGCACTACCGGTCATGTCGGTCTATCGCATGCTGGATTTCCTGATTCAGGAAAAACTGGTTCACAAACTTGAAACATCCGGTCGGTACATGATTTGCGCTCATATTACCTGCGATCACCCGCATGAAATGCCCCAGTTTCTGATTTGCGATCGTTGCCATACAGTGAAAGAAATTGGCATCAAAAAGCAGATTATGTCCGAGCTGGAACGTGGTATTCAGAGTACTGGCTTCACGTTGAACAAAAAACAATTGGAATTGCATGGATTTTGTGAGCATTGCCAAATTGACTGCTCCCCTCCGTAAACGAAGGGGATTCCCAATTCAACGAATCCAACCC
>CBDUPR010000043.1:0-23809 GCA_965369175.1 uncultured Nitrosomonas sp.
CTTAATAAGTCGCTAGGAATCCCCTTCGTTTAGGAAGGGGAGGATGTCAAGATTATAAATACTTATTAAACCGTATCAATCCATGACTAACAGACACGTATACCTGAACGATGTATATGTACATGGGAGAGTGCGGTCAAAATTTGTATTTTCGATCTGGATAATGGTGTTCAGGAAAGCAATGGGTAGCTGAAATTAAGATTGAGCGATTTCATGAAAATGGTATTTGTTGCGTTTAGATTCTTCTGCAAGAAGCTTTCAGATAAGTCGTAATCGTAATAAATCTATAGCTGTTTATCAGCTAGAGTAGGTGTCTTATCAATACGCGTTTCCAGTTTTATGTAACTAATCAAACGCACGCTGCCTTCTTTGTGCAGCGTTTCATGTATTTCTTCAATGACAGCGAGTATCACCTTTAATTCTCCTTGAATATTGGTGCCTGTAGCGTGTGTTTTCACCAGAATCTGGTGATTTCTCAATAGCTCAATGACACGGGTAACCTCTTTTCTGACAGAAACACCGCTGCCGAGGGGAATCACTTGTAATTCTACGATCGCTTGCATGAGACTGTCCTTGTGCCGTTAATCAGATATTAATTAATTGAGCCATGATTATCTGTTAATCACGACTCCTTCTGCATTAAATAAGTAAATTGCCTGAGGATTGATAAAGAATGTTTCAATAGTATTGTCAGAAAAATGGCAACGTTCTACAATGCGGGCCACTAATATGTTGCCAGCATGACTTCCAGCCAGATCTGGTAACTGACCATAAATCAAAGATTCATGCCCTAGAAACTCTACCATAAATATTTTTATTTTAATTGCACTATGATGGCGCATCCGTTTGGTGATGCTAAAGGCTTCTGGTCTAATGCCTGCAAAAATGGGTTTATTGAGGTGGCGTAATAATTCTGGACTATTGTACTGGCTTGCAGGTAGCAGGGTAATTTTCTGTTTTCCAATAATCAGATTAATGTCGGAATTACCTTCCTGTATCAGGATGGACGGTATGATATTCATACCGGGATTACCAATAAATTTTGCTACAAAGCTGTTTTTTGGCTTATCGTAAAGCACTTCAGGGGTATCAATTTGTTGGAGTTCCCCGTGATTCATTACAGCCACTCTGTTACCTAATGTCATCGCTTCCACCTGATTATGAGTGACATATAGGGTTGTTTTATTCAACCGTTTTTGTATTTTTGCGATATCTGTCCTGATTTGTGCTCGCAATTTGGCGTCCAGGTTTGATAATGGTTCATCGAGCAGAAATACACTGGGGTTTCTTACCAATGCGCGTCCCATAGCAACACGTTGACGTTGACCACCTGACAGTTGTTTTGGTTTCCGTTCTAATAATTGAGATAAGTCTAATATTTCGGCAATATATGCTATTTTCTCAGTAATGATGGCAGTTGGAGTATGCTTCATTTTTAATGGAAAGGCCAGATTAGCACGGACACTCATATGAGGATACAAGGCGTAGTTTTGAAATACCATGGCAATATTACGTTGCTGTGGCGTCATTAGATTGGCGACCTGATCGTTAATCAGGATTTGACCTTTGGTGACATTCTCTAAGCCAGCAAGAAGACGCAATACCGTGGATTTTCCACAGCCAGATGGTCCTACGAGCACGACAAACTCGCCGTCTTGAATGGTGAGCGTAAATTCTTGTACCGCGATAGTTTTTTCATCAAAGTATTTAGTGACATGATTGAATGCAATTTTAGCCATAAATTAACCCTTGATTCCTGTAGTCACGACGCCACTGATGAACCATCGTTGAAAAACGAGGAAAATGAGTAATACGGGCATGACCATCATGATGCCAAAAGCAAAGATATCCCCCCACTGTAATGGGGGTAAAGTATAAAATGCCGCAATGCCTAATGGTAATGGGCGGACTGCTTCACTGTGTGTCACGATTAGGGGCCACAGGAAAGCGCCCCACTGGGTTAGAAAGGTAAGAATCGCTACTGCGGCGAATACAGGTTTGGCATTGGGAATAACAATCACAAGGAAAATACACCATGCACTCGCGCCATCAATACGTGCGGCCTCTTCGAGTTCTTTAGGCAGATCCAGAAAAAAGGTATAAAAAAGGTAGATAGAAAAAGCATTGGCAATAAATGGCACAATCTGTACGAGATAAGTGTCGCGCCAGCCCAACAATGTCACCTCATAAAATAAGGGTATGGCAATGGCTTCCAGAGGAATAATCATTAAAATAATGACCGCTGATAATAAACTATTCCTGCCTGACCACTTTATACGGGCAAAGGCATAACCCGCTAACGCGTTTACAAGTAGACCACTCATTACAATGGTGGAAGTAATCAGCGCTGAATTGAATAAGTAACGTAAAAAAGGTACACGTTCAAATACATCCTGGTAATTCTGTAAACTGAATTGATTCGGGAAGTAGCCTTGCCAGGTACCAGCTTCTAATAATACGTGATCGTCGGGTTTAAAACTGCCTGCCAGCATTATCCCAATCGGTACTAAGAAGATCAATGCGAGACTGATTAATGTACTGTAAAGAAGAAGGCTGATTATGTATCGCTTCTTGTTCATTCAATTACCTTTTCATGCTGGATTACATAGCGCTGTATTAAAGTTAATGCCAGTACAATAGTAAAAAAGACTACGGTCATGGCGGCACCCTTGGCCACCTGTTGACTGGTGAAGGCCGCATTAACTGCCTCATACATCACCGTTGTTGTTCCATACTGTGGCCCACCCCGAGTCATAATCTGTACCTGATCAAACAGACGGAAAGTTAAGATAGTTGTAACCAGAACAACAAATATAAGCGTATTCCGTAATTGAGGAACAGTGATGTAAAGCAGTTGTTGCCTTTTGGTAGCACCATCTATGCTTGCTGCTTCATAGAGTTCGGCAGGGATTGACTGCAATGCAGCTAGCAGTATTATCATTTGAAATCCTACTCCCTGCCAGATGGAAGTTAGGGCAATAGCCGGCAAGGCCCAGTAGGGATCATGTAAAAAATCACGGGGTTGCCATATGCCTAAAGTCATGAATTCTAGTACGCTGTTTAAAGTCCCTTGTGGTCCGGGAGCAAAAAGTAAAATCCATACTACGGCTACCAGGGATAAGGGAAACACGACTGGCATAAAGAACAGGGTACGAAATACAGTCATTCCTCGTAGTGGCTGATTGATTAATAGCGCTAGCACTAGGGCTAGACTGGTTTGTATCGGCACCACGATTAAAGCAAATAAGATATTATTCCTTAGTGCGTACAGAAATGCCATATCGTCTAAAAGACGCTGGTAATGAGTGAATCCGATAAATTCCAGTGGCAAGGGTGAGCCCAGTTTCAGATTGGTAAATGACAATACAACGGCCAGTAGAAAGGGAAATAATACAAAACATAACAATCCTAATAAGGCGGGTAATACAAATAACCACCCATTGATATAGTCCGATTTTTTGAGATTATGCCTCATCATATAATGACAACTAAATATTGATCTTTATTGTATTCATTAATGTATCAATAGTATCTTCCTAACGGAATATAAACGGGTACCCTTGATTATCGCGAATATCCTGATCAATTCTTTGTGCTGCCTTGTCCAGGGTTTGCTTAACATTAGCACCATGACGAATTTGCTGAAAGGCTTGTTGAAAAACCGTCGTAATCATGGGATATGCAGGCGTTTTGGGACGTGAGACAGCATTAGCCTGTAGCAACTGATCTGCAAATAAGCGTAATGCTCCACCAGCACGATAACGCGCGGATTGTTGTATCGCTTTACGTGTGCCGGGTATCGTTCCATTCGCATTACTCATTGCCAGTATTTCTTCTGTTTCCAAGAGAAAACAAAGAAATTCAGCTGCGACTTCAGGATATCTGGATTGCCGGGTAATTCCCCAGCTCCACGAGCCGTGAGCAGTCTTACTACCTTCGCCGAAATCAGGCAGGGGCAAGACAATTAAATCATCTTGCCATCTTTCTTTGTATCGTTCATATTCCCAATGCCCCGCCCAGGAAAGAGCGACACGGCCAGTGATAAATGCGGCGTCATCCAGGTTATGATCGACAAACCCTTGCTGAATCCAGTATTGTAGCTGCTGCATTGCGAAAATGGCCTGGATACTGTTAATGATACCCGTGCTGATTTGATAGGTTTCTCGATCGATCAGATCTGCACCTGCTGACTGCAGTATGGGTGAAAATGCATAGGTGAACCATTCACCTGTATAGTTGAGTTTCAAGTCGAGTACCGCCTGGTCAGGGTCTTGTTGTGCCATGTTCCTTAGGATTGTATTAAATTCATCGATACTCCAGGCATCAGATGCAGTTAGGGGAATACGTGCTGAGATTCGCTGCAAAGCACTTCGGCGGGCATATAGTCCGAGTCCAGAATCAAAGGTGCCTACTGAATATAAATGTTGACCATAGCTACCCTGAACAATAATTGAGGGCAGTAAATCATTCATAATGGATTGTGGCAGTAATGTTTCCACCGGTAGCAGGTGATTTTGCCAGATATAGTTATATAGATAAGGCCCATCAAATTCGAGAATATCTGGCAGGTCATCTGCCAAAGCTGCCGCTTGTACCTGGGCGTTATAGTGGCTTTCCGGAATAAATGTCAGATTGATGTCAGCATTGGCGGTTTTCTGATTAAATCGTGCAACCTGGGATTGTAGTATCTGACGCTCAATCGCTTGGCCTGCATGCGCCCAAATTTGTAATGATCTGATTTCAGGCTGTTTTGTTTCCTTTAGGTTTTGGTCGCAGCCAACGAGCACTATTGTTGTGAGCGGTATGCATATTAGGCTAATAGTTATTTTCTTATTAATCAACATGACTCCTAAAATAGAAAGAACTGTTGAAACTATTCCAGCGACTAAGTTATTGCATTTAAGACTCGATGATGATGACCCCTGGCGCGCGCCTTCATGACTTCTTTACTAAATGGCCATAATGACATTAAATTTAAAGTTATTAGTAAATGGGGCTGTCTCGTAATGTAGGATTTGCCTGTTTTTTACTATACAACTTATTGATTATTAACACCTGAAATTTTGGAAAATGCTATTACGAGACAGCCCCTAAATAGAATTATGCCATGTACGCATAGGCAAGCATGCACTATTCAGGTTGATTGATGTCAAGTAGTCTTTCTCAATGTGGAATTCATAAGGAGTAATTCATGAAATGGCTTGCAGGAATGATCTTCTTAATATTGGTGACAGTATCCGCGAGATTCAGAAAATTCACTGGAATGGTTATTTTGGTCGGTATGGCAAGTGGTTTTCTATTTTGGCAGTATCAAGAATATGAAAAAATGCAATCCAAGGAAAGAATTCTGCCATCGGAGCTGTTTTTTGAAGATGTATCATTAGAGTCATCGATTGATGGCTATGACATGGTTGGTCGTATCATCAATCATTCAAATAAATATACATTAACGGGTGTGCAACTGAAATTGATCTTTAGAGATTGCGTAGTAGACAATAAAAGTGATTGCATCATTGCTTCAGAAGAAAACGAATATATATACATCAATATCCCACCAAAACAAGCCAGAGACTTTAGAAAGCGTGTTTATTTATATTCTGATTTAAATATAAAAGGAAGATTGATTTTGGATTATTCAATTATCTATGCAGAAACAGAATAGCATATTTAACAATATGTTAATGTAGATAGATCTTTAATCAATGAACTCAATTATCAGCAGTGGAAACCGTAAGTTTCTCAGGCTTTAATGCTGATTGTTGAACACGTAAAGATAGTTTCTTGAGTCAGATTGAATTTCTGATTGACCTGGATGTTCATAAAAGAACGACAAGTGTGTGAGCACACATGGAGACTTTTGCAAAAGCCCTCGCCGGAAGTTTTATCCTATTGATTATAAAAAATTAATTTTTTATTATGACGATAATAGGGTATTTGCCTATTTATTCGTCATGGTTTGTATCTTAATATCGCTTTTAATAATTAAGTTATTGGTTCCTATATAGATTAGTCTGAAAGTTTAACAGTGTTTCTACATTAATTCTAAGGTTTTGAATAATATGGCAAGAATAGACCCGGAATTCAGGAGATTACTTCAGAACTACAACTTTGATGATCTAGAAGCACACTGTGGACCCATTTACGGTGTATGGAAAAACCTTATTCTGGCCTATCTCAATCCGGGTTGGTATCGATTTTCTCAAGAAAATGGGGGAGAGCCTGCCATATCGGCTGAATGGGATTTGGGAAGATCAATTCTGGATTGCATGCCGGGTGAAATGAAACTGCTTTATAAAAATAAATTGAATGACTGCTTAAAATTCCATACGGTCTGGAATTATGAATTTGAATGCTCAAGTGATATTTTCTATCGACGTTATCATCAGCTTGTCCATCCGTTAGGAAAGCGAGAAGGATTGCTGATTATCAATTCTCTCGTAATCGAGCGATATCATACTCTCGAAGAGAGGCCTGTGAGAGCGGCCGATAGATCGCTTTATACAGACAAAAATGGCATGATTAATCAATGTGCTTACTGTCGCAGAGTAAAAAATATACAGGAAATTGAGTGCTGGGACTGGGTTCCGGAATGGGTAAAACAGTGTCCAAAAAATACGACGCATACTTTTTGTCCAACCTGTTTTGGTTTTTATTTTCCAAAATCTGCAACCATTTCCAGTAGCAGCGATCACGCCAACAGGAAACCCTTATTATAGCGCTGGTAACTGATAGAGGAGGTTTTTGCTTTTTAATAGCAAGGCGCCATTAGTTTGCAAGTTTGATGCTGCCTGAATTTCTTTTGACGCGTTCATCGTGTCGAGCTGCTGCGAATACGACTATTCCATAACGAAAGTGGCTGCACCATGGGTGTGTGCCCTATAACAGACTAGATCGTATTGATTCTGATAGCGCAACTTATTGCTTGTTTTACATGATAAATGTGTCGCCTAGAGCTGATTCGTAATATCATCGAGATATTGTGCGAATGCCTGCTTCAGTTCCGGATGCGCCAAGGCATATTCTACCGTTGCCTTTAAATATCCGAGCTTGCTGCCGCAATCGAAGCGTTTACCATCAAATTCGTAAGCAAATACGGGCTCTTCCTCTAGCAACTTTCCGATCGCATCGGTTAATTGAATTTCACCGCCGGCTCCTTGTCCTGTTTTTTCGAGTAATTCAAAGATTCTGGGAGTCAAGATATAACGACCCACTACAGCTAAATTAGAAGGTGCGGTGCCAATGGCCGGTTTTTCGACAATGGTGCTGATTTTTGATAATCGTTCAGTAACCGGTACACTTGCAACAATGCCATACTTATCAACGTTTTCGTAAGGAACGCGTTCAACCCCAAGTACAGAACTGTAATATTGATTATATATTTTGACCATCTGAGCTAAACAAGGATGATCACGGGATTTTATTAAATCATCAGCCAGGAAAACTGCAAAAGGCTCGTCTCCAACGACTGGCCGGGCACATAAAACCGCATGGCCTAACCCTAATGTTTCAACTTGTCTGATGTAGATGCAGCTCACATGGGGTGGTAAGATGTTGTGCACAATATCTAGCCCGCCTTGATTTCCGTGAGCTTCCAGTTCTTTCTCTAATTCATAGGCTTTATCAAAATGATCTGGAATTGAACGCTTATGGCGGCCTGTTATAAAAATAAGTACATCCATCCCCGCCGCAACTGCTTCTTCAGCCGCATACTGGATCAAGGGCTTATCTACTATGGGAAGCATTTCTTTTGGACTGGCTTTGGTTGCCGGTAAAAATCGCGTTCCCAATCCTGCGACCGGAAAAACTGCTTTTTTTATCACTTTCATTTGGAAAAATCCCCTTACTCTTGGTAGGTTTATTCCAGCGCTTTGAAGTGTTTCAAAATAATTTTTACAGCATGCTAAAAACCAGATGCGCGAATGCGTCATGCAATATGCATCTTTTCTGATCTGGATGATGATCCATGTTTACTGAAAACAAGACGTCAACCGTATATGAGCGACTCATCATACAGGATTTTTCATGAATAATCTTCTAGCTGAATGTGATGCCCTGGTAATCGAGTAAGGGATCTATGGATCAGATTGATGCGATTGATCGATTAAACTCAGTGATTAATAATTGACAATATGTTCGGTTGCATGGTATGGATATCAAGGCGAAGGCAGATCAAAAGACCGATACTGTGCTGGTTGATCTTAGTTTCGACGAGGAGAATATCATCACGATTAAAGATATATTTTCAGCGCATAAACGGAAGAATGAACTGAGTGACGATTGCGAAGCCGATCTGTTACGCTCGGAACTGCTGAGTATTGAACAGTTAAAGCGCCATGCCATTATACTGGCTGGTCAGCATCGTATCAATTTTCATCCGAAACCAGATAAATTATTGCCCCGGTTGGCGGATAATGAGCGGGTTTTACTGGCGGCATACGATATCGTGATGGCTGCTGCCACACAGGGCCAGCGAATCGTGCCGGCAGAAGCCTGGCTACTCGATAATTTCTACCTGATTGAGCAGGAAATTAACTTGGCGCGCCGGCATTTACCGCGCGGGTACAGTCAACAATTGCCTCAACTGGCGAATAGTCAATCAATTGGCTGCCCTCGTGTCTACGATCTGGCATTGGAATTAATTTCCCACATGGATGGCCGTGTCGACAGTAATAACACAACCCAGTTTATCGCTGCTTACCAGACACTCGTACCATTAAATCTAGGCGAATTATGGGCATTCCCCATCATGCTACAGCTGGCGCTGCTGGAGAACCTACGTCGCGTTGGACTGTGCATCGCTCATCGGCGTCAGGAGCGCAATGAGGCGGCTGCATGGGCCGATCATATGCTCATAACGGCTGAAAATGAACCGAAGCAGCTTATTCAGTTGCTCGCTAAGTTTGCTAATGCCGATATTCCGCTTACTGCGCCATTTGTGGAGGAATTTTACGCAAAACTTCAAACTCACGAACCCACCCTGGCATTGATCCAGATCTGGATTGAGCAAAGATTACTCGAACAAGGCGTGAGTACAGTACAGTTGTCGGAAGCGGCCAGCCGAATATCCGCAGCCAATCAGATTTCTATTGCAAACAGTATTGGGAGTTTACGCTTCATTGGCGCAATGGACTGGACGTGTTATGTGGAATCGCTCAGCATCGTCGAGCAGACATTACGTGAAGATCCGGCAGGGATACACGCTAACCAGGATTTTGCCACTCGTGATCAATATAGGCATGTCATTGAGGATGTAGCCAGAAGCAGTACATATAGTGAATTCATGGTGGCGCGTGAAGCCATTATGCTCGCGCGTGCGGCTGCGGAACGATTAAGCCCTGGTGATCGTACAGCACATGTCGGATACTATCTGATTGATCGTGGGCGGCCGCTACTGGAACAGGCAATTGGTTACCATCCATCCTGGAAGGAGCGTGTTAGCCGCACTAGTAGCAATCACCGCCTGTTATTTTATCTCGCCCCTATTTTGTTGCTTACCACACTGGTTACAGCGTTTGTGTTCCGTTCTTCCGAAACATTCGGAACGGATGACTGGCAGCCCTGGTTTCTTGCAATGACAGTTGTAATCGCCAGCTCGGCGCTGGCTGTATCACTCATGAATTTATTGGCTACGTTGATCTTGCAACCCCGCCTGTTACCCCGGCTGGATTTTTCTCAGGGCATTCCATCTACCCATCGCACGATGGTGATTATCCCTACTTTGCTAAGCAAGCCAGAGGAAATTGACGATCTTCTGGAAGCCCTGAAAATTCGTTATCTGGGCAATCGTGACCCTAATCTGTTCTTTGCTTTATTGACAGATTTTCGTGATGCATCTGAGTGTACTTTGCCGGATGATGATGCATTGCGCCTTTATGCGCGCGAAGCTGTTCAGGCACTTAACGAAATCTACCGTGAGGATCGTCCATGTATTTTCTATCTGTTTCATCGGCCTCGCGTATGGAATCCATATGAACAGTTATGGATGGGGTATGAGCGTAAGCGTGGTAAGTTAGAGCAGTTCAATGCTTTGCTACGCGGAGGAGATCAAACAAAATTCCTGGATATTGTCGGTGATATATCTATTCTCAATTCGATTCAGTACGTTATCACTCTGGATACGGACACACAGTTACCCCGCGATACGGCACGGATGCTGATAGGAAATATGGCACATCCACTGAATCGACCCATGTACGATATTGACAAAGGGCGCGTTGTAGAAGGTTACACGATCCTGCAACCGCGTGTTTCGATTAGCCTGGTTAGTGCAAACCAGTCATGGTTTACAAAACTATTTGCGGGTGAATCCGGAGTCGATCCCTATACGCGCGAGGTGTCAGATGTTTACCAGGATATTTTTGGCGAGGGTACCTTCATTGGTAAGGGTATCTATGATGTGGATGCTTTTCGTCAGGCCGTTGACGGACGTTTTCCGGAAAATCTGATTTTGAGTCATGATTTATTGGAAAGCGGTTATGCGCGTTCGGCACTGGTGACCGATGTTGATCTGATTGAAGAGCATCCCGATAGCTACACCGTAGATGCTAGCCGGCGACACCGGTGGATCCGCGGCGATTGGCAACTGGCTGGTTGGTTGCTTCCAAACGCAGGAAAATTGTTTGGATCAAAAGCGAAGCGGCAACAAAATCCACTGGCGGCCTTATCTATGTGGAAAATTTTTGATAATCTCCGCCGTAGCCTCGTTTCTCCTTCATTACTTGCCTTGCTGGCAGGAGGATGGTTACTGGGTACCGAGGAGGCGTGGTTCTGGACATTATTAGTTACGGGCATCGTGTTTTTGCCTACTGTATTGGGAGCGATCATCGAGTGTATTCGTAAACCCAGGGAGCAAGATTGGTTAGTGCATTTAAGCCTGACAAGAAAATCTGCAGGTCGCTCGGCAACACTTTCTTTTTTGTCATTAGTATTTCTGCCTTACGATACATTCATCTGCCTGGATGCCATTTTTCGCTCGGGTGTACGAATGCTATTCACGCGCCGGGGATTGTTAATCTGGCACATGCAATCTTATATAAGTCGTAATGCATGCCGCACATTAACTGATTTTTTCAAAGAAATGTGGATTGCGCCTTTTCTCGCGGTGGTATTGGCGTTTACATTAGGGATTAGTCAGTCAGCCGTATTATTTATTTCTACAACGCCTATTTTGTTACTCTGGTTCGTAGCACCGATTGTGGGTTGGTGGATCAGTATGCCGCTGTCATCACCCCTGCCGAATCTAACGTCTGACCAACAGACATTCTTACGTGCATCGGCTCGACGGACATGGCGCTTCTTCGCAGACTTTGTTGGGCCACAGGATAATTGGTTGCCACCGGATAATTTTCAGGAGTATCCCGCGCGGGCTATTGCTTCGCGTACCTCACCGACAAATATCGGTATGGCACTGCTGGCAGACTTGGCTGCATATGATTTGGGCTATATTTCTGCCGGGGAATGCCTGCAGCTTGTTGAGAATACTGTGGTTACGATGGAAAAGCTGGAGCGTTACCATGGTCATTTCTATAACTGGTATGACACGCGTACATTGCAACCGCTTTGTCCGCAATACATTTCTTCGGTGGACAGCGGTAACTTGGCTGGAAGCCTGCTAACCCTGCAGGCAGGACTGGCTGAATTAAGGGATCAACCGGTGTTATCTGTACATGCGTTTCAGGGATTGCAGGATACTTTGCAGGTACTTGCCGAGCATGTACCTTTATTACCCGCGCCAGACCTGGCTAAACGAATCCAGTTTTTACAGGATACCCTGAGTTCGCTGACATCAAATAAAGAATCTCCATCTGTCGCCGCAGCTGATATCTTGTTGGAAAAAATGCATCATGCCACGGGAGAGTTAGCTGGCTGGTTACCAGCCGATAATGATATTGATGGTGAACTATATTATTGGGTACAGGCACTCGATCAGCAATCTCTTGCGCTACGTAATGATCTTCATTCTTTAATATCTGAACCCGGATATTTCAACCATGTTCCGACATTAGCTGAATTATCTAAAACACAAGTGATGAATGCGAAAGTATTAATGGTCGATGGAACAAATACAGCAGCGGCATCCTGTTATAAAAATGCGGTCAAACGACTTGGAGTTATCGATAACCTGATTGACCGTTGCGGGAAACTGGCGGCGATGGATTTTGAATTTCTTTATGATAGATCACGTGGTTTGTTGACGATAGGTTATGACGTAGGTGAACGCCGTCGCGATCCGTCTTGCTATGATTTGTTGGCATCTGAAGCACGTTTAGCCAGTTTTTTGCTCATTGCACAAGGGCAGTTGCCGCAAAAACACTGGTTTACGCTTGGTCGTTTATTGACAAGTCATGGTGGGGATGTGAGCCTGATTTCGTGGAGTGGCTCGATGTTTGAATATCTTATGCCGCAGTTGATGATGCGAAGCTATGACAATACCCTGTTAGAACAGACTTGCAAAGCTGCAGTATCACGTCAGATCGAATATGGCCGACAACGTGCTGTGCCGTGGGGTATTTCCGAATCCTGCTATAACGTGACCGACATGCATCAGGTTTATCAATATCGCGCATTTGGTGTGCCCGGCCTGGGCTTTAAGCGCGGATTGGGAGATGATCTGGTGATCGCGCCTTATGCCAGTGCGTTGGCATTAATGGTCGCCCCGGTAGAAGCCTGCCATAATTTACAAATACTGGCTAATCAGGGAGGTAGTGGTATATACGGGTTCTATGAGTCGATTGACTACACGCCATCGCGTGTCTCTCGAGGAAAAAATCATGCCATTGTGCGCACCTTTATGGCACACCATCAGGGGATGAGTTTACTTGCTTTTGAACATGTTTTGCTTAACCGCCCAATGCAGCGTCGATTCATGTCTGATCCCCTTGTGCGGGCAACGGAATTGCTGTTGCAAGAGCGCATACCCAAGAAAGGGGAAACACTACACCCACATGCCGCTGAGGTCAGTGCTGCTGCGCGTCCTCCAGTCACGGAGATCGGTGCAATCATGCGGACATTCACCGACCCCGATACCCCGATACCCGAAGTGCACCTGCTATCCAATGGTCGGTATCATGTCATGGCAAATAATGCCGGGGGCGGGTATAGTCGCTGGCGTGATCTGGCTGTCACCCGCTGGCGCGAAGATGCTACATCGGATCGCTGGGGCACTTTTATCTACCTACGTGACTGCGATACAGGACATTACTGGTCAGCCGCACATCAACCGACATTGCGCCAGGCTGATCATTACGAAGCAATCTTTGTACAGGCACGTGCCGAGTATCGACGGCGTGATCATACGATCGAGACACATACCGAGATCAGCGTTTCACCTGAAGATGATGTTGAAATTCGCCGTGTTACCCTTACTAATCTCTCTGCGCGTACCCGATGTATTGAAGTGACGAGTTATGCAGAGGTTGTGTTGGCATCCTTGAATGCTGACCTGGCGCATCGTGCTTTCAGTAATTTATTCGTGCAAACTGAAATCCTATCCGATCAGCAGGCCATCCTCTGCACGCGTCGGCGGCGTATGCCAGGAGAGCAGGTACCCTGGATGTTTCATTTACTAGCAGTGCCTGATGCAGCTGCCGGTGAGCCGTCATATGAAACCAGTCGTGCTAAATTCATCGGGCGATGCCGGACAGTCGGTAATCCTGTGATGCTGGATAGTGCTGATAGTCGCTCAATATTGTCAAATACGGATGGCTCGGTACTTGATCCCATCGTCGCAATTCGCCGTACGGTGAACTTATTAGCGGACGAATCTGCGACCGTGCAGATTATTTCAGGTGTAGCAGAATCACGTGAAGCAGCCCTGGCTGTGCTTGAGAAATATTGTGATCGCCACTTCGTAGAGCGTGCTTTTGAAATGGCGTGGTTTCAAAGTCAAGAGGTATTACGTTATCTTACCGCAAGCGAAGCGGACGCACAAACCTATGGTCGTCTGGCCGGTTCAGTTATTTATGCCAGTGCCTTGCGCCGTAGCGTGCCCAGTATCATCATACGCAATCGGCTTGGACAATCGGGGCTTTGGCGATTTGCTATTTCAGGTGATTTACCGATCATTTTATTTCGGATCGGTGATCTCAAGCGCCTTGATCTGGTAAAGCAGATATTACAGGCTCATGCATACTGGCGTATGAAGGGTCTGGTTACCGACCTGGTGATCATGAATGAAGATTTTTCAAGTTATCGAGCTGATTTGCAGGATCAGATCATGGGATTGATCAACGCAGGTCCTGATGCCCCATTCATCGATAAGCCGGGCGGCGTATTCGTGCGGCGGGCAGAGGAGCTTTCTGAAGAAGAGCGCGTTTTATTTCAAGCCGTTGCTCGTGTCATGTTTACTGATACCACGACAACGCTACTTGAGCAGGGGAAGCGCGGTATAACACCAGAATGGATGCCAGATCCTCTAGAGCCTTCGCTGCAAACGTTAGCTGAGTCGATTCTGCCGTTACCAGCACGCGAACGTATTTTTTATAATGGCTTGGGTGGCTTTACGCCAGATGGACGAGAATATGTAATCAGCCTTGAGTCCGGCCAGAATACACCAGCACCATGGGTTAATGTTATCGCCAGCCCGCATATCGGTACAGTCGTCAGCGAAAGCGGAAGTGCATATACCTGGGTGGAAAATGCGCATGAATTCCGATTGACCACATGGCACAATGATTCACTTAGCGATAGTAGTGGCGAAGCACTCTATATGCGTGATGAAGAGACGGGCGTATTCTGGTCATTATCACCTTTGCCTGCCGCTGGTCGATCTGGCTATGTATGCCGACATGGCTTTGGATATAGCGTATTCGAGCATTATGAGGCTGATATTTCTTCGGAACTGTATACCTATGTTGCAATGGATGCGCCGGTGAAATTTCTAGTAATCAAGCTGCGTAATCATTCGAAGCGTCTTCGTCGGCTGTCGCTGACGGGGTATTGGGAGCTGGTACTTGGAGAATGGCGGCATGCTAATTTGATGCACATTGTGACTGAGATAGATCCGCACAGCGGGGCATTGCTTGCGCATAATGCTTATGGTCATGAGTGCGCCAATCGAATTGTTTTTGCACAAGTTAGCAAGCGCGAACGCACGGTGACTGGAAACCGTACGGAATTTATCGGCCGCAATGGATCGCTGGCTGATCCGGCGGCCATGCATCGCAAGCATTTATCGGACAAGGTTGGCGCAGGCCTTGATCCCTGTGCTGCGATACAAACACCGGTTGAACTGGCTAGCGGGCAAGAAAGCGAGATTGTGTTTGTGTTTGGCGCAGCGGGCAACATCAGTGAAGTACAGCATTTTATGCAGCGATTCAGCGGAAAAACCGGCGCACGGGAGGCATTAGAAGCGGTGTGGGCACACTGGAATCATGTTTTGGGTGCGGTGTATGTGGAGACGCCTGATAGGGCACTAGACGTTTTGGTCAATGGCTGGCTGGTTTACCAGACACTGTCTTGTCGGCTTTGGGGACGTAGTGGATATTATCAGTCTGGCGGTGCCTACGGTTTCCGCGATCAATTACAGGATACTCTTGCATTGAACCATACGACACCATGGCTTATCCGCGAACAATTGATTCGTTGTGCTGGACGACAATTCATCCAGGGAGATGTACAGCACTGGTGGCATCCACCGGGCGGACAAGGTGTGCGTACACATTTTTCCGATGATTATTTATGGCTGCCATATGCGACCTGTCGTTATGTGTTGGCGACGGGTGATACAGGCGTACTTGAAGAGCCCATACATTTCCTGGAGGGTCGTGAACTGTATCCGGAGGAGGAAGCCTATTACGATCAACCGCAACGCTCAGCTGAGATGGCAAGTCTCTATGAACATTGTGTCCGTTCAATTAAACATGGCTTACGATTTGGCAAACATCAGCTACCGCTTATGGGTTGTGGTGATTGGAATGATGGGATGAATCTCGTCGGCCGCGATGGCAAGGGAGAAAGCATTTGGCTGGCGTGGTTTCTATATGAGAATCTGCAACTATTCGCAGACCTGGCTCGGAGCCGAAATGATGAGGTTTTCGCCAAAGTTTGTATTGAACAAGCGGAATTGCTGCGTAATAACATTGAAGCTAATGCCTGGGATGGTGGCTGGTATCGACGTGCCTATTTCGATGATGGTACACCATTGGGATCATCCAGCAACGACGAATGTCGAATTGATTCAATCAGCCAGAGCTGGGCGGTCATTTCAGGTGGTGGTGATCCCGCGAGAGCCCGTCAGGCGATGAAGGCAGTAGATCAATATTTGGTGCGACGCGATATGCGGCTGATTCAACTGCTTACACCTCCTTTTGATCAGTCGGATCTTGAACCTGGTTACATCAAGGGTTATGTGCCCGGTGTTCGCGAAAATGGGGGACAATATACACATGCTGCGATCTGGGCCACGATGGCATTCGCCATGATAGGTGAGGGAAAACAAGCATGGGAAATGTTTGCTATGCTCAATCCCATCAACCGTGGTAGTCAGTCAGCGGATATCGATCGCTACAAAGTTGAACCCTATGTCATGTGTGCGGATATTTATGCCGCCTCACCCTATGCAGGACGAGGCGGTTGGACTTGGTACACTGGTGCGGCTGGCTGGATGTATCAACTGGCTGTGGAAACACTCTTGGGGCTGCGTCTGGAAGTGGATCATCTACGTGTTACGCCTCGCGTCCCAGCCCATTGGAAAACGTACAAAGTTCACTATCGTTATCGTGAAACCTTTTATCACATCATAATTAATTGTATCAATACGGAGTGGAAGCAAGGAATCCGTGTAACGATGAATGGTGTCATAATAAGCGAAGGAGGTATAGATGAGACAGGGCAGGCGCAAGGTGTGATTCCGCTTGTGGATGACCGTCAAGAACATCATGTCGAATTGAGTTTGCGTTAGAAAAGGCGACTACCAAAATTCTCATAATAAAGCTGGTCAATCTCATTTTGACTAAATCGATGGTTTTGCCCTCCACGCTGCGCAATTTTCAATGCGCCCAGCAATGATCCAAGTTGTCCTGTAGTTTGCCAGTCCAAATTATTAGCAATTCCATAGAGTAAACCTGCACGATAGGCATCACCACAACCCGTAGGGTCAATTAACTCTTTAGCTTTAACACACGGAATCTCGATTTGTTTACCGTTTGTATATATAACCGATCCTTGTGAACCCATTGTAACAACGAGTGCCTTGGTTTCATTTGCCAAAGATTCAATAGTACGTCCGGTGCGTTCTTGTAGTAGCTGTCCTTCATAATCATTGACCGCGATGTAATCAGCCTGATTAATAAATTCAATCAGCTCTGCACCATTAAACATGGGAAGGCCTTGACCAGGATCGAACATAAATGGGATGCCTGCTTCATAAAATTCGCGTGCATGCTTGATCATGCCGTCGCGCCCATCAGGGGCTATGATACCCAGATCAACATCTGTCACATCTATTACGGAGTTTAAATGTGAAAAATTCATAGCACCAGGATGAAATGCTGTAATTTGATTATCATCCAAATCAGTAGTGATGAAAGCCTGTGCAGTAAATGTATCACTTACATGATGAATATGCTTTTGTGATAATTTTAATTTTTCTATCTGGTAGGCATAAGGTTGGAAATCATCACCCACTGTCGCCATTATGAGAGGATTACCGCCGATCATTCCCAGATTGTAGGCAATATTACCCGCACAGCCGCCAAATTCTCTACGCATTTCCGGAACGAGAAAAGAAACATTCAGTACATGTATTTTCTCCGGCAGGATATGATGTTTAAAATGATCCTGAAACACCATAATAGTGTCATAGGCGATAGAACCACAAATAAGTGTATGCATAATTTTTTATAAGCAAGAACTAGCTTGCGTATTTTATCAGTGAATACAGATATAAAATATTCAAGCTAGGAAACTATATCAGTTGTAAAAGTGTATAGTTAATTTAAAGAGCGAGCTGTATTGATATCTGATCATGGCTTCCAGGTCAGATCAAGCTCTCGGGCGGCTTTTACATCATCCAGTTTGCGTATTGGCATCGTATGAGGCGCGCTTTTTATCATATCCGGCTGCTCTTGAATCTCAACTAGAATTTCCTTCATGGCGACAACAAAGGCATCCAGCGTTTCTTTGGATTCGGTTTCAGCAGGTTCAATCAGCAGACACTCCGGAACCAGCATTGGAAAATAGGTGGTGGGAGCATGATAACCCTTATCGAGTAATCGTTTGGCCAGATTCATGGCTGTCACACCCGTTTTGTCTTTGATATCTTTCAAGGTAACAATGAATTCGTGGCTGGCCCGGCGGGTAGGATATGCGATCTCAAAACCTGCTTTGCGTAATTCTGCCATTAGATAATTAGCATTAAGTGTCGCGAATTCGGCAACCCGGTGCATTCCATCCACACCCAATAAGCGGACATAGATATAAGCTCGTAATAGCACACCTGCGTTACCCATGTGCGCAGACAATCTGCCAATAGATTGTGGTTTTTCCTTTTCAGTTATCCAACGATAAACGCCTTCCTCATGAGTGACAATTGGTATCGGTATAAATGGCAGCAAGCGTTCCGCAACGCCAACTGGCGCAGATCCAGGGCCACCCCCGCCGTGTGGCGTTGAGAAGGTCTTATGTAGATTAATATGAATAACGTCAAAGCCCATATCACCGGGTTTAACTTTACCCAGTAACGCATTTAGATTAGCACCATCGTAGTATAGTAAGCCGCCTGCCTGATGAACAATCCTGCTCATCTCGCTGATATTTTTTTCGAAGACGCCGAGCGTAGAAGGATTTGTCAACATTAATCCCGCAGTTTTTGGTCCTACGGCCGCTTTTAATGCAGCCAAATCTACGTTGCCTTCTTTATCGGTTGAGATTTCTACTACCTTGTACCCACACATAACCGCCGTAGCTGGATTGGTGCCATGCGCAGCATCTGGTACAATAATTTCGGTGCGTTCTAGATCTCCCCTGGACTCATGGTAGGCGCGTATCATCATGACCCCGATGAGTTCGCCTTGTGCTCCAGCCATAGGAGTAAGGCTTACGCCTGCCATCCCGGTTATATTTTTCAGAGTCTCTTGTAATTCATATAAGCAGGCTAAAAACCCTTGGCCGGTATCTTCCGGCGCCAGTGGATGCCGTGCCAGAAATTGCGGCAACATGGCCAATGCATTACATGCACGCGGATTGTATTTCATCGTGCATGATCCCAGTGGATAGAATTCCGTGTCTATCGAAAAATTCTTTTGCGATAACCGGGTGTAATGACGCACCGTATCCATTTCCGATACTTCTGGCAGAAGTGGAGGGGTTTTACGTAACAGATTTTCTGGAATCTTCTCTGTTTTTGCTGTAGTCGTTGGGGACTGGGAATAATTACGCCGCCCTGGGCGGGAGTGTTCAAATATCAACATGGTTATTAAGTAGTGTGCGTTATTTATTGTAAGGCAGCCAAAGCGGCATCATAATTTGGTTCATCTTTAATTTCTGAGACCAATTCTGCATGGATCACGTTGTCAGATTCATCGAGTATGATGACTGCGCGCGCTGTGATGCCAGCAAAAGGGCTGTCAGTAATGGCAACACCATAATCACGCATAAAGTTTGCTCCACGCATGGTAGATAGTGGTATCACTTGATCTAGATTTTCTGTATCACAGAAACGACTCATGGCAAAAGGTAAATCTGCGGCAATGATCAAAACAACAGTATTGTGCATATTACTGGCCTTTTCATTAAATTTGCGTGTGGAAATAGCGCAAACAGGAGTATCCAGGCTGGGTACAATATTAAGCACTTTTCTTTTGCCTGCAAAATCGGCTAATGTAATATTTTCCAGATTTCTATTAACCAGGGAGAAAGGAGGGGCCTTTTCTCCTATCTTGGGGAAAACTCCATCAATCTTAATTGGATTGCCTGCAAGCGTGACCATAGTATTTCCTTAATTAAAAATGGCTCTATATAATAAAATTACAGGTATATAAGCTAAAGATGTGGTTTATTGGTTTAAGGCTTGTCCGAGTTGCTCTACGAATGTCTTTAAATCATCCGAAGTTTTTGTCTCAGTTACGCATACAAGCATGGCATTTCCGATTTCCGGATAAAATTCCTGTAAATCCAATCCAGCCAATATGCCTTTTTCCTTCATGGCCTGTAAAACACTTTTGGCCGGGATGGGTAGCGATACAGCGACCTCGTGGAATAGCGATTCACTGAAAATCCGCTTAACGCCGGGCAATTTTTCCATTTGCGTCACAAGTTCCAAGGTATTGGCATGAGATTGCGCTGCTATTCGACGCAATCCTTCCGGACCAAGCAAGGACATATAAATGGTCGCTGCTGTGACCATCAAACCTTGATTAGTACAGATATTGGATGTTGCTTTAGAGCGGCGTATATGTTGTTCACGTGCTTGTAGCGTGAGCACAAAGCCAGGCTTGTTGTCTAAATCATTGGTACGACCAATAATACGCCCGGGTATTTGCCGCACCAATGCATTCTTACACGCCATGAAACCAAAATAAGGACCGCCACTGGAAAGTGGAATACCTAACGGCTGGCCTTCACCTACGGCTATATCTGCGCCTTTACTTCCCCATTCACCAGGGGGTGTCAGCACCGCCAACGTTACCGGGTTAACAACACCAATAGCGAATGCGTTCTTACTATGTGCCCAATCGGTAAGGGCATCAACTTGCTCCAATACACCAAAGAAATTAGGCTGTGGAATGACCAATGCCGCGAATTCTTCCTTAGAAAAAGCATCAAGAGATTCAGGTAGCGTTTGCCCTGATTGGGGACAATATGGTAATTCCACTACTTCTATCTGCTGATTTTTGACAATGGCACGGACAACACTACGATAAACAGGATGTATGGTTTTAGGTATTAAAATGCGTCGTGATGTTTTATGCGACCGTACAGCCATTAACGCGGCTTCAGCCAGTGCAGAAGCACCGTCATACATACTGGCATTGGATATATCCATGCCGGTAAGCGATGCCATCATGGTCTGGTATTCATACAACAGTTGCAATGTTCCTTGGCTGGCTTCTGCTTGATAGGGTGTATAGGAGGAATAAAATTCTCCCCGCGTGGTAATTTGCCATACCGCAGCAGGTATATGGTGCTCATATGCGCCGGCACCAATAAAGTTAAGATAGAAACCGTCCTTTTGGGCGCGTCCCATCATCAGTCGAGAAATCTCCATTTCACTTAATCCGGGCGGCACTTTTTCTAGCCGACCACTTTTTAAATCTTCTGGAATCTCGTCGAAAAGCTCTTCAATTGTATTTGCACCGATGCTTGTGAGCATCTCAGCAATATCTTCATCGGTATGAGGAATAAACGGCATGGTTTGTTTTAATAGATCTTATGGTAATGAAATATAGAAATTAGAAAGTCTGGAATACGTAATACTTTCAGCGGGAGTGAAAAAACAAATATGAGTTCATTTGTTCAATGATCTTCACTCTTCAGTAATGCCTCATATTTTACTGAATCAAGCAGTTCTTCCAATTCAGCAGGATTCGCGGGTTTTAGTTTAAATAGCCATGCAGTATAGGCATCCTGATTAATTTTCTCAGGCTCTGATTCAAGCTCGGAATTAACGGCAATTACTTCTCCTGTTATAGGTGCATACACGTCAGCCGCAGCTTTTACGGATTCAGCCACTGCACATTCCTCTCTTTGAGCAAGATTACGTCCAATCTGTGGCAGTTCAAGAAAGACCATGTCACCCAATAACTCTTGAGCATGGTGGGTAACGCCAATCGTTACCGTGCCATCATTTTCTGGTTTCACCCATTCATGAGATTTGGTATATTTAAGATGTGTTGGGATATTCATTTTTTTACTCCAGAATTAGATAATATTTCGCTACGGCTTCAAAATCAGACCAGAATTTTTCCATTGCGTACGAATGGATATTTTACCACTTTGGCGCGCAGCTTCTTGTCTCGTATTATCACATTCACCTCATCTTCGACTGAAACTTGTAAAGGAAGACGTGCCAATGCGATTGATTGATTAATTGTTGGCGAGAAACCACCACTGGTAATTTCACCTTCAAGCATAGTGTTGTCGTGCTGCGCAATGACTTTTTGATGGCTGCGAAGTATGCCACGATCTAACAATAAGAGGCCAACCAATTGCTGTGTTGCGGGTTTTTCCAATAGTGCTTGCTTGCCAATGAAATCACGTTCACTATTCAGGTCAATCGTCCAGCCCAAACCAGACTCTATTGGATTAGTCGTTTCATCCATGTCCTGGCCATAAAGATTCATGCCTGCCTCAAGTCGTAGCGTGTCACGTGCTCCCAGTCCCACAGGTGCCACTCCCGCAGCATGTAAAGCCTTCCAGAAAGCAGTCGCATCGGCTGCAGGCAAGATAATTTCGAAACCATCCTCACCGGTATAACCGGTCCGGGCAATAAAATAGTCACCTAAAATTGTTGATTGAAACAGTTTTAAAGCCTCTGTTGCTGACTGGGAATCCGGGATAGTCTGCCAAACCTTGGCGCGCGCATGCGGGCCCTGGACGGCTATCATCGCTAGATCACGGCGCGGTGTAATATCTAAATCCGGACTCAATTCATTCCGTTGCGTCTCTATCCAGCTAATATCTTTTTCGGCAGTTCCTGCATTTACAACAATGCGAAACCAGGATTCAGATAGGAAATAGATGATGAGATCATCAATTACACCCCCTTGCGTGTTAAGCATGCAAGAATAAAGTGCTTTGCCTGGTAGCGTGAGCTTATCGATATTGTTGGCAACAAGTCGACGTAAAAAATGGCGAGCCTGTTCACCTCGAAGATCTATTGACAGCATGTGTGATACATCAAACATGCCTGCATCACTACGTACTTTATGATGTTCATCTAATTGCGAGCCGTAATGCAACGGCATATCCCAGCCACCAAAATTCACCATCTTAGCATTCATGCTACGGTGAATTTGATTAAGGGGGGTCATTTTCAACACGGATAGTTCTCCCGATAATAAAAAAGTAAGTCAACTAAGGTGACTCCGCCCCTCTGTCCTTTTACCTGAGAGATTTACGGATGAACAATTATCCGTGTGCCCCTTCGGTGGTCAAAAATCATTTGACACTCTCCAGATTGCCTGTCACAAACGGTTTTCAGGGAATAAAACTGGTTTAACCTTGCCTGAGCGGTTCCGGGGGGTTACGCCTTCGGCGGCGCCAAATAAAACTAGCGCGCTCTCCTGTTTGGACATGAAATGGCTGATTGCGGACTATACCCTAGCAGTAGTGGTTAAGACAAGATGCCGCACTGAATCGGCGGATCAATTTACTCGGTGAATCGCTTTATCAGTAAAGCTTTCTGTTTGCATGTGAGTACATTAGGGACTGTGAACCAAAAATGCATTAAGAAATAGTTTTATTATCGATTGGAATAATATAAAAAGAGACCTTTGCAAAACCCCAATAATTGAAAAATTAACTATTGGGGTTTTGCAAAGGTCTCACCTTGTTAATTTTGTTGTATAAATAAACTGACTCTATTACCGGGCTCGTATTCGAATGTGAAGTGGTACCGCAAAACTGGACAAATTGTTAAGCTCTGATATGAGATAAATAGAGAGACATAATCATGAGCAAGAAACGCATGCAATATTCAACAGAATTCAAAGCCAAAATAGCCTTGGCAGCAATACGTGGAGAAGAAACGGTACCACAACTAGCCGCTCGTTATCATATCCATCCTACGCAGATTAATAGCTGGAAACGTCATTTGTGAAGTGGTACCGCAAAACTGGACAAATTGTTAAGCTCTGATATGAGATAAATA
>CBDUPR010000044.1:0-23637 GCA_965369175.1 uncultured Nitrosomonas sp.
CAGTATTTTATCACAAAGAGCAGTCAAATATGCCATCTACCGTGCAAAGGTCTCTTTATATGATTCAGAATGACCGCCGAGGAAATGTAACTCAAAAAAGTGACAGCGACCAGTCATTATATAAGATTGGGATAATTTTATTATTCTACGCGATCTATGATGTAGAGTAATAGGGGCGGTATCGAATTAGTAATGATGATTTTTTTGTTTTTCCTGATTAGCCAATTGTCGTATAGCTTGCGCATTACTCTTTGAAAAAACTTTTTTTTCTGCTTCCTGCCAAGGTAGCCAGGTAAATCCAAGATGTTCTCGTGTTGCAATGGTGACTGGAATGGGTTTGGGCAAAAGCAGGCTGAATACATGTTCGATATTATGCGTTACTGTCGGCGCATAGCGCCAACGCCATTCTTGAAAAATTTCATATTGATTCTGGATATGCCAATCAGTGAGATGATAATCAATGGCATTCAGTCCTGTTTCTTCGCTGATTTCTCGTATGGCTGTTTGTAATAGTGTTTCTCCCTGATTCTGACTACCTGTGATTGATTGCCAATAGCCAGGATGATCAGCGCGTTCTAATAATAATATTTGTAAGTCGAGAGTATGGATTACTACCAGAATTGAAACAGGATTTTTATACATTTTATTATAAGCGTTGATCTAATCTGGATAGTCTTGTCACATAGTAACTGATCAGAGAATAGAAACATTTGATCTGGACAGTGGTAGGGAATAGCATAGTATTTTTAAGGCGTTTTATAAAAATACTGCGACTATGATTGAAGGTGTAGAAAAGTATTCTCGACCTGATGAGGCAACTTATAGAAATTTTTTTCATAAGTACATTTTTGTGTTTCTTTCTGAGGGAAAGAGGCACTCGCACCTGCTATTTTTTCGCCCATTTATCAATAAGGACCTTGAACGGCATAATGCGCATGCCAGGGGCAGATGTATTCTGGTGTTAGGTTTCTCTCGTGTGCAGTCGAATCCTGGCTGCCATTTTCTGCTTCTGCCATGTTGAAGATTTTAAGGTGATAGGTATTAATCCAGACTATTAGCAGATTCCCCCATATTTTCTTGTTACGCTGTAGATAGGAGTCTCGCAGATACTTTTTTTGTGCATGGTAGCATATCTTACCTGGCTAAAATACTATCTAGAAAATGGATATAAAAATATCTTTTGATAAAAAATGGTTTCAGAATACCTATTATGCTGCCTTTTGATTAAGTTCGGTGATTATAATTCACGCTGTTTGAAGGAGGTATTCCGAAATATCTTCTAGAATGCCATCCTGATGTTATGGAAATAATTCAATGGTTAAATTCAGGCTGCGGTATTTTTGTCTTTTCCCAAGCGGATATTAAGTTCTTCAAGCTGTTGTTTATTAACCGTACTCGGTGCATGTGTTAATAAGCATTGAGCACGCTGCGTTTTCGGAAAAGCAATAACATCGCGGATAGACTCAGCACCTGTCATCATCGTTAGAATACGATCTAAACCAAATGCAATGCCGCCATGCGGTGGTGCGCCGTATTGTAATGCTTCTAATAAGAAGCTAAATTTCTCCTGTGCTTCTGTGCTCGAAATATTCAATGCCTGGAATACTTTAGATTGAATATCCTTGCGATGAATACGTACTGAACCCCCACCGATTTCTGAACCATTGAGTACCATATCATATGCTTTAGACAATGCTTTATCTGGCTCGCTTTCTAACATATTTTCGTGACCGTCGGCAGGAGATGTAAATGGATGGTGTAATGCTCGCCAGCGATTTTCTTCTTCATCTCTTTCAAACATTGGGAAATCGACTACCCAAAGCGGTTTCCAGCCTGATTCAGCATAGCCGTGTTCATGTCCAATTTTGACACGTAAGGCACCCAATGCCTCATTAACAATTTTTGCCTTGTCTGCACCAAAAAATATCAAATCACCATCTTGCGCATCTGTTCGTGTAAGAATAATATCTACCGCATCTTTAGATAGAAATTTCAAGATAGGGGATTGTAATCCTTCCAAGCCTTTTGCCAAGGTGTTTACTTTGATATAAGCCAAGCCTTTTGCACCATAAATAGCTACAAAATTAGTGTAATCATCTATCTCTTTACGAGACAATTTTCCACCTTGAGGAATACGCAACGCTGCAATTCGCCCATCCGGTTTTTCTGCAGCTTCACGGAATACTTTGAAGGATACTTCCTTCATAACGTCAGTTAATTCTATTAATTTTAATGGTATGCGCAAGTCAGGTTTGTCCGAGCCGTAGTCTGCAATAGCTTCAGCATACGTGAGACGTGGAAATGGACTGGGCAAATCAACACTGACAACAGATCTAAATAAACTACGAATCATTTTTTCCATCAGCTTCATGATTTCATCTTGGCTGAGAAAGGAAGTTTCAATATCAATCTGGGTGAACTCAGGCTGACGGTCAGCACGCAAATCTTCATCACGGAAACATCGTGTTATCTGATAATAACGATCAAATCCAGATACCATTAAAAGTTGCTTGAATAATTGGGGTGATTGAGGAAGAGCAAAAAAATGGCCGATATTGACACGTGAAGGTACGAGATAATCTCGTGCGCCTTCCGGCGTGGATTTGGTGAGCATGGGTGTTTCAATATCGACAAAACCATTTTGGTCTAGAAATACACGTACTGCCATTGAAACTTTGTGGCGTAGACGTAGATTCGCTTGCATAGCCGGACGACGTAAATCAAGATAGCGATATTCCAATCGAATAGCTTCGCTTATGTTGTCATCATCCATTAGAAATGGTGGCGTAAGTGATATATTAAGTACTTCGATAGTCGTTACCAAAACCTCTACTTCGCCACTGAATAGAGTCAAATTGATTGTGCCTTCTGGACGTCGCCTGACTACGCCAGTTATTTTTAATACGAATTCATTACGAATTTTTTCTGCGCATTGAAAGGCATCTATATTGTCAGGATCACAGACTGTTTGTACTAAGCCTTCACGATCACGTAAATCAATAAAAATTACGCCCCCATGGTCTCGACGACGATGCACCCAGCCATAGAGAGTAATTGTTTCATTTAGATATCGTGTATTAATGGCACCACAGTAATTTGTACGCATAATCTGTTAATTAGAAGTCTAGAATCGAAAGTTGAGTGATCAGTTTCGTTAAAAATTATTTTGTTAAGTGAAATCGTTGTAGTTATCTGTTGATAGTAGATACAAGAATCCGACTATGAAACGGTATAGACGGAGTATAACTGTGCTTTCTTTACTAGAGATCAGTTAATAATCCTATATCGACGCCAATATTCGGTCTTCAAGTTATGCCTTATAAATATAAAGATAAATATTAACATGGTCATCACTAAATGATTTCCTGGGGAATATGCGCTTAATCAGAAAAAAATTTATATTTCATAGTATTCGGTTGTAGCGATAATAATCTAAATTTTTTCATCAAAATAGATGCACGCTGCGTACTATGTGATACTTTATAAAGTAATACTAGAACATTGATGAGCAGTATCATTAGCTCACACAGGTGATTTTAACATCCCTGTAATGATGACTAGAAAAAATTAGCTTAAAATTTCAATCAAGTGGTGATATTCCATGCCGCGCGATTCCTGTAAGTAAAATTAGTCAGCAGAAGATGTTGTGTTAGCAGCACTAGCACCATTACTAGTACTTGTGTTCGTCGTACCAGCGCCTGCTGTGATAGTTTCATTCTTTACCTCAGTTCCTGTATTTCTCTTTGTTTCCGGTTTTGATGTTTTATTATTCTTAAAATCAGTAACGTACCAGCCACTCCCTTTTAATTGAAAACCTGCTGCTGAAATCAATTTAATGTAATGGTTACTTCCACAAGCAGGACAAATCGTAATCGCTGCATCATTCATTTTTTGTAAATGTTCTTTTTCGTAACCACATGAATTGCAAAGATATTCGTAAATAGGCACTATAATTCCCCCAACAATTCAAAAATGAAAAAACGGATTATACCTTAATCATTCGTCTTTACTGTTAGCTCATTAACTTATAAATCTTACGGCTCGCGGATGCTGAACTGATCGCTCGAAAAAAATAAAGAATGACTAATTAATCTCACGTTATTTTTATAGCTAATATTAAACAAGCTCTTTTGCCAGAATTGCAACAATTCGTTCGGCCGCCTTTCCATCCCAGAGATGTGGTCGGCAACAGCGCTTACCCTTGTTCTGTAGAATCTTACGTGCTTCGGTAATGATTCGTTCAGGATTGGTACCTGCGAGTACATTGGAACCTTGTTCTACTGTAATTGGACGCTCGGTATTCTCACGGATAGTAATACATGGGACTCCCAAGGCAGTTGTTTCTTCCTGTAAGCCGCCGCTGTCAGTTAGTACTACGGCAGCATCTTTCCATAAATTCAGAAAGGCCATATAGGCTTGTGGCCCAATCAAGGTAATATGAGGCCCAAGATCAATATTAAACTTCTCAAGATTGCTGCGTGTGCGAGGATGTACCGGGAAGATCAACGGTAGCTCATTTGCAATTTCTATTAAAGCGCTCCCAATTTGATGCATCATTTTGGGATTATCTACATTACTCGGTCGGTGCAGTGTAATAACACCATATTGTTTGCCTTGAGCTGCCTGCGCTGTTTTGAACTGACTTGTTTCAAAACCAGTCGTATCAATGCGTGCTAATTTATCAGCCTGGAATAACAGGTTATCTACCATGACGTGTCCAACATGATGAATTGCAGAATCTAGTTTACCCTCACGACGCAGGTGTGCTGTAGCACTAGGCTCAGTAGTGAAAAACCAATCTGAGATGCTATCGGTTACCAAGCGATTAATTTCTTCTGGCATAGTCATGTCACCACTTCGTAGACCAGCCTCAACATGAGCGACCGGAATATTCAATTTCTTGGCTACAATAGAACATGCCAATGTTGAGTTAACATCGCCGACAACTAATACGGCATCAGGCCTTTCAATTTGACAGCATTCTTCAAAAGCAATCATGATCTTAGCTGTTTGTTGTGAATGTGTGCCACTTCCTGTTGCCATAAAAGTATCTGGTTGAGGAATCCCCAGTTCCTCAAAAAATACCTCGTTCATTTCTCGGTCATAATGTTGGCCCGTATGAATAATCTTATACGTCAGATTATTGTTCGTCTTGAGAGCACGCACAATAGGTGCGATTTTCATAAAATTTGGCCGTGCACCTGCTACGATATAGATCTTTTTTTTCATTGGTTACTTGATTGTCTGATTGAAATTCAAGTTTTCGTTAACGATACTGTTATCGCTATAAAGTTTACTTAATTTGTTAATTCATCAATAGTGTCATCCCGATTTAGTTTTATAACGGAGTTGATTTGAAATAGATGAATTTTTTCTCTTACCACTCAGTTTTTCGTATGTCAGTATATGATTCTTGAGTCAATTGTATAAAAATTTCTTGTGGCTTCACTTGCAATCTATTAAAAGTAGAATATAATTAGGAATCATTCTCATTAGCGACGCTAATACTGGCTTAACCATGGACAATACAGATATGGCTGGAGTAAGTACACTCAATCCATATTATTTCGGTGCGCCAGATCAGAATAAACCCATTTGTAGTGATGTATTGTTCAGATATGGAAAATTCATCGAGAAAATGAAATATGCTGAGCGTTTTTATGTGCCAATGGCATTTCTAAGTGGCTTGGCTATTGTGCGCAAGTAATTTTTATATCAAATCTGTTTTGTTGGGAATTGGGAATCATCAATGCGCACTTTCAGTATTGTATTTTTTACTACCTTAAACCATATATACACGCCGAATTTGGATCAATGTTGTGATAAGAAAGCATCTTTTAAGAATATTTTATATGTATACGTAGCCTTGATTTTCCTGGGAATAGCTGTTTCTGTCTCCCCTGGTAAATCTTTTGCGGAATCAAATAATGGCATTGCTGCCGTTAAACGGGCGGTGAGAATTCCTGCCGGTTCATTGATAGATGCGTTACACCAATTTTCGGAGCAGCTTGGGGTTAAGCTTTATTTTAATTCTGCAGAGATACAAGGTATAACGACATCAGGACTATCGGGTGACTTTGATATTCAGGCCGGACTAAATCAGTTGCTTGCTGGTAGTAATTTACAGGCGGTGCCACAAACAAATGGATATGCAATTACCCAATTGCCGGCAGCATCATCCGAAGCGAGAGATACTGTCACGACACTGCCTTCGATCCAAGTGGCTGCAAGTAGTATTAGTCGTTATCAGGCCGTTAGCAGTATTACTGCGACTAAAACAAATACATTGTTGCGCGATGTTCCGCAATCTATCTCTGTTATCACTAATGAATTAATTAAGGATCAATCAATCCAGAGTTTGGGTGATGCCGTGCGTTACGTACCAGGAGTCGGAGTATCGCAAGGTGAAGGTAATCGCGACGCACTTATATTTCGTGGTAATCGTTCAACGGGTGATTTCTTTATTGACGGAATACGCGATGATGTTCAGTTTTTTCGTGATCTTTATAATATTGATCGAATTGAAGTACTGAAAGGCGCTAATGGAATGATTTTTGGTCGTGGTGGTTCAGGAGGTGTCGTTAATCGAGTAACTAAAGAAGCCAGCTGGAATCCCATTCGTGAATTTTCTTTTCAAGGTGGTTCGTTCAATAAGAAACGAATGACTGCCGATATTGGCCAAGGTGTTCATGATATGGTTGCTTTTCGTTTGAATGCGATGTACGAGGATTCGGAAAGTTTTCGTGATGGAGTTGATATACGGCGCCGTGGTATTTCACCGACAGTAACAATTAAACCTACTAATCGGACGAAAATTGTTCTGAATATGGAACGATTTCATGATGATCGTACGGCTGATCGAGGTATTCCCTCGTTTCAAGGAGGTCCTGTCAAGGTTTCGCGATCACGATTCTTTGGTGATCCTAATCGTAGTAATGCTGATGTCGAAGTGCTGTCATTCAATTCATTTATTGAGCATAAGTTTGATATTGGACTCATACTGCATAATCGAACAAATTATGCAGATTATGATAAATTTTATGGCAATGTGTTTGCGAATTCGCCTGTCTTTTCTGAGCTAGTATCACTGGGCGCTTATGATGATACAACAGATCGTAAGAACGTATTTAACCAAACAAATTTACTCTATTCGCTTGATACTGGGCCGGTCAGTCATACGTTGTTGGCAGGCATTGAAGTGGGTCGCCAAGTAACGAATAGCAGGCGTCGCACTGGTTTTTTTAATAACAATCTAAGAGAGAGTAATCTGTTTGTCCCATTGAGTGACCCCATCACCAAGGCACCTATTACATTTATAACCAGAGATCAGGATGCGGATAATCACAGTGTCGTGGATATCACTTCATTTTATTTTCAAGATCAAATTGAGTTGCTGCCACAGCTTCAAGCGATCGTTGGTGTACGTTATGATTTGTTCGAGGTCGATTTTAAGAAGAGGAATGGTGATAGTACCAGTTTGAAAACTAATGATGGGTTACTCGCACCTCGATTTGGGATTATTTATAAGCCGATCGAGCCTGTTTCGATTTATGCTAGCTTTAGTCAAGCGTTTGTGCCTCGAGCAGGTGAGCAACTGACTTCTATTCAAGTAACCCGGGCGACACTCAAGCCAGAAAAATTTACTACATTGGAAGCGGGTTTCAAATGGGATATCCGTTCTGATTTGGCTTTGACGGGTGCAGCATATCGATTGGATCGGAGTAATGTGATTACTGTGGATCCTAATGATCCTTCTTTGACCTTTTTGACGAAAGGTCAGCGTACCCAGGGTATTGAAGTCAGTCTAAGTGGTCAGCTGACACCAGAATGGAGCGTAATGGGTGGATATGCCTTTCAAGATGGTGAAATTCTGAATACGGAATCTAATGCGGCTAGAAAAGGCGCTACTGTTGCAGAACTGCCTCGTAATACGTTCTCAATATGGAGTCGATATGATTTTACACCCAGGCTGGGTGCTGCACTAGGTATTATCAATCGTAGTGATATGTTTGCCTCAACCGATAATACAGTTAAAGTGCAAGGTTTTACACGAGTAGATGCTGCTTTTTTTGCACAGCTTAGCAAACAGGTGCGAGCGCAGATAAATATAGAAAACCTCTTTGATACTAAATATATCGCCTCAGTTCATAACAATAATAATTTGTCGCCAGGATCGCCTATCGCAGTGCGTGCTTCATTGATTGCTAATTTCTAGCAAATTATTCGGTTCGTAAAGAAAGAATAAGAATACGCATGTGATCTGACTATTAAACTGATGCATGTAACCGAGATCTCATGAAAACAGTGTGAAATCAATATAAATTATAGTGCTTTTTTATTGGACGAGATTTCCATCTTTAGCTATCTTGAAAGATTTTTTGTTATGAATTAAAGATAGAATTTCTTCATGTTGTAATTTAATTTTGTTGTTAGAAGAAATAGGCATACGTCTAATTATAGTTTTAATGTTATTATTATTTTTATAACAATAATAATGATTATCATTATTATTGTTATTCTTATTATGTAAAAAAATTATTTATGTCTATAAAAGGAGATTTGAATGCCATATCTTTCCAGATACTTGATGTCTCTGGCCAGTGTCTTGATGCTGTTTGGTGGATTTGTAGTGCTGTCTGGCGAAAGCGCGGCGGTCCATGCTGCCGCTTTAAGGACAACTTCCGCTGAAGATGCAATTGAATCTGCTGTTTCTGCTTTTCAGGAAATTGGTGTATTGCGCAAAGAGAATCCAATTAATGCTGATGCAATTGCTACAAAGTATACGGGCGCATTGCAGGCGTTAACGAAACAAGCGGATATCCAGCTTGTGTCGAATATGGATAGCGATGTTTTGGTCGCGATTGATGATATCAGAAATGATAATGAACCGAAATTAGCTGCCCAGGTTATTGATAAGACGCTACAGCGAGTTTTCTTTCAGACCATACTTGAACGTATCACATCAGTGCGTGATAGTTTTGATAGTCAGACTACGGCAGAATTAGGTCTTAAATGGGATGAAGCAACAGCTGCGTTTGAGGCTATTAGAGGTACTGCAAGTCGGGAAAATAAGATAATCTCTGCGGACAGACAGTCTATTGAGACAGGAGATAATCCAGGTCTTGATATTCAGATAACAGATGCATTGGCGCGAGGCAAGACGGCGTTAAACAAGGAAAATGCAGCGGAGGATAAAATTGCCGTTGGCATTGAGCGCCAGATTATTCGTCTTTCGTTGGCCAGAGCCTATTATATCGGAGTGTTGAGGGAAGTAGATGGACTTATAGATAAAAGAGAAAGAAACCTGGAGGGTGCGTTAATTAATCAAAAAGAAGGTGAATTTTTCTATCATATCATAGAAGGATTTATTGCGACTGATAACCCCACAGGTAATATTTTAATAAAATCACAATTGACAGGGAATGTATCTAATGTCGTTGCTGATGAGGTTATTAGTGAGCTAAGCAAAGGATTTGTGGGTCGTGTCAAAGGTGAACTGAGTGCAAACGAATCCAGTATTGGCAACGATCGTGAGCGAGCCATGATCGTAGCAGAAGAAGCATTGCTATATTCAAATGTGTTTATTCCTGATCTTGAGCTGCGTCTGGGTTCTACAATACGTAATGATCTAGATGCGGCACTGAATAAGTTGAGAGATGCTAGCAGTGAAGAAGATACGACTAAGGCTGCTGAGGCACGCCAGGTAATCACGGCTATTTTGGGAGATTATGAGAACAGTCTGGTGCTGGCAGACTATAAGAAAACAAATAACACTGATTTTATTGATGCTGCTGTATCCGCTTTTCAGGCAATCGGGGTATTGCGGAAGGAAACTCCTATTAATGCAGATGCGATTACTGCGGAATATACGGGTGAATTACAACAATTAACGCAGTTGGTTGATGAAGTATTTGCATTAACATTAAATAACGATATTGTTGTTGCTATTGATGCCATTAAAAATGGAAATCAGGAAAAACTTGCGGCACAGGTGATTGATAAAACCTTACAACGTGTATTTGCCTTAGCAGTCTATAACCGGGTTACGCTGGTAAGAGATACTTTTGACAACACGACTACTGAGGTTCTTGGGCTTGAATGGGATCAGGCGTATGCTGCATTTGGCGCTATCAAAGGTACTGCGGCCAGGGAAGATAGGGTTTTGTCTGCAGATAGACAATCAATTGAGGCAGGTAGTAACCCTGGTCTTGACAGTATTATTACTTTGGCGTTTATTCGTGGGCAGCATGCGTTAAGTAAAGATAATGTAACCGAAGATAAAATAATGGTTGCGGTTGAAAGCGAGGTTATTGTTTCTTCGCTTATCAGAGCTTTCTTTATTGGTGTATTGAGAGAAATTGACGGCGTTATAGATAAAAGAGAAAGAAATCTGGAAGGCGCGTTGATTAACCAGAAAGAGGGGGAATTCTTTTATCGTATCGTAGAAGCTTTGATTTCACGCGATAATCCTTTAGGTAACGATATAATCAAAGCCCAATTGACAGGGGACGTGACACATGTAGTAGCAGATCAGGTGATCAGCGAGATCAGCAGAGGCGTTATTGGTTATCTGAGTGATAGTTTGGATAATAATGAATTAACTGTGGGCGTTGATCGAGGTCAGGCAATGGTTTCTGCTGAACAGGTATCGCTTTATGCCGGAATAGTCATTTCTGATCTTGAATTGCGTCTGGGCGCATTGCAACGGCTAAAGCTGGATAATGCATTGCAGGACTTAAAAGAAGCCAGTGGTGCAGATGATGTATCTAAGGCAAATAGGGCCAAACAGATAATTACGGCGATCTTTACAGATTACTGGAATAATTTGTTGTAGATGAAACGGGGTTTCGCCAAACCGGCAAAATGGCGAGACCCCATTTTATTTTTCTTTGTTACGATATTTGAAAATAGCTACTTGAAATATCTAACTATTCTAATTTGAAATATTACCGTCTTAGCTAAAAACGTAGAAGCTTATTAGCTAGGATTTGGTTTTTGCTTATTGAAAGAAAATCAGTAATGTTTAGAGAGTAAAAATAACCATATCAGCCGTAATATCGTTCAGATTAATACCGATTAGATCAATGGATGCATCTGGACCAAATCCGACCGTTACACCATCGTCTCTTTGATCAATACTGGTAATTAACTGCACGAGCTGGTCGAGATTGTTAATGCCGGTTTTTTCTGAATCGAAAAACAAGCGATCTTCACCAATCGTAAAATCTTGAACCTCGAAATGCCCCAATGCATAAAAACCGAAGATATCGTTGCCGCTTCCTCCTTGCAGAATATCATGACCATGGCCGGCGCGCAGAATGTCGTTACCGGCATCACCAAACAGTTTGTCGGTTCCTTCCTGGCCGTCAAGATCATCATCACCCGGACCGCCACCTAATGTGTCGTTTCCAGCTCCACCAGTTATAATATCGTTTCCACCTTCACCCTCTATTTTGTCATGACCGATTCCTCCTGTAAGAATATTATCAGTTTCATCACCAATGATAAGTAAATCGTCTTCACCAAAACCACCAGAGCCGAATCCCGCAAATTCTTTACCATCAATTATTTGAATGAGTCCGGATGAACCGATGTTAGGACGAGGTGTTATAGTTACTGCCATGTATTGCCTCCACACAAGTTGAATGCTGCTTCATTTTTAAGATTACTCATTTTCTCATGCTTATTTATTCTATAATCAAATACAAATAATAATGAGAGTCGTTCTCGATAATATCAAAAAATGAGTGAGATATACAATGCAATGTCTTTTCTATGATAGTTCAGTCCTGAAGATCGCGAGCAAAGCAAGGCTGAATGCGATGATTGAAAGTATCAAGTAAATATGAACGGTTGGTTCTGATTATGAATAGATGCCGCCGACAAGACTGTAATGTGGTGTGTAACTGTGAAACACAGATAACAGATAATAAAGAAGCGAGACGAAAAACTGTACGATTATCCTATAGTTGTTGCATTAGAAGTACGAACAATGCTTTGAAAATAGACTAGCAACTCGATGTGTTAAAACATGTTGCATAAATGCTCAATTAATATAAAAATTTTGATTCATGATTTTTGCATGATGGTTATTTTCAAATCATCATAATCTTGACTATGACAAAGAAATTCGAGGAATCATTACAACAAGCGAGAAATCTGATCAGCACAGGTAGTTGGGATGAGGCCGCTAATTTATTAAATTTATTAAAGAACGAATATCCACTATCGCCTCTTGTTGCAAGATTGTGGTGCTCACTTGCAAACCGAACAGGGCGAGTGGCTGATGTACCGGTATATGCGGCTCAGATCTATGAGCATGTGCAAGATGATGTACATAAAGCGCGCTGGGCCCTAATAATGGGAATAGCAAATTTTACCTTATTAAATTTGGCCACGGCTCAAGCCAATTTTTCTTGTGCATTAGAACATCTAATTAGACTAATTAAAGCCGGCAAAGTGCCCAAAAAGCGGGAACAGTCGAAAGCACGATCTAATGTTGTCAATATATTTGCTTCAGGAGCAGCGGAGCAGCTGTTATGGAAGACTTGTGCAGAGCTGGCGTCACTCGGGATTCAGGCATTCCCATTTGCAGGAACGTTGCTGGGAATTGTGCGCACTGGGCGTTTATTAGATTTCGACAAGGATCTGGATATTGGTGTATGGGTTGAGTCGTTAGATGCCTGCTGTGATGCGTTAGAAAAGATGGGCTGGTCCAGAGTGACGATGGGTATTACATATAGTAATTACCGTGACTATGTACATTCGGAAATCGGCGTTACACTGGATGTATGTGGGTTGCAGCAGAGTAATGAGACACGGATAGTAGGTGGGTTTATGCTGCCCAATCGCCCTGCAGCATATCAGCGGATTTCTGTGTACCCTGCTTTTAATCTGACACAGCGTGAAACGGCATTTGGGAATGTATGGTTTCCACAACAACCTGAAAAGATTCTAACGGCATTTTATGGTGATTGGCGCACCCCGAATCCATATTGGGATTCAGTGATATCAGCACCTAATCTCGAGCATTACACTTTACTCGTTCAATGCTACGCATATAGCCGTCTTGTACAGCACTGGTTATCGGGGGATCTTGCAAAGGCATGGTGTTATGCCCAGCAAATCGGCTTGAAGGATCCGGATGATGTGTTAATACTGCGTAGCCGTCAATGGCTAGAAAAGACAATGTCGCAATTAAATCAGGAAATACCCGCATGGCCGCAGAATCGACGGAGACGTCGTATATACACACGTATGGTAGCTGATTTATTTCATGAAGGGCATGTTAATTTCTTGCGTGCTGCGCGCGCACTGGGCGAACATTTGACTGTTTGTGTCGTACCAGATGAACGTGTACGGAAAAATAAAGGAAAATGTCCGGTAATGGGACAGGCAGAGCGTATGGCGATTGTTTCAGCCTGCAGGTACGTTGATACAGTTATCGCGGATAGTCCGCTAAATACGACCGTGGAATTTATGCAAGCACATGATTTTGATTTATACGTATTTGCTTGTGCTTCTGAAAATGAGCGTGTAAAAAAATATAAGCAATGTGCACTATTACCATCACATATGATCCATGAGATTGCCTATACCTCCGGTATTTCAACCTCTGATCTCGTGATGCGTATTTTGAATGGTGCCGGCATCCCAGATGCAGATCCGATACTGCCTCCTGTGAGCTAGAAATATACTTTTGTATGCTGAGTAACAGGACGCGCTGTGGATGAAATATAGCAACATCGCGGATAGCGGATATTGTTCTTATTTAACAAATAAGGGATATGCCTATTTACTTGTTCGCAGCTGAAACACTATTATATTTTAGTGAATGATGAGTGAGTAATTATATTGGTGGAGACTGTATTTAAAGAAATTTAATCCGTATGCCACTTTTTTATTTTGCATAAGACTCGGCCGAAGAGTATTCGTTTTGAGATAGTGAAGCGGATGACTTGAGAGTAAAAAGTGAGCATTTTATTAATGTGATACTCAACCTGTTAAATAGGGGGATTCATCATGCGACGAATTTATTTTATGGTTCCAGATATTGCGATCACTAAAAAAATTGTTAATGAACTGCTTATGGCACGTATTGAGGAACGACGCATTCACGTAATTGCCAAACGTGGCACACCACTCGAAAACTTGCCTGAGGCCAACCTTTTACAGAAAAGCGATTTTATTCCGGCGGTAGAGCAAGGTCTGGCAATAGGCGGGTCAACAGGGATATTGGCTGGACTAGTTGCGGTTGCCCTGCCACCTGCTTCAACGGTAATAGCAGGTGGTGTTTTATTGGCAGCCACGCTTGCTGGTGCAAGTGTAGGTGCCTGGGTAAGCGGCATGGTAGGGATGACTGTTGGTAATAGACGGATTAAACAATTTGAGGAGGCAATTGAAGCCGGCCAGTTTCTGGTATTGGTCGATGTGTCGTCTGAGCGAGTTGATGAGATAGAAAGATGCGTGAAACAACATTTACCTAAGGTGGAGATTGAAGGCACAGAGCCAAAGGTGCCTGCGTTTCCCTGAGCGAAGAGTTGTAGAGTAGCGATTCTTGAATTGTTATCAATCAGGTTTCGAATCATGGGCAGGATGATACGTTGTCTTAGTTTCTTATTTAAGACTAATGAGTAGGTTATGTTTACGGATATGAGCTGGTATTGAATTCTGAGTAATAATATTGTGATTGTTTTGCCAAAGTCTCCGAATTAGCTATCGTTATCAGGGATGCAGCAAGATGGTGTTTCGTTTTACTGCTGTGCGATGATAAGATTTTAATAAAAGACGGCAGGTGGCTAGTGCTGCCGGTACAGAGTTTGACTCGATACACTTTGTCATTTTTTCAGCAGATGCTAAGGTTGTCGCACCCAATCTGTTCCCAAAGAAAGAAATCAAGCTTGCCAGAGGCTGTCGCGAGAGAATAGTAAAGATTTTATCCAGGATGTAAAATAATCTATGATTGTGATATGAAGGCTGCGCAATTAATATTTTAATTGCCTGGTTAGCGAGGTTAGTTCTTAGATGCGGCGTAAATCTGGTTTTGATTTAGGTATTTTCTGGTTGCGGCCATTGAAATTAGACACTCCCTTCTTTTAGGGAGGGAATAGCCAATAATCTACAGGTGAAGAATATTTGCGACATAAAAACGTAGATTAGTGTTCTTTTCCAGAAAGGTGTAGAATTGCTCTTTTTCTTAAATAGCATCTATCATTTAAAGGTATTATTGGTACACTGTGGCGTTTTATATTCAAAAATATGGGGGCACGTCGGTCGGTAGTATCGAGCGTATTAAAAATGTTGCCCGCAGGGTAGCCAAATTTCACGCTCAGGGTCATCAGATCGTGGTAGTGGTTTCTGCTATGAGTGGTGAGACAAATCGTCTTATTGCTTTAGCTAAGGAAGTTCAGGCTCATCCTGATCCACGCGAGCTGGATATGATGATTTCTACCGGCGAGCAAGTTTCCATCGCATTATTATCCATGGCTTTAATGGAGCTGAATGTAAAAGCTAAAAGCTATACTGGAGCTCAGGTAAAGATACTGACTGACAATTCATATACAAGAGCACGAATACTGGATATTGATAAAAATAAGATCAGTGCTGATCTAGATGCGGGGTATGTTGTTGTAGTTGCAGGATTTCAGGGGATAGATGGAACAGATAGTATTACTACGCTGGGACGAGGTGGTTCTGATACAACTGGCGTTGCACTTGCAGCTGCACTTAAAGCCGATGAGTGTCAGATTTATACCGATGTAGATGGTATTTATACGACTGACCCACGTGTTGTGCCTGAAGCAAAGCGTTTAAAGACGATTACCTTTGAGGAAATGCTTGAAATGGCTAGCTTGGGTTCAAAAGTTTTGCAACTGCGGTCAGTTGAGTTTGCCGGTAAATATAAAGTAAAGTTGAGGGTATTATCTAGCTTTGAGGATGAAGGGGAAGGCACCCTGATTACTTATGAGGAAAATGGGAATATGGAGCAAGCTGTAATTTCAGGCATTGCATTCAGTCGTGATGAAGCTAAGATAACTGTATTGGGCGTACCAGATCATCCTGGCATTGCTTATCAGATTCTGGGTCCGGTAGCGGATGCTAATATTGATGTAGACATGATTATTCAGAATGTAGGATATGATGGTTTGACAGACTTTTCATTTACAGTTCATCGTGCTGAGTTTGCCAATACAATGAATATCCTGAGAGAAAAAATTCAGCCTCATATTGGTGCACGCGATGTGGTTGGTGGAGATAGGATCGCTAAGGTGTCTGTAGTGGGGGTGGGTATGCGCTCACATGCTGGAATTGCGAGTAAAATGTTTCGTGTTCTAGCAGAAGAGGGCATTAATATTCGGATGATTGGAACTTCCGAAATTAAGGTTTCAGTAGTTGTGGATGAAAAATACATGGAACTTGCTGTGAGGGTATTACATAAGGCATTTGATCTGGATCAAATTCTTTAGTGTCTGGTTAAAACATACAACAAAATTTGACCGGAATGCTGTAACCCGTTATCCTTCCGTATCGTATTTGGAGAGATGGCCGAGTGGTCGAAGGCGCTCCCCTGCTAAGGGAGTATAGGCTCAAAAAGCTTATCGAGGGTTCGAATCCCTCTCTCTCCGCCACAGTACTCCAATAGATACTTCTCAACATCAACAAGACCCGCATGGATCATAAGTTTAGCGGGTTTTTTTATTTTTAGGTAACTATTGTAAATGTAAGTAACTATAGTATTGGCCCAATGGTTACTCATAATTATGCTTATGAATCTCACAGATTCTGTTATTAAAGCAGAAAAACTCAAAGAAAACTCCTGTCAATCTCTGATGGTTAAGGGCTTGTATTGTATGTTTAGCTATTAATCAGATTGGCTCCGCAATTAATGGCTTTAACTTTTGTAAGAACCGCTAAATTAATTGGCGCAAAATGGGAAAGACCTCTGCACAACTGCGTAAATTTGCTGTGATAATGGGAGAAATGTCCAAATAACATTTGTTATGCGTGTCATTTTGGCAAAAAGTGAGGCTTTTCCTCTTTTTAAAGGGAGTTTTCCCCTTTGTGTGGCATTTGGACGGACTACTCCCCTTGGTGGCTTGTCCAAGAAAATTTTGTTGGCAGCTTTTTTAGATTCATGCAGATACTTTTCAGCATAACTTGGACGTTGACTTTTGCGGTGCCGAAGTGGCTGGCGCGTCCCATCTCGAATGGGACTAAACATCCTCTCTCTAAAAACTCCTTGCTTCGAGAATTATTTATAGATTAAGCTTGCTAGGATTCATTCAATAAAGTGCAACACTTTCAGGCTTGGTATTACCCAATTTAAAATGGGAGTAACAAGATGATGCCTCCAGAAAAAGGAAAAGAACCGGACCTTGCATTTGCCGGATTAGCTTTACTTGTCATATTTGCACTCTTGATTTGGCATGATAATCCAATCCAAAGCGCTCGCCCATTTGATTCTTCTTCGCAACCACAGTATCCCCATGTTACAGATCATGCTTATGAAAGCTGGCTATGGCAAGATCCTTTTAGCTTTGATTCAAGTTCTGAAATACAAAGAGATCAATATCATATCGAGCTAGATGAAAACAAAGAAACAAAGACTCGTCATTATAAGGTGCTTAAAAAGTTAGATCTTGACAGTAAGGACTCGAAGATAAATTCTACAGAAGAAGGGCAATGCACTTTTCAACTGAGAAACAAGATCCACGCTGATGCAGGCCAAACTGAAACCACTTTTAATGGCCAACAATCTTTTAAAATATTCGCTTCAATATTAAAAGTTAGGCCCAACACCATAGAAAATAAAGAACTGCGCACAAGACATCGCTATGCCATGATTGCGGGTCTAATTGAGTCAGGTTATATAGCCTCAGAGCCTCATCATTTAAATTTCTGTTTTGTTCAAAATAAAAGTAATAGAGATAACGGATATGATATTCGTTGGGAACATTTCACCTATGAGAAGAAATATAAATCAGACACAAATAAACCCGACATAATCTTGTTTTGGGTAGACAGTAAAGCAGTAAACAATGAATCTTTCGGTCGATTTGTTGAAGAGATAAACTCAGAGAAATCGTTAGACAAATCTGTTTATGACGGGATAGAAAATTTATATATTTTTGATTGGAGTAATTCAAAAAAAATAAATGAGAAAATTGCAGGCGTTGAGAGGAAAAAATACGCAAAAATAGAAATTAAAAGGCCTGTTGATAGTAATAAGGAAATTGCTGAGGCACTTATTTTTGAACTTAAAGAACGAGGGATTAAGAAATTATCTGAAATAGTCATCTTAACAGAACATGACACTGATAATGCACGCAATCTGGCAAAAAACTTCTGTGAACAATTTTGGAAACAAGCTGAGTACCCTTTAGGATACTCTGATCCTCCTCCCTTTACTGGCGCCAAGATTCCCTGCGAAATAAGAAATATTTTCTATTTGAAGGGCTTGGATGCCTATCAACAAATAATCGATAAACAAGATCGGAATGAAGAGCTTCAGGCAGCCAGAAAATGGAATGGTCGTCTCTCGATTACCAATCTTCATAATCCACCCATTGGGCCAACTCAATTTGATTATTTACATCGTCTGGCTACAGAGATTAAAGACACTCATAATGAAATTGATCTCAAGGAGCGTGTTAAAGGCGTAAAAACTGTAGGTATATTTGGCAGCGATTTTTATGACAAGCTACTCATTCTTCAAGCTTTGCGTGCAGAAATGCCTAATCTTTTAGTATTTACAACTGATCTAGATGCGCAAATGTTCCACCCACAGCATTGGCGCTGGACCAGAAATCTGATTGTGGTTTCGCACTTTGATCTGCGTCTTGATAAAAAACTTCAGAAATATTTTTCTGCCTTCCGGGATAGTCGACAAACAGAGATTTTTTACAAAACGATTAGCATCTTAAATAAGGATGTTAAAGGCAACCATAAACTTCCACAAGAAATAGACAACTCCCCTGCGATTTTTGAAATTAGTCGACACGGACCCGTCCGTATGGCGTATCCATTTATGGGATTTAATAAGCTGAGATATGTCAACAAGGTTAACGGAGATGTTTTTGAATCTACAGCTATAGATAACTTTGGCGCAGCCACAACAATTATTACGATTCATCCTGTCGACAACAACTACGAACAGCTTGAAAGAAGGTTTTTCCTTTTCCTTTGCATTGCTCTCGTGCTCATTTTTTTAATTTATGGAGCCCATCCTCCCTCCGGTTATTTATGTATAGGACTACTTATTACTACTTTTATAGTATTTAGTATTGCTTGGTTTTTGGCCATTATTACAAATGACTTTGGAGAGCCACTCAGTTTTACGGATGGCATCAGTCTGTGGCCCACTCTATTTATACATGTAATTGCAATTGCACTGGCAATCGCTTTTTTATGGGAAGTTGTGTGCTGCCTTGAAGGAAATTTTTATCAGCTAAATAGAAAATTCTTTAAAAATGATTTAAAAACTTTATGTACCGATGCTAAGCCCAGATCATACAAAGATATTCTGACAACTCTCGCCCGCTGCTGTGATTTATTTTGTATAACTTTAATTGGCGCTTTTCTTATTATAAGTGTAGTTTATGCTTCCAACGATTGGGAGCCCGATGGATTTATTAATTTTTACGTGTGTCTTTTGATACTTGGTATATCTGGAGGGGTTTATTGGACTCTAGAGTTAAAACTTTTATCTCATTTAAAATCAGTAAGATATTGGATAGGAAAAGGAAGTGCCCCCCAGGCATACTGTCAACTTATTAATTTAGAAGCCAATAACGGCGATAAAGGGTTATGGCAGGAATATCACGAACATGGCCGTCTGAGATGGCGTTTTACTCGCGTTATAATGATGTGGATCATTTTTGCATTTATTGAGACCATACTTTTTTATCTGTTGCCGCCATGGCTTCAACCATGCCGTGGTGAAACGTGTATTTTTTGGGATTGGTTAATTGGGATCGTTAGTTTTATAGTTATCATGATTCTGATATTCTTTGTATTGGATGCCTTTAGGCTGAGTTATTTCTGGATCAAAAAATTGCGTACCAAGCATCCTTTGCTTGTTGAAAAAAGAATTTTTGAGAAAGATTTAAATCCAGAAGACCTTAAGTTATTTAATGCCGCAAGAGTAAATAAACCGTTTGATAAACTTGAAGAGATTGTTAGCTTGGTTGCAGAAAGAACGCAGGTAGTAGACAAGCTGATTTACTATCCGCTGCTTTGCATTATATTGATGTTATTTGCTCGCATTATTTATTTTGATAATCAGGACTTCCCGTTGAGCAAGAGCATCACTTTTTTTACTAGCGTTTCATTGCTTATCTTTGCTGGTTTTGTCCTTCGATCTGAAGCGAAAAAATTCAAACTTGCTGTAATTAATAGTGCTAAACAATTGGTTAAGGATTGTGGACTTGGTAAAGCAGAAGCAGATGCAACTATCGAAAGAATTAGTAACAACAACGACGGTATCTTTGAACCAATGCTGGAACAACCCGTGATGAGAGCTCTATTGCTGATATTGGCCGCTATTGGTGTTTTTGCTGGTGAATACATGATGTTATTTGGGTAATCCCAGGTCCAATACTTATAGATAAAGGATATTCACAAACTTTGTATATAGGAATACAGTTCTGTAGAAAAATAATGACTGATAAGGGCTAACAGCCTGCTTAAGAATTTGTTCAAAGTCTTTTGAGTAGAAGGGCCAGAAAGGCCAAGTGGATGAACTGCAAGCTGGTGTTGATCATTTGCTCGCAGTTTTTCCATAGCCTTCTATTCTTTTCCAGCCAGGCGAAACTACGCTAGACGATTCGTCGTTTGGGGATGACCTTGAAGGAAGCCTTCGCAAAATCCCAGTGGTTTAGAAATTAACTATTTATAATCAATAACCTGAAACTTATGACAAGGACTTTTGCAAAAGTTTCCTGTCATTAGAGCACTATCATTGTCAGGAAAGCTACGTTACACTTTCCATTCATATAACCTGCAAGCGTATTGTTAGTTTTCTATCTATAAAGATTAAATCAATGGCCCAATATGTAATGTCCATGCTCCGTGTGAGCAAGATCGTTCCCCCCAAGCGTCAAATTATTAAGGATATTTCCATCAGTTTTTTTCCGGGCGCGAAGATTGGCCTATTAGGACTGAATGGTTCTGGTAAATCCACCGTGCTCAAAATCATGGCAAATGTGGATAAGGAATACGATGGTGAGGTGCAGCGTCAACCCCATATCCGCATTGGTTATTTGCCACAGGAACCACAGCTGAATCTCGATCATACAGTGCGTCAGGAAGTAGAAGAAAGTTTGGGTGAAATGATAGAGGCGCAGAAAAAGTTGGATGAGGTGTATGCAGCCTATGCCGAAGAAGGAGCGGATTTCGACATGCTCGCTACTGAGCAAGCGCGCCTGGAGGCAATTCTGGTTGCTGCGGGCAGTGATACTGGGCATCAGATGGAGATTGCTGCTGATGCATTGCGATTGCCACCATGGGATGCAATGATTAAGCATCTTTCGGGGGGTGAAAAGCGTCGTGTTGCGTTATGCAAGCTATTACTCGAGAAACCGGACATGTTGTTGCTGGATGAGCCAACCAACCATCTTGATGCCGAATCAGTAGAATGGCTGGAGCAATTTCTGGTGCGCTTTACTGGAACCGTGGTGGCGGTGACTCATGATCGTTACTTTCTCGATAATGCCGCCGAATGGATACTCGAACTCGATCGCGGGCATGGTATTCCATGGAAAGGCAACTACTCGAGCTGGCTAGAACAGAAGGAAATGCGGCTGGAGCAGGAAAATAAGCAGATTGATGCGCACATGAAATCGATGAAACGGGAGCTGGAATGGGTGCGGCAAAATTCGAAGGGGCGCCAGGCAAAATCTAAGGCGCGTCTTGCCCGTTTTGAAGAACTCAATTCACAGGACTATCAGAAACGCAATGAAACGCATGAAATCTTCATACCTGTCGGCGAACGACTGGGTAATGAAGTGATTGAGTTTGAGAATGTTTCCAAGGCTTATGGTGATCGCTTATTGATCGATAATCTGAGTTTTAAGGTGCCGCCGGGTGCGATTGTCGGCATTATTGGTCCGAACGGAGCGGGTAAGTCCACATTATTTAGGATGATTACCGGTAAGGAGAAACCGGATTCTGGCAATGTTACGATTGGTGCAACGGTAAAGATCGCACATGTTGATCAGGCACGTGACGCACTGGAAGACAATAAAACTGTGTTTGATGCTATTTCCGGTGGTAACGATATTTTAACTGTGGGCAGATATGAAATCCCGGCGCGTGCCTATCTTGGTCGTTTCAATTTTAAAGGTGGCGATCAACAAAAAAATGTAGGACATCTTTCCGGTGGAGAACGTGGCCGCTTACATTTGGCCCAGACACTCATTTCCGGTGGCAACGTATTGTTATTGGATGAGCCATCCAATGATCTCGACGTAGAGACGCTGCGCGCGTTAGAAGATGCGTTACTCGAATTTGCTGGCTGCGTACTGGTAATTTCGCACGATCGCTGGTTCCTCGATCGCATCGCTACTCATATTCTTGCTGCAGAAGGTGAATCACAGTGGACATTTTTTAATGGGAATTATAGGGAATATGAAACAGACAAACGCCGTCGCTTGGGTGAAGAAGGCGCAAAACCGAAGCGGATTCGGTATAAACCTATTGCCCGATAGTAGAGAGCGAAGGGGTGTCAAGTAAAGGATAAAAGGTCAATGACCCTGACTAAGCATTTGATATGGTGTTTTAACTAGTAATAGTTTCCCAAATGAATGAGTTTAAAAGCTGCCGGGAGAAATGATATGAAAACTGTTTTAATTACAGGCGCTAACCGAGGAATTGGATTGGAGTTTGTGCGGCAATATGCTGTTGATGGTTGGCGTGTCTTAGCTTGCAGCCGTCACCCGGCGGCATCGGATGCTCTGAATAATCTGGCAGTGCAATATGCTGATTTGATTGCGGTATATGCACTTGATGTTGAAAAGCCGGACAAATCGAAAATTTGTCACAAATGCTATCGAATGAAGTGATTGATTTACTAATTAATAATGCGGGTATCTATCCATCAGAACGGGCCAATGATTTTGGCAGAACGGATTATGAAGCATGGGTAAGGGCATTTCAAGTGAATACCATGGCGCCACTCAAAATGGCTGAATCGTTGATTATGCAGGTGGCCAGAAGTAATTTGAAAATGATCATCACTCTTACCAGTAAAATGGGAAGCATAGCTGATAATCACCGAGGCGGTAGTTATGTTTACCGATCTAGTAAAGCAGCCGTAAATATCGTCATGAAAAGTATGGCCATTGATCTGAAGCCAACCGGTATTACTGCTGTTTTATTACACCCAGGCTGGGTAAGGACTGATATGGGAGGGCCCAATGGGCTTATTTCCGCAGAACAGAGCGTAACAGGCATGCGTGATGTAATTAGCCATCTTACTCTCGCCGATTCTGGGAAATTTTATGCGTTTGATGGTCAGACTATTCCGTGGTAATGAAAGAAACTGAGGTTGGAAAGACCATATAGAAAAAATGTGATGGTTGCGCATTGTTTATCAAATAGCGCGTAAAACTTCGTCCTTCAGGGCGGAGATATAAGCGC
>CBDUPR010000045.1:0-23029 GCA_965369175.1 uncultured Nitrosomonas sp.
TGACTCCCTATCCATCCCCGGCCTTAAGACCGGGGTTTTCCGGAAGTTGAGATGACAAAGAATCGATATTGCCCCGCTGTGAGAAAACACAAGCACATCATCATATCCAATCTTCTGTAATCAAAAAACCATTCCGCCGCTGAAATATCTTATTTACTCCCTGTGCAAAAGGCAATGCATCTTGATGATGGCCTACAGTTCATGAACGAATACTTCACCCTGAAATGATCAGGCCAAATGCATTTGTCAACAAATCGACCAACAGCATCAGGACAACTGAATTCACAATTAAAAACCCGCTCATAGCACCAGGATTATATATTTGAGACAGAAAATGGCTGCCAACCTCATATTAATCAACCATCGCGACTTCAATTAGGTCAGTAGGTCAGAATGAATAGAATGGCTTTGCACATCCGGGATTAGCAGAATACAACGACTACACAATATTAATTCCTTCCTGTGCCAGCATTTCCACTAGTGCAATTAGTGGCAATCCAATCAGGGCGTTAGGGTCATCACCCGTCATACTTTCAATCAACACAATTCCCAATCCTTCAGCCTTAGCACTACCAGCACAATGATATGGCTGCTCTCTAGTGAGGTAATTCTCAATTTGTTGATCACTTAGCTGGCGAAACTTGACGTAATAAGGTACAACACGCGTTTGCATGTAATCGCTACGACTATTAAGAAGACTTAAAGCGGTGTAGAATACTACTTTTTTTCCGCGCATAAACTGTAACTGTTTTGTTGCATTTGCATGATTTAAAGGCTTGCCCAACTGAGTGCCATCTAGCACCGCGATCTGATCAGCGCCTATTATCAGCGCATCGGTATAAGTTTTAGCAACGGCGCGAGCTTTAGATTCAGCTAAACGAGCAGTAGTCTCTTCTGGTATCTCGCCTGGCAAAGGCGCTTCATCGATTTCTGGACTGACTGCCACAAACGGAATTTGTAATCGCTTGAGAAGTTCCTGGCGATAGATAGAACTTGACCCTAGTATAAGTTTTTGAGTGATATTTCGAGTTTTCAAGATTACCTTCTAGATGGTTTTGACACTTAAAGGTAAAAAATATAACATGCGCCCATTATGTCTGCACGATTTGTCATAAACCTGCTTGATTTCGTACGCGATTCGGGAATACATCATGGTAAAATTCCGCTCGCAGAACTAAAGCGACTACAAGATTATCTATTTGACAATACTAATGAATTAATTTACACCGTTAGTGGAAGACTGAATAAAGATAGCAAACCAACACTGCAAATCAGCATTAAGGGTGAAATCAATCTCTATTGCCAACGCTGCCTTGACAAAATGATACATACAATTGATCTCGAAACAAACCTACTGCTGGTAGAAAGTGAAGCTGAACTTTGTCAACATGATGAAGAGGATTCAATTGATGCTATTTTGGCAACGCCCAATATTGATGTTTGGGTACTCGTAGAAGATGAGATTATTCTAAACTTACCCATGACATCGTATCATCAGGAGGGCACATGCAAAATAAATCATTTAGCTAAAAATAGTGCGGAACAATTAACGCATCCCTTTGCTGCACTGACAGCATTAAAAAAAACGCATTAACTGGAATTATTTAAGGAGTTAAGACAAAATGGCCGTTCAACAAAACAAAAAGTCTCCGTCAAAACGAGGCATGCATCGTTCACACGACTTTCTGGTTAAGCCATCGCTAGCGGTGGAACCCAGTACGGGAGAAGTACATTTACGTCACCATATTAGCCCCAATGGCTATTATCGCGGTAAAAAAGTGATCAAGACCAAGAACGATTAAATATAAATTCTATTATTCCAGACTACTACGCCAAGCACATACCCTTTTCCGGTCATAAGAGCTCCCAAATTGGATATTACTGTAACGATAGACTGCATGGGTGGTGATCACGGCCCCCATGTAATCGTTCCATCAGCTGTTGATTATCTTCGTCAAGATCCTGAGGTCAATATCATTCTGGTAGGAATACCGGATGCGATTGAATCGGAATTACGTGTAATCAAAGCTGAAATGGGTCCGCGTTTAAGACTGCATGCTGCGAGTGAAGTCGTTGGCATGGATGAATCACCTGCGCTGGCGCTACGGAATAAAAAAGATTCCTCGATGCGGGTTGCTATTAATCTGGTCAAAAATGGTGAAGCACAGGCTTGCATCAGTGCAGGTAATACGGGTGCATTATTGGCAACTTCCCGCTTTGTGTTAAAAACAATCCCGGGTATTGATCGCCCTGCGCTGGCAGTTATATTGCCTACGATCACGGGTCATACATATATATTAGATTTAGGTGCGAATGTTGACTGTAGCGCAGAACACTTACTTCAATTCGGAGTCATGGGCGCCTCTCTGGTTTCTTCAGTAGAAGGCAAAGCATTACCAAGTGTAGGCCTGTTGAATATAGGCGAAGAAGAAATTAAAGGAAATGAAATAGTAAAACAGGCAGCAGAGCTATTACGTAATAGCGGACTTAATTTTTATGGCAATGTTGAAGGTGACGATATATACAAAGGCACAACTGACGTAGTAGTGTGTGATGGCTTTGTCGGAAATGTCACTTTAAAGACTTCCGAAGGCTTAGCACAAATGCTCGCAACCTACTTGCGCGAAGAATTTCAACGTAACCTACTCACAAAATTTGCGGGTATTTTTGCCGGACCGGTAATTAATGCCTTCAAAAAGCGAGTAGATCATCGCCAGTATAACGGTGCCAGTCTGCTAGGGTTACGTGGTATCGTTATTAAAAGCCATGGCTCTGCCGACAATTATGCATTTTGCGCCGCTATTAAGCGTGCAGTTGCTGAAGCACGCGGCGGAATGCTACGTCGTATCAGTGAACGCGTTGCAGAATTGTCTTATCACTCCAAACCTTCTCCGAGAGAAACTGTAAAATGATGTATCCAAGAATCATTGGAACAGGTAGCTATCTACCAGAAAAGATTCTTACTAACCATGATCTTGAGCGTATGGTTGATACTAGCGATGAGTGGATACGCAGCCGTACGGGTATCGCCCAGCGACATATCGCAGCAAAAGGTCAGGTTGCCAGTGATTTAGCACTCAACGCCAGTCTGATGGCAATGGATGCGGCCAATGTAGCGGCTAAAGATATTGATCTGATCATCGTTGCCACGACAACACCCGACATGGTTTTTCCCAGCACTGCTTGTATTTTACAGGATAAATTGGGAATAGAGGATTGCCCTGCATTTGATGTACAAGCCGTTTGCAGTGGGTTTGTCTATGCGCTTGCTACAGCTGATATGTTTATTCGCGCGGGCCGATGTCGTAATGCATTGGTAGTCGGTAGCGAGATTTATTCCAATATAGTGGACTGGAATGACCGCAGTACTTGTGTATTGTTTGGTGATGGCGCGGGCGCAGTAGTGCTAACCGGAGGCGATCAACCGGGAATATTATCCAATCATCTTCATGCCAGTGGGCGCTATAGTAAAATGCTTTCTGCACCTGGCAATATTTGTGACGGTGGCGTACAGGGTAATCCTTATGTCCGTATGGATGGGAATGCCGTCTTTAAGTTTGCCGTAAAAGTACTGGAAGAAGTCGTACATGAAGCGGTCGCTGCAAATGATCTGCAAATATCCGATATAGACTGGCTGATTCCGCATCAAGCAAATATACGTATCATACGCTCTACTGCAAAAAAACTGGGTATCCCCATGGAGAAGGTAGTCGCAACGGTTCATGAACATGGCAACACTTCTGCTGCCTCCATTCCGTTAGCATTGGATGTTGCTGTGCGTGATGGACGCATCCACTCCGGTCAATATGTGCTACTCGAAGGTGTGGGGGGCGGTTTTACTTGGGGGGCGGTTCTACTCCGTTGGTAACTTATGAAATTTGCATTTGTATTTCCTGGGCAGGGTTCACAATCAATCGGCATGATGCACGGATATGCGGATATACCGATTGTGCGCCAAACATTTATCGAAGCATCAGATATTCTCCATCAGGATTTCTGGGCAATCATTAATGATAATCCGATTGATGATCTTAATCTCACGATCAATACACAACCGTTAATGCTGATTGCAGGTATTGCAGTATATCGGGCATGGATCAGTCTAGGTGGCACAGAACCGGCATTTATGGCAGGACATAGCCTCGCGGAATATACTGCCCTGGTAGCCTCAGAAGCGCTTACTTTTACTGATGCACTATCATTGGTGCGTTTTCGCGCACAAGTAATGCAACAAGCTGTCCCAGATGGTACTGGGGGAATGGCCGCAATACTAGGGCTAGATGACGATACAATACGAGCGGTCTGTATTGAAGTGACTAATAATGCTGATGGGGAATCATTGGAACCGGCGAATTTTAATTCACCCGGTCAAGTAGTCATTGCAGGTCATAGAAACGCTGTATCGCAAGGAATTAAACTGGCTCAGACAAAAGGTGCCAAACGCGCCGTTATGTTACCCATGAGCATTCCCTCACATTGCACACTAATGAAATCAGCCGCACAAGAAATGTATCATCAATTAGAAAAAATAGACTTTAAACTACCAAGAGTGCCTGTTTTCCATAATGTCGATGTACAAGTACACCAGAGTGATGCTGCTATCAAGGATAGTCTGGTAAAACAGCTATATAGCCCGGTACGATGGGCAGACACCATTCAAACCTTAGCCGCCGCTGGCGTAACTCATATCGCAGAATGTGGCCCTGGTAAGGTACTGACAGGACTGAACAAACGCATAGATAGAAATTTGCATAGCCTGGCATTAGCCGATAGCGAAGCTATTAGACAGGCTATTAATATATTGAAATAGCGCAGAATGGGTATTGATTGCGCATCATTATGAGCAATGCTCTTCATGGAGATAGATGTTGGAGAATAAAATAGCATTAGTAACTGGCGCCAGTCGCGGCATTGGGCAGGCTATTGCATTGCAACTAGGCGATCAGGGAATGATCGTGGTTGGTACAGCCACAACCCAAAGCGGTGCTGAAACAATCAGCCAATACCTGGATAAGACTAATATCAGAGGTATGGGGATTGCATTGGACGTGAATGATGCAGCACAGATTAATAATACGATACAAACTATACGAGAACAATTGGGCGAGATCACAATCCTCGTTAATAATGCGGGTATTACACGCGATAATTTATTGGTCCGCATGAAGGACGAAGAATGGGATGAAATAATGGAAACTAATTTGAAGTCGGTATTCCGTTTAAGTCGGGCCGTACTCCGCCCCATGATGAAAGCCCGCTTTGGTCGTATCATTAATATTTCCTCAGTAGTTGGTTCAATTGGAAATGTGGGTCAGGCAAACTACGCTGCTGCCAAAGCCGGTATGGTTGGTTTTAGCAAGTCACTGGCACGTGAGGTAGGTAGTCGCAATATTACGGTCAATTGCATTGCTCCAGGTTTTATTGATACCGACATGACGCGCTCGCTGACTACCGAACAACAACAAAGTCTGATTCAACACGTTCCATTAGGAAGACTAGGACAACCCGAAGAAATTGCTTCTGCAGTCACCTTTCTTGCTTCACCCGCTGCAGGATATATTACCGGGACTACGTTGCATGTGAATGGGGGAATGCATATGGATTAGTTATAATGTGACATAGAGAAAAACAAGATAATTTATTGATAGATCGATGATGTAAAGACGCTCAAACAGGAATAAAAAAAAGAATGTAGGGTAATTATGCATTCTTTCGGATCAATTCATCAGATATTATCTAAGTAAAATAATTTATTCTTGTTCTGAACTCCCATTATAAACACTACATTCGTGATTTCTAATCATATTTCAGTTTTGCTAACATTGAAAATTTGTTAAAATGCCGGAATTTTTCTTACCTGAGAAGGAAATATTTAGATGGAAAATATAGAGCAGCGCATAAAAAAAATCGTAGCCGAACAACTGGGTGTCAATGAAGCAGAAGTTAAAAATGAATCCTCTTTTGTAAATGATCTTGGAGCCGATTCGCTCGATACCGTAGAATTAGTTATGGCATTAGAGGAGGAATTTGAATGCGAAATTCCCGATGAACAGGCAGAAAAAATAAATACCGTCCAGGAAGCTATTGATTACGTTACCACTAACACAAACTAATATCTTATCTTTACGTATTTAATATTGGAGTTATTTTGTCCAAACGAAGGATAGTCATTACCGGGTTGGGTATTGTCTCACCCGTTGGGAACACGCTTTCAGATGCCTGGGAGAATATTGTATCCGGAAAATCCGGCATTACTCGTGTTACTCGATTTGATGCATCAAATTTTTCTTCTCAAATTGCTGGAGAGGTGAAAGATTTCGATGTCCAACAATACTTGTCGGCTAAGGATGCGCGTCGTATGGATGTTTTTATCCACTATGGTATGGCGGCGGCTATTCAAGCTATCAAAGACGCGGGAATTGAAGACACAACCAATCTAGAGCCAGAACGCGTTGGCGTCAATATTGGCTCTGGTATTGGTGGTCTTCCAATGATTGAAAATACTGACACCGCCTACCATGCTGGGGGACCACGTAAGATATCACCCTTCTTTATTCCTGGCACCATTATCAATATGATTGCCGGTAATTTATCCATCATGTTTGGCTATAAAGGGCCTAATATCGCGATTGTTACCGCCTGTACCACTGCAACACACAGTATCGGCTATTCTGCCCGAATGATTGAATATGGCGATGCCGATATCATGATTGCCGGTGGCGCAGAATCCTGTGTCAGCCCACTTGCCATTGGTGGTTTTGCAGCTGCAAAAGCTTTATCAACCCGCAATGATGACCCTGCAACGGCAAGTCGACCATGGGATATAGGACGAGATGGCTTTGTGCTTGGCGAAGGCGCCGGCGTTATTGTCTTGGAAGAAATGGAACATGCCAAGCGTCGTGGGGCGAAGATTTATGCTGAATTAGCAGGATTTGGCATGGGTGCAGACGCTTTTCATATGACCGCTCCCTGCGAAGATGGAGAAGGCGCAGCGCGCTGTATGTCAAACGCGCTTAAAAATGCACATATAAATAGCAGTGAAGTAAATTATGTTAATGCCCATGGCACCTCTACGCCACTGGGCGACATTGCTGAAACAATCGCTATAAAACGCTGTTTCGGTACTCATGCTGAGAAACTGGTGGTCAATTCCACTAAATCAATGACAGGACATTTACTGGGAGCAGCCGGCGGTGTAGAAGCCATATTTTCTATACTCGCATTACACCACCAGATTGCACCACCTACAATCAATCTTTTTGATTCGGATCCACAGTGTGATCTGGACTACATTCCTAATACAGCAAGAGATATGAAAATAGACGTAGCCATATCAAATTCTTTTGGATTTGGAGGAACTAACGGTACGCTTGTTTTTCGTAAAGTATAATTTATATACTGTTGTAGTGCATGCGCACGCTAAAACGGCTTTCTTTTCTTATTTTATCAGCGATTCTCTTATTTCTTGGATATCTCCATTATCATATTAATGCAGACACCCAGCTTCCTGCTGCACCCTATGAATTTTCGATTGAACCCGGCAGCAGCTTAAAAAATATTGCACGCCAGCTTGCTGAAGAAGGCGTGCTTCCCAATGCCTGGTCTTTTATTCTATTATCACGTCTCATGGGTAATGAATCCTCGCTTAAGGCAGGCGACTACATACTGACTAGTAATCTCTCACAAAAGGCCTTACTGGAATATTTAATCAGAGGAGATGCCAGGCGCAATGAAATCAAATTTCTTGAGGGATGGACATTTTTACAACTTAGACAGGTATTGAACGAACATCCGTCAATTCGACACGATACCCTTCATCTCAGTAATCAGGAAATCCTGCAACTCATTGGAGCAAGTGAAACAGCGGCGGAAGGCTTATTTTTTCCGGACACTTACTATTTTCAGAAAAACAGCCGTGATATTGATATCTTGCGCCGAGCCTATCATGCGATGCACTATAAATTACAAGCCATCTGGTCTACCCGTTCCCAATCTCTGCCGCTGACAACCCCATATGAAGCCTTGATCCTAGCTTCTATTGTTGAGAAAGAAACGGGTCTGGAAAGTGATCGCACCAAAATAGCCGGTGTTTTTATAAATCGATTAAGATTAGGAATGCGCCTACAAACAGACCCTACCGTTATTTATGGGTTAGGTGAAGAGTTTGATGGAAATCTACGTAAAAAGGATCTGCGGACTGATCACGCATATAACACCTACACACGTTCTGGACTACCACCAACCCCTATCGCCATGCCAGGATTAGCCTCAATTTTGGCCGCACTCAACCCCGCTGAAACGGATGCCCTATACTTCGTTGCCAAGGGAAATGGAGAATCGCAATTCTCGGCTACTCTGGCTGAGCATAATCGTGCGGTCGCCAAATATCAGAAGCGTTCGGCACCATAATGTCGTCCATATTACAGTTGTTCTCAATTAGAATAAGTGGAGCGACATGATGCGGTTTTCCATAGTAGTTCCTACTCTAAATGAATCTCAAAATATTGACTTACTCTTAACTCGCCTCTTCGCACTCCCTCTTGACCCGGATAGCTTCGAAGTTATTATTGTTGATGATAACTCAACCGATGATACGCCCGAGAAAGTTCGAATCTGGACCAGCCATACAAATGTACATCTCATTGAAAGACGAGAGAAGCCGGATTTAACGGCATCAATCCTAACCGGCGTAGCAGCCGCGCACAGCGATGTCATAGTTGTGATGGATGCCGATCTCAGTCATCCGCCAGAGCAATTGCTCACAATGGTTACACCGATACTGGATAATAATTATGATGTAGTCATTGGCAGCCGATACAAAGCGGGCGGCAGTACTGAGAATTGGCCGCTATATCGCCAATGCCTATCCCGTATTGGCGGATGGCTGGCGCGATCGATCTGCGATGTTAGTGATGCCACTTCCGGTTTTTTCGCATTTCGTCGAGAACTCGCAGCCCATATATCCGATAAAGCATACGGCTACAAAATCTTACTTGAGCTACTCATGGCAGGCCAAGGCAAATATCGAATACTCGAGGTTCCCATCTGTTTTCGTGATCGCATGCACGGGACTTCTAAACTGTCGATCTCTCATCAATGGGCTTATCTTCAAAGATTAATGATACTGGCCGGCGGTGCAATCAATATAAATACCGCCGGTCGGTTCGCCTTGGTTGGTTTGCTTGGCGTATTCATCGATGTATTTGTTTTCCAATGGCTGGTTAATCAGGCCGCTGGACTGGCCACAGCCCATATTCTGGGCTTCCTTGCCGCGGCAACTGTAAACTATACATTGAATTTAAAATGGGCATTTCGGCAGCATCATGCAGACTGTTTAAAATGGAAGCAGTTCGCACGCTTTCTAACTGTTGGAACATTTGCCTTATTACTGCGTGGAGGCATATTAGCCCTGCTAGTCTATGTTGGACATATACCCGCCACGATCGCGATTTACCCGGCAATCATCGCAACTGCGATCGTTAATTATCTCGGCGCTGCTTTTTATGTATTCCCGGATAAAAGTAATCTTCCGTCAGTTGATATACGCTGGCGCATTGCCTCAATCGGCATCGTAATTTTTATTATATTGCTACGCCTGATTTATTCTGGCCTAGCGCAACTCATTCCAGATGAAGCCTATTATTGGAATTATGCTCAACATATGGATTTGAGTTTCTTTGATCATCCCCCTATGGTCGCTTGGTTGATCTGGTTAGGTACAGGCATTATGGGACAGAATGAATTTGGTGTAAGAATTGGAGCATTCCTTTGTGGCCTGGTAGCAATGGGATACCTCTATGCATTTGCATATAATCTGTACGGCAAATCAACTGCAATGCGTGCAGTAATGTTATTAGCTGTTTTACCCTTTGGATTTAGCTCCGGTCTGCTGATGACACCAGATGCACCATTAGTCGCTGCCTGGATAGCTACATTATATTATATGGAACGCGCATTGATAAGCGGCCGCAATTCAGCCTGGCTCGGTATGGGCATCGCGTTTGGACTGGGTATACTATCCAAATACACACTGGGCTTACTGGGCATTGCCGCTTTGGTCTTTGTCATTATAGATCCAACTGCACGGCGCTGGATGAAACGGCCACATCCATATCTTGCGGCGATACTTGCGTTACTGCTGTTTTCTCCCGTCATTATCTGGAATATCGAGAATAACTGGGCATCATTTTTATTTCAATCAACACGCCTCCTAGCGGATGACTATCACTTCTCGGTGCATTACCTGATTCTCCATATCATTATTATGCTTACGCCAGTAGGCTTCCTCGCGGCAACATTCATTCTGTTCTCGTATAATCCGAGCACACAAGATCAATATGAGCACAGGCGTCGTCTATTTGTACAAGTATTTACCGGCATTCCATTATTGATTTTCTTGATTCTGAGTACTTTTGATCTGCCTCGTTTCCATTGGACTGGCCCAATCTGGCTTGCCATCCTACCGACGATAGCCTGGATGATCGGGCAAACGGGCGATATGCGTGTATTGTCAAGCTACTTACGTAAGGCCTGGCAGCCCACTCTTATTATCTGCATGTTTACCTATGCATTTATACTTCACTATGTCGTACTGGGTATACCAGGTATCCCCTATCAGATCTTTGCAGAACACTATTTCTGGCGCGAAGCAACAATCGAAATTGAACGGATTGTAGAAACAGTACAGCATCAAACCGGAAAGAAACCTATCGTAGTTGGCATGAGCAAGTGGTCCGTTGCCAGTGCCCTATCTTTTTATAGTCAAAACGGCAGTCATATGGATATTCGCTCACGCAATATGTTTGGCGATAGTGCTGCGATGTATGATTTCTGGTTTCCATCACAGCAACCTGTCAACCGGCCAATTATCCTCGTAGGAATGAAACGCCACCAGCTAGAACACAATCAAGCAGGTGATGATCTGAGTCAAATGCTTGATCAGCCGGATCCAATTCGGTATCGCATGATTGATAAGTATGGCACACCGCTACGCCGCGTTTATTACCGAATGGCACAAGGATTCACAGGAAAAATAGAGGCCTATTCATTAAATTAATAAAACTCACTTCACGTGCTTCGAACGCTACAAACAAGTCAAAGTCAGGCCAATATTACTAATGCGCATGCGCAAAGAAATTATTAACCATCCAGATAGAGCTGATCCCCAGAAGAATAAGCGTAACCTGCTGAATAGTAGCACCAATTTCAGGTCGTTTATGTAAACCCGGAATTAGGTCTGACATCGCCACATAAATCATGCTCGCGGTCGCTAGTCCCAATAAAGGCAGAATGAGATGATCCAGCTTGTGTAACATGAAATAGGCCAATATGCCTCCTGCCAGGGTTGCGAAGCTAGACAATATATTCAGTAGTAAAGCGCGTCTGCGCGTATAACCGGAATTAAGCAGAATAATAAAATCACCGGCTTCCTGGGGTATTTCGTGTGCAATAATTGCAATAGAAGTAATAATTCCAAGCTGTATATCTGCCATAAAAGCAGTCGCAATGAGAATACCATCAACAAAATTATGAAAGGTATCCCCCAGAATAATCATCGATCCGCTGCGTCCATAGTCGTGCTCATTCGTCGCTGTAACAGCCGTATAACCATGTAACGGATCATGTGCTTCACATTGCTCCATATGGCAGTGGCGCCATAAAACCAGCTTTTCCAGAATGAAAAACAACAGAATCCCAGCAAGCACCATAGCGGTTACCTGTGTTGGATCTTCGGAGATCTCGAATGCCTCGGGCAGTGTATTCAGAAAAGCAGCACCCAGCAAGGCACCAATCGCGTAAGAAACCAGCATTGAAACCCATGCAGCGCTTGTGTTAAGTGTCAACACAGCCGCAAACAACAGACTCAATATACCCCCGAGCAAACTGGCTCCAATGATCCAGACAAGCGTAGACATAAGATTAATTTACATGGAAAGGCGGGATTATACGCCTTCTGTGCTAGTAACTTAATAAGTTATCGAGGGATTATTGTTTTTCCAGCCAAATGAGCGCAGCCATACGTCCGGTTTCGCCATCACGGCGATAAGAAAAGAATCTCGTGGGATCACTAAAGGTACAAATACCACCACCATAAACTTCAGTCACGTTTACTTTCGCAAGCCTTTGACGTGCCAATAAAAATATATTGGCCAGCCATTTATTAGCTGGCCTGTTATGCTGCGCCGAAAAAGCAGATTCAGATGCCTGATCGTGAGCCAAAAAGATTGTACGTACTTCTTCACCCACTTCAAAATGCTCAGGACCAATTGCTGGGCCTAGCCAGGCCATGATTTCCCTATCATTATGACCTGCTCTCATTTTTGAGACCGATTGCTCAATAATACCCGCAGCTAGTCCGCGCCAGCCAGCATGAATCACACCCACGACTATTCCTGCGGTATCACACAGAAATATTGGCAGACAGTCAGCCACCTGTATGACACAAACTGTCTCCTGCTGATGGCTCAATGCCGCATCACCTTCAAGCAAACCATCACTGTTATCTACCCAAACAGGCAAGGTACCGTGTACTTGTTTTAACCATCTGGGTTCTCCCGGCAGATGTTTACACAGCAATGCCCGATTATATGCAACATCAGATGGACGATCATTTACGTGAGCACCCAAATTAAAGGAAGCATAAGTTCCATCGGGCCCATTACTTACACCGCCATAGCGGGTGGTAAAGATTGATTTAACATGACTGGGTGCCGGCCAATCGGGAATAATCCAATCATTCATATAGGGCATATTGATTCTCACTATTTATCCGATTCTAGTAATAGTAATGGTGATGCGTAACATATACTGGCAATATATGGATCAGTCTGCTTGTTAAGAGACCCCGGTAATACGCGACCACAACAAATCGCCACATACCATCCATTGCTGCTCACCTATCCTATTCAGCAATTGTCAAACGGGCAGATTTTGACGTTTTACCCCAGATGTCCGTAACCTGTATATAACGTCTATTTTAATAGCCGATCTTACCTTTAAGCCTCAACCGTCATGCACCTAAGTATTCATCGGACATCAAATTATAGAGCAAGATTCGCCTCTTATAAAACCTCAAAAAAATTGGCGGCTGACTATCAGATCAAATGACCATTACAGAAATCATATAAAAAATCAATAAATTGCATGGAATCCGAATAATCTCACCGATTTTATTCGGGCACAGAGCAGTATTACAACATATCCCAAAAATACTCACGCACCCAACTTGCTCAGATTTCTGAGTTAAAATAGACTCTAGAGAAATGATTCCAGATTAAATCTTAACCGAATCCATTCCTTTTAAATATTATAAAACAGAATTGACACGCCCATGTCATACCGCGGTGAGTTGATTATTAAATGATGTTAGATATAGGTGTCATAATGAATTATATAAAGAATTTCATAAACTTCACACGCGCATTTTTATTATTAGTTGGAATAACCATAGTCGTATCGGCACATGCTTCTGAAAATAATGATGAGGTGGAGCTTTTCAAGTCAGCTTTCTCTGGAAAAACTGCAGCTGTCGAGGCACTATTAACAAAAGGAATCAATCCTGACATACAGGATAAAAATGGTTTCACCGCACTAATTGTGGCGGCACAAAATGGCCACACGGCTATTGTCAAAACATTACTGGAGAAAAAGGCCAAACCGGATCTGAAAAATAAAGGAGGAACGACCGCTTTAATTGTGGCGGCCAAAAATGGCCATACGCCCGTTGTCAACCTATTGCTGGCGCACGGTGCTCAAATCGATCTACAGACCGAAGATGGTATTTCCGCACTCCTGATCGCCTCCAAGGAAGGCCATGAAGAAATTGTCGAAATACTGCTGAAAAAGAATGCTCAGATTGATCTATACACCAAGGATAACCTTACTGCATTAATGGTCGCTGCATTAGAAGGTCATGCCGCTATCGTGGAACAGTTACTAGCGAAAAATGCGCAGGTTGATTTACACGCAAAAGATCAGACTACAGCACTGTATATGGCTTCTCAGAATGGCCATACGGCTATTGTTGAGGCGTTATTGGCAAAAGGAGCACCACTCGACCTGAAAGCCATCAATGAGACCACCCCACTGTATATGGCGACTCAAGGGGGTTATACGGCCGTTGTACAGGCATTACTAGCAAAGGGGGCTGAAGTAGACCTGCGGGACAAAAATGATGCAACCCCGCTCACGATAGCTGCGCTGCATGGTCATACCGACATTGTAAAGGCCCTGTTAGAAAAGGGAGCCAACGTTGATTTAAAGGCCCAGAATGGTTTTACTCCTTTAATATTGGCTGCTCAAAGTGGGCATACTGCGATTATTGAAGCGTTGCTGGCAAAAGACGCTGATATTGATCTACGAAATGAAGATGGTGTCACACCATTGATGTGGGCTGCTTTGCATGGCCATGCTGACGCTGTCAAAACATTGCTGGCAAAAGGTGCTGACCCAGGCCTGGAAAGCAAAAGTGGGAAAACTGCATTGGATATCGCAAAAGAACCGGCCATCATAGAATTACTCAAGACCGCTATTACCGAGTAACTGATTATTTTTATGACCTATCCAGCGGAATATCATTACAGGGTGCTGTTACTATGACTGACTCAAAGAATGCAACGTACTTATATTTTTATTTGCTCTATGCTGATGGGTATCCGTTATTATATAGTCAGACAGATTTAGAATAGCTCATGACATAAACAGATTAATGCCCTCTATTCTTATGGGAAAGCCTCAAAACAAAAAGAGAACCATATAATCATTCCTGAATCTGGAGACACATGCCAAAACAAACTACAGATTGCCTGATATTTGCTCACCGCGGCGCCAGCCAGGATGCCATGGAAAATACGCGGCTCGCTTTTGACAAAGCACTGGAATATGCAGTAGACGGAATAGAAACAGACGTACAACTGACCCGCGATGAGATTACCGTACTCTGGCATGATCACTTTCTTGACAAGGTTGGACTCGCTGGGAAACGTATTGATGATTTTAATTATGACCAGCTAAAATCCCTGGGCCTAATGCAAGATTCGAGCCATGCAGGCATCATGAGTTTGCAGTCATTTCTCGATACCTATCGCAAACATTGTCGCCTGCTCATCGAAATTAAAAACAATCCATGGGAAGCCGTTTCCCGACATGAAATAAAAATCCGGCAAACGATGAATATGATTGGGTCGGTCAGTGATCAGCACATCATTATTTCTTCTTTTAATCTCACCAGCCTCATATATGCACAGCGCTACAGGCCCGGATTTCCCTTGATTTATAACCTCGAAGCTGAACAAACCATTACCGAAGTACAGCAGGTACTGATCAATCAATCTTTTCTCTACGGATTTTGCTTGCCGATTGAAACTCTAGATAATGCCATGGTTGATTTATTGCGCAAACAGAATAAGTCTATTGCTGTTTATACCTGTAACAGCGATGAAGAAATAAACAAGGCGCTTAAATTCGACGTGGACATTCTAATCAGTGATTTACCGCATCATGCATTAAAGATACGTGATACATGAAAAGGCACCTTCCATTACTGCAGAATCAAGCATTTGATCTCTTAGTCTGCGGTGGGGGTATTTATGGCGCTTGGACAGCTTATGATGCTGCCTTACGTGGCTTGAAAGTGGCCATTGTCGAACAGGGTGACTGGGCCAGCACGACCTCTTCTGCTTCCAGCAAATTAATTCATGGCGGCTTACGTTATCTGGAATCCTATGACTTTAAGCTAGTCAAAAAATCACTGGCTGAACGCCAAATGTTACTAAAAATGGCACCTCACCGCGTATGGCCCTTACGCTTCGGGGTTCCCGTATACGCCGATAGTCGTATTGGTATGCTGCGACTGAAACTGGGTTTGATGCTATATGATTTTTTTGCGGCAGAAAACACCCCTGCGATGCGCCATCGTCACTTCGATTCCCCCCATTTCGCTGCACATTTTCCGATACTGAATAAATCCATGCTGAAAGGTGGTTTTGTTTATACCGATGCACAAACTGATGATGCCCGCTTAGTGCTCGAATTGATTGCGGGCGCTATGGATGCGGGTGCGGTCTGCGTAAATTACTGTAAGGTAATTGAATTAATGGAGACAGAAGGTCGTGCCTATGGCGCACAAATCCAGGACCAGATAAATAATACTATACAGGAAATCCATGCCAAACAGATTGTCCAAACCATTGGGCAATGGATATCAACGGCCACAACAGGCCGGGACTGGTGTCGTCTGGCCAAGGGAATACACCTGGTCATGCCTGCTGTACTCAAGGATGAGGCATTGCTGCTGACAGCAAAATCCGATGGCAGAGTGTTCTTTATGATGCCCTGGTATGGATTCACCCTGCTTGGCACCACGGATACAGACTATCGGGGTGATCCGGCACAAATCAATATTGAAGCAGAAGATGTTTCTTATCTACTTGCCGCAGCCAATAGCTACCTTAAAGCAGCCTGGACAGAAACAGATATCATTAGCGGCTTTGCCGGTGTGCGTGTGTTAAAACAAAGTGCACAATCCATGCCATCTGCTGTCAGCCGAGACTGGGAATTAAAAACCACGAACAATGGCGTACATTATTCCATTGGTGGAAAAATAACTTCAGCACGACAAGATGCAGCTCATATTGTCGACACAGTGTGCACCCAACTGGGTATCAAAACGACATGCGCAACTCAGAATCGACCATTTCCCTGGGCACCCACAGAAAATTACACTGAATGGCTATCTGCCATGCAGGCACAGGCAACCAAGTTAAATATTGACGCAGAAAGTACAAAATGGCTGATACGTCGTCATGGCAAGCGAGTAAAAGAACTCTATCTCAGCATTGAAAGCAAACCGGAATTGGCTGCACGCATCATCCCATCGTTACCATTGATTTTAGCCGATCTTCAATACTGTGCCCGCCATGAAATGGTCGTGCATCTGGATGATCTACTGCGGCGCCGTTTACCTTTGATGATTCTAACGCAGCTGACTGAAGATCATTTGCGTCAGATCACCGCCAAGCTTACCGATATCCTGGACTGGGACGAAACAGTTATCAGCCAGGAAATTGAAAATTGTCGTCAATATCCTCTTTACAACGAATAGAATCAGCATATTATCTATTTAAATTCAGTGGATCAGCATATCCTGTTAGCTCAAGATAGCCCTGCCCGGCAAATTCTCCATCTCGCGTCAATGTCACCGCACCCTCCCAATAAGCTGCGCCGATAGACTGTCGCGAATCCAGCTCCTGATCATCCAATAGGGGTGTGAGTAGCCATTCAACTGTATCTGTATAAATTCGCATGACCACAGGATAGATAGCCTCTGTATGCGGTGACTGCCAAGTACGTACGGGCACAAACGCTATCTGCTCCGGCCTAAATTGTGTGACATGACCCGATGCATCACGCAATATAGCCTGCGCCCATAATTGAGTCCCATTCTTGTGACGAATCTGAAATGCCATGAAAGCCGAACCATCAGCAAGATTAGCCCCTACCCAGTCCCACCCCACAGCTTCAGCATCCAGCAATTCGGAAGACCATTCGTGGTCGAGCCAGGCACGACCAGTGACGGTCACTGGTTGATTATGATGAAAAATGGTACCTGTCACATTTAAATGTGGCTCGCTATAGTAATAGCTGGCCTGCGCCAGGGCCGGACCCTTGCGCGAAAAACCCTTATCTCCTTGTAGGATCATAGCTTGCGTCGGGGTCAATGATAAATCCAAGCTAAAATCAGCTGCCTGCATATTCACCTGATAACCGCCGTCGATTTCGCGTACAAAACGCCAGTCATCCAGCTTTATATCGGTATTGCCTAATCTGGCATAGCTCAGCTCGAAACCTTCCCGTGCACTTCTTTGCTCATACAGCACTTTTCCCTTATCCGGATCAGATAGTGCCATGTGTGCAATAATCAATTGCTTGGGCGCAAAACGGCTTGGATTATCCGGATTATGACCGGTTGCAGAACGAAAGAAAGTAACCTGAAAACCCAATGGTTTTTTATCCACAGTTTCCAGCCAGCCAGTTACATACCACCACTCGATACGAAAATCCGGATGAGCGCCATAGTCATGTGGAAAAGTCAGGACATAATCAGGTGTTACAGATGAAAACCGGGGCGAATCGGCAAGAGTAACCGTAGCGAATAGAACCACTGAACAGGCAAGTGCTTGCATAAAACGGGTCGGTCGGTATTTTTGCCTGAACCACTCATATTGAATATATTTAAGAATCGGCATCACCAATCCTCCCGTACGGCACGCACTACATTCACAGACACTGCACGACGGCCTGCTATCAATGCGGTCAATGCGGCAGATAGCAGCATGACCCCGGCTACAATCGTTAGCCAGATCCATGGCAGATGCAACTGCATGGTCCAGTGGAATGATTGTGGATTCACAACAAAAACAAGAATCAGGCTAATACCCCAGCCAATTACAAAGCCCAGCATAATTCCGAGTGCTGTCAGCAAACCACCTTCCGTAATCAACAAAGCCAATATCTGACGGCGCGTTACGCCAATATGACGCAACATACCGAACTCTTTGGCGCGCGCCAGTGCCTGCGCTGAAAAACTGGCGGCGACACCAAGTAATCCAATAATCACAGCAACTATTTCCAGTAGATAAGTGACCGCAAAACTGCGATCAAAGATTTCCAGACTTAACGCACGCATTTCGCTTGATGCCGATATCTCCAGCGTGTCGCCAAATGGCAAACGCTGTAACGCTGTACTGACCTGCTCTGAACCCATTCCAGCTTGCAACCACAAGGCAGCCGTATTAATACTATAATCTGCCGATAATGTCTGATAGTCCACCAGCCGCATCTGTACAGCTCCAAATTGACGACCATAATCGCGCCATATCCCGGCAATAAGAAATTCGGACGTAGTCGTACCTATCGGCAAGGTAATACGTTTACCTATGGTATAACCGTACAAATCAACCATTGCTTCCGATACCCAGATGGGCTTAACATCTTCCCGCAGCAAAGCAGACATTGGCATTTCATCGATTATTGGTAGTGTATTGCCGACATGATTCAAATCTATAGGACGGGCAATCAGCGTAATAGCCGGCCTTTCAGGATCAATCACTAGTCGCAAGACACGTAAAAAATCAATACGCGTAATACCAGGTACTGTCGCTATTATCTTTTGCTCATCCAGCTGGAAGCCACCCTGATCGCCACTTGAAGCAGCCTGTACATAAAGATCGGCAGGCAACACATCCAGTAGCCAGTCATCAATAGATATTCTAAAACTGGTTACCATAATCGCCATCGCCACCATCAGACTGAAACTTGCCAATACCCCGCCCAGCGCAATCGATGCCTGGTTAGGTGTGTTAGCTAATCGTGCGAGGGCTAAGGTCAACACGGCACCAGTAATAGGCCATTTCATTCTTTTCAGCAAAAAGGAAAAGACGAAAGCTGAGAATACAGGCATCAATGCAATGCCACCAATCAAAACCAGCGCAATCGCAAGGTAACCAAAGACAGGCAACTCGAAGACCGGGGGAAGCTGCGTCAATAAGATTGCTGAACACAAACAAATAATGGCCGGCCAGGGAGTTGTCCACCTCAAAACCGCCATGTCTTCACTGCCTGATTTGAGTGCCGTGGCTGGCTTAGCGTGTGCTGCCTCCCAGGCTGGCACAACACTGCCCAGCAAGGTAATGCTTAATCCGATAATGAAGAACAGGCTCGTAGCCAACGGATTAAAATGAACACTCGGTTTTATTCCCGGAAAAAATCCCCCTCCCAAATCACCGCCAAAGAAATGCAAGGCTATAATCGCAACCGTATAACCCAGCATTAAACCCAGCAATGATCCAATGACGCCCAAAGTAGCGCCTTCCAACAAAATCTGTCGTAACAATTGCGAACGTGTCAACCCCAGCACGCGTAACAACGCAAATTGATGACGCCGCCGGGTTATTGATAATACCTGTGTTGAGAACACTAGAAATGCACCAGTAAACAGTGCAACCAGCGCCAACATATTTAAATTGACGCGATAGGCGCGCGACATATTAGCGATACGCATCTCCTGATCAGCTATCTCGGTAACAAAATATCGTTCACCAAGCTCTTCGGCTAAAGCTGCTTTGAATGCATCGCGATTAACACCCGGCCGTAATTTCAATTCAACACGCGATAATAATCCAATATGTCTAAAGTGCCACTGCACCGCACCAATATCCATCACCGCAATACGTTGTCCCGCACGGGCACGTACCAAACCACCCGCTATTCGCAGAGTAACGATCTGTGTCCCTACACGTATTGCTAGCATCTCTCCCTGCCTGACCTGTAGCCATTCCATTGCAGCAGGCGACAAAAAAATAGCATCATCGGCCAGCCCATCCAATGGTCGATCTTCGGCTGGCATCCCAATTAGATCCGGTGAAATCCTGGCTGCACGCAGCATATCAATACCCAGTACTTTCAACCGGTTGTCTTTTCTGCCTTGTGATTCTGTTAACAAAAAAGCGTCTAATTCCAATATCGGGTTTGCAAGTTCAACCTCTGTATAGGTAGCCAGAGTCGGGTAAAGTGACTCATCAAACATGGCCTGTTTACCCTGTACCTGCAAATCTGACTGGCCAGTCAGACTCCTGACGGCTGCTGAAAATTCGTTAAAAGCCGCTGCATTAATCAGATGAATTGAAAATCCGAGTGCGACACCCAGTGCGATAGCAATAACGGCAACCATCGCTTGTACGCGGTGAGTCCGCCATTCGGCAACAAACAGCCAGTAAGACAAGTGCACATTACTCACTCGATGTGATTGAAAACCATAGGATACAAACCATCCTTTGTTAATGTCAGCACATGGTCTGCGGTCTCCGCCGCAGCGCGCGAGTGAGTGACGATGATACCCGCTGCCCCGTTTGCCTTAATCTCGGTGCGTATTAACATAAGAATATCATGAGCGGTATCCGGATCGAGATTACCGGTTGGTTCATCAGCTAAAATTAATTTTGGGCGATGCACGAGTGCACGCGCAATGGCAACACGCTGTAATTCGCCTCCGGACAGTTCATATGGAAAACTGTTTCCTCTGTCATCTAAACCAACAGCTGCCAGCATCGATGCCACACGCTCCATAGAATTTCCATTGAGTAACAGTGGTAAGGCAATATTTTGATTCAGTGTCAAATGTGGCAGCACATGAAATGCCTGGAAGATAAAACCAAATTTTTCACGTCGTAACTGTGTTGCCGCATCATCATCCAGCAATGAAATAATCGTGCCGTCAACACATATCTCTCCTGAATCAGGTGTATCTAATCCGGCGATCAGGTTTAATAATGTCGATTTTCCAACACCCGAATCGCCCATGATTGCCACATATTCACCCGCATTCAGGGTATAAGACAAATCAGAGAGCACGGGCCGCCCATCTATATAAGCCTTATTAATATGACGCAACTCAAGCATCATTGGAAGCCATGACACAATATGACGCGGAATCCGGTGACCATATCGCTCGGCACCACCCAGAATTACCCGGCCGCGATAATAACCACTTAGCATCTGCCAACACACCCTGTATCAAGTTATTCTCCCCCCGGCCACGCCTTGAAACTCAATTTTTATATTAACAAAAAGACTATCTCTACAATAAAAAGCTTATCGAAGAATAGCATGCTATGGACCGTCTGGGTTACTATAGTATACAGAGTAGACCTCTTTAAGCCTCACGGACAATTCCTGTCTGCGCTTAAATGCAGTACTCAAGCGTTACCCGTTTTAAAATAATCTGGAGAAAAGCATGGCACGAGCAAATGCACGTCATATTTTGGTAAAAACTGAAGAACAATGCAACAACCTGAAAACCGAGATCGAAAACGGCGCCGAATTTGGCGCAATAGCGCAGCAGCATTCTTTATGCCCATCAGGTAAACAGGGCGGCAACCTGGGGGAATTTGGCCCCGGGCAAATGGTCAAGGAATTCGATACCGTCGTTTTCAGTGCACCCATCGGGGAAGTACAAGGCCCCGTTAAAACCCAATTTGGCTACCATCTTCTTGAGGTGACTGAACGACAAGATTAAAAAAACGAACACTCCGCACAACCGTTTGTAACTGAGTGAGCGTTTAGGGGAGCTTATCAGCTCCCTTTTTTGTTGCATGAATTCTCCATTGTTATCTCTTCATGACGAATAATCCACCTGATACGCACGCCCGCTGGCAAGCAGTTAAGATGACCGCAGCGTTTATACGCCCCTATAAACGCCAAGTCATTTATAGCTTGCTCGCGCTCCTGTTCACTGCAGCTGTAACCTTATCCATTGGACAAGGCATCCGTTTGCTTATTGACCAGGGTTTTGCGACACAATCAAGAGCGCTGTTAACGCAATATGTCTCCATATTCTTATTGTTGGTCATCGCCCTTGCTATCGGAACCTTTTCTCGCTATTACTGGGTTACCTGGCTAGGCGAGCGTGTCATTGCAGATATCCGCCGCAAGGTATTCGATCATCTCATCCATTTGCATCCCGGATTCTTTGAACAGAATCGCAGCCTTGAAATTCAGTCGCGGCTGACAGCTGACATGACCCTCCTGCAATCGGTCGTTGGCTCATCGGTCTCGTTTGCCTTACGCAATCTGATCATGATGATTGGCGGTATTATCTGGTTGTTTATTACTAATGCAAAATTAACTGCAATTGTCATTATTTGCATCCCATTGGTAGTCACACCTATTTTAATATTCGGCCGCCGGGTGCGTGGCTTATCCCGCCAAAGTCAGGATAAAATTGCGATAGTAGGCGCTTATGTCGGAGAGGTACTCGGGCAGATTAAAACCGTGCAAGCCTATAATCATCAGGAAATTGATCAGTCCAGATTCCATAATTATGTAGAAGCTGCCTTTACGGTTGCAAAGCATCGCATCACCCAGCGTGCGTTATTAGTCACCATGGTCATTATTATGGTATTAGGTGCCGTTGGTATCATGCTTTGGGTGGGAGGAATCGATGTTATTGAAGGCCGTATCAGCGGTGGTGAAT
>CBDUPR010000046.1:0-21775 GCA_965369175.1 uncultured Nitrosomonas sp.
TGCTTCTTAGACGAAACTAACGTTTCAACTCCACAGGCTAACAAGCGATGTCCTTGCTCAAGTACATTCAAGGCACCTACCAAGTCGGCATTGGCTATAAAATAAGAACACTGAACTTAGAATCCCCTGAAGCAATCTCCAGAAACTCTCCAACGCCCCTTCAGAGCACAGAATATGCCCATCTGAAATGAAATTCAAGCAGGGATGATTCCCTTGCAGGAATAAGACCATTAATCATTCAATTGATCAATCAATCACTGGCGCATTATGCTTGAGTTTATTCAATAACGTTTTCCGCCTGAATAAAACAAAATGTTATATTGCTACTCATACGAATTTCACTTGTTATCATGTCAGCCATAAAAATATCTTTTCGTCTTGCAATCATTATTGCCACTGCTATCGCTCTGGTTTTTGCAGGCTGGTATGCCACGCGTCCTGAACCCACAGCCGTTGATCTGGTGACTGTGACACGGGGCACAGTAGAAGCAACCATAGTCAATACCCGTGCAGGTACCATCAAGGCGTGTCGGCGCGCTAATCTGGCACCGGTATCAGGTGGTCAAATTGCCAGACTGTGGGTGCATGAAGGTGATCGCGTTGAAAAGAATCAGGCTCTATTGGAATTGTGGAATGCTGACCTGATTGCCCAGCGAGAATTGGCACGACGTCAGCTTTCCATTGCCAGTAAACGGAGTCGTGAGGCCTGTATTATTGCCGAGAACGCACGTCGTGAATCAATACGTACACAACAACTCGTTGATAAGAATTTTGTCAGTTCACAACGGGCTGAAGACGCGGATGCTAATGCACAGGCTCATCAGGCCAGTTGTGATGCTGCCACATCTGATATCAAGCGCGCACAAGCTCAGATTCAAGTTATAGAAGCCGGATTAGAGCGTACCATTCTGACGGCACCTTTTGCAGGCATCATCGCACGCATTACGGGTGAGTTGGGTGAATACACCACGCCTTCACCTCCTGGCATTCCTACACCACCGACAATTGATCTAATTGATGACAGCTGCCTCTATGTCAGTGCGCCCATGGATGAAGTCGATGCACCCAAGATCAAAATTGGACAGCCGGCCCGCATCACACTGGATGCGATGCCAGGACAGATTTTTGATGGACGAGTACGCCGGATTGCGCCTTATGTTACCGAAATAGAGAAGCAAGCCCGGACCGTTGATATTGAAGTCGATTTTACACAAATTCCGGAACATCCTTTGCTGGTAGGCTATAGCGCTGATGTGGAAGCGATTATCGAGAAACATGACAACGTATTACGGGTACCCACTCAGACTATTCGACAAAATAACAAGGTACTGGTAGTGGATGCCGATAATAAGCTGGAAGAACGCAGCCTTGAAACCGGACTGGCTAACTGGGGATTTACAGAAATACTCAGCGGTCTTAAAGCCGGTGATCAAGTCGTGTCGTCATTCGATCAGGACGATATTCAGGCAGGCCTCCACGTACAACCAAAGAATAATGAACCATGATTCATTTCTCTGCCATTACACGCATGTTTCATATGGGCGATCAAGCCGTATATGCACTGAATCAAATTAATCTGGATATTGCATCAGGCGAATACGTTTCTATCATGGGGGCATCCGGTTCCGGCAAATCGACACTGCTTAATATTATCGGTTTGCTCGATCGACCCGATAGCGGCCACTACGAACTTGATGGTCAAGATGTAACCCATCTGACTGAGACCGAACAGGCAAGAGTACGGCGAGAAAAAATTGGGTTTGTATTTCAATCATTTCATTTGGTTCCCCGCTTAACAGCTGCAGAAAACATTGAATTACCCTTAATACTGGGCGGAATTCCGCCAGACGAACGCAAATCCCGGGTCAATGAAGCATTACACGCCTTTGATCTCAAATCCCGTGCCCGGCATCGACCAGCCGAATTATCCGGTGGTCAGCGTCAGCGTGTCGCTATCGCCCGTGCTACCATTTTACGCCCAGCTGCGATACTGGCAGATGAACCAACCGGTAATCTGGATCACCATATCGGAGCAGAAGTGATGCTGCTGCTGGAAAATCTGCACCAGACCGGAACAACGCTTATCATCGTGACCCATGACCGTGAACTCGGTGCACGTGCACATCGTCATATTGCCATGCGCGATGGAAAAATTGTGGCAGATGAACCATGACACTCTATGACACGTTCTCTCTATCCCTTAAAGCCATTACCAGCTACCGTACTCGCTCATTGCTGATTATCCTGGCAATGGCGCTCGGTGTTGCGGCAGTGATCATGCTGACCGCGCTGGGCGATGGTGCGCGACAATATGTAGCAAACCAGTTTTCATCAATCGGAACCAATCTGATTATTGTCATGCCCGGACGCGCAGAGACTTCAGGTGCATTTCTCGGTGCCGCATTGGGACAAACACCCCGCGATTTAACCCTGAAAGATGCTCAACTGCTCGGTCGCCTGCCGCAGATCCGACGCTACGCGCCACTCAATGTGGGGGCAATAGAATTGAGTGCCGCCAATCGTTTACGTGAAGTCACTGTACTCGGCAGTACCGCTGATTTGATACCCATACGACATATGAATCTGGCTCAAGGACATTTCCTTTCTCGAGGTTCAGAACACAGCGCACAAATCGTGCTCGGGGCCAAATTGGCGCATGAGTTCTTCCCCCGCAGCCAGGCCATCGGTCAACGCGTTCGACTGGGTGAGTGGCGCTTTCTTGTTTCAGGTGTACTGGCTTCGCAAGGTGAAAGCATGGGCTATAATACCGATGAAATTGTTATTATTCCGATTGAGCACGCACAAGCCTTATTCAATACTTCATCGCTGTTTCGTATCCTGGTTGAGGCGAAGAGCAGTCTGGATATCCAATCTGCAAAACAAGCCATACAGGCAACCCTGAAGCAAAGCCATGATGGCGAAGATGATATTACCGTCATCACACAAGATGCCGTGCTCAAGACCTTTGATCGCATCCTGCGGGCCCTGACGCTGGCTGTTGCGGGTATCGCCGCCATCAGTCTGGCTGTTGCCGGTATTTTAGTCATGAACGTCATGCTGGTAGCAGTCAGTCAGCGCACATCCGAAATTGGTTTACTCAAAGCGATTGGCGCCAGTGCTGCTGACATTCGCCACCTGTTCTTTGCCGAAGCACTCTGGTTATCCCTGGCGGGCGCAGGCATTGGTTTTTTATTAGGTCAACTAGGCAGCCTGGCATTGCGGCTGGCCTATCCCCAACTACCAGCCTGGGCACCTGTCTGGGCGAGCTTAGCCGGCATTTCTGTTGCCCTGCTGACTGGCATTCTGGCCAGCTTGTTCCCGGCCAGGCGCGCGGCACGGCTTGATGCGGTAACGGCGCTCAATAAAAAATGAATTTCACCGATACCTTCCATTTTGCATTTCGCTCTCTGACGGCACACCGCTTACGTACCTTTTTATCTACAACGGGTATTGCAATAGGCATTGCAGCAGTCATTCTGCTAACTTCTATTGGTGAAGGAATACAGCAATTTGTACTGTCAGAATTTACCCAGTTTGGCACCAATATCCTGAATATCACGCCCGGTAAAATTAATACACACGGCGGATCGCTAGGTGCGATTGGCAGTGCACGACTGCTGACTATCGAGGACGCTATTGCACTCAAGCATTCCCATTATGCCCAATATATCAACGCCAGCGTAATGGGTAATGCAGAAGTCCGTGCCCAGGGACGCAGTCGGCGCGTCACCGTCTATGGACAGAGCCCTGATTTTCTCCATGTTTTTAACATGACGGTAGCAACTGGCCGATTTTTACCTCCTGATGATCCGCGGAATCCACGTGCTTATGCCGTACTGGGTTCCAAAGTACGAACAGAATTATTTGGCCAGGCCAATCCTCTGGGCAGTATTTTACAGGTGGGTTCATCCCGTTTTCGTATCATCGGGGTCATGGCATCTAAAGGACAGGTACTGGGGTTCGATCTGGATGATACCGTTTATATTCCAACGACGCGTGCACTGGAAGTCTTCAATCGGGAAGGTTTAATGGAAATCAATATGGCCTATCCACCGGATGCGCCGCTACCCTTAATTATGGCGGATGCCCGTCGCATTCTGATAGCACGTCACGGACGTGAGGATTTCACGCTCACACCTCAACAACAAATGCTAACTACACTCAATACTGTGTTAAATGTATTGCAATTTGCAGTCGCCGCATTAGGCAGCATTTCTTTATTAGTCGGCGCTGTCGGTATGATAACCTTGATGCATATCGCGGTCACTGAACGCGTTTCCGAAATCGGCCTGCTGGCGGCATTGGGTGCAACCCGGGCACGCATTCGCCTTTTATTCTTAATGGAATCCATCATACTTTCCACACTCGGCGGTCTCGCTGGATTAGCCATCGGAAGCGGGATTGCCTGGCTACTCAAAATCTGGATAGATAACCTGCCTGTCAGTACACCCTGGGATTATGTGCTGGGTGCATTGGGCCTGTCTGTATTCATTGGCTTGGCCGCCGGGGTTATCCCGGCTATGCGTGCGGCCAAATTAAACCCGGTCGAAGCCTTGCGATCAGAATAGCATTGCGTTCACCTGGTTGCGACGGTGGTTAGTCATCGTCATCGTCATCGTCATCGTCATCGTCATCGTCATCGTCATCGTCATCGTGATGATGATAGTGAGCCAGAGCAGGATTATCACCCAGGAAAGAAACTTCCCAATTCGATGACTTACCCCGACGTTGCATATGAACCGTATTCACCACACCATTAATTTCAACGCAGGGAATGATCAAGATACCATCATCCAGATTGACCGTAGAAATACATTCTCCGACACTGATCACTGCTTTAGGAACCAGACAGCTCGATACATCAACTGCGACTGCGTCGACTACTGGGCCGCTTTCAGTAAACGGATGAACGGTAACAACAGCATAATCTGCTTCAATTACCACATCGGTTGCAGTTGCCAGCAAATTACTATCCAGCGGATTCCCCGCAGGATCCAGCAAGGGGTCGGCACACTGGCTGATCTGACCATTCAGAAGATTTCTGACAATCAGTCCGCCATCCGCTATAAAAATCTTGTCGCCGGCAACAGCAACGGATTCCGCATAGGTTACGACCGGATGCAGCATAAAAAAAGCAAATAAAAACATCGTTGGTCTTATTATTTTCTTCATAAAAATATCGTTCCTGTTTATTTATCGCGATTACTCAATTTCTACAACAGACAGGCAGGTAAACCGAGGTAATGTAGAGACAGCATTTGCGCCACATGAATTGATCGCCGTATTGATGGAATCTGATAGCCGTGTTGATCGTCCGAAGCAGATTCACAATGAAATTTCAATGACAGCTTATTCTAATTAGATGAAGGTATTTCATACTTACCAGGCGCGTACCCGACCCGTATCAATATGTAAAAAATCGGATGCTGGATAATATCCAACGCCTCCTGCTTCCAGAGATAAAGCCGCTTTATGCAAGGTAGACAACATCTGTCCCGGCAACCGGATATCAATGGCTTTGCCCTGCATATGCAAACTTTGTTTGGCTACACCGCTACTACCTGCCATTAACATGGCATTCGTGCTGGCTGATCGGTATCCCGAGATCACATGAAATTCCTGAGTTGTCCCGATCTCACTACGCAGTAACTGCAACACATTGAGGAGATTGGGATCAATAGCACACTTTTCATCAGTACGATGATCGCGTAATACCATTTCAATCGCCCGCAACGCTTCCGGTATATATTGACCTTCAGCCCAATACGTTGATTGCACACGCTCACCAGTATGCAAATTCAGAAAAGAAAGCCTTCGCTCTGATATATTGAGTATCTTCGCTTGTGCTGTAGGCAATGCCATTAATGCACAGGCGCCCAGGCCAGCCCTTAAAAAATGACGACGATTCAGCTTGGATTCAATCGTTTGTTGTTGATTATAATTAGCAAATTCTCTTGTGAACATCCTTGCCCCTCCAAATGGTAAGATTACTGTAGCACAGTTCTGCCATTACGTTAGTGGTAATCGGTGGAAACCCAGGCTACCAGCGCGCAAAATTTAACGCCCGCGCATCCCGCCCATAAATATCCGGCGAGTAATGTACACTGTTTTTTTCATCCACCCAAGCCGTCATGTACACAATGTATATAGGCAGCGGCTTAGACAAACTGACCGTGGTTGTTTTTCCTTCACGCATTTTAGCAATCAGATCAGGCACCACGCCCGCTTTATTGAGCGCAATGCCCGCCAATGCCATTGGTTTTTCCAGTCGGATACAACCTGAACTGAATGTCCGGACATCGCGCTGGAACAATGATTTCGAAGGAGTATCATGTAAATAGATACTAAATGGATTAGGCAACATGAATTTAATCGTGCCCAATGCATTCTTAACACCCGGATCCTGACGCAGGATATAGGGGAAACCCTTCTTTATCGCCTGCCAATCGATACTATCCGGATCCAGCGGCTCAGAATTATAATCATAATTTTGATAGACCTTTATCCCCTGTTTTTCGAAGAACGCAGGATCACGCTGCTGCTTGGGCAATAAATCCTGACGGGCAATACTCGCTGGAATATTCCAGAATGGATTAATAATCAGGTGTGTAACGCGGCTACTAAAGCTCGGCGTCGAGCGATAATCATGTCCCACGATAATGCGCATATCCAGCGCGGGTTCGCCCTGTTCTATGGCAGTTAATCTAAAACCCGCTATATTAACCAGTAAATAGCGCTCGCCCAAATGCGCGGGCAACCAGCGAAGGCGCTCCAGATTAAGACGCAACTGACGAATCTTCCCTTCAGGCGTCATATTCAGGGCGCGCACTGTCTTTTTCCCGATAACCCCATCTGCACTCAGCCCATGCTGTGCCTGAAATACTTTGATCGCATTCACCAGCGCATCATCATAGTATTTGCTCTGATGCTGTTTAATGTTGTACGCCGCAATATCATACAATTTATATGCTTCTGCTATTCGATTCCGGATTAACGGAATCACTGCATGAATGCCGTTCGGCCTGATGAGTGAGACATCGGGCAGCTGAGTCCAGACGGTTTGATTAGCCGCCCATTTTCTATAACGCGCTAATGCCTGCTTCAGCAATTGATAACTCGGAGACGCCGGTGACAAGCCCACCAGCGCGCTTGACAGACTATCCGCGGCCACCGCTTCCAGCAGGAAAGGAACCGGATCAAAGGTCTGCTGTGGAATATGCCAGTCAGGATCGACTCTGGATGCGGACAAATAACCACTTTTTAAGTCTCGCGCCAGCATCAATAGTGCCTGTGTTGTTCCCAACTCCAGCTCAAACAATGTGTTGGCTGTATGATCAATCTGTGACTGAAGCTGTCGCAACTGCTGCAGCCGATAATCGGCGCTATTCAGTCCCTCAGCATCGGCTGTTTCAATAAAGGCGAGTGCATCCTCAAGCCGTGACAACGGTTGATTAGATGCTACCCAGACAGGTTGATATTCTCGCGCTGAATAAAACCGGTGTACATCCGGCAGACTCATATCAACAGACGCAATCACGGAGAATTGAGTCAGCTGCTTATGTAGTGTTTCAGCTTCAGCTGTCCATACGCTGACAACGGGCATTAACGATAACAAAAAAACCGCTTTGCCGACCCAGCAGGGTAATCGCATCGAATCAATCATCATGTCATTACCAACGGTAAGAATAAAACAAACCTGTCTCACAAATAAACTACCACCCGTAATAGATATTACCTAACTTCGCGCTTAATTAACAGCAGGATGCAAGACAGGAGGCATGCATCACCCCATATCAATCATGGGAATATTTTTATTTTACCGGCGATCTTTGATCGCCATCATGACAGACGAGCACAATCAAACTTGCCGTATCCATCAACGCTTCTGTTACAGTCATGCCTGACCAGAAAATATGCAATACCACAACTCATCATAAGATGGTGCATAATAATACGAGTGCTCGCTTAATCATCACGTTAAATAAGCGGGCTAATGTCACTGCTACCGGCATTTCATATTTATTTTATTTGAAACCAGGTTTTCATTTGCTACCATCATCTCTTAAATAACGATCACTATGCCTATTAGCCCCGTTATTCTGTGGACCGATGCCTTGATCTATCTGTTAGTCATCATAGTCATCGCTTTTGCCTGGTCTGCGCGAAAAAATAAACACCTTGTCGATTCCTGGCAGCGCGTTTGTCATAGCACCAGCGGTATGGTTTCATTGACGATTTTATGTTTCTTCATCACCATTGGTTTATTGGATACGCTGCATTTCAGGCCTGCACTTGAAAACAGGGATCATCAGGGTGAAATAGTGTATAGCGTTGAAGTGCTGAGTCTTTTCGATGTCATAGCCACCCCTCTGCGCACCCGTGTAGAAAAAACCTATTCAGCACCTCTGGCCACACATCTGTACACAAAAGAAAACGTGGATCTCCCAGATGGCAAACGCACACGGGAGTTTACCCGTTTGGAATTTGGCGGCGCGCATTTACAACACCCTGAGACACAACATAAAGCAGATGTCTTATGGCGGACAGCAAAAGGTATTGGACTGGGCTTACTGATATGGGTCGGACTGACTCTCTGCCTCAGTATCATATTAGCCCGTCGAAATGCCCAGAGCCTGGTGCAATCATTATCTGCTATCGGACGGGGCGCCACAGAAATACCCTGGCGGGCCATATTGGTTACGCTGGCCATCATACTCTCGCTTGCGGGTGCGGCATCGCTGTTATCCACACACTATCATGTTCTTGGAACCGATAAGGTAGGACAGGATACGCTCTATCAAGCACTCAAAAGCATCCGTACCGGATTAGTCATCGGGACACTCACTACCCTCATTATGCTGCCCTTCGCATTACTACTGGGGATTACGGCGGGTTATTTCCGAGGCTGGACAGATGATGTGATTCAGTATACCTACACGACGCTGGGTTCAATCCCCAGCGTTTTGCTGATTGCAGCTGCCGTACTCATTATGCAGGTATATATCGAAACCCATCCGGATCTATTCGATACCAGTGCAGCGCGGGCTGATTTACGGTTGTTATTTCTTTGCGTCATACTGGGCATCACCAGTTGGACGGGCTTGTGCCGTTTATTACGCGGCGAAACCCTGAAATTACGTGAAATGGAATATATCCAGGCCGCACACGCATTTGGTGTTTCTCACTGGCGCATTATCAGTCGTCATATTCTTCCCAATGTGATGCATATCGTATTAATTGTTACCGTCATGGATTTCAGTGGACTGATTCTGGCAGAAGCCGTGTTGTCTTATGTCGGCGTCGGTGTCGACCCTTCTATGACCAGCTTCGGTAACATGATTAATGCCGCACGCCTGGAAATGGCGCGTGAACCCATGGTATGGTGGGCTCTGTTCGCTGCATTTAGCTTTATGTTTACACTTGTACTCTGCGCCAACCTATTTGCCGATGCCGTTCAGAATGCATTTGATCCGCGCACCAGAACATCACCCAGTAAAATAGCTATTTCCCGTCATCACAAAAAACAGGCGGTCTCGATCAACCGCCCCGCGTCCAGCGACCACGGTGGCCATACGTAAACGCACTGGCACAGCATCTTTTTGATTATCTCCCCCATAAAGGGAGAAGACGCCAATTCAATGACTGCAACCCGAGAACACCCAAATGCAAACAAGCTTGATGCCATTTACAAGGGCTAATCCAGCCAGCCCGGCGATTAAAAGATTCAACGCAGCCTTGGCGTTACGCTCACAGATTAGCCCACACGCAAGATATGTCCATTTACGCACATTTAACGACATCTTCTCCACCAGGTGGCCGCAGCCCGAACAGCACTTTAGCGCAACAAAACAAGGGTCAATGCCGATCAGGGTACCGCCATGCTACAGCCACGGGTACTCAGGCTGTTTCTTTAGTTCAGTCGACCGGCGGGCGATTACGTGAGAGTTAATCTATTCCTGCCATTAATAATAAACAGCCATGCGCGAACGCAACCTGCCGTGGCAGACAAAATGCGCACAGCCCAACCTATTCGCCAGCAAAATGGTCTGAGCTTTAACTGGGTAAAACCAAAGCCTGAAAACACGTTTAATATCCACATTTCACACGATGCAATCATGCGCTGTAATATAGAAACCGACCGAGACAACAAATCCAAACCATCTTCTCACCTCCCCGACCTGCGAGTCGGGGTTTCTCGGAGATTTTGATGAACCCTCTACTGCAAATTGAAAATCTCGAAACGGTGTTTTATACGGGTTCAGACCCCATATGGGCAGTGGATGGACTCACACTCCACATCTCCAAAGGAGAAATCTTCGCCTTACTGGGAGAATCCGGTTGTGGCAAATCCATGACTGCACGATCCATTATGCGGTTATTACCCGATGCAGGCGAAATCGTCGCTGGCAGCATTAAAATAAATGGCCTGGATATCCTACAGTTATCCGAAGCTGACATGCGTAATGTGCGTGGCAAGCGGATCAGTATGATCTTCCAGGAACCGATGCTCAGCCTGAACCCGGTTCTCACGGTCGCCGAACAAATCGGTGAAGTACTGCAGCGGCACTTCAAACTCAGCCAAAAAATGACGCAGACACGTATTCTGGCCATATTGAACCAGGTCGGAATTCCCGATGCCGCTCATCGCATGCATGAGTATCCTTTTCAATTTTCGGGTGGGATGAAACAGCGCGTCATGATTGCCATGGCATTAGCCGGAGAGCCGGAACTACTCATTGCGGACGAACCCACAACCGCGCTGGATGTCACTATTCAGGCCCAGGTACTGGATCTGATGCGTGAATTACAGCAACGCAATAAGATGGCGATTTTGCTGATTACACACGATCTGGGCGTCGTCGCCGAAACCGCACAACGAGTCGCCGTTATGTACGCAGGGGAAATCATCGAAACCGCGCCCTGCGCAGATTTTTTCCAGAATCCGGCGCATCCTTACTCACAGCAGTTATTTGCTTCATTGCCCGGCAAACAAAAACGGAATCAGGGGCTCGCTGTCATTGATGGCAGCGTACCGTTACTGTCGCAATCATTTACAGGCTGCCGCTTTGCGGACCGCTGCAATCGTGCATGGGACTTATGCCATCAGTCCGTACCACAGTGGTATGACATAACCGAGCATCACCAGGTCCGATGCCATCTTTTTCAGGGCACATTCGAACCCGATATCGCCATTTCGGTTTCGGAAACTGTCAGAAATGAAGAGACAGCTGCATCGATTTTCCCTCATGCGACGCCAATCAACACGGCTGAGTTACTTGAGGTTAGTAACCTCAAAGTGCACTTCCCCATCCATCAAGGCTTATTCAAACGTGTGACAGGACACGTCATGGCCGTTGATGGCGTATCGCTCACGGTCGCACCGGGCAAAACACTGGCATTAGTGGGTGAATCCGGATGCGGCAAGACAACCGTCGGAAAGAGCATTCTGCAATTAATCAAACCGACCGCAGGCCATGTGCGCTACAACGGACTCGACCTGGTCGGATTAAAGCGTAGACGGCTACGTCAGGTACGCGCAGATCTCCAGATTATCTTTCAGGACCCCTATTCCTCTCTTAACCCCAAGTTGCGGATTATAGAAATAATCCAGGAAGGCATGGACGCACTGGATATCAGCGGCGATAACCAGGCTCATTATAAAAAATCAAAACTCCCTTTCCCAAGGGAAAAAGAAATTGATACACTATTACTGCAAGTAGGGCTATCAGCAGAGATGAAATGGCGCTACCCACATGAGTTTTCTGGTGGTCAGCGTCAGCGTATTGCGATTGCGCGGGCTTTAGCAGTTAAACCCAAGTTGTTGATTTGCGATGAACCAACCAGTGCGCTGGATGTCTCAGTACAAGCACAGATTCTGAATTTATTGCAATCGTTGCAGAGAAATCTGGGGCTTGCCTATTTATTTATCACGCATAATATCTCAGTTGTAGAATATCTCGCCGATGATGTCGCTGTGATGTACCTGGGCAGAATTGTAGAGCGAGGACAGATGAGTGAAGTATTAGGCCACCCAAAACATCCCTATACTCAGGCACTATTATCAGCCGTTCCTCAGATCGAGCAGCAATCAAGACGCGCCGTCATACATTTGAAAGGAGAATTACCATCACCTGCAGCGCCGCCGACTGGTTGCCACTTTCATCCCCGCTGTCCCTACGTGATGCCGGTTTGCCGCCAGATTTATCCGCAAAGCAGCACCATCAGTGCAACTCATACAGTACATTGTTATCTTTATCCACAGGAACCCGATTCTTTAAATCATGACCATTAATAACGAAGTGGCAAGACGCCGCACTTTTGCCATTATTTCCCATCCGGATGCCGGCAAAACAACGCTGACCGAAAAATTACTCATGTATGCTGGTGCGATTCACATCGCAGGCAGTGTCAAAGCACGGAAAGCAAGCCGTCACGCCACTTCTGACTGGATGGAAATCGAAAAACAACGGGGTATATCCGTCGCCAGCTCGGTCATGCAGATGGAATATCGGGGGTGTGTGATCAACTTACTGGATACACCCGGTCACCAGGATTTTTCCGAGGACACCTATCGGGTACTGACTGCGGTCGATGCCGCGCTCATGGTCATTGATGCCGCCAATGGGGTTGAAGCACAGACCTTGCGGTTACTCGAAGTATGCCGTGCACGCAACACCCCAATCCTTACGTTCATCAATAAAATGGATCGCGAGGTGCGTGACCCACTCGATCTCATTGACGAAATAGAGCGCACCCTGGGTATGGCAACCGCGCCATTTACCTGGCCAGTGGGCATGGGTCGCCATTTTCATGGGGTATATGACTTGCAACAGACTTGCATGCGGGTATTTCAACCCGGCGCAGATCGTGCAGGCGCTGATGATGAAGTGATTACCCAGCTGGATGATCCCGCTATTCAGACTCGTTTCGGGGAAAACCTCACTTATGCACAGCAAGAAATTGATCTGATCAAGGGCGCCTCACCTGAATTTGACCGCGAAGCCTTCCTTGCCGGTCAGCAAACGCCTGTTTTCTTTGGCTCAGCCATTAATAACTTTGGTGTACGCGAGATCCTCGATGCACTGGTCGATTTGGCACCCTCACCCGATTCACGTCAAGCCATGCAACGCGAAGTACGCCCGAACGAAACGAAGTTTTCTGGTGTGGTATTCAAAATTCAAGCGAACATGAACCCCGCTCACCGGGATCGTATTGCCTTTGTGCGCATCTGCTCAGGACAATTCAAACGTGGCATGAACCTGAGAGTTGTCCGCAGCGGCAAGGATGTGCGCACCAGCACGGTCGTTTCCTTTCTTTCCCAACGACGGGAAATACTCGAAACCGCTTATCCCGGCGATATCATTGGTATTCCCAATCATGGCACGCTCCAGTTGGGAGATACCCTGACCGAAGGTGAAGCCCTGCAATTTACCGGTCTGCCTTTCTTTGCACCGGAAATATTTCAAACGGTTGAAATTGCGGACCCACTCCGCAGCAAGCAACTCAAACTGGGATTGACTCAATTAGGTGAAGAAGGCGCCATTCAGGTTTTCAGACCACATATTGGCAATACGTTATTACTGGGAGCAGTGGGCGCCTTGCAATTTGAAGTTGTCACACATCGACTCAAACATGAATACGGTGTACCTGCCCGCATTGCCCCTGCGAAATACCAGTTGGCGCGCTGGGTTACCTCCGATGACCCGCGCGAACTGCAACGCTTTATCGAGGCCAATGCGCATCGGATTGCCTATGATGCAGTGGATGCACCGACCTTTCTGGCTTCGTTTGGAGCCGAGTTAAGCGTCGCGGAAGAAAACTGGAAACGAATACAGTTCCATAAATTACGAGAACATGCCGGACTCGTGTTCCAAACACATATGACTGCCTAAGCAATCCAATTGACATCGATATCAGTCACGCGGTCGTAGCTGTTCTGACAGCATATTCTCAACGGATTTTGGACAGCACCCCCATGAGGTAAGAATGGATCACAGATATTCGCGCAATGAAAACCACTTAATGGCTCATAATGGAATTCGATTTCATCTATTCCCGAAAGGGATGAACTATAACGGTAAGCAATGCATCTTAATTCAATGCGGATAGCTGTCACGTGACCGCCCACCTTTTCAGGAATAGCGTTTCAGGAATTCATACGAATGCATATCTGGGTGCCAAAGAGGCGATTTTTTGCAACTAATTCAATACGGACAAACAAACCATGATTCACAGTATGACTGGCTATGCCGCAATAACCAACGAGCTGCCTTACGGATCGTTTAGCCTGGAATTACGATCGGTCAATAATCGCTACCTGGATATTCAGTTTCGTGTGCCTGACGAGCTTCGCATGCTGGAACCCGCCATGCGTGAGCTGTTAACAACCCAATTGAATCGCGGAAAAATTGATTGCCGCTTAAGCTTCTCTCTGCTCGCAAGCACGGAATACCCGCAACAACTGAACACCGAGTTATTAGAAAAATTAGGCGCACTCAATCACACCATCAAATCAGCACTCCCCGAAGCGCGAGGCTTAAGCGTCATTGATGTGCTGCACTGGCCCGGCATATTAAAAAACAGCACACCACCCACCCAGGACTTACGTGAAACCGCCATGGCTCTACTCTGCACTGCTCTGGATGAATTCAAGGCCACACGGGCACGCGAGGGTGAGAAGCTGAAAACGATATTACTAGAACGCGTCAACCAGATACGTCAGCTGCTGGCAACCGCATCCCCGCTGATTCCCGCCTTACTGGTGGCATTTCAACAGCGGCTCAAATTCAGATTACAAGAAGCCATGGTCAACCATGAAGATGACCGGATTCGTCAGGAAATCTCCCTTTTCTCCGGAAAAATTGATATCGATGAAGAACTATCCCGCTTACAAGCACATCTGGATGAAGTAGAACGTATTCTGTCTCAAGGAGGGGCCGTCGGGAAACGACTGGATTTTCTAATGCAGGAGCTTAACCGCGAAGCAAATACCATCGGATCAAAATCGGTTGATATCGAAGTTTCGAAAATTTCGATGGAGATCAAAGTACTGGTTGAACAAATGCGCGAACAGGTACAAAACATCGAATAATTTCTTGATCCGTTCAAACACTTACAGAAAAGACCTTAAGTATAGATAGTTAAGGCGCTCCCTCATTAGCACGAATCATGGAGTCACCGCCGTCCGGTTTTAATAAAATAGCACATCGCTATTCCGACAACTCTTGCTTTTTTTAAGCCAGATCTCAGCCTCGGCCTCTGAACCAATACAGATCAGTACACCCACTCATCATAGGCCAGCGGCAAGCGGCATTCGATTCAGCCGTTCCCGCCGCTCTCGCCAATCAGGCAAGTATTTATCCATATACGCCTTAAATCGCTTGTTATGCTTGCGCTCTAGAAGATGAACCAGTTCATGCACCAGAACATACTCCAGACACTCGGGTGGTTTTTTAACCAACTCAAGATTCAACCAGATACGCTTCGCCCCGATATTGCAGCTTCCCCATCTGGTTTTCATTTTTTTAACACCCCACCCATTCGCAGTGACCCCAATCGTATCCTGCCAATGGCTGATAGACATCTCGATACGGGTTTTTAAATCCACACGATAATATGCGGTCAGGGTAAGCACTCTGTTTTCGGAGGTATGATCATTTCTGCTGTCATACACCAGAAACGATCATGCATCAATGCCACCACCAGCGTTCACCGCTTTAGATAATGCGTTTAATCGCTCATCAGATTTAGCCATAGGTCTACAAAACGTTACCTAAAAAGTAAGTATCTTGCTCTACTTCTGTTTCTCAGCCAATCGAAAGCAAATTCATGTTTGCTACGATTTTTTGCTAAGATCATTTAACCTGTCTATAACTTCATCGTTTATAGCAAATCGCTCAGCCGGTTTAACAGCGCTTTACGGCTGTTATTGGCCACAATAAATCGCTTAAAACGCTGATCAAAAGCCGCTGCATCACCTTTAAATTGGTAGGCTTCGAACAGCTGATACAAATAACGTGAAGCCTCATCGTAACCACTGGCGCAAGTTCGATTCGCTTGCTCTTGTACTTGCTGCCAGCGGTGCTCACGCTGGCTATAAATCTCTGTCAGTGCTTTTTCTTTTTCAGCTTTTTCGATTGCCAATTTCTTTGCTAGTGCTTCGGCTTGCTCTTGCTGTAATTGGCTTTGTGCTTGTTCAATATAGGGGGCAATTACGTCGGGGGTTAACCAATACTGATAGGCTTCTTCTTTATTAGCAGGCTTTTTTTGCGTCATCGCCAAGGCTTGCTGTCGGGTTAACTGGCCTTGTTCAAATATTGCGCTTAGTAGCGTGTTTTTATCTCCCTCAGTGAGATTATTGAGCCACGCCTCGAACTGAAACTCGGTTTGTTTAGCTTGGTGACTTGGCTTAGCGTTCAGTACCATGGTAAGTGCTTTAACCAGTGCTAAGGGAATATCGTAAAGCGCAGCAAAAACCAGTAATTCTTCGCTAAGATGCTCAAATTCGAACTGAATTAAAGGTATTGCCTCAAGTTCGTCATTGGCATCTAACTCTCTAAGCCACATAAAATACAAAAGACGCCAATCACCTTGGATTAACTCACTGCGTAAGCCTGCTAAATGTCGGAAAAAATCTTCTGCATTTTCATCATCAAAATACTCGTAATATTCCTCAATGGAGAAAATAAGCAGTTGCCATTCGTCGGTTTGATGAACATAAAAGCCATGTGTTGCAAACTCAAGCATGGCATCCGGTATCGTCCCAACAGGTAGCTTGATGTAGGCATCAATTGAGCCCCAGTCGGCGTAGTAAAAACCGATATCGAAGTGTTTTAGCATCACCTCATATGTCTCAGCCTTTAAACCACTATAGTGATAATACACTTGAAAAGACGTTGCGGTGATGTCGGCACGGCTTGAAATGGCTCTGAGTTCTTGTTGCGCTTTACTGTCTAAATACCCATCCAGACGCTCGAATCGATAGTATTGATATTCGCTCACGATGACCTTTTTTATGAGTTAATGGTAAATTGAAAGGTTTGTTTTAATAAAGGCTGGACCTGAACCATTCTGGCGACAGGCTCAGCGTTTAAATAACGTCTTGGATCAACCGTCACAAATCCCCAAAACTGCAAAAAGTGCTCAATAAACCGTGATTCGATTAACATACTTAAGTTTCTTTCCGGCGAGAAGTAATCGTCCGTAGGGAATGCCAGTAGCAAATCGGGGAAAGCCGTCATCACCTCTTTAACAAGTTGATCCACACTGTTACGACTTTGTATGCGCCACAGCATAAACAACCAAAAGGTATGCAAATCGACATCGTAATCAAAGCCGTCTAAATACCCCCAGTTATATTTGCTGATTGCGGCTTCTAGCATAGGTTTAAAAAATGCTTGTATACCTAAGGCTTGGTACTGTTTTTGCGCTGACTTTTTCACATGGTAGCGACCGCTGCGTCGGTAAATAGTAGCGCTAATTTCGGCCAAAACTCGTGTGTAGTGCAAGGCATTGAACTTATCCTCATTACTACCCGAAAACTCACTAATACTGATGTTACGTTCAAATTGAGCGACTGAAAACTCAGGCAATAATTCACTGGCCTGCTTGACTAACTTAGCCGGTAAGTTGCCTTTGCTCGTGGCTTTAAATGAGCCTTCGTGCTCCATGGCTTCATCAAGAATGAGGGCTAAATAGCGCATCACCGGGCTTGCAGAAAGATCATCTGGGGTGCTGATTGTTACCCACTGTAATTCATCAAAAGGCGCATAAAGCCAATTGCCCATTTGCGTCGGAGTCACACCACAAAAATCTGGATGAGGTTGATTATTGCGATCCTGCACTTTGTGTTGCAAAGCAGCATTGAGTTCATCAAGGCTCAAATTTGGGTTCATCGCCAGCATAGTTTCAACATCATCAAATACTTGGGCATGTTGCTTGGATACGCTGTCCATACAACAACGTTTATATTTCTTACTACTGCCACAGTGGCAAGGATCGTTACGACCGAGCTTCATTATGGACTTCTCTTATTGTTGTAGAAAAAGCGCTGCATTTTCCTGTTTACGCTGATTCAATGTCTTATTTATCGCAGACACTGTCGTTTTACTGATCCCTTGCTGCTGTGCGAGATGAGTAAATTGGCTGAGTTCTTCTGCCACCTTTTCAACGACTTGCCGCGCTTCATTCCAATTAGCAAAACCAGCACTTGCGGCAAGCTTCTGCATAACCTTAATCGGCGGGACTTTACCATAACCACCAAAAGTGGTGGTATGTTCATTAAATGGATGCGGACTGTAGGTGACATCATAAAAGGCGGCTAGCTGCCATTGACCATCATCTGACTTTGACATCCTCGCCTCCCTAAAGGAAGGCGATTCCTACGGCGCTCAAGCTGCGATAGCCTGAGTCGCTTCGGAGGGTTCTTGGTCCGACGCCCCAACATCAGGCGAAGTATCTGCACAAGCTAACCGGGCGTGTCCCGCCCTTAAAACATTGATTGCACCGACCACATCGGCGTTTTCCTCGAAGCCACAAGCCACGCACTCGAACCGGGCTTGATTAAGCCGGTTCTCTTTGGCGATATGACCGCAACACGGACAAGTCCGGCTTGTGTTTCTGGGATTAATGGCAAGCACACCGCCACCCAGCCAAGCTTCTTTGTATTCCAGTTGGCGGCGAAACTCACCCCAACCCTGATCGAGAATCGACTTATTGAGGCCGGACTTGGCTTTCACGCTTCGCCCTGGTGCTTCAATTGTACCCGATGCTGATTTGCTCATATTGGTGACTTTCAAATCCTCAATGACGACCATCGCGTGGTTTTTGCTGATGATGTTAGAGGTTTTGTGCAGGTAGTCGCGTCTGGAGTTACCGATACAGGCGTGTATTTTCTGGACTTTAGCTTTCGCCTTTTTCCAGTTGTTGCTGAATTTCTGTTTTCGGCTCATCGCTCTTTGAGCCTTCGCCAAGGCGTTTTCTTGGCGTTTGAAGCTGTTGAGCGGGGCGAAATACTCGCCGTTGCTCAGAATGGCAAAACGAGCAACACCCATGTCGATACCGACAATGGCGGTCGATGGATGAACCGGCGTTTCAACTTCTCGTTCGGTCTGGATTGAAACAAACCATTTGCCCTGGCTAAATGACACGGTGACGTTTTTCACGGCTCCCTTAACCTCACGGCTGTTGCGGTAACGCACCCAGCCGAGCTTAGGCAAGAAAATACGGGAGTTTGCCTGATCGAGCTTGCAGCCTTGAGGATAGCGAAATCTATCCGACTGGCCTTTCTTTTTGAAACGCGGGAAGTCCGCCCTTTTCTCGAAGAAATTTCTGTAAGCACGCTCCAAGTCTTTTAGTGTTTGCTGCAATGGCTGCGAATGGGTTTCCGATAACCATTTTGTTTCTTCGCTTTTCCTCCATTCCGTTAGCTGTTTGCACAAATCGGCATAAGAAATCTTCTTTTGGCTTTCTGCGTGGTGCGCTTGTTGCATCGCTAAAGCCTTGTTGAATACAAATCGGCACGACCCGGCGAAACGGCGCATATTGCACTGTTGTTTGCCATCGGGTATTAATTCGTATTTGAAGGCTTGAAGTCGTATCATGATTCAATCATACTCTTGTCTATGAACTATGAACAATGACAATGACAATGATATTAGGCACGGAAGACACTGTGTTTTTAAGATGCACGTCCATCTGGTCTTTGTGACAAAATACCGCCGTGGTGTATTCACAAAAGTGATTCTGGGCGACCTTCAAGAAATCTTAGCCAACGTATGCGCAGATTTTGAGGCCGAACTGGTGGAGTTTGACGGCGAAGATGACCATGTTCATCTGCTGGTGAACTATCCGTCCAAGGTGGCCATATCGAAACTGGTTAACAGCCTAAAAGGAGTATCCAGCCTCCTTATCCGAAAAAAGGACTACCCAAGCATTAAGAAAAAGCTATGGAGCGGTGCTCTATGGTCGCCTAGTTACTTTGCCGGAAGCTGTGGCGGTGCGCCGATTGAAATCATTCGGCAGTACATCGAGCAACAGCGAACACCGCATTGAAAAGCCAAAGGACGGCGTTGCCGTCCGTGCTATTCATCCCCGCCCTAAACGACGGGGCTTTTCGCGCAATCCGGCGATAAAATATGACACTGCCATCAGAATCGGTAATCCTTGTTTTTCTAAGTCAGACTTTGGACTGAGGTTAAACTAAGACAGTTCAGTACACCCACTCATCATAGGCAAGCGGCATTCGATTCAGCCGTTCTCGCCGTTCTCGCCAATCAGGCAAGTATTTATCCATATACGCCTTAAATCGCTTGTTATGCTTGCGCTCTAGAAGATGAACCAGTTCATGCACCAGAACATACTCCAGACACTCGGGTGGTTTTTTAACCAACTCAAGATTCAACCAGATACGCTTCGCCCCGATATTGCAGCTTCCCCATCTGGTTTTCATTTTTTTAACACCCCACCCATTCGCAGTGACCCCAATCTTATCCTGCCAATAGCTGATAGACATCTCGATACGGGTTTTTAAATCCACACGATAATATTCGGTCAAAACCAGCGCTTTGTTTTCGACCAATGTACCGGGATTCACGTACAAATTTATTTCTTCTCGCTCTATTTTTACCTCGTGGCGCCCGCCTCGCTCAATCACGTTTAATCGGTATTGTTTACCCCATAGATAATGACATTCACCACTAACCATTTCTCGATCAGATTGCCGTGGTTGTCTGGCAAGATTATTTTGTTGTTTTTTGATCCACGGAATGCGGCTGATCACCGCCATACGAATGGCCGTATCCGTCATCATTCTGGGAGCAGAAACACACACCCGACCATCGGGCGGCAGCACCTTAATGTACAGGTTTTTAATCGGCTTGCGATCCAATTGCATCTCAATCATGCCAATCTGTAGCAAGGCCATTAATGCCTACTCCAACTCATTGATAATCCTTCTGGGCTTTGGCAAGCGCCATAACGCGCTCGATATTCACTTCGTAACCGACAGTTTTTTCACGCACAGCATTGGCAATTTCACGCTCTTTGAAATAGTCGCCTACCCAATCCGCTTTCTTGGTATAACGAATCGCGTTATCGATTTCGGTGACCAGTACTTCGTCCTGGCCCAGATTGTCGTAAAACACCCGTTTGGCCTGAGTGTCCATGGAAACGGGATAATCAGAGGCTGTCTGTGGGTGCTTTACTTTATTGGCCAGCTCTCGAAATATCCTGAAATCAAGGTATACGACGCATTGATTCGTTAAAATAGAGACACGACTATTACTGGAAGAAGCAGCCATGTCTAACCAAAGGGGGCCACTTCAATCATTGGCGAAGGCGCACAGGGTATACAAGGTAGATTCAGGATTCCAGCCTTCCTTATATTCAATACGTTCACTTCCCACCGTTCGACGGTGAAGTAAATCATCAATATTGATCGGGAGTTTAATGATGTGAATACTCATCTCTTATCCTTCATACATTCAGCCCTTTTTCATCAAACACTGGTACAGGTTCAATTAACCCTCGCGTACGCCATCTATTTCCATTTACCAATGACTCAAACGAAACTCCATTTATCAAGGTTAGGCCATCAGCAGATCGGTTTCGATATTTACAATTACCCGCCCTATCCTGCCAGTTACCGAGATACTTATACCCCAGTTCGATTTGAAAAAACTTGACTAGCCGATTCTGTATTTCGCGCTCACACTGACCGAGTGAAGTGGCCCCCTTTAACTAGACAACCTGAAGATAAATTAAGCTCTAACATGGC
>CBDUPR010000047.1:0-21415 GCA_965369175.1 uncultured Nitrosomonas sp.
GGTTGGATTCGTTGAATTGGGAATCCCCTTCGTTTACGGAGGGGAGCAGTCAAAAGCACGGTCATAAACGTAGGCTACTCGATTCTAGCTGAGCGCAGTAATTGTCTACAGTCGATTGATCCCTTTTACAGGAAAGTGATTCTCACTTGCCTTACCATGGTCGCATTTTATCAATATTAAATAATGCGTTCCCAGAACCCTTCGACCGTAGACTTCTCTGTAATATCGTTTACGCTGATAAATCAACTTGAAATGTTAGCAACGGAATATACTGATGCAACAACCAAGAGCGCCAACACACCGATTATAAGCGCGAAATTAATACCCATTTTTTTAACTGTTTCAATATTTGTTTCTTCTGATGAACTCATATTTCTTTACTCCTGATTATGTAAGTATAGAAATTGTGAACCGAATCGGGATGGGTTTCATTGATCTAGATCAAAGAGATGCTAAATATAAGGCATGTGGCAGTATTTTTGATTGGGAGGACTACTGTCGGCACTGGGAATTTTGCTTGCAATAACAGGAAGAACCTCTGATTGACGCTTATTTCGTATTTTATTGGAGAGCTTTGCAAAATCCCAATAGTTGAAAAATTAATTCTTTATAATCAATAGTCAGAAACTTCTGGCGAGGGGGGTTGCAAAGGTCTCTATTGGTAGAAAATAGTGCTTTTTATCTTTTTCAGGTGAATTTTTTCATTTTAGCGGCATCCCTGGACGGATTGCGTTCCTGGGTGATTCATCAGCGCATAAAAGAATACCTGTCTGCCTTCATTTGATAATTTGTGTTTGTGTAAATCCGTAAGCTTCAGATGCAATATTTCAGAGTCAATTGTGACATTGATCTTGCGGTCGGAAATATTGCCTCAATTCCAGTGATTCCGAGTTTATTCGTATTTTTACGCCAATTAATTTTTATTTGTCATTGTTTTTGTTGCCTATTTTTATGACGTGATAAAGCTGTGCAGGAATCTTACTAAACAGGATAAGCATATACTTTTATAGTATTTCTGCTTTTTTTCAAGCGCAGATATAGTGCCACGAATTCATATTCATAATAGAGGCATGTATGAAAATTCGAAATCTTGATTTGGCGAAAAATCCGGTAAATGAGGCGCATCTGCAGCTTGGAATTCCTCCGCTTGAGGAATCCGTATCCCATCCAGGCATACACCCATTCTTACGTATGGCCATTTGGTTTGCCGCCATCGTGTTAATTGCTTTAGTTTTGTTTTTAGTCGGGCGTTTTTTTCTTAACCAGACCTGGGTTAATAGTTGGCAAACAATTACTGACACGATAGACAGCAGGATTTTTTGGAGCGCGGTCGCGGTTGGTTTCTTTGCACAGGTTATTGATGGCGCATTAGGAATGGCTTATGGCGTAACAGCCACCACATTCTTGCTGGCATCAGGTGCGAGTCCGGCTGCAGCAAGTGCGAGCGTTCATATTGCGGAAATTTTCACCACCGGCATTTCAGGTATTTCCCACGCCAAATTCGGTAACGTAGACAGACAGTTATTTGTACGTCTCTTGGTTCCGGGAATGCTGGGAGGAATATTAGGTGCGGTATTGGTAACACATGTTGATGGGGCATTATTCAAGCCTTTCATATCCGCCTATCTTTTACTGCTCGGTATTTATATTTTCAGTAAAGCATTTCGCGAGCTTCGTATCCGAAAAGAGGCACCCCGACATGTTGGTAAACTCGCGTTATTTGGAGGTTTTATTGATGCGGCAGGTGGTGGCGGCTGGGGTCCGGTTGTCACGACCACTCTGGTTGGCACGGGTAATGATCCGCGTACAACTATTGGCTCAGTTAATTTTGCAGAATTTTTCCTGACATTAACCACTGCTTCAGTTTTTGTATTACTGATGGAAACGGATACTTGGCCCCTTATCGTTGGTCTGGTGCTTGGAGGATTATTCGCTGCTCCATTTGCGGCTGTACTGTGCAAAAAATTTCATGCCCGCACGCTACTTATTTTGGTAGGGGTGCTGATTTCCATTATCAGTTTCTACAATCTGTATAAGGCATTTATTGTACTGTGAAATTAATTTGATTTGGCCCTTTTTTTAATAAGATATTGTTTTATCAGTTTGATTCAGTTATCCCATTAGGGATTAAGGCGCAGAATGAGATTCTACTGGCAAATAATAATTTTTATTTTAATTAATTTATTATCTAACGCTTTGGTTCAGGCTGAAAAGAGAATTCAGCAGCTGGCCGCTTCTCAGACGATCCGGTCTACGGTAAAAGAAATCGTCCAGTTGCCAACTTATTTTCAACGTGCACGCAGTTACGCGACTCATCCCGAATCAGACCCTCCAAGGTACGTGCGTAATCTAAGTAAAACTGGTATTGATGCATTCAAAGATATTATTTGGCTGGATGTGGGTCTGGATTATCGTATGCGCTATGAATATCGAAACAATGACTTACGGCGGCCTGCATTGACAACTGATAATCCATTTTTACTCCGCACACGTATGTATTTGGGAATTAAGGAAATACTTGACCCATTTCGTCTGGTTGCTGAATTTGAAGATGCGCGCCGTTATAACGGTAAGTTTTCGCTGGATAACCGGGATGTCAACGAATTCGAGCTGATCCAGACATTCGGTGAATTGTATTTCAAAGATGCCTTGGGGCATGATGATCTGGGAAATCATCGTCCATTACGGATCCGGGCGGGGCGGATGGCCTGGGAGGTTTTGGATCGACGTCTACTCGGCAATAATCAGTGGCGCAATACCACAAATAGTTTTGAAGGCTTTCGTCTTAATCTCGGGCAAGAAAACAATGATTGGGAAATTGATTTATGGGGTGTTCAGCCGGTTACGCGTTTAATCAAACAATTTGATGAGCGTAACAAAGATCAGTGGTTTTATGGTGGCATCATTAATTGGTGCAAATGGTCAAACATGATTACATTGCAACCTTATTATATGGGACTCATTCAGGATGGAAATGCGGACCAAATTGAACGGAAAGTTCATTCACCTGCAATACGGGGTTATGGCAAACTGCCTAATACCGAAGTTGATTTTGATTTCGGCGTAATTTATCAATTTGGCCGTGAAGGGCTACAAAAAAAATCAGCGGGGGCTTACCTGGCTGAAATTGGGTATACCCTGAAACATGAATGGAAACCACGTATCAGTGTTTTTTACGGTTATGCAAGTGGCGATCGCAATCCCGATGACAACGTAAATAATCGCTTTGAACGCTTTTTCGGTTTCGCGCGTCCCTGGTCCGCAGACGACTACATGATTTTCGAGAATATCCAAGCTCCTAAGGTTAAGCTGGAATTTGAACCATTTAAGGATTTAAGTATAGATGGTGGTTATGGCTGGTTCTGGTTAGCCAGTGACAGTGATCGCTTTAATAATCTCCTTGGCGGTGCCAGTGCCAATCGCGATGAAAGCGGCAGCAGTGGCAACTTTCTTGGGCATGCGTTTGATATCCGAGCGCGTTATAAGTTGCACCGCGTTGAAACCAGCTTAGGCTATTCACATTTCAGTAACGGGGAATTTGTACGCACGAGACAACAGGCCGCGCTTGGGCAAAATACCGATAGCACCCATTTTTTCTATTTTGAAATAGCCATCAATGCTTTCAATTAATTCTCTAGATGAGAATCAGATTGTATGTTTCGGCGTAAATAATCTAAACTTGATCAAATAAATCTTAAGGCTGATGTAACAGCTTGTTTTGGAAGACTCTATGCGCAAGATCCTGTTTCTAATTTCATTATTAATGATAGCGACAACCAGCATGGCAACAAATAATATCAGGCCCGGCTTATGGGAGGTCACCACAACATCAGAGTTATTGGCAATGGTGCCACATATTCCATCGCAGCAAATGCAGCAGATAACCCATTTGATCGAACAATACGGCTTGCAGATGCCCCGGATCCAGAATGGCGCAGCAATTTCAAAAGTATGCATTACCCAGGAAATGGCTGATCAGGAAGTGCCCGCTCATTTCTACGAAAATCAATCGGGCTGTGCTGTCAGGAATGCAACTAGAGCAGGAAACGACTACAAAGTGGAGCTTGTTTGTACAAATGCCCAATTTCAGGGAACCGGGATAGCTGAGGGTACTTTTACAAGTCCTGAGCGTTTCACAGGACAAACTGAGTTCGATAGCGTCGTGCAGGGTACACCTGTTTTTGCAACCGCTGAAACCAGTGCTCGCTGGATTAATGAAAGCTGTACGCTTGCGCGGTAATGCAAATAAGTTGATATCATCCAGCATGGCATTCTATTGATGATTCAGTGCTGATTCAGTTTACCGCTTGTATCAGAAATCTTGATCACGCGCTTGAATCCGTCGAAACGCTGTTAGCTGCGTCTAATACCATTGTCCTGGAGGACGAGGTCTTAGGACGCAGCAGGTAATTGATTCAGGGCTTTTATCGATGCGCTTCAAGTGCTGCAATTCTTTCTTCCAGGGGAGGATGCGACATAAACAGACGTTTGATGCCCGAACCCATGCCACCTGCGATACCAAATGCTGCCAATTGATCAGGTAAATGTGCCTGTTCTGAGGTGGATTGTAACCGACGTAAGGCGGCAATCATCTTATGTCGTCCGGCTAGGCTGGCGCCGCCTGCATCTGCACGGAATTCCCGTGCCCGACTAAACCACATCACAATGGCGCTTGCCAGTACACCCAATACCAATTCGGCGATAATGGCGGTCACCCAGTAAGCAGGACCATGTCCTTCTTCAGTTTTGAAAATGACACGATCGACCATGTGACCGACCACACGTGACAGGAAAATAACGAAAGTATTTACCACGCCCTGGATTAAAGCCAGGGTTACCATATCGCCATTGGCAACATGACTGATTTCATGTGCCAATACTGCTTCAGCTTCATCCTGACTCATGGCATTCAGTAAGCCGGTACTGACAGCCACTAGGGCATTATTTCTTGACATGCCTGTAGCAAAAGCATTGACGTCCGGTGCATCATAGATAGCGACCTCGGGCATGCCTATGCCCGCCATTCTTGCCTGGCGCTGTACCGTTGAAACGAGCCATTGCTCATGTGCATTACGTGGCTGGTCAATGACCTGTGCGCCTGTAAAACGCTTGGCTGTCCACTTGGATAAAACCAGAGACATGAATGAGCCACCAAAACCAAATACGGCTGCAAAGATCAGCAAGGCATTCATATTTAAACCGCTGCCTTGTTCATCGAGAATCCTCTCGACACCCAGCAATCGCAGGGTAATACTCAAAACCACAACAATTGCCAGGTTTGTTGCCAGAAAAAGAAGTACCCTTTTCATTAAATGACTCCTTGATAAAGAATTTTGATAAAGGTGTGACCATTTGATATGTGGTCTATTTATTCGTTCTCAAGTGATGTGCGCGGCGTTTTAAAAAGCCAACCTTATTTGTATCCACTCTATAAAGTCTATTCATTTCTGACGAGATCTACTATTTCCTGCTTTACGGAGGATAGTTTCACGCTGCCAGTTCTGCATAACGCCAGAGCTTGAAGTGGCAGCGCTTCTTCTCCGCGTATCGCTGCCAAGGCTATTTTGGCTTTGAATTCTGTTGAATACTGCATGCGTTTCTTGCCCATGATTATGTCTCTCTATTGATCTCGTATCAGGCTTAACAACTTATCCGGTTTTGCGGCACTACTACAGCTTTATAGATTTGAGTGCTTTGCCTGGAAACCGTTTAACCATTCTCTTATCGCGGGTAGGCGAAAGATAGAAATCAATCGTATTACCGTGCTTATCAATAGCCCGATACAGATAAGCATATTTTTTCTTTAATCTTCACATAATTTTCACTCTGCGAGAGTTAGAATTATTTGGAACAGTTACTGATGAGACAGCATAAGAATTTATGGGTTTTTAATATCTTAAAAGATAAAAATTCTATACCTCGTGAACATTATGTTAAAGAAACGAACAGTATTGTTGTGCGAAAGTTCCGCCCCCTCTCTGAGCCTGTTGGAGAAAATATGCATGCATTCGTTAAGCTACAGCATGCAGACTTTTTGGCTCATCAAAATAAGAAATAGGTTTGGTCTTGCTTCCCTTAACAAAATACTTTGCTCCCTGACAACCTAAATGGCAAAAAAATGATCACTAAATTATCTGTAGTTCTAAGCTTAATCGCGATCCTGTTTTTGAATGGGTGTAATCACGCAGAAACTGAAACGCATCATAAGTTGCCAAAATTTGAGGCAACGACACCGTTCCATAAAGACGTTTCTCTACCAAGTCAATATGTCAGTCAGATTAGAGCCATCATGCATATTGAAATCCGCTCTTTGGAAAAGGGCTACTTAGAGGGTATTTTTGTGGATGAAGGGCAGTGGATAAAAAAAGGACAACCCATGTTTAAAATCATGCCCAAAATTTATCAGGCAGAATTCCAAAAAGCGAAAGCCGAGGCGCAAACTGCAAAGATCGAATACCTTAATACCAAAGGTTTGGCTGATGAGAATATCGTATCGCCCAATGAGTTGGCTTTGGCGAAAGCAAAACTAGATAAGGCTAATGCGGAGGTGAGGTTTTCGGAAACCCGCTTGGGTTTCACCGATATCAAAGCATCTTTTGACGGAATTATGGGTCGTTTTAATGCCAGGATCGGCAGCCTTCTCGATGAAGGCGAGTTATTGACGGAACTATCTGATATCAGACAATTGTGGGTCTATTTCAACGTTCCAGAAGCAGACTACCTGAATTTTAGAATGGTAGAAGGCGACAAACTTGGTGAAACTGTCCAACTAAAAATGGCAAATGGCAAGATTTATGATCACACAGGTGTCATTGAGACGATTGTAGGTGATTTTGATAACACTTTCGGTACTATTCAGTTTCGTGCCTTATTTCCTAACCCGGACAGAATTCTCAGGCATGGTGAGACAGGAACTATCCTACTGACCAAGCATTACCCAAATGCCATGATTATCCCGCAAAAAGCGGTGTTCGAAATCATGGATAAAAACTATGTCTACGTCATCAACGAAGAAGAAAAGCTGGAGCAAAGGCTTATCCATATAGAGGCCGAGTTATCAAAACTGTTTATTGTTAGCGATGGCTTGAATGTCAGCGACAGGGTGTTGCTTGAAGGTATACGAAAAGTCAATCCTGGAGACAAGGTGAGCATCAATTTAAGGCCGCCCGAAGAGATTCTCCCGGAGTTAGAGTTGTATACCGAATAACTGTTTAGTTTAAGGATTAAGCCATGTTTAGTATTTTTCTTAAAAGACCTGTGATGGCGATTGTGTTATCACTGATGTTCTTATTTATGGGCCTTTTGGCAATGAAAACATTGCCCATTTCCCAGTTTCCAGATATTGCGCCGGCTCGGGTCACGGTTGCGGTATCGTTTCCCGGTGCGAGTGCGGAAGTACTGGTGAAATCGTCCCTGATTCTCTTAGAGCGTGCTATCAATGGCGTGCCCGGTATGAGATATATCACTTCGGATGCAACCAGCGCCGGCGAAGCGACCATTCAAGTGTATTTCAATCAAGGCGTTGATCCTAATATTGCGATGGTCAACGTGAAGACGCGTGTGGATCAGATGATGAGCAGGCTGCCAGTACTGGTGGAGTTGGAAGGCGTCATCGTGAACTTCGTCCAGCCCAGCATGCTCATGTATGTCAACATCTTCAGCACAGACAAACACGCTGATCAGAAACTTTTATTTAATTATGCCTACGTCAATGTCATTCCAGAGATTCAGCGCATTACTGGAATCGCGCAAGCGACCATACTGGGTTCTCGCCAATATGCAATGCGCGTTTGGCTGAACCCGGAGCGGATGCGAGCCTATAAAGTCTCGGCAGAAGATGTGATGAAAGCGCTGGCAGATCAAAGTATTATCGGTCGTCCCGGTCGTCTCGGGCAAAGCACAGGCAAAGCCGCCGAGTCCAAGGAGTATGTGCTGGTCTATAAAGGGCGTTTCAATAAGCCGGAGGAATACGAAGACATTATTATCCGGTCTTCTTCGGAAGGAAAGATTCTGCGCATAAAAGATATAGGCGAGGTCGATCTGAACAGTGAGTTTTACAACATTTACTCTGATAAAGACGGATACCCTTCGGCGTCTATCGTGCTTAAGCAAAATTACAACACTAACGCTCAAACGGTTATAGCGGCAACGAAGGAAAAACTGGAAGAATTGAAAGCGTCCTTCCCGGAGGGTATGGACTACGAAATCAACTATGATGTGTCGCGTTTCGTCGAGGCGTCCATCGAACAAGTGTTACACACCTTGGTGGAAGCTTTCGTACTGGTTTCCCTGGTAGTTTTCATTTTTCTTGGCGACTGGCGTTCTACTTTGATCCCCGTCCTCGCGGTACCGGTTTCGCTGGTTGGAGCATTCGCCGTTATGTCCGCGTTCGGGCTTTCCATCAACCTTATCACCTTGTTTGCTTTAGTACTGGCTATTGGTATTGTGGTCGATGATGCCATTGTGGTGGTGGAAGCTGTGCATGCAAAAATGGCCGAGGAGCATTGCAGCCCTTATGAAGCTTCTCGAAAAGTATTGGGAGAAATCGGTGGCGCCATTGTAGCGATTACGCTGGTCATGGTATCGGTGTTCGTTCCTATTGCATTTATGCCAGGACCGGTTGGGGTGTTTTATCGAGAATTCTCTATCACCATGGCATCGTCGATCGTTATTTCAGCAATTGTGGCGCTATCGCTTGCTCCGGTACTGTGTGCCATGATTCTTAAAAATACTCATGGTCAGCCAAAACGAAAAGATCCAATCAGCCTTTTCATCAATGGCTTTAATTTTGTTTTTGAAAAGGTCACCGGGCGCTACGTCCGATTGATGAACATCATGGTCACCCGGCGCATAGTTACGCTTTTGATATTGGCCGGATTTTCCTTCGGTATATTTATAGTCGGCAAAACCTTGCCTTCCGGCTTTATTCCCGGCGAAGACCAAGGCATGATTTATGCGATTATCCAAACGCCGCCCGGCTCAACCATCGAAGTGACCAACAAAGTGGCACGAGAACTGGAATTGATAGCTGAAAAAATTGAAGGTGTTAAGTCGATTTCTTCCCTGGCTGGGTATGAAGTACTCACTGAAGGTCGCGGGTCAAATGCAGGGACCGTTATTATCAATTTGAAAGATTGGTCAGAGCGTAAACATTCTGTAACGGATGTTATCGAAGAGTTGGAAGAAAAAACCCATAACATGGGTGCAGTCATCGAGTATTTTCAACCTCCGGCGGTGCCGGGGTACGGCGCAGCATCGGGTTTGTCATTTCGCTTGGTAGACAAGACAATCGATACAGACTACTACGAATTCGATGAGATCACCAAAAATTACATGAATGCATTGCGCGAACGTAAAGAACTGACCGGCTTGTTTACCTTTTATGCGGCCAATTATCCACAATACGAGCTGGTTATCGACAATAAACTTGCCATGCAAAAAGGGGTTAGCATCAATGATGCGATGAATCAGCTGGACATCATGATCGGCAGTACCTATGAACAGGGCTTTATCCGTTTCAATAACTTTTTTAAAGTATACGCTCAGGCCTTGCCGGAATTTCGGCGTGCCCCCGAGGATGTGCTGAAATACTTTGTGAAAAATGATGAAGGTGAAATGGTACCGTACTCCGCCTTCATGACCATGGTGAAAAAGCAGGGACCCAACGAGCTCACGCGTTATAACCTCTATAACACGGCATCGATTCGCGCTGAACCCGCAAAAGGTTACACCACTGGCGACGCCATCAATGCAGTCCTAGAAGTCGCAAAAGAGACCCTGCCAAAAGGTTTTGACATTGCATGGGAAGGCTTAACATTTGACGAAGCCGCCCGGGGCAACGAAGCACTGGCGATTTTCTTTGTCGTTATCGTGTTTGTCTACCTGGTGCTGGCCGCGCAATACGAAAGCTTTCTTTTACCCTTGGCCGTAATACTTTCTCTGCCCCCCGGTATTTTCGGTGCTTTCCTTTTATTAAGAGAATTAGGGCTCGCCAATGATGTGTATTCACAGCTGGGAATGGTGATGTTGATTGGTTTACTTGGGAAAAATGCAGTGTTGATTGTCGAATTTGCATCCCAGAAGCAAGCCCAAGGTATGACAGTTATGCAGGCAGCGATTGCGGGTGCACAAACGCGTTTCCGACCGATTTTAATGACGTCATTTGCTTTCATAGCCGGGTTGGTACCCTTGGCGATGGCCACGGGAGCGGGAGCAATCGGCAACAGGACAATTGGTACCTCAGCGCTGGGTGGGATGATTTTCGGCACCGTCTTTGGTGTCATCATTATTCCAGGACTTTATTATATATTTGCCAAAATGGCGGAAGGTAGAAAATTAGTTAAAGATGAAGACCTTGACCCCTTAACCGAGACTTATGACTATGGCCCTCCAAATGAGATCAAAGACTAAAATAGTTCAGATTATGGCTTCAGGCGTGTTGGTACTGATGGTGCAAGCCTGTGGTACGCCTGATTTACTCATCAAAAAAAAGGATACACATCTCCCTACTGCTTTTAAAGAGGGTGTTTCGGATCAGACCAATGTGGCGAATATTAAATGGAAAGATTTCTTCGGAGATCCTAACTTATTAAATTTGCTAGATATAGCTGTTGAAAATAATAAAGAAATTAATATCATGATGCAGCGCATCAGTGTTGCGCAGAATGAAATTCAAGCGCGTAGAGGCGAATACTTGCCATTTGTAACTATTGGTGGTGGTGCAGGTAGGGACAAAGTCGGCCAGTTTACACGCGAGGGCGCTGTTGAAGAGAATCTGCCAATAACTGAGAGCCGGGATTTCCCCAAGTACGTAGGAGATTATCGCTTTGGGCTGTTTTCAACCTGGGAGATCGATATATGGGAAAAATTGAGGAATGCGAAAAAGGTCGCTGTTTTCGAGTATATGGCATCAGAAGAAGGTAAAAATTTTTTAGTGACCAACCTGGTCGCTGAAGTTGCCCATTCGTACTATGAACTGCTTGCCTTGGACAATCAGCTTAACAATCTGGAGCAAAATATTAGTATCCAGCAAAATGGTTTGGAGATGGCCAAGAAGCTACAGCTGTACGCAAGAACAAGTACACTTGCCGTCAGACGCTATGAAGCAGAAGTGGCAAAAAACAAAAGCGAAATATACGCGATTAATCAGAATATTACTGTTGTTGAAAACCGGATAAACTTTTTGTTAGGGAGGACGCCTCAGCCTATTCAGCGTGCTTCTGATAGTTTTATGGAGTTCAAACCCTCAATGCTTGAGACAGGTATTCCGTCAGAATTGCTACAGAATAGGCCTGATATTAGGCAAGCAGAACTTGAGCTATCGGCAGCGGCATTAAACATAAAGGTGGCCAGGGCTAATTTCTATCCCTCTTTTAGCATAAACGCCGGAATAGGGTTTGATGCTTTTGCACTTAAGTATCTGATCAATACCCCAGAGTCATTGGCGGTCACTATCGCCGGAGAATTAATGGCGCCACTGGTCAATAAGAATGCCATCAAAGCGGCATATAAAAGCGCCAATGCCAAGCAGATTCAGGCAGTTTATGAATATGAGCAAAGAATTATCAGAGCTTATACTGAGGTAGCGAATCAAATTTCAAACATCAATAACCTCGACAAAAACTATCAGCTTAAGACAAACCAGGTTGAAGCGCTCGTCCAATCAATTGATATCGCTAACCATCTATTCAGATCTGCCCGTACGGATTACCTGGATGTGCTGTTGGCACAAAGGGATACCTTGGATGCCAAAAAAGATCTAATTGACACAAAACAAAAGCAAATTGATGCAATGGTGGATCTTTATAAATCACTTGGTGGAGGGTGGCAGTAGTTGGATGAGTTGAAGGAGTAGCTCAAAAAAACAGAGTACATAATTTTGAGCTATAACCGAGGTAGCAGGTTGCTGAAAAAAAAGTTGGCTCTGTTACAGGAAATTGCATTGGTCAGAGTCAAGCTGCCGATATAGCTGATTATGGGGCGTAAGTATTGAATTGTCTTTCAATTAGAAGGATTTCTCCTACGAGACCCTGAGCGGATATCCTCTTTGTTCAAAAGGAGGATGAATAGTGCGGATGCCGCCGACGTGCTTCTTGTCGATCAATCTGGCGTTTGTTGTTGTTCGATGTACTGGCGAATGTTGGCAATTGGCGCACTACCACAAGAAAGCTGCGAAATAAGAGGGCGACCATAATGCGCCGCCGCATAGCCTCTTGCGGATATACGAATGGTTCTTTTTTCGAATCATCCGGTCGGATACGCCTTTGAGACTATTCACCAGCACTGATACCGGTAGTTCTGGTGGATAATTCACCAGGGGATGAACGTGGTCATGCTCACCATCAAATTCCATCAGTTCTGCTTCAAGATTGGTACAGACGCTTGCAAAAATATCGTGCCAGTCGTCGATCACCTCGATGGTGAACACGCCCTGCCGGTATTTCGTTAAAAAGACCAAGTGAGCGTACATCTTAAAACATAGTTACTACCGTGTTTGATATCGTTATTTTTTAATAGATTTAATATAATTGGAAATATGGAGTGCTTGCAAGCCTACAAAAACCGCTTCGAGAAACGCGTCGACTTCCCAACCTTCAAAAGGAAGAGTATCAGTAGTCGTTTTTGTTTCTCTCAAGGTTGCGAGTTGGACGATGATAATGCTCGCATCAGGCTTCCCGAGTTGGGCTGGGTTCGCTATCGGAAGAGTCGCGTTGTTGAAGGCGTAGTCAAAAATGGGCCTGTCGGAAAACAAACAATAATTTGAGATAATAGGCAAAATAATCAATGATGGATTGTTAGATGAGTAAAAGAGATCAGCGCAATTTATTCAACAACATCGAGAAAATCGCGACTGGCGACCAATCAGAAGAAATTAAGGTGCCACGATAATCATCTTTCCACATATCAATAACAGATTTCTAAATGTCGTAAAATTGCAGCTTCGCTCCCGCTTTTACTCGTTCGGGTGTCATATCACTTCTGACCTGTAATTAGCAGCTCAACAGCACTGCCACTAAGCCAACGATACATTCAACCGGACAGTGGCTTGATCTTTGATCGGCACAAAATGGGGTAACTACTCCGATGTCTGGGATACAAGAGTCTAAATCAATTTGAAGCGGAAGCCGAAAAATGATAAAAGTTGCTTAACTGGAGTGTACGGCTTTACTTGACCATGTCACATAAAAAAACAAAAAAAGATTAACAATGTCGAAAAAATTCATCAACCAAAATTCCGACGTCGTCCGCGAGTCTCTCAAGGGCCTTCTCTGGCAACACCACCAGGATTTGCAGCGCCTGCCAAACACCGACGCAATCGTCGTCAAAAGCATCGACACTGCAAAAATCCAGATCATTTCTGGTGGCGGCAGCGGCCATGAACCTGCTCACGTTGGGTTTGTCGGAAATAACTTTGCTCTCAGCGGCGCCGTCTGCGGAGGCATTTTCGCATCACCCTCGCACAAAGCAGTCTTCGAAACACTCAAATACTTCAAGGACTGCAAAAAGGGTGTTCTCGTCGTGATTAAAAACTATCAAGGCGACATCATTAACTTCAACCTCGCTGCCCAAATGGCAAAAGCGCAGTTCGGGATGAAAGTCGAGTGCATCGTTTTCGGCGACGATGTGACGTTTGCGTATGACGGAGAGGCGCGCCGTGGTGTTGCCGGCACAGTTTTGTTCTATTCTGTTCTTGCACATATCGCCCGCTGCAACAAGAACTTTGATTCGTTTACCGTTGACCAGCTTGCGGAGCGCGCTCGCGTCCTCGCGAAAAACTTTCACAGCTACGGCGTTGCGTTGGAATCTTGCATTCTTCCAGGGAAATCAAAACCCAATGTTGACTTGAAGGGAAACGAGATGGAGTTGGGTTTGGGCATTCATGGCGAAGCTGGAAACAAGCGTTTGACTTCAATCATCAAAGCGGATGAAGTAGCTGAACTGATGGTGCAAAAAGTTCTCTCGAATCTTCCCAGGAACGAAACCGAACAACAACAGCAGCAAGTTGTCCTTACCTTAAATAATCTTGGAGGTGTCACTGAACTTGAGATGGGGATTCTCGTCAACAGCGTCATGAATAGAACCCTCGCGTTTCTCAACAAGAACAGCAATGTCGTCATCAAGCGGCTCATTTGTGGCCGTTTCTTGACGTCGCTTGATATGAAGGGTATCTCTCTCACTGCGTTGTTCTCCAACAATTCTCCGCCGGAGGTGTTTCAGAAAGAAGTTCTTGACGCTTTCGACAGCAACAAGAATCCCTCTCCTGCATCAGTTTCTTTTTCAGTGTGTTCAAACATTGAAGAAGCGCTGCGTGTAGGAGGCCCCGCATGTGCGTCTTCATCATCCCAAGAACAGGAAAAACCAGAAAAGCAAAAAGCGATCGAAGTCGAATCCACTCCCGAAGGCGCGCTTTTCCGAACCAGGCTCGAAGCCATCTTCAAGGCCATCGATGTTGCCGCCGACAGATTCGACGAGCTCGACGCTGCTGTCGGAGACGGTGATATGGGGCGGGGCATTTCACGTGGCATGAAAGCCGCGCTCTCCATTTTGCCCACGCTCAACTTTTCTGAAAAAATGCGAGAGGCGTTTTCAGAACTTGGTTCCGCGATCGCCGATGCCCACGCGGGCAGTTCGGGGCCCATGATTGGCGCTTTGGTTGCCGTTGGTGGGAGCAAACTTTGCGAAAAAGCTTCGGAAAACATTTCAGGCAGTCAAAACTTCTTCTTGGAAGGACTTGCTGCTGGTGTCGATGCAGTTCAAGAAATCGGAGGAGCGCAAGAAGGAGATCGCACGCTGGTCGATGTTTTGAGTCCGCTGCGCAGTCTGATTCGAAGTGGGCAATTGTCTTCGTCTTCCACGGCTTCTGTACAAAACAGCAGTGGCAGCAACAATAACAAGGAGATCCTTGAAATCCTCATCAGAGTTGCAAAGGAGAGGGCGCTGGCTGTTCAGCAACTCACGGCGAAAAAAGGAAGATCTCGTTACGCGGAAGATCGTTGCATCGGAAAACCGGATCCTGGTTGTGAGTTTATTGTGTTCGTTTTGGAGAAGATTTTGGAAATCGTTTTTTTAAAATGAAATGAACTTTAAACAATAATAAGACGCTGTTGCAAAAATTGTACTGACCAGAGTCAAGTCCCTGATATGGCTGATTATGCGGTGTAAATATTGAATTGTCTTTCAGTTAGACGGATTTCTCCTACGAATGCAGACCTCAATGCGGCCATCAATATTCTAAGGGCAGGATGTGCCCAGCTCGCCTGCCAAGTGAACGATGCAGTCTTGTCGTCAGCAACAGAGATCCACCGAAGTCATCTACCCCATTCAAGGATAGAGGCAGCAGGAATCCCTTATCTTTAGGCGGGGGAGGGTGTCAATTGCTGCTTTCCAGAATCTGAAACAGAATTTCATCCTGTTTGATCATGCCTAGTTCACTGCGAGCACGCTCTTCAATCGCATCATAACCCTGTTTGAGATCGTTGACTTCTGCTTCAAGGATCATATTTCGGTTTCTGAGTTCAAGATTGACTTGACGTGCTGCAATTACTTCCTGATCCATTTCTTGTACTTTCAACCAACTTCCCTTGCCAAGCCACAACGGATGTTGTAACAAGGCAATCAGGGAAATGAGTATGAAAGTCAGCGATTTCATTATCTTAATTGATAATAAGCTCTCCGTCCGGCATAGTTTGCGGTATTGCCCAGCTCTGCTTCAATACGGAGCAATTGGTTGTATTTAGCCAGTCGATCGGAACGCGAAAGTGATCCGGTTTTTATTTGTAATGCATTAGTTGCTACGGCGATATCAGCGATCGTTGTATCTTCGGTTTCACCGGAGCGATGCGATATCACTGCGGTATAACCCGCACATTTTGCCATTTCGATCGCAGCCAGAGTCTCGGTGAGTGTTCCAATCTGGTTAACCTTGATCAGTATGGAATTGGCCACGCCTTGCGTAATACCTTCTTGCAGGATTTTTGAGTTGGTTACAAATATATCGTCGCCTACCAGCTGAACTGATTTGCCAAGTCGGCTGGTTAACTTTGCCCAGCCGTCCCAGTCGTGCTCGCTCATACCATCTTCAATACTGATAATCGGATACTTATCCACCCAGGTGGCCAGATAGTCGGTGAATTGGGTTGACGTTAAGTGCAGGTTTTCAGATGCCAGATGATATTTTCCATCCTCAAAAAATTCTGAGCTGGCACAATCAATGCCAATAGCGACATCTGAACCAGGCTGATAGCCGGCTTCATCAATGGCCTGTACTATGAGTTGTAACGCCGCCTCATTGCTGGCAAGATTAGGAGCAAATCCACCTTCGTCACCAACTGTAGTGGGCATATTTTTGTCATTGAGTAATTTTCTGAGTGTACTGAATATTTCTGCACCACAGCGAACGGCTTCCCGAAAACTCTGTATCCCTAATGGGATAATCATGAACTCCTGCATGCTGATATTATTATTGGCGTGTGCGCCTCCATTGATCAGATTCATCATGGGTACGGGCATGGTGAGAGGTCCGGCGCCACCGAGGTAACGGTATAATGGCAGATTACTTTCTTCCGCAGCTGCTTTGGCTACTGCGAGTGACACTGCCAGAATCGCGTTGGCTCCCAATCTTGATTTGTTTTCGCTACCATCAAGATCAATGAGCGTTTGATCAATCGCATTTTGTTCTATTGCATCTAATCCCATTAAGGTTTCAGAAATTTCAGTGTTAACATTTTCTACAGCCTTGAGTACGCCCTTTCCGGAATAGCGCTGTTTATCCCCATCTCTCAGTTCAACGGCTTCTCTGGTACCAACAGATGCTCCGGATGGAACAGCTGCACGACCCAACACACCTGATTCAAGCAATACATCTGCTTCCACGGTTGGATTACCACGAGAATCGAGGATCTCACGGGCGACGACATCTACTATTGCACTCATGCTACATTTTCCCTGTATGATTTGTTAGTTAACGATATTTCTAAGAAGGCCGGCTTGACAGTTATGCTACTCAGCCTGTTTCTCAATGTTTATGATCAAACCTGAGTGCATTCAATCCAATCCGAAATGAGGATGCTCTGTGTGTAAGATCAATACTTACGTGATGTTTTTTTGTTAGATTTTTTTGTTTTCTCCAGATATAACACGATAATTTGAAAAATGGATGGCCGCCTTGATAAAAGATTTAAACAGCAGGTGGCCGGCTTTCGGTGTGGAGGTGAATTCAGGATGAAACTGGCAACCAAGAAACCAGGGATGTTCGTTTTCCGATAATTCAATGACTTCACACAAGCCTTCTTCCATGGATAAACCACTGACACGTAACCCGGCCTCTTCCAATTCGGGCAGGTAGGTGGTATTCACTTCATAGCGGTGGCGGTGTCGCTCAGTAATCTTGTCGGCACCATAAACTTTCCATGCCAACGAATCTTGCTTCAGCAAACATTCCTGCCCCCCTAAACGCATACTGCCACCGATATCAGATTTTTCATTGCGTACTTCTATACGGCCTTCGCGCGTTCGCCATTCAGTAATAAGGCCAATAACAGGATAAGGGGTATCAGGATTGAATTCAGTGCTGTGCGCACCTTCCATTTTTGCTTTGTTACGGGCATATTCAACGACTGCCAGTTGCATGCCGAGACAAATGCCGAGATAGGGAATGCCATTTGTGCGTGCATAATGAATGGCCATAATCTTGCCTTCAACGCCCCGTTTACCAAAACCACCGGGTACCAGTATTGCATCTGCACCGGCAAGGCAATCAATTCCCTGCTTTTCGATGCTTTCAGAATCTACATAACTGATATTAATCTTGCTGCAGGTATGAATGCCTGCATGGATGAGGGCTTCAGATAATGATTTGTATGATTCAGTCAAGTCAACATATTTGCCGACAAGCGCAATTGTTACGGTATATTTGGGATGTTCCAGGGCATCCACTAATTTCTTCCAGATGCTTAAAACTGCCGGTTTTGCAAGAATATTTAGCTTGTGGCAGATAATTTCATCCAGCATTTGTTCATGCAAAAGCGCGGGTATTTTGTAAATACTGTCGACATCAATTGCAGAGATCACGGCTTCTTCACGTACATTAGTGAACAAGGCAATTTTGCGGCGCTCATCCATGGGTAATGCGCGATCAGAACGACATAACAAGACATCCGGCTGTATGCCGATTTCACGGAGTTCTTTGACAGAATGCTGTGTTGGCTTGGTCTTTAGCTCGCCGGCTGAGCCAACATAAGGTAATAGCGTCAGATGAATGAAGCAGGTATCGTTGCGCGCACGCTGGATCGCCATCTGTCGAATGGCTTCCAGAAAGGGGAGAGATTCAATATCGCCTACGGTACCGCCGATTTCAACGATGGCCACCTGTGCATTGCCAGCGCCCACTTCAATATGTCGCTTGATTTCATCGGTGATATGAGGAATAACCTGTACTGTTCCGCCAAGATAATCTCCGCGTCTTTCCTTTCGTATGACGCTGTCATAAATCTGCCCCGTAGTAAAATTGTTACGCCGGGTCATTTTGGTGCTGATGAAGCGTTCGTAATGTCCCAGATCGAGATCGGTTTCTGCCCCATCTTCAGTAACAAATACCTCACCATGCTGAAATGGACTCATGGTACCGGGGTCTACATTAATATAAGGGTCCAGCTTGAGCATCGTGACTTTAATTCCACGGGTTTCGAGGAGCGCCGCCAGGGAGGCAGCAGCAATACCTTTTCCCAATGAAGAGACAACGCCACCAGTCACAAAGACATATTTGGTCATGAGCAATTACAGTAATTCAAATGGTTGGATGAGACAGATTAGCGGGTGTTTGTAAAGCATGGAATTCGATTTAGTTATCCCGTGGTTATTAGCGAATTTCAGCAAGCAATTTATGCATCATTTGTTCAGCCTGGTTAAGATAACTGCGACCAAATAAATTCAAATGATTCAAAATATGATAGAGATTATAGATTATTTTACGTATATTATACCCGGAATCAAGCGGGTAAGCATGTCGATAAGCAGCATAAAAATTGGCAGGGAAGCCACCAAAAAGTTCGGTCATGGCGATATCTGCTTCGCGATCACCATAATAGACGGCCGGATCAAACAGTACCGGTTGTCCTGATAGATCAAAACAATAATTGCCACTCCATAAATCACCATGGAGTAATGATGGTGTTGGCGATGTGCCCGCAAAAAAAGTATCGAGCTCAGCTATCAATTGTTCGCCCAGTACTTGTAATTTTCCCGTGTAACCATTTGTTCTGGCAAGCTCCAATTGAAAACCCAATCGGTGTGTGCGCCAGAATTGTAGCCAATCCAAAGAAGGCGTATTAATCTGGGGTGTGTTGCCAATGGTATTATTGCGTACCCAGCCAAATTGGGTTGAGCCAGTGTGGTGCATTGCGGCGAGTCCTGCGCCCAGATCTTTTGCATTACCCTGCGTATGATTGTGGATCTCCAGGTATTCGAGTACTAGCCATGCATGGCATTCATTTCTTCCCCAGCATATGGGTAGCGGTACGCGTAATGTTTGGGAATGATGGATCTCCATGAGTCCAGCGGCTTCTGCCTCAAACATGGGTAGGCTATCCGATGTATTAAGCTTGATAAAGAAGCATTGGTCATCATCTGCAACACGGTAGCCCTCATTAATGCACCCGCCTCTAATGGCAGAAATCGCTTTTGCAGTGAAGGGACGCTGTGTTGCAGTTGAAATTTGCGCGGTAATCTCAGGCCATGCGATCATATTTTATTATCCTGATAATGACAGGGCAATAAAGGTATGGGTCTATCCTGGATATGGAAAATAAGGCGCGGCCCGTGTTGTTGAAGATTCTGAAGTATGCAGTAAAGCATAGGGCAAATTGATTGTAAATATAAATAAAATTTAATCGATTGATCGCCTGTTTTCAGGATAACCACTTTCTGGCGCGCTTGATTGCTGCCTGTACTTGTTGTGGGGCGGTACCACCCACATGCGCGCGGCTTTTCATTGAGCCATCGAGTGTGAGTATCGCAAAGATATCCGCCTCAACCTGTGGTGAAAATGCTTGTAATTCCGATAAATCCAATTCGCTCAAGTCGCAGCCTTTTCTTTCCGCGTACTGAACCGTTTTTGCAACGACTTCGTGTGCATCACGAAATGGCAAACCCTTTTTGGTCAGATAGTCCGCCAGATCTGTAGCGGTTGCATAGCCACGTGTTGCCGAGGCACGCATTGCGTTTTGATTAACCTGGATACCTGCCAACATGTCTGTATAAATCCGTAATGTATCAACCAGTGTATCGACCGTGTCAAATAAGGGCTCTTTGTCTTCCTGGTTATCTTTGTTGTAAGCCAGTGGCTGGGCTTTCATTAATGTGAGTAGCGCGACCAGGTGGCCATTAATACGTCCGGTTTTACCGCGGACCAACTCAGGCACATCCGGGTTTTTCTTTTGCGGCATGATGGATGAACCTGTACAGAACCGATCCGCGAGTGTGATAAAGCTGAATGCGGGTGTCATCCACAAGATGAGTTCTTCAGATAAACGTGATAAGTGTGTCATGATCAGGGTTGCACAGGCGCAGAATTCGATAGCAAAATCCCGGTCCGAGACCGCATCGAGCGAGTTTTCGCAGATACCTTCGAAATCAAGCTCTCGTGCAACTTGTTCGCGATCAATGGGGTAGCTGCTTCCGGCTAATGCAGCCGCCCCCAATGGCAGTTGATTGACCCGTTTTCTACAGTCAGACAGCCGGCCAATATCGCGTTTGAGCATTTCGAAGTAGGCCATAAGATGATGGCCTAAAGAGACAGGCTGCGCTACCTGCAAATGTGTAAAACCTGGCATGACTGTATCAGTATGCTTTTCAGCAAGATCTAATAAAGCCCTTTGCATTAGTCTAATGAGACTGATAATTTCATCTATTGATGTACGCAGATATAATCGTATATCCGTGGCCACCTGATCATTACGTGAACGTGCCGTATGTAACCGTTTACCCGCGTCACCGACTAAATCGGTCAGGCGTTTTTCGATGTTAAGGTGCACATCTTCTAATTCCTGTCGCCAAACAAATTTTCCGGCACGGATTTCATGGTGAATTTGATCCAGACCCTGCTCAATGGCAGCTAAATCCTGAGTGCTGATAATTCCCTGGGCTGAGAGCATTTGTGCATGCGCACGCGATCCTTGGATATCATATGCAGCCAGTCTCTGATCGAAGCTCACCGATGCGGTATAGCGTTGTACTAACTCTGAAACGGGTTCATTGAATCGTCCAGACCAGTTCTTTTGATTGTTTTTCACAGCTGTGTTTTTCTCCATTAGTAGGGGTTATCATTCTGTGCCAGGAGGCTGCCAGTCACAAGGTCGATTTATTTTTTTATCAAATAGCGCGTAAAACTTCGTCCTTCAGGGCGGAGATATAAGCGCAC
>CBDUPR010000048.1:0-21305 GCA_965369175.1 uncultured Nitrosomonas sp.
CAGCTGGGAGAGCGCTTGCATGGCATGCAAGAGGTCAGCGGTTCGATCCCGCTTATCTCCACCAGTTATCGTCAGTGGTAGATAAAATACGATTACTGATTAAAATCCTTTAGTCCCCATCGTCTAGAGGCCTAGGACATCACCCTTTCACGGTGAGTACAGGGGTTCGAATCCCCTTGGGGACGCCAATCAAAATCTGCATTGATTGGCAGATATTGCAGTTAATTCAATTCTCCAGGCACGGTTTCTGTGCCTATACTTTCTCTTTTTCAATCAAATTCAGCTTATTTTTGTATTCCCGGTTCGAATCACTCCGTTCAGCTTACGTTCATTATTACTTGTGTAGCATATCCATCATCAGGAATAGACCTGAGCAAATAAATACTATGAATGATGGAGATAATATCATAATGATAATCAAAAAAAGGATTCCAGAAACGCTACTAATATTGGCATTAACAGGCATAATTACGGTGATCCCAGTCACTAGCATGGCCGGAAGAGATCATCATAGGCATGATCATCATGGATATGATCACGACCACTATAGGCACGATCACAAACACAAACACAAACATCGTAAGCGTCACAAACAGCACAAACACTACGAATATAACACATACATCTATCAATCCATCCCACAACCAATGCCAGCTTATCAACAACCCAGATATATCAATTCTCAGCCAAGATATATTGATAATCGCACTTATACCAATAACCAGTATTTAGGCCCATCCCCAGAATATTATGGTTACCCTCCCAACGTTATGCTGGGCATAGATACAGGAAATGCGCGCTTTATGTTACGCTATTAATAATGGAGCCTGGTAATGGGCAGTGATCAATTGCTCATTACCGATCAGCCCCCATATTCTTCATATCTGCACGATAGGTCGTATTATCATGAGCATGTTTCGAGATATTTTATTAATCGTTATTCTGATGGCTGGTTTCACGTCACACGGCATGGCGGATGAAAAAAATAATACTTTACTAGCCAGCAGCCATCAATCGGGCATTTCTCAGCAAAAAGCAGTCACTATCGCGCAGCAGCATATAAAAGGTCGGGTACTAGCAGCAAACCGTATCGATAACATGTATCGGATCAAAATACTCAGCCATCAAGGTAGTGTACATATTCTTATGATACATGCCATTAATGGAAGCATTATATCTTCTCATTGATGAGAAGAGCACGGACCACGGTATATTGCATCAGTAAAATTATTTTCCCCCTACCCTGTTCTTATTTTTATCTGCTACCTCAAATTCCAAGAAATACAAGATGCGTATTCTAATTATTGAAGATGAAATTCAATTACAAGCACAGATCTGCCAGAAATTAGAAATGGATGGTTATATGGTGGATACCTGTAATAATGGGGAAGAAGGATTATTCTTTGCCAGTGAATATCCAATAGATGCAGTTATTATAGATATCGGATTACCAGGAATATCAGGCTTAGAAGTTATCAGGAAATTACGTGAACAAGGCAGCATATTACCAATATTAATTTTAACAGCAAGAGATAGCTGGCAAGATAAAGTCAAAGGTTTGGAAACCGGTGCTGATGACTATCTAGCCAAACCTTTTCAAATGGAGGAACTACAGGCGAGAATCAAAGCCTTGTTACGTCGCTCGATGGGTACATCCAATACTCAATTGCAGTACGGCTCGATCCTGGTTGATATCGACACTCAATCAGTAACCGTTGCAGGTAGCGAAATCGATTTAACTACTTTTGAGTATCGCTTGCTCGAACAATTGATACGTTATCAGGGAGAAATTCTTTCTAAGCGGGTGCTAACAGACTACCTTTATCCTCACAATGAAGACCGCGACAGCAATGTGCTCGAAGTAATGGTGGGACGACTGCGTCGTAAGCTCGACCCAAACGGGAACCTTAATCCTATCGAAACGGTGCGTGGTCGCGGCTATCGTTTTAAATCAAATCATAAAAACACAGCATGATGTCCCTAAACCAGCGTATTTTATTAAGTGCTACGCTGGTTCTGCTTATCTTTATCGTAGGCATTGCTTTAGCCTTAGATCGTGCGTTTTATGATAGCGCTCGTTTAGGCGTGCAAGATCGCATGCTTGCACAGGCACTTTTATTAATGGGTGATGCAGAAGTTGATGAAACGGGTGTTTTGCATATGCCTAGTCATCTACTTGACACTGAGTTGAGCGGACCGAATTCCGGAACTTATGCATTCATCATGAACCAGACTCAAACCATTGCCTGGCAATCTGTCTCAGCTTTAAATAAATCAATACCGACTCAAAGACCATTAAAACAAGGAATCAGGAACTTTAAACAGGTAGAAATTGATGGAAAAGCACATTTCATATACAGTTTCGGCGTAGCCTGGACAACAGAAACCAACGTCTACCCGCTGACTTTCAATGTCGTTACGGATATGACATTATTTGATGCTCAGATTGAACGTTATCGTGAGGATCTTTGGGGATGGCTTGGAATGATGGCGCTGCTACTATTAATTACCCAAATGCTGGTATTACGCTGGGGCCTACAACCTATGCGTCAGGTTTCCACTGAACTCGCTGCAATTGAATCCGGGTTACAGAAAAATGTGAAAGGTATTTATCCACCCGAACTGAAGCTACTGACAGATAGCATTAATTCTTTAATTAACCATGAGCGTAAACAACAGAAACGTTACCGCAATGGACTAGCCGATCTGGCACACAGTCTTAAAACACCACTGACCATTCTTTATGGAATAATCAATATTGAAGGAGATAATGAACAGAAAAAAAGAACGGTTATCAATGAACAAGTCCATCGTATGGACAATATCATTCAATATCATTTACGTCGAGCAGCAACAGCCGGAAGCTCTCCTGGAACACGCTTAATTACGTTACGCCCAATCGTTAATCGAATCATCAATACCGTTAAAAAAGCACATTACAGCAAGCATCCTGAAATAAAAATTGAGGTGGATGATATAATTAATTTACGTATTGACGAAGGGGATTTAATGGAATTGCTTGGTAATCTCGTCGATAATGCCTTTAAATGGTGCCATCGTATTATCCATTTCTCTGCCAAATATCAGCAAGATAAAATTATTATTCGGATAGAGGATGATGGCCCTGGTATTCAGCAAAATGAGGTGAAAAGAATTCTTGAACGAGGAGTGCGTGCAGATCAATCAACACCTGGTCATGGCATTGGTCTTGCGATTGTCCGCGATATTGTTCATGTGTATGCTGGCGAACTATCAATTAGTCAGAATGAGATGAATGGCGCCAGTATTATTATTAAGCTTAATCGTTATTAATAAGGAACCGTCAGAATTATAAGTAATGCATCAAAGCCCGAATCCAGATTACATGAAAAATACATGAGCCCTTCCCATGCCACATAGCCAAAAATCTTTTCCGAGATCAATTGAGCTGGCTCAATATAACAAACCTGGCTTGATACACCTTATATACCTTGCTTCGATCGATCTATCCCTTATGCGATCTTAAGATCACATGTTCCCAGTCAGGCATCAATCATCTATTGAAACAAAGAATAAAAGGTTTAAAATACTAAAGTGATGTAATATCTTTACTTGAAAGACTATGATATAAAGGCCTTATAAAGAAAAATGCTTAAACGGGTTACTTTAAGCGTAAACAAATTTTCTCTTGTATTTCTTGAACGATAGAAATATGGAGGGGAGTATGGTATAAGCTGGATATCGGGATGAGATAATAAAAAATAATTAGCTATCCGATACTCTAACTATCCAGAATATCAAGAAAGAAGCAGTAAGTATAGCTCTGATCAGCATCGTTCCTGATACAGGCGTTTAAAAGCTGTTTTTATTATTCAGCATATCACAAATAATGAAAGCTGGTGCCCAGAAGAGGACTCGAACCTCCACACCCGAAGGCACATGGACCTGAACCATGCGCGTCTACCAATTCCGCCATCTGGGCATATAATATACCCGCATCCTGCCTAATCTGTCTAGGAGGGCGGGAAATTCGCCATTCTATAGGAAATCACTGTTTTGTCAATTAAGAAGAAATATAAACTGCGCAACCTCGATCCCTATCTTGAGCGTGAAAAGAAACGGTATGGCAACCCATTGCCTAGCCGAGAATATATCCTGCAGATCATGAAAGAACAAGGCATCCCTATTACCGAACAGGCATTGCAAAAACTCCTGAGCATCACCTTAGAGGAACATGAGATCTTTCGTCATCGACTGGCTGCAATGGTACGTGAAGGTCAGATAATGCGTAATCGCAAGGGTGATATCTGTGTCATGGAGAAACTTGCCTTAATCAAAGGAAGAGTGCAAGGCCATGCCGATGGATATGGTTTTCTGCTGCCAGATGATGGTAATACCGATTTATTTCTGAGCGCCAAAGAAATGCATAAAGCGCTACATGGTGATCGTGTAGTGGTACGTGAAATCGGTGTAGACCGACGTGGCCGAAAAGAAGCAACCATAGTAGAGGTTTTAGAACGCGCCAATACAAAATTGGTCGGTCGGCTGCATATTGATCATGGTATCTTGTTTGTAGTCGCAGAAAATCGGCGTATCAGTCAGGATATTCTCATACCCAAAGAGCAATCTCTGCATGCAAAAGCTGGACAAGTCGTCATTGTAAAGATTATCCAGCAGCCTAACATAAAAATTCAGCCTATTGGTCATATTATTGAGATTCTGGGTGACTACACAGCACCCGGAATGGAAATTGAAATTGCGCTACGCAAACATGATCTGCCTTATCAATTTTCATCAGAAATAGAAAAACTTTCTGCCAAATTTCCCAAACGATTATTAAAAAAAGAACTCGTTGATAGAGAAGATATTCGTCATTTGCCATTGATAACAATTGATAGCGAAACAGCACGCGATTTTGATGATGCCGTATATTGTGAGAGCGTCGGCAAGGATTACAAATTATACGTGGCCATCGCTGATGTCAGTCACTATGTGCATAGTAACGATGCTATTGATCGGGAAGCATTCGAGCGAGGTAACTCAGTTTATTTTCCCAGACGAGTCATCCCTATGTTGCCAGAAATACTCTCCAATGGGCTATGCTCGCTTAATCCAGAGAGAAATCGTCTTTGCATGGTCTGCGAGATACACCTTCAGTCCAATGGTGAACTCCTTAGTTATCGTTTCTATCCTGGGATTATGCGCTCGCACGCACGACTGACTTATAATAAGGTCGCAGCGATATTAACTAATTCAAAAGGAAAAGAAGCACAGCAAAACATAAAGCTTCTCCCACATATACAGTTACTATACAAGTTATATAAAACACTATTAAAAGCACGGAAAAAACGTGGCGCGATTGATTTCGAAACGATTGAGACACAAATGATCTTTAATGACGAGGGTAAAATTGAGAAAATTCAACCCGTACAACGTACTGACGCTCACCGTATTATCGAAGAATGTATGCTGACTGCAAATGTATGTGCTTCAAACCTGCTACAGAAACACAACCAACCCGCTATTTACCGTATTCATGAAGGGCCAACCCCAGACAAACTTGAATCATTACGAAACTTTCTTAAAGAGTTTGGCTTACGATTAGGCGGAAGAGATAAGCCTGCAGCTAAGGATTATGCCAAAGTATTATTGAGCATAAAAGATAGACCCGATGCACAACTATTGCAAACCGTGATGTTAAGATCGATGCAGCAAGCTATTTACAGTCCTGATAATATTGGTCATTTTGGATTAGCATACGAATCTTACACACATTTCACTTCACCCATTCGTCGCTATCCAGATTTACTGGTACATCGTGCGATTAAAGCCGTATTAAATGGTGATCAGTATTCGCCAGGCGATTGGCACGAATTAGGTAGACATTGCTCACAAACTGAACGACGTGCTGATGAGGCGACCCGTGATGTCGAATCATGGTTAAAGTGCTTCTATATGCAGGATAGAATTGGGGAACATTTTGATGGAATTATCAGCGGTGTCACAGGATTTGGGTTATTCGTCGCATTAGCTGATGTTTATGTGGAAGGACTCGTACATATTTCTGAGTTACCCAGTGATTATTTTCATTTTGATGCTGCTAAACATACATTACAGGGTGAACGCAGCGGCAGGCAGTACCGCCTTGGTGACCGGCTGCGTGTCAAGCTCGTACGCGTAGATCTAGAAACCAGCAAAATTGATTTTGTATTATCCGAAACAATCCAGGCCGCTGACAAATCTGGTTTTAAAAAAGAAACCAAAAAAAAGAAACGATTTAAAACCGTTCTGTGAGATTTCATCTATCTATCAGTATATATCGCTAATCCATATTAAATATCAGAACATAACTGTTATAAATTTCTATAATTCACGCCATATTATCCTTCGCCAAGCTTCGTTCTTACGTTGAATTAAGTACTTACGTTTAAATATAAATAAATATGTCTAATATTCACCTAATCTTTGGTTTCCACGTTGTCGTTAGTCGCCTGCGGCAACATCCGGATAGTATCAAGGAAATATTCATTGACTCTGCACGCCATGATCAGCGTACACGGGACCTCATAAAACTTGCAGAAACTCAGGGAATTCGTTTGATCTCCTGTGACAACACAAGACTTACAAATATGGCTGGAGCCAGGCATCATCAAGGCGTCGCCGCAACTATTGATACAACAAGAATTTACGTCGACATTGATGATATTTTGGATACACTATCCGAACCTGCCCGGCTACTCGTATTAGATGGTATCCAGGATCCACATAATTTAGGCGCATGCCTACGCGTAGCGGATGCTTTTGGTATCCATGCAGTAATCGCGCCTAAAGATCGAGCGGTTGGGCTGACTGCTACCGTTCACAAAGTATCCAGTGGTGCAGCTGATACGGTGCCCTACATAGCTGTCACTAATTTGGCGCGGACCTTAAGAAAACTAAAACAACGCGACATATGGATAGTCGGAACCGCGGCGGATGCGGATAATCATCTAAACTCTGTTACACTAAGTGGGTCAATCGCTTGGGTGCTGGGAGCAGAAGGCGAAGGCATGCGACGCCTCACACGGGAGACCTGCGACCAATTAATTCGCATTCCCATGCTTGGAAGCGTAGAAAGTCTTAATGTCTCAGTCAGTGCGGGGATCTGTTTATTTGAAACTTATCGCCAGCAAGCAACAATAAAATCAGTCTCTTCTGATTAATACTCATTTATTCATTGTCATTCAATTAAACCCATTCAGTAGGCAGAATAAAATCAACATTTAGATAAAGAAGACATGAGCGATATCTTTAATCATGCGAAAAGTGATAAATATAATTTCTTCCAATCTCATCATAATACAAACTATATAGACAATTTTCTACCATGATTCTGCCAGATCTATCTAATTTTAAAGCTCATCTTGCCAAACTTCTACATCACGCCGCAGATAAAATAATACCAGCAAACTTACCTTTGCATATTGAGCTGGCTCGTACTAAACAGACTAGCCATGGTGATTATTCTTGTAATCTGGCCATGCAATTAGCAAAATCCTTACGTAAGAATCCTCGTGATATCGCTAACCTGTTAATTGATGCCATGCCAGACTCGCCTTATCTGGAAAAGGTTGAAGTCGCGGGAGCAGGATTTATTAATTTATTTCTCAAAATTGCTGCCAAACAGCAATTTCCACACTACGTGCTGCAAAGTGGCAGTAAATTTGGTTACAGCAACTTTGGCCAGAAAAAACCGGTTCAAGTAGAATTTGTTTCAGCTAATCCAACTGGGCCATTACACGTCGGTCATGGACGAGGTGCAGCATTTGGTGCAAGCCTTGCTAACATACTGGCTGCCACTGGCTTTTCTGTCACACGTGAATATTATGTTAACGATGCAGGACGTCAAATGGATATTTTGACACTTTCCACTTGGCTACGTTACATGGAACTTTACGATTCTAAAATACCATTCCCGGAAAATGCCTACCAAGGTGAATATGTTCGGAATATGGCACGGCTCATACAGCAAGCTCATGGAGAACGCTACGTTCATCAGTCTGAATCATGGTTACAAAATTCTCATATAGCGACTACGGCGGCAATTGACTTGGATGCACAATTAGACCGACTAATCATTCATGTAAAAAAGCTGCTGGGACAAGATTACGCATATATACATAATTTTGTACTTACCGAACAACTAGGTGACTGTCGTAACGATTTAATGGAATTCGGCGTGGAATTCGATATCTGGTTTTCTGAGCAGTCCCTGTTTGACAATGGCCTGGTAGCGCATGCTGTTCATTTACTCGAAGCAAAACAACTTCTATATCAAAAGGACGGTGCTATATGGTTTCGCTCAACCGATTTTGGTGATGAGAAAGATCGAGTTGTGCAACGAGAAAATGGACAATTTACTTATTTCGCATCTGATATTGCTTATCATCTCAATAAATTTGAACGGGGCTTTGAACAAGTTATCAATGTATGGGGTGCAGATCACCACGGCTACATCATGCGGGTAAAGGGCGCACTCCAGGCATTGGAACTGGATCCGACAAAGCTAGAAATTGCACTGGTGCAATTTGCAGTACTCTACCGGAATGGGGAAAAAGCGGCCATGTCCACCCGTTCAGGAGATTTTGTTACACTGCGAGAGTTACGTCAGGAAGTAGGAAAGGATGCAGCACGGTTCTTTTATGTCATGCGTAAAAGTGATCAGCATCTTGATTTTGATCTGGATCTCGCCAAATCACAGAGTAACGACAATCCAGTGTATTACGTACAATATGCCCATGCTCGAGTGTGTAGCGTACTGGATCAATGGAATGAGGATATAAGCATACTGGCCCATACCAACACCGAAGCACTCACAAGTCCTGCCGAATTATTATTACTGCAAAAGCTAATTGATTTCCCGGATATTGTAGAAGCGGCCGCAAAAGAATTTTCTCCGCATCTGATTGCTTTTTACCTCAGAGAACTAGCGAGTGAATTTCATAGTTATTATAATGCAACACGTTTTTTGGTGTCTGACATTACACTTCGACATGCCCGACTGATCCTGATTATTGCAATACGGCAAGTATTGAGTAATGGACTAGCGCTATTAGGTGTGAATGCTCCAGAGAAAATGTAACCGGATTAATAAATAAGGATTCCCATGAGCCGAGATTACAAATCCCGCAAGTCATCAGCAACCAGTAAAAATGGGGGTTCGCTGATTTGGGGACTTTTTATAGGTTATGCAATGGGTCTTATAAGTGCTATTGGTGTATGGATATACCTGAATCAGGCCCCTAGCCCATTTCTATCCAATGAAAAATTAACCAATAGCCCATCAACCAAGCAGGATATCAGTAAAACGCCATCCAAAACACAACCTTCAATGACTCCTGAAGAAAAAATAGTCAAAGCCGATGAGAAGCTTCGATTTGATTTTTATAAAATACTACCGGGTATTGAGGAGCCTGTCACGGAACAGGAATTTAAAGAAGCAGTACAGCAGCCGCCTCCAACTAAAAGTCAGGATAATTCGGTAGAAAACTATTTTCTTCAAGTTGGATCCTTTAAAAGAGCAGAGGAAGCGGAAAATCTGAAAGCAAGACTTGCGTTACTCGGCATGGTGGCATCGATCCAGTCTGCAGATTTATCAGAGAAAGGGATCTGGCATAGAGTGCGGATCGGACCTTTTACAGACGTAGCTGAAGTTGATCAGGTTCGCACATCCTTGCAGAAAAACGGCATAAAGACCAACTTTATCAAGGTTCGCGAGAATACACGGTAACGCTATTATTATTTTAAAATATTGATTTGTTACTGCGATACATCATATTTGCAGATCAGAAACAAAATCAATCAAAATTTTAATGTTTTCCTAAGGATAGAAAATGAATTTAAAGCAGCTATTTACAGTATTCTTTTTACTTCTGGGTATTGGCCTCATCAACACAACCGTCATACGCGCAGAACTCGTTGAAGGAAAAGATTACACACTTCTGACTACCCCTCAACCAACAGAGAATAGCCATAATATAGAGGTGCTTGAATTTTTCTGGTACGGCTGTCAGCATTGTAATAATCTGCATCCGCATATTAAAAACTGGTTCACAAATATTCCTGATGACGTCAGTTTTCGTTATGTTCCTGCAATTTTCCGTACCAGTTGGGTTCCCGCTGCAAAAACTTTCTACACAATAGAAATCATGGGCATAACGGATAAATTGCACGACAAAATCTATAACGCTATTCATGATGACAAAATCAATCTAGCTGAGGAATCTGTATTATTTAACTGGATTAAAAAACAAGGTATCGATCAAGATAAATTTATTCATACGTATAATTCTTTTACGGTACAAAACCGGGTTGCCAAATCAACACAAATGTCACGGCAATATAAATTATCCGGTGTTCCTGCATTAGTTGTTGATGGTAAATATCTAACCAGTGGGAAAATAGATGGGACTCCACAAGACACCATTCAAATATTAGAACAGTTGATTGAGAAAGTACGCAAAGAAAGAAATAGCAAATAGTTGCTTTATTATTTATAAATAACGAAAGCCTTTTTACCATTTATACAACTTAATCACAAAAGCATCGCATTAAAGCCATGGCAGAAAAAATAATTTTTGGAGCAGGTTGTTTTTGGGGTGTAGAAGCAACATTTCGTCAGCTAAAGGGCGTCAACGATGCCACATGTGGCTATTCAGGCGGGCATACAAAATACCCTACATATCAGGACGTCTGTACAGGAAAAACCGGACACATCGAAGTCGTGCAAGTAACATATGAACCATTAGAAATTTCATGCGAAGAATTACTGGATGCATTCTGGAATTGCCATAATCCGACTACTCAAGATCGACAGGGTGCGGACATCGGGACACAATACCGTTCTGTTATATTTTTTCTGACACCAGAACAAGAAACAGCAGCAAAACTCTCTCGGCAAGCCTTACAGCAGAGTAGACGCTACCAGGAACCTGTCGTAACGAAAATCCTGCCTGCTGTCACATTTTATCCAGCCGAAGAGTACCATCAACGCTATTTCGAGAAACAAGGTTTGCGCTAATTGTTTATTATCAAGCATTTAGCTCAAACCGAGATCATATCAACTCAAACAAAATGAGCATATTTTCTCTATCAATGCCGACAGAACCAACCGCAAGTAACGTCAATCAAAGAAAAAACACCCTCATTCAAAAATTAGCAGGACGCTCTCAACCCCATGTATTATAGATGATAAGGGTTAGATTAGAATATACCAGATTAAATTGCCCTTCAGATGAAGTCATCCAGCAATTAGAAAATAACATTCTCTTATTTCATGCTAACCGTAAAACAGCTGTAAAAATATCGCATCAGAGAAAACAATACTATTAAAATATTAGAAAAACCGAATACAGACTGCATTACACTCAGTGCAACAACACCCACTGACATACATAGATACATAGATACATAGCGAATTAATATGACTACAATCACAGGCAACTTATTTATTATTAGTGCGCCTTCTGGCACAGGAAAAACCAGTCTAGTCAGAGCACTGTTAAAAAATGATCTCAATCTTAACTTATCGATTTCTCATACTTCACGTCCGCCGCGTACAGAAGAAGTCAATGGACGAGACTACCATTTCATCAGCGAAGATACTTTCAGGCAGATGCTGCAACAGGGTGAATTTTTAGAAAGTGCGCAGGTTTATGGAAATTTCTACGGCACTTCAAGAAAGTGGATTAATGAAACGATGGCATCAGGTCATGATATTTTGCTGGAAATTGATTGTCAGGGCGCGAAGCAAGTACGGCAAGCCTTCCATCAGGTAGTCGGAATTTTTATCTTGCCACCATCCGCAGACGCGCTCGCAACACGTTTAATGACACGTGGGCAGGATAGTCCGGAAGTTATGCAAAAAAGACTCGCTGCCGTATGCGAAGAAGTAACACATATCCATGAGTTTGATTATGTTATTATCAATAATAATCTGGAAGAAGCCGTTAAAGACCTTATCTCTATTGTACGAGCCGAACGCTTAAAAAAAGCACGACAACTTGTGAATCATCGTACATTAATTGCACAATTTGAGTAGAATGTTCATCAATAATTTGATCGCGCAATTATTTGTTGAATAACCAACTTGATAAAAGCTGCATCACAATTAATATAGTCTCATTTAGTTAACCTATCATAGAATAAAATTATGGCACGAATTACCGTTGACGATTGTTTAAAAAGAATTCCAAATAGATTTGATATGACTTTAGTTGCCACTACCCGAGCAAGGCAACTTGCAATAGGTTCTACTCCCATGGTGGAATCTGATCGCGACAAGCCTACTGTATTAGCTTTACGCGAGATAGCCCAAGGCAAAATAGGCATCGATATACTGAACTCTAAAAATATATAATTTCAAATAATTCTATTAGTCCGAGGAATATATTGATACACCGGTTACAGATCGGAGGATACTGATAGTGCTATCGATATATTAGCTATTTAATCGCTTCGCATCAATATTTTTAATTGTTTCGAAACTATTTTATTAGCTCTATATAAATCCAGCAATATTATGTCTCTATACACCCGGTAGAAACTTATAATTTAATTTAGAATCAGTATTGATAAAGGCTGTATATCAAGAAATGAAAGAAACCCTGATCGCTGTTAAATACCTGCCAAATTAATTACTCGCTATGTCTGAGGCGGAACTGCTATTTTTTGAAACTTCTAAATATCTTAAGGCAGAAGATGTTTCTCAACTTAAGAGTGCCTATGCATTTGGCCAAGGGGCACATTATGGGCAATTTAGAAAATCTGGTGAGCCGTACATCTCTCATCCTCTAGCCGTAGCAAGAATACTCGGAAAACTACATCTAGACGTGCGCACACTTACTGCTGCGTTGCTGCATGATGTAGTAGAAGATACCCACATTTCCAAAGCCGAAATCAGTGAGAGATTTGGCCTGCCAGTGGCAGAGTTAGTTGATGGTGTTTCTAAGTTAGATAAAATCGAATCCCAAACACAAGCTGATGCACAAGCTGAGAATTTTCGGAAAATGCTGCTAGCAATGGCGAGGGATGTACGCGTCATACTGATCAAGTTAGCTGATCGACTGCATAATATGCGAACACTTGAGGTGATGCGATCAGAAAAGAAACGCCGTATTGCGCGTGAAACCCTGGAAATATATGCACCCATTGCACATCGACTCGGCCTTAACAATATCTACCAAGAATTGCAGGAACTGGGTTTTCGTTATTCTTTCCCTACGCGCTACAAGGTACTGATCAAAGCGACTAAAGCAGCACGCGGTAATCGCCGAGAAGTCGTAGGAAAAATACTTGAAGCGATTAAATCACGTCTTCAAACAGCAGGATTAGATGCAAAAGTAAGTGGACGCGAAAAACATCTCTACAGTATTTACAATAAAATGGTAGAGAAACATTTAACGTTTTCTGAAGTATTAGATATTTATGGTTTCCGCGTTATTGTCAAGGATATTACCTCATGCTACGTAGCGCTGGGAGCTTTACACAGTTTATACAAACCCATTCCGGGAAAATTCAAAGATTATATTGCCATTCCTAAAGCCAACGGCTATCAGTCATTACACAATACATTATTCGGACCCTATGGTCTCCCGATAGAAATACAAATTCGTACTGCAGAAATGCATCGAATTGCCGAGGCCGGGGTTGCTTCACATTGGCTCTATAAAAGCTCCGATGCGGATCTTGATGATCTATACATGAAAACCAACCAATGGCTGCAAAGCCTATTGGAAACCTTGAGCGACTCTGCTGATTCTTCAGAATTCCTAGAACATCTTAAAATTGATCTATTTCCGGGTGACGTCTATGTATTCACCCCTAAGGGAGAAATATTAACCTTGCCGAGAGGCTCAACAGCGGTGGATTTCGCTTACGCAGTACATACCGATGTTGGTAATTGTTGCGTAGCCGTTAAAATCAACGGTGAAAATGCGCCATTACGCAACAGGCTCAAAAATGGTGACCGAGTAGAAATTATCACTGCTCCCTACGCCAAGCCTAACCCTGTTTGGCTTACCTATGTTGCTACCGGCAGAGCACGTTCGCATATTCGCCATTTTCTCAAGACAATTCAATACGATGAATCAATTAAACTCGGTGAACGCCTATTAAATCAAGCACTACTTTCCTTCAAAACAGATCCGGAGAGCATCAATGAAGCGCAATGGGAAAAGCTAGTCCGCGATAGCGGCGTTAAATCCAAAAAAGAACTACTGGCCGATATGGCACTTGGCAAGCAGTTGCCTGCCGTTGCTGCAAAACGTTTGGCAAATCCAGGAGAATCTATTTCTGATGAAAACGGAACAAATGGGCCTATTACCATACTCGGCACGGAAGGCATGTCAGTGCAATTTGCCAAATGCTGCCACCCGATTCCAGGAGATATCATCGTTGGTTTTATCAAGAAAGATCATGGGTTGATCATTCATACCGATGATTGTCCAATTATTGCTAACAACCAGAAAAATGCAGACAACTGTCTGGGCGTAACCTGGGGCAAGGACATCAACAGAATTTTCAAAGTCGGTATAAAAGTTGTTACAGCTAATAAACGAGGCGTACTAGCCAGAGTTGCGGCAGAAATTGCTAAAGCCCATTCAAATATTGACGATGTTATTATGGAAAGCGAAGAAGGCTACACGGCCATGCGTTTTATTCTACAAGCCAAAAACAGATTACATCTTGCGCAAGTGATGCGAGGTCTGAGACGCATTAAAGAAGTAGTCAAAATCAACCGAGTTAAAGACTGATGAGAATAATTTTTCCAGGTTAGTAACCATGATGAGAGCAAATAAGATTGCACTGGATTTTACTTCACCAGGAGCACTCCCTCCCGACTCAACAGATCTGATCAGACAGATTACAGCCGAAATTGAAACCTCTATTCGTACTCTTGAACAAGCATTGGAAACTAATGTTATGAAGGAGGCCGGTTGGCAATTGCTGGCTTCATTTTATCTCGGCACCAACCGTATAAATGACTTTAGCGCCTTGAAGAGTCGATATGAAAATTGTTTCAAGGCCCCCATATTCGCCGAGCTTAATCAAGAAAAACACCCCCCAGCTTCATCCGATATAACCTTCGAAATACCCCAAAGAATTACATGTCAATCACTACCAGAAATTCCGGCCATACTTGAAGCCTGCACATCACGGGATGGTGCTGTATTAGATTTTTCCCGCGTACAAAGCACTGATATCAGTGGCATCAAAGCACTAACAAACCTCTTCACGCAATTGCTGCATGATCGTATCCAATTAAAAATAACAGGGATTGCTCGCTTTATCGACAATCTGGAAAAGACAGCCGACAGTAGTTCAGGAATTGAAGAAATGTGGAATCTATTATTTGCATACCATCGTTTCTGTGATGATATGCACACATTCGATGATCTTGCCATCAAATATGCAACCCGTTTTGGTATCTCACCGCCATCCTGGTAACAAAACGTCTTATCATCCGACTGCAAACATATCAACAAATTCATCCACTGGCGTTACTTTCAGTTTTTCTGCATCTTGGCATAAATTAAAGATTGCTTGTTGTTGCTCAAGCGGGAAGCAACGGGCAAGATTCGCTTTAAATTTAGTTTCTAATAATGGAATCGCTTCGTTACGACGCCGCTTATGACCCACAGGATAGTTCACCACCACTTCTCCCAGAGTACTGCCATCTTTTAATTCTATTATGATTCCATTGGCAATGGAACGCTTCCCTGGATCATGATAGTCCCGAGTAAATTGTTGATCTTCCATACAGAATATTTTTTCACGCAATTGATCAATGCGCGGGTCGGCAGCCATCTTATCCTCATAATCAACTGCGGTAAGCCGGCCAAATAGCAATGCAATAGCAACCATATATTGCATACAATGATCGCGATCAGCCGGATTATTCAGTGGCCCCCGTTTGTCAATAATACGTATCGCGGCTTCATGAGTGCGGATCGTAATTTTTTTAACATGGTCTATTTGTGCTGTTACCAGTGGATGTAACTGCATCGCACATTCCACCGCTGTTTGAGCATGAAATTCAGCAGGAAATGAAACCTTGAATAAGATATTCTCCATTACATAAGCATCCCATTGAGCAATTGGCCGTTGAAAACGGAATGGTTTCCCTCTGAATAGCACATCATAGAAACCCCAGGTTTGGGCCGTTAGCGCGGAAGGATAACCCATCTCACCTTTAAGGGTGATTAATGCGAGCCATACTGCGCGACTCGTCGCATCACCTGCAGCCCAGGATTTACGCGAACCCGTATTGGGGAACTGGCGATAAGTGCGCAGTGGTTGCCCATCCACCCACGCCTGAGAGAGCGCATTGATAACCTGATTCATATCACCGCCCAGCAAATGCATCACAACTGCCGCAGAAGCAACTTTTACCAGCAATACATGATCCAGCCCCACTTGATTGAAACTATTTTCCAATGCTAAACAGCCTTGAATTTCATGTGCTTTAATCATTGCGGTTAGCACATCATGCATCGTCAATAATTTTCCGCCAGTTGTACGTGCATTACGTGAAAGCCAGTCAGCCGTTGCTAGTATTCCACCCAGATTATCCGATGGATGCCCCCATTCTGCAGCCAGCCAAGTATCATTGAAATCAAGCCAGCGAATCATTGTGCCAATATTAAATGCAGCTTGTACTGGGTCAAGTTGGAACCGTGTTCCGGGAACTCTGGCACCATTAGGTACAACGCTTCCTGACACGACGGGTCCTAATAATTGAGTGCATGCTGGATAGGATAACGCCTCCAGGCCACACCCTAATGTATCCATCAAACAATTACGTGCGATATCATAAGCATAATTGCTTTGAATACGATGATTCACTACATAACGTGCAATATCCACTAACACCTGATCGGGTTGTGGCCGATCTTTCGAAAAAGAAGCATCCATATCTAATTGTTGAATAACATAATTGTATTGTTCAAATTGGTAATAGCAATCTAACTCATCTGGTGCAAATAATCATGCGAATACTGGCAGATCTCTTAATATACCGCAATGGATTATCAGGAATAAGAAATCCGGCAACAAGGTACCATACTGCTACAGTTTCATGGTTCCAAAATTGGATCAATGGTAAATGGGTACTACCCCTATTTTTTAGGAAAAAACGATCCATTTGAATTCTTGAAACACATGTAATACTGATATGTACAAGAAGGTTGACCAACGTAACTCAACACGCTATGATAGCAACCTTTCCAGATCCCTGATAGCTCAGTTGGTAGAGCGACGGACTGTTAATCCGCAGGTCCCAGGTTCGAGCCCTGGTCAGGGAGCCAAATTATTCAAAGCGTTATCTGACTCACCCTTTTCAACTGCATGCTTAACGTGACAAATACGTGACAACGGAATCACCTTGCTGTCACGGGTCGATTCAATTCTGGATGCAGCAAACGCCAAATTCTCAGTGGCAAACTTGGCGTAACGATCCACCATATTGCGCGACTTCCAGCCCCCTAAATCCTTCAGTTCATCGCAGCTGGTGCCAGCCTGCCGATGCCATGAAGCCCAGGTATGCCGCAAATCATGAAAGCGGAAATCTTCAATGCCTGCTTTCTTTATCGCGTTTGTCCAGGCCGTGTTGGTTAAATCCCAACGGATAGGGTTCCCACGATAGGTAAAACAGTATTGTGCATGTTTTCCGATTTGCGCTTCCAATACAGTAATTGCGTCCTTATTCAGCGGAACACCTCGCGGTGTGCCATTCTTGGTTTTATTCAACCATGCAGTGCGCCGATTTATATCGACGCGGTTCCACTCCAATCCGGTAATCTCACGCGCCCGGCACCCCGTTGCCAAAGCAAATCGAATTAATGCCGCCAGATGATCCGGTGCCGCATCAATCAATCGGTCTGCTTCTTCACGGGTTAACCAGCGATCCCGCTCCACTTCACCCGGCATTAACCGGATTTTAGGAATGCTATCGATCCATTGCCATTCATCGCGTGCCATTTTCAGCAAATTACGAATCAAGGCCAGATAACGATTCACGGTTGCCGGGCTATTGCCTTGTTTGAGCCGTTCCTGAACAATGAACCAAATCATGTCACCATTAATCTGATTCAATGTCAGACTGCCCAGATAAGGGTCAAGCATCCGGCAAATCCGTTGCACATCCCGATAGCTTTTCAGGCTTGCTTTCACCGCGAGATACCGTACGACGGCTTCTTGCCAGGTGCGTTCGGGTTTTATGCCGAAATGATGTTCCCGAAACGCTTCCAGCCTTATTTTGGCTAGCAGTGCTTCGGCATCTTGGCGGTTTTCTGTCCCAGCACTTTGGCGTATTCTTTTGCCGTTTGGGAGCGTCGTGGCAATCCACCAGTAACGGGAATCTTGTCGCCGGTAGACGCCTTCTTGTGTTTGGGCCATATATGTTCCTCCTTAGCCCGCCCATGCTCGCGCTGCTTATAATCCTCTATCCAGGCATCTAAATCAACCCTGTCGTATAAACAACGCCGACCTAGTTTGATAAAAGGAATATCCAGTTCAGCCAGCAGTGTCACCCCGATTCCAAGGTATGAGGCCGCTTCTTGCTTGGATAAACAGCGAATTGGTGGCAAAGGCAGGCTAACTTTTTCCATCGTTAGCTTCCCTTTGTCGCCTTGCGGTATTCCCTGACAAGCGCATCTAGTCTAGCCTGTTCATCGGCTTCAGTTCTATTCAGTATGGAATTAAACTGACGTGCTTTGATGGCAATTTTTTCCTGAAGATAGTCATCGAAAGAGAGCCCAGATAAAAGCTTTTGCGCTCGTGATAACCGTATAACGCATTCTTGAAGGCATGAGTGCCTGTATCAAAATCTTTGATACCTTCACGCGCCATAAATGAAATCAGCGCACTGAACCCATTCTTACAAAGCCAGTCATCGCCCGGTATGCGTGCATTATTGAAACGCGATAATAAAGGCCCGCCATCGGTATCCCAGTCAACCGATGACAGATAGCCCCATAACGGATGAATCGGCCAGCGTGAGCGGGTTTGATCATCTGGATTCGGCAAGGTTAAGCGCAACCATTCGGTTGTGGCATAGCTCCACAGACCATTGAGGTTATCCAGCACTTCGGCAAGCTTACTCAGTCCTTTCTGTGTTAATACTTCCCGTTTTAACTGGAATTCCAGCCGCCAGACCTTATCTTTACCATTCCAACCCGCTGCTTTCCATAAATCATGCAGTTAAAACTTTTTCGACTGCTTATTGATTTCCAGCGTTTTGTCATAAAGGCGGCAACTGACAACGCCACCCGCACCAATCGTCCAGCCGGAAAATTCCCGCTCTACCGAATAGGCATTGATTGCTGATGCACGCGTTACCCAGGCATGGCGATCCCAGCTTTCCATATTCTCAGGACTGACAAAATCAACAAATAAATCAATGCGGCTGACATTCGCTGATTCATGAATAGCGCCTAGTTGCTCCAAAACGTGGCGTAATGCTTTTTCTGCTGCCAATGGAGTCTTATAGGTAAGATATTCACTCGACAGCTGCACAAACGCAAATGGCAGTGAACGGCTGCGCGATAACTGAATATGAAATGCGTTATCCTGCAAACGATAAAGAAAGAACCCCCTGCCCTTATCCTTGACTTCAAAAATATGGTCATTGACCGGATACTGGGCTTTTACCTGTTGATGTGGTTCAGGTGATTGTGCGATCTGCTTGAGTTCTTTTAATTCGTCATCGACTTCAGCAGATAATTCACCTGGGTATGACAAATAAAGACTATCAACCCCAAATCTTAACAGCTTGAAATACTCAGTAATGCAGTTATTAGGTACTGTGTTACTAGGCGGCGTACCCTGTGAGGATGACTTAGACTGATGCAATGCATCCGTCAAATCCTGTTCCACTTCGCCATCACGCCACGCGGCCGCGCCCTCGCGCGTTGCCTTGCGTGTTGGCTCAGCGGATTGATTAAACCCTTTTGATTTCTTTGACATGGATAAACTCCTGATCGTAGGCTGGCATGCAATGGCTTCCAGCAACGATTAAGGAATTTATGCGCCTAACGACAAAAAGTCGTCCACCTCAAATTGCAATTTCAGGTGGTTGCAAATTTTTTGGATTCTGTGAACTGTTTTCGGAGATTTTTTCGAGCACTGGGTGTATCGGGATACAGCTTTAGCTGACGCACGAGCAATTCCTCAAGCCGCGCATCTGACAATTGATTAAAACCTGATTCACGAAGAATATAAAAGGCATAACGTAAATCCTTGTAGGATTCCCAATGTTTCTTCGAAGGCCCTTTCAGGGAACTGCGCAGGCGGATAAAGAATTTCTTGTCGTTTTTAATTTCTGCCTTGGCAATTCGCAAAGCAAATGCTGGACAGGTCATAATAGATCGATCAATGCGCACAGCATTGAAGAATGAATCATCGTTTCCCTCACGGGCCTCATCAACCAGTGCATCCAGTGTTCGATGAAACAGCATGATTGAGAGAATATTACGTTGCAATACCGTAAACAAGGCAAGGATTTCGCCAATTTCAAACATGCCATTTAATCCACCTTTCCAGCTTTCGTATTCTACATTTTGAAACATGTTAAATGCTGCTTGCGTGGGATCATCGGATTGAGCAGCTTCATGCAATTCCTGATGGCACCCCAATGCGCAAATAAGCAGTGCCAGAGATTCTTGAAATGACAATTCATAAAATGCAGCCCAATATAACCCCTGATCCAATACTTCTTTGATTTTTTCCTTGGGCGAAGAATTCAAAAGATCAGGCAACTCTTTCATTTGGCTGCGAATATCAGGTAATTCACCTATAAGCTGTTTGAATTCTTCAAGTGTGAGATTGCCGTATTCTTTTTTGGGTTTGTTCATAATCTAATTTGAACAGTACAAATTTTATGCCGGAAAAAACATGCTTAATGTATCGACATACGAATTTAAAAATTCATAAAGTTATGAAAGGCTTTTAAAAAGCAAATGGAATTTAATGTGCCGAACTTACAAAAAATAATAAAAGCATCAATCATTACAATTTCCCGGCTAGCAGTAACACTTATATGGCTAGGGAGAATTAAGAAAGATAAAAAAACTTAAATTAACAATTGACTTATGTCATATTAAATATAAGAACATATTAAGATGATTCTTAAGGAAAACGAATGGATCAACATGCAATAGCAAAATATTTGGAACAATTAGCGGTAATTAAGCAACGAGGGAAAATTTTTCAAAAATTCTCGAAGGAAACTACCGGAGACCTTTGCAAAACTCAGTTTCTAAAATAAAGTCCACAAACACGGTCGTTAC
>CBDUPR010000049.1:0-21140 GCA_965369175.1 uncultured Nitrosomonas sp.
TTCTGTACTTGGTCAGAATTTGGATTGAGTCGAGATTTAAAGGCTTTGCGTATAAAAGACCGCTGCATAACTGGTTATCTCTGGCTGGGCAAGATTTTTAAGTGTTTGATTTATCAATCCCGCAAGTAATCAGAAAAGCTCAAAAACATAGTTATACAGCGGTCTTTTTCTTATTAAAATCTTTATGCGACTACGCCACCAGATTTAATAAACGCCTCGTCTCTTTTTCATCCAGTTCTAACCATTTTCCTCGTTTAATACGCGGCGGTAAGTTAATCGGACCAAAACGTACACGCATCAAACGACTCACTGACAAACCCACAGCAGCAAACATACGACGCACCTCACGGTTCTTTCCTTCCTTTAAGACAACGTGATACCAGTGATTAGAACCTTCACCACCTTGATCTGACAAACGATTGAATTTTGCAAAGCCATCCTCTAATTCGACACCAGTAGTCAATAGCAAGATCTGTTCTGCCGTCAACCTCCCAATCAAGCGCACCGCATATTCTCTTTCTACTTCAAACCGGGGATGCATTAATCGGTTTGCCAAAACGCCATCCGTAGTAAATATCAATAGACCGCTAGTATTAAAGTCCAATCGGCCAATCGCTATCCATTTAGATGATTTAAGATGTGGCAGTTTATCAAATACCGACGGACGGCCTTGTGGATCATTGCGGCTCACAATCTCGCCTTCTGGCTTGTGATATAACATCACCCGCGGAAGTGATGGTTCACTTAAACTGAAACGAATGATACGTTTGCCAAGCCGTACAATATCTTCTGGCCCAACCCGATCACCAGTCATCGCCACTTTCCCATTGATGCTCACTTGGCCAGCAGCAATCAATGCCTCCATTTCGCGTCGCGAACCGAGTCCTTTCTGTGCCAGTAACTTATGCAACTTATGGGTAGTAGCGAGTACCGATACATCTGCCGCATTGGCGCCCGATAATGCCGGCGATTTCTTTTTTACCGGTCTGATCGGTCTGCTTGCGCTCATCTATTAATTGATCTCCTGATCTGGAAAAACAATGGTGCTGTCTTACTACAGTTAGTTATCAGTATAGTAACCACTTATGCGAATTTAAAATGGCAATTTCATTCCTGGTGGCAAACCTAATCCAGCGGTAATCTCTGCCATCTTTTCCTGTGTCGTCGACTCAACGCGCCGTACCGCATCATTGACAGCCGCCGCAATCAGATCTTCCAGCATATCCTTATCATCACCAATCAAACTGTCGTCAATACTGATATTTTTCACATCGTGGCGACAAGTCATGACAACTTTGACCATCCCTGCTCCGGATTGGCCTTCAATTTCTACTGTTGCTAATTTATCCTGCATTTCCTTCATGTTTTCTTGCATCTGTTGCGCCTGTTTCATCAGGTTACCCAAGTTGCCTCTCATTATATTACCTCCACTATTGAATAGGTTTGATTGAAGAAACAATTAATCGTGCATCAAAATCTTCCATTAGCTCCTGCACAATGGGATCTTGCTCAATCGCTGCGACAGCTTGCAGCTGTTTTGTTTCCTTCTCACGATCTTGTAATGCTGCGGGTGTCATGCCTGTGATATTTCCCACAGAAAACTGTAATGCGACAGATTGACCAAAGTATGTGTCCAGCGCCGCCTGGATTTTATCCTGGTATGTTTTCTCCAGTAGATATTTATGCATTTCCGGTACACATAATTCAATTCTGTTCGCAGAAAAAAACTTTGCTTCACTATGCTGCGCCAACATTTTTGTCATGCCCGTCAGTTTCAATTGATTTGCCAACGTCGGCCAATCATCAGCACTTTTGTTTACTGACCTACCTGCATCCGGCTTTGTTGTTAAGTTCACGGGCGCTACCCTATGTTCTACGCTCCTGTCAGTCACAGGCGAATGACTATGCTGTGACATACCTTCCGGCATAAAGATCAGCATGCGCATTAATGTCATGGTAAAGCCCGCATACTCATCAGGCGCCAGGCTCAAATCAGTGCGTCCATGTAAACAGATCTGATAAAATAATTGAATGTCATCCGGAGTAAACGTTTTCGCAAGCGTAAAAATACGCTCATGATCTGGAATACTTTCATCAATCGCCTCCGGCACCGTCTGAGCCAGAGTGATGCGATGCAGTAATGCAGCTAACTCCTGTAAAGCATTATCGAATGAAAGACAGCACGCTTCCATTTCATCTGCCAAACGTATTATTTGAGAACCATTCTTTTGTGCCAGCGCATCCAGTAAATCATAGAGATAATGCTGATCAATAATACCGAGCATCTCGCGTACAATAGCCTCTCCAACCTTGCCCTGACCAAAAGCAATTGCTTGATCAAGCATACTTAAGGCATCTCTCATACTGCCCTGTGCCGCACGCGCTAATAACTGTAATGATGCTTCATCATCACAACTAATTCCCTCTTGTATCAATATATGTTTAAGGTGAGTAACAATCTGCGTGACCGGGATTTGTTTCAGATTAAATTGTAAACAACGAGATAAGACGGTGATGGGGATCTTCTGCGGATCAGTTGTGGCCAGTACAAATTTAACATGTGCAGGTGGTTCTTCCAGAGTTTTCAGCATGGCATTAAAAGCTGACTTGGAAAGCATATGTACTTCATCAATAATATAAATCTTGTAGCGAGAACTGGTCGGCGCATAAAGTGCATTTTCAAGCAGCTCCCGCATATTGTCCACCTGGGTATTGGAAGCCGCGTCCAGCTCGATCATATCGACAAAATGGCCACCATCTATGCTAGTGCAGGCTGTGCATATTCCACATGGCATAGACGTAATACCTGTTTCGCAATTAAGCGCCTTGGCCAGAATACGTGCAATTGTTGTTTTACCTACACCCCGTGTACCAGTGAGCAAATAGGCATGATGCAACCTGTTTTGTTCAAGCGCATTAGTAAGCGCCCTAACTACATGATCTTGTCCAGAGAGCTCTGAAAAGTTTTTGGGACGCCATTTGCGAGCAAGGGCTTGGATTTGGAGCACGATATTTCTTGAATAAGTAGGAAAAACAAATAAGAATATTTCAAGCCAGCAAATACTACTGAAACCCAATAGATGCAAAGAAAGAAGTAGGGTGGCGAGCCAGACCCCCGGCACTTGTAAAAACAGCTGTGGCTGCTTCCTTCCGGATCTGACCAGATTCACTATCTTACAATGCGGGGAGGCCCGCCATAAAAACTTTTACAAATCAATCCACTAATTCGATACCAATAAAACCCGGTTTCTACTATTCACTGATACAGGCCTTATTGTGCACTCAGTTAGCATTAACGTCCAGCGCCATCAACAACCTATTTCATTAATGCCACGATACAATACAAAAATCTTATAGCAGAGAGCATATGTGCAGTATACCAGCACACTGCCAATAACTCCAAGGGCGACTATATCATTTATCTCCCGCTTGCCCCTCAGAGTTTAAAAGCCGACATTGTCATAAGCCTGTATATTCAATAATATGGCTATCGCCTGAATATATTTCTACCATCTTGATTAGCAATCACTATCTCCACACGCCGGTTTTTCTGCCTACCCACATTCGTTCCATTCGAAGCAATCGGATAAGCTTCTCCCAAACCAACTGTACCAATCCGTCGGGAGTCAACACCATGTCTAATCAGAGATTGTTCAACCGCTTCAGCACGCTGCCTAGACAGCTCCAGATTATATGCTTCGCTTCCAATATTATCCGTAAAACCTTCAATCAATATATGGCGCTGAGGATAATCGTTCAAATACTGAGCAATTCGTGCAACCGTTCTATCTCCGCCAGATTCCAACACCGCACTGTTAAATGCAAAAACAATATTCTCCAACGTCAGAATAATACCTCGTTCGGTTTGTTCAGCCTGAAGTGCATCCAGCTCAGCAGCCAGTTTCATTGCCTCCATTTTGGCCGATTTTGCTTCTTGCGATCTGGCTTGCAGAAGTAGCTGCTGGCGTTTTTTATTTGCCTCTTCAATTTCCAGTTCTATTTGCTTCAAACGGTGACGTTCCTCTGCTATCTCTGTATTTTTAATTGAAATAGTTGCGTAATGATCAACCAGATATGTCTCCTTATTATTTTCCTGTAACTGCTTTGCTTTACCGAGCGCTTCTTTTGCCTCGCCCATTTTTTGAGCGTCCGTGTTAAAAATACCCTTAATCATGCGTGCCGATTCATATTGACTCTCAGCTTCATTTAATATCAGACTGGGTTGATTACTGGCGCAGGAAATCAGTAAAAATGGCAATGAAATAATGATAACAATAGACTGGATCTTCATGGTAGTCTCCTGACATTAATATGTTGACACCGTTGCATCCTGGTTCTTTCTTGACATCCTCCCCTTCCTAAACGAAGGGGATTCCTAGCGACTTATTAAGCCGTTAAGAGTAGGTTTGTATTGCTACTGCCTACTGGTTCCTGCTTCTTAGACGAAACTAACGTTTCAACTCCACAGGCTAACAAGCGATGTCCTCGCTCAAGTACATTCAAGAACAGCAAAGACCGCATTAAACAGGCTTCGCCTGTGCGCTTATATCTCCGCCCTGAAGGACGAAGTTTTACGCGCCATTTGATAAAATAGTTAATCCCAATGTCCGCACCGAAGCGTTAATGATCTAATTCTTCTTGTAATATACTCAGCCCTGCATTAATCGCATCAAGCGCTTTTTGTGAACGCGCGCTTAGAGCCCGAGATTCTGCTAGCTGCGCATGCAGTTCTGCTTCTTTAAGTAACCGCAATGCCTTTTCACGATCGCCAGCCTTATCCGCCCTGCGGGCATCCTCAAATTTTTTCCGGGCCGCATAAAGCTCCGCGCCTGCCAACTCATCGGCCTTTATCTTTTTGGCATCATCAATCCGCACTTGCACGCTTGAATATAAATTCTCACTGACGGGTGTCGATCCACAAGCCACTAGCATCAGGTACATCGCCAGTATCACAACCCCCCGTAAAACGACTTTTATTTTTCGTATCTCAGAATCACATATCGTCATATTCTCATTCACTGAAATCATGATATCTACTCCTGTTTATAAAACTGATGAATCAAACCGAGCCGCATCAATAATAGACCAAAGATGAAAAATACCCCCGATAATCGCAGGAATAATTAATACCGCAAAAAAATAACTGATCCCCACTATTACACAAAACAACAAAGCAGCCAGTATACGGCCCTGAACCAATTGACCCAGGCCAGGGATAAAAAAACTACAAATTGCTGCAAGTACGTTTCCGCTAGAGTTTTGTCCTGACATACCGATTCTCCAGATTTCTAGTACCAATAGCTATTAGGATTAAACCCATTACACTGATTAATCGATACTGTTTCTAACTAGATAGTCATTTAACTATCCATAGATAGAATAAAAGGCTTTTCCTGTAAAGTCTACGATTATGAGATTATTCTCAGTTATCGTGTCTGATAGTATACGCTGTGATATTTATATGCTTAAAGCAAGGATAAGAAAACCGGTGGCCCTCAATAAATCTGTTCACAACCTCATTAAACCCAGCGATGCCACATCCTGGATCTCATGTATCCGTCGTACCTGGCTTAATAAGCATCAAAGTAAAAATGCCGAGATTGAAGTCGACGGCTTCGAGAAACTTTTACTCGATATCGGCCTGGCACACAAAACAACCATACTCACCAAACTACAACAGCAATACGAAGTGCATCAGGCCGATTCAGCAGAACATACACGCACACTCATGCAGCGAGGTATTCCAGTCATTTATCAAGGTCAACTCCTGGATGAACAAGAAGGCATTATCGGGTATCCTGATTTTCTCATCCGGCATGAAAGCGGCCAATATCAGCCAGCGGATGCCAAGCTGTCGCATAGTGAAAACAAAAAAGGAATCCAGATACAGCTGGGCTTATATCGACGTATACTCGCTAATCATCTGCCTGCTATGGTGTTTCTCGGTAATGGCAGAACGGCTACGCTCGGCGATGAAATCAATCCATTGGTGGACGCATTCGTCATGAATATAAAGCAGCTGCTCACCATGCATGAACAACCAATGGTGCATTACAGCCACAGTAAATGCCGCATCTGTCCCTACTACACTCACTGCCGCCCCGGATTTGAGGCAAAAGAAGACCTGTCGCTGCTTCACGGGATTCATGGTCGCACAGCGAGCAACCTTGCAGCCGCCGGTATTTCGACCATTACCCAGTTCTCAAACAGCAGTGCTGAAACGATACCCGATACACCTTATCTCAAAGGATATAAAAGAAAGCAGCGCGCCATTCTACAGGCCAAATCCTTTCTGACAGGTCAAGTGTTTCAGCTTGATCCCATTATCTTACCTGAGGGCACCTGGGTACATTTTGACATTGAAGACAACCCACTGACATCCTCTCGCAGACGCCATGTCTATCTCTGGGGATTGCTCACGCCCCCCTACTCCAGTAGAGATTTCGAATATATCTGGACTGATGACGAGACGCAAGACTATATGGGCTGGATTCACTTTCTGGAAAAAATTGAACAATATCGTAAACAATATTCATCTTTGATATTGGCCCATTATTCCAATCATGAAAAAGCGACAATCAGGAAATATGCTGAACGTTACGATATGGAAAATCATACAACCGTTTTATGGTTACTGGGAGATAACAGTCCTTTGTTTGATCTACAAAAACCAGTACAAGAGCAACTGATCTTACCCTTACAGGGCTATGGTCTAAAGGAAATCTGCAAACATAAGGATTTGGTGAATTTTCAGTGGAAAAACAAGCATTCAGGATCGCAATGGTCCGTAGTACAGTTTAATCACTTTCTAATCGAAACTGACTCTGAAAAAAAAGATCAGCTGAAAACGGAAATCCTCGACTATAACCGTGATGATGTCACAGCCACCTGGCAACTTGAGAAATGGCTCCGGAATTGTTTTCAAACGCATATTCATTTCATCCCGCAATCACCTATAAAACGTTAAAGTAACGATAAGCTCACATTTTTCTCAGAATATCGGCCGCTACAGGTTGCGAGAAGAAGCACCCCTGTCCATAATCACAGTCGGCCGCGATTAATAACTTACTTTGTTCCATCGTTTCCACTCCTTCCGCAATGACTTTCAGGCCGAGTTTATGAGCCAGGGTAATAATGGCTTCGCATAACGCCATATCATTTAAGCAATTAACTGAATTCTGTACAAGGGATTGATCTATCTTCAGAAAGTTAATATCAAATTTCTTAAAATAGGATAGCGAAAAATAACCCGTCCCGAAATCATCAATCGCAATTTGGATACCGGCCTCGCGGAGGGCCAGTAATTTACTGCTACCAATCTCTCCCATCTCCAATAATAGCTTTTCTGTAATCTCTATAATAAGGCTCTCAGCTGGCAAATCCAGCTGTTTTAAATACGGCAACCACTCCTGGAAAAAGAGTGAATGACTACAAAACTGTACGGGTGACTTATTAATGCTGATCTGAAATTCGGGATGGCCTGTTGCGCGCAAAAGTTTAATCTCTCGGGCAGCCTCTCTGAATACCCAATTTCCAATTTCAATAATGATTCCACTTTCTTCTGCAAGGGGAATAAATTCCGCGGGACTAACCCATCCTCGTTTAGGATGACGCCAACGTAATAATACCTCGGCCTTTTGGATCGTTCCGTTCGCTAATTGAATGATCGGCTGATAATGCAAAACAAACTGTTTAGTTGACAAAGCATCACGCAGATCATTAATCAGCTGAGAGCGTTTTTGCGAGGCTTCTTGCAGGGCAACAGTAAAATAACTAAAACGATTACGCCCTGAATTTTTAGCCGTGTACATCGAATGATCCGCATTGGCCATCAGTGATTCGGATGTTTTAGCGTCATCCGGGAAAAATGTAATGCCGATACTCGCAGAAATAAAGGCAATCTTTCCATCCAGCTTGAATGGAATTGCCAGACTATCAATTATATGCTGCGCAACGCGCTCAACCTGCTTCGCTTCATCCAATTCAGACAAAATTACCGTGAACTCATCTCCACCCAGCCGGGCAACCGTATCTGACTCCCGCACACAGTGATTGATGCGCCGTGCAACTTCAACAAGAAGACGATCACCGGTAGTATGACCTAGTGAATCATTCACCTCTTTGAATCTATCCAGATCAATGAACATTAATGCCATTTTTCGCTTAATGCGATGAGATTTCTTAATTTCCTGCTCCAGACGATCCTGGAACATACTACGATTGGGTAAACCTGTTAAAGCATCATAATTAGCCTGTTCCCAGATTAATTTATTAGAAAGATCCTTTTTTTCTTCAGTTAATTTATGTTCAATAGTCAAACTCGCAAGATGCGTAAAAAATGTAATACCATTAAATTGATCTTGAGTTGGTGATATAACACTATGATGGTAGATCGCAAGCGCTCCCAGCACTCGGCCCTGTGCAGATAATATGGGTTCCGACCAGCACGACATCAAATTGGCTTCCCTTGCCACCTCTCTGAAATAAATCCAGTAAGGATGTGTTTGTATATTTTTAATAATCGTACGTTTTCCGGTAAACACAGCATGACCGCTGACATCCATATCTGCATTCAGGGCGACACTGCCAATAGCGGCGCTATAGGATTCTGGCAAACTCGGCGCTGAACCGACCCAAAAGTGCCTGTTATCGGCTGAGAGTAATAAAATTGAGCAGTGCCAGGCCGGATCTTCGGCTTCTATTTCATGCGTAATCGCATCAAGTATCGTATTAAATGGTTGAGCGCTGGCCACCATCTCAAGCACATGTTTCTCCCTGGCCAGTCTACGTTCGATTAATTGCCGCTCAGCGATCTCATTTTGCAATTGAATATTTTGTATATCAATTTCTTCTTGTATTAATTGATAATTTTTCTCCATCAAAACAAACCACCAGACACCCATACCCATAAATATAAAAACCACCGCATAGGCTCTAAAAAATATATCTTTCAGACTATCCAGCATATCCGGTATTAAAGGCACGGCAACAATTTTCTGATAAAAAATTAACCCAAAAATAGCCCCCATTAAGCTTGTCAGGAACAGAAAAATATTGAAAAAACGAAAAATATGTGTTTGCACTTTTATTCCAATCCAACCATTGCCTGGATTAATCGATCCATCTTTTTTTTTACAAGCATCACCACAACGCGCATCCAATGTGCAACATAACGAACAGATGGTGCCACCATATACGGGGCAAAACAGGTTATCCTGGATTGCATATTGCTGTTCACAAACAATGCACTTGCTATCCAATCCAGAGCCACTCTGCCGCGCAATATAGTATTTACTTCGTGTTACAAGTGCGATTACCGGCACGAGCATAATCGCCAGACCGAGCCCGATAAATGATGAGAATGCCGCCGGTAGTGGCCCCAACACACCCATGAAAATAGCAATGGAAACGACTGAAGCAATCAACATGGCACCGGTTCCCACCGGATTGATATCAGGCAGATGCCCCCGCTTATACTCAATATAGGACGGGCTCAAACCCAGTGGCTTATTAATCACCAAATCTGCAAACAAGGCACCTATCCAAGCCACCGCAATATGGGCATATAACCCCAGTATTTTTTCGATTGCAGCGAATACCCCAAGCTCCATCAAGAGTAATGCGATCAAAATATTGAATACAAGCCATACAACACGTCCCGGATGTTGATGAGTGAGGCGGGAAAAGAAATTGGACCACGCTAATGAACCTGCATAAGCATTGGTTACATTAATTTTGATTTGAGACACCAACACAAATAAAATGGTAACCGCCAGTGCCACAGCCGGATTAGAAAAGGCATATTCAAAACCAACCAGATACATATACGCTGGCTGAGTCGCATCAGACATAGCCAGCCCTTGCGTAATTGCCAAAAACACAAGAAACATACCCGCCAGTTGTTTTATTACACCGAACAGAATCCATCCGGGCCCAGCCAGCAGCATTGCTGCCCACCATTTAAAACGGTTATGCGCGCCTTTATCTGGCAAGAACCGCAAATAATCTGCCTGTTCACCAATCTGTGTAATCAGGGAAAATGAAACGGTCGCGGCAGCGCCAAACAGAAGTGGATCAAAAGCCACACCACTGGGTGATTGGCCAGCAAAGGATGGCCATTGTGAGAAAGTTTCGGGCGCTTTATGATAAATAAAAGCAAAAGGAACAACCGCTAGAATAGAACATAACGGCTGTGTCCACAGTTGTAGCTGATTAATTCCTGTGACACCAAATAATACCAGCGGAATAATGATCAACGAACAGACCGCATAACCAATCGATAATGGCAGATTAAAATACAATTGTAGGGCTTGCGCCATGATCGCGGCTTCAAGTGCAAAAAAAAGGAAGGTGAATAATGCATAAATCAGTGAAGTAATAGTAGAGCCAATATAGCCAAAACCCGCTCCCCGTGTCAGCAGATCAATATCGAGATTATATTTTGCTGAATAATATGCAATAGGGAGGTTCGTCACAAAGATTATCAATCCTACTACCAGAATCGCCCAGAATGCATTCGTAAATCCATAACTGACAGCAAGGCTGGCACCTATCGCTTCCAATAGCAAAAATGAAATACCGCCAATTGCTGTATTTGCGACCAGGAACTCCGGCCATTTTCTGAAAGAGCCAGGGACATAGCGTAACGCATAATCCTCCATCATTTCAGAAACAACAAATTGATTATATTCACGCCGAGGCTGATTAGTTGTTCGGCTTTTCGGATTCTCCATACTCACGCGATATGCTTATTTCCAGATCGGTCAGATCGTTCTTTTCGATGGCTAGCTACCATATAGAATATTATAGTCAAAGCCGAGTGCGGCAAGCCAACCTTCACTAATGGTGCCCGTCAGATAAAACACCAGGTTCGTGATCTATTCTCCGAAATACAATGATAAATAAAGGAGTAAAGTGATGAGTTACTCACTCATAAGGATTAAAAGTGGCTATAGGGAATAAGTCATGGATACTAAAAAATCGCATAATATGACATTAAAAAACATATCCTGCTATTAAATAAGGAAAAGCATAAACCAGTTAAAAAACCACTACAGTCACTCCTACCATAAACCGATCAGCAGCTTACTTAACTATCGAATACATTCAAAACTGATCGATTTAACGTTCATTCCCAAAAGAATTTCCAGAATGCCTGAGTTGCAATCTATTCGTCTCTTTATCAGCAACCTTATTCAGAGTGAGTTCATAACACTACAAGCACTATCATATCTCAGGCTAACCTGAAGACCTATCGTTTTCTTAATTAGCATTGCTTATGGGACAATGAATATGGAACTGCGTTGGTGAAGAAATAGTCTGCCATGCTGTAAAAAACAGCTTTATCTTCAGTATCCTAAAAACAGCGTAGCAAACCATCAAATGGAACGATCAAAAATAGCAGCTCTGCCTGGTGGTTTAGCTGTCGGTTTCTATAGTGACAAGGTGATTCGCCCATTGATCAGACTGCATCAAGTCATGATGAATCCAGTCATCATTTTTTTGTTCAATGGAAAAGGAAGCAGAAAAAGCAGCAAGCAATATAGGGGGCCGGATTAGCTTACTGAAAACGGGATGATTAGCTATCAAAAAAAGATTAAGCTTACGATAGGATCTTTCAAATGAGATCCCGGTGGATAATTCGCTACCAACGTACAATCGATGTTCTTGACTCATATCGCCATCTGCCAGACATTATTAAATAACTTTGATCCGAGCGGCAAATCTAACCACACAACTTTCAAACGCATATTGAACACGACACTTCAATTCAAATTTTCTGGATTAAAGATGGCTTTGCGTGATGTTCTAAAACAGGAATAACTCAGCTGAGAGCCAAACCAGCACAGAATTAATTTCAAATCATTTAAGCCAGATATCTGTATCTTTCCAAACAAAAAAACCCGGACAAGCCGGGTTTTTTTACTGCTCTATACAGAACTCTCTTATTCGACTTTATTCAGGCCGAATATTTGATGCCTGCTGACCTTTAGGGCCTGTTGTTACGTCAAACGTAACGCGCTGAGCTTCGCGCAACGATTTAAAACCTTCACTACTGATCGCAGAAAAATGTGCAAATAAATCTTCTCCACCTGCGTCTGGTGTAATAAAACCAAAACCTTTAGCATCATTAAACCATTTTACAATACCTGTTGCCATGTTACTTTCCTTAATAATAAATTTACGTTTACGGTAATCCGTATGTGACCATCGAATATCAAGGAAAAAAGGTTACCAGAGGTGACACATTCTACAGCTTGAATCCAAAAGACTGTAGTAAGATACACTTTATTTAGAGAAGTTCAAGCTTTTATTAAAAAAAATTATAATAATTTGATTCAATTAAATATTTATTCATTCAATCCAACAACTAATTGATTCGTAGCAATGGCTTAAAATTTAATACCGGCCGAATTACCCGCCATGGCGCAGCTCGTTACTAGGCGAATATTTTCAGTGATGTTATGCTTGCCGGTTTTTTTGCTCTCTTTAATTAAGGGGACTGTCTCGTAATAGAATTTCCATAAATTTCAGTTGTTAATAATCAATAAGGTATATAGTAAAAAAACGGATAAATCCTATATTACGAGACAGTCCCTTAAGAAGCTATGACGTGAATCATCGAAAAACCCGCTTTATTGTTCTTGTTACACTGTTACTGATTAGCGGTTTCTCCGCCACGAGTCTGATCAGTTACTTTGTCGCTAACCATGCATTGCAAGTACATATACGCTCCAATACTCTACCGCTGACCAGTGACAACATTTACTCTGAGATTCAACGGGATATGCTCCCAACCATCATCATTTCTTCATTGATGGCACAGGATACTTTTGTCAAAACGTGGATACTCACAGGAGAACAAGATAGCAAACAGATAGTACAATATCTAAAATCAATACAGGAATACTATAAAACGACCACCGCGTTTTTTGTCTCGGCCACCAGCCATTACTATTACCACTCTAGCGGCGTATTGAAACAAGTCAGGGCCGAAGATCCGCAGGATAAGTGGTACTTCCGGTTTAGCGATATCCAAGAAGACCTTGCAATCAATGTTGATATCGACACTGCCGATATGTCACGCACCAATTTTTTTGTCAATCACAAGATCCATGACTTTGATGGCCACTATCTGGGCGCGATTGGTGTCGGTCTATCTTCCAGTATCGTACAAGAAATGATCGAGCTATACCAAACCCGTTATTCTCGCCAAGTGTATTTTATCGATCAAAGCGGAAATATCACTCTGCGTGGCAACCACTATCAGGGGGCGAATAACATTCGCCAAATACCAGGGCTTAGTGCAATAGCGACCCAGGTATTAACTAGCCCGGGCGGCTCCTACACGTATCAGCATACCGATCACGAAGTCTTCCTGAAAACCCGATTGATACCCGAGCTGAATTGGTTTTTGCTGGTAGAACAAATTGGCCGGGCCGAGTCGCAAATTCAAAATACCCTGTGGATCAACTTAATATTTAGCCTGGGAATTACGCTGATAGTACTGGTGCTGATCCACCTTACCATTGGCAAATACCAGCGGCGCCTGGAAAATATGGCCACTAAGGACAAACTCACCGGTCTTGATAACCGGCAGATCTTTGAGACCATATTCGCTCAAATGTTACGTCTCGCCAATCGGCGCAAGGAGCCATTGTGCGCATTACTGGTTGATATCGATTACTTTAAACAGATCAATGATCAATTTGGTCATTTGGTTGGAGATCAGGTTATTGCTGGCGTGGCTCACTTCTTAAAAGGAAAACTGCGTCAGTCGGATTTAATCTGCCGCTGGGGTGGCGAAGAATTTCTGATTCTATTGCCCGCCTGCTCAGTTGATCAAGGATTACTGCAGGCGGCTAAGCTGCAACAAGGAATCGAGCAGCAAGGCATTGATATTCCCGGAAAACATATCGTGGTGACAATCAGTATTGGTGTGAGTGAATATATCTACAATGAATCAGCGACAGCGCTATTTCAACGTACCGATCAAGCCTTGTATCGAGCCAAAACAGAAGGTCGCAATCGGGTAATCCAATATTAACCACTAACCAACAATCCACAAACACGTAAATCAAGCATTATTCAAATAAAAATAAGTCAGACCATTCAATCTTTCCTTCACTTTCTCCCAATGAGGCATCACTTGTGTCATTAGCCGATAAAAGCGCTCGGAGTGGTGATGCTCGGTAATATGACAGAGCCCATGTAGCAATACATAATCGATGCACTCTCTGGGAGCTTTGACTAAATGCGGATTGAGCGTTAGTCGACCTCTAAGCGAACAGCGACCCCACTGAGTGGACATAGCCAATAGCCTGATCGGTGGTTTATGCTGAACCCATTGGGTTCGAGTAATCATTACATCAAGCCGACGGTCAAAAACTTCTCTGGCGCGGGCTCTGTACCAATTCAATAGCAAAAATTTAATGTTTTCCGGCTGGATTATCCTGGACCTTACTTCCAGTACGCCACGATAAAGTTTCACTTCCGGTATATATCGGGCATCTACGCTTACTTTTAGCCGATACCGATGGCCCAGGTAAAAATGATTCTCACCGCTCACATAGCGCTGCGACAAAATATACTCTTGCCGCCGCTCAAAATAACATTGCTGCCGATAGATCCAGTACGCCCGTTTTCTTACCGCACCGATGATTTCATCATGAGAAGCTATTAATGGCGCATACACCGCCACGCTACAATCCGGATGGACCTTGATTGATATTTTCGGAATATTCACCGATCGGGCTCTTATGGAAAAATAAATCACAATATCCCCATATCGGATAGCGATTTTCTTCTGCCGGGCGAAATTACTCATGAGCGGTTCAATGCTCCCCACACATTTTGAATGAAAATGTCACCCAACAATTCAATACTGCATCATTGATTGTGACAAGATTTCCACCAATCATCATTTTCGACACGTCGTAATGAGTGTAATAATTTAATGATTTTTCCTATCGATTCAGCAATTAATTTAATCCAATTTTTTACTGCAAATTGTTAACTCAATTACACGTTACATTTTCCTGGTACAAATGCTTCTGGAACCCGACAAATGCATCACGTATCTGCGCTACACCACCAAGCAGGACTACCGCATCACTGGTAGCATGATATTTCAATTCCAACAAATCAGGGAGCTTCGATTGATCCAACTCACCCACACCCTCCTTAACGTATTGCGCCAGCACAAAGTCAATAAAATCCTGTAACTTCACATCATATTGGGAAAAGATCTGTTTCTTGCGCGTTTCAGCACGTTCTTCCCTCGTTATCGGTGCAAGGGCGAATGCGATATAAGCCAACACATCGAAGAGGTCGCTCTTTTCGGCGTTGATCATCCGGCGAATTTCAACAAGCTGCTCATCGCCATAGCCTTTCTCGGCCAAACTTTCTATCAATGCCTTGCGGGTATCAGGCTGCCCCCATAACGCACGCAATTCATCTTCATCCTTAAACAGTTCGGGCAAATCTCCAAATAATCGTTGAATGAATTCGGCGGCTGACATGGGCTTGCCTTCGGGGCTCCAGAATGTTGTCGCCATCATGTGTTGAATACGGCGCTCTTTGCCATCCGCTAGCATAATCTTAATTTTTAAACGCGGCGGCAACTCTTCATCATTTGCTTTGGTATTTTCATTACCATAAGCTGGCGGAGCGGGCTGCTCAACCTTGTTGCCAACTGGCGCTACAACCGGATCAACTGGTTCACCATCCCATTCAGGATCACTGAAATGCTCATAAGCCTTTACGAAGTCATAGACCGTAAAATAGTCTTTACCATCAAACAAACGGGTTCCGCGTCCGATAATCTGTTTAAATTCGATCATCGAATTCACCGGGCGCATCAGCACAATATTACGGATGTTTCGCGCATCCACACCGGTTGAGAGTTTTTGCGATGTGGTGAGAATCGTCGGTATTATTTTCTCGTTATCCTGAAATATCCGCAAATACTGTTCGCCCAATTCACCGTCATTGGCTGTCACACGGACACAATAATTCGGCTCCTTGCTGGTCTTCATTTGATTAATCAGATCACGCACCGCGAGCGCATGGTCTTGTGTGGCACAAAACACCAACGTTTTTTGATTTTGATCAATCGAGCCCATGAATAACTTTACGCGGTATTTCTCGCGCGCTTTAATCTCAATCACCCAGTTAAAATCATCTTCGCAATAGCGCTTGCCTTCCTCAATCTCGCCTTCAATTACTTGATCATCAGAGGTATAAACATAGTCATCCAAGGTGGTAGCAATCTGCTTTACTTTGAATGGCGTTAAGTAACCGTCATTAATCCCTTCCTTCAGGGAATAGATGTAAACAGGTTCGCCAAAATAAGCATAAGTATCGACATTGTTCTTGCGCTTCGGTGTGGCGGTTAAGCCAAGCTGCACCGCTGGCTCGAAATATTCCAGGATATCGCGCCAGTTACTTTCGTCATTCGCGCCGCCCCGGTGACATTCGTCAATCACAACAAAATCGAAGAAGTCCGGTGGATACTCGCCAAAGCTGGGTGCCGGATTACCCGCTGCATCACGCCCTGTCATAAAGGTTTGAAAGATAGTAAAAAAGATGCTGCCATTTTTCGGCACACGGCCTTTTTTACGAATTTCATTTGGCTTGATCCGCACCAACGCATCTTCGGGGAAAGCAGAAAACGAGTTATAAGCTTGGTTGGCGAGGATATTGCGATCAGCCAAAAACAAAATACGCGGACGGCGAGTCGGCTCGTCACTTAAATTCCAGCGGGAATGAAATAATTTCCAAGCGAGCTGAAAGGCAATGAAGGTTTTCCCCGTGCCGGTCGCAAGGGTCAACAAAATGCGTTTCTCTCCGGCGGCAATCGCCTCCAGTGTTTTATTGATGGCATTATGCTGATAGTAACGCGCTTGCCATTGTCCACCCTTATTCTCAAACGGCACATCGCCGAAACGATCACGCCATACATACGCTTTCGAGAATGTTTGATCCCACAGCGCTTGCGGCGTGGGGTAATGCGTAATGCAGCCTTCTTCGCCGGTGAGCATATCCATGCGGTAAATCCCATCACCATTGGTGGAATAAGCAAAACGGACCTGGAGCATGGCGGCATATTTCTTAGCCTGCGCTACGCCTTCGGTATTGGGCAGGCTGCGTTTCTTGGCCTCAATCACGCCAAGCTTCTGCCCCTTATAAAACAGCACATAATCGGCAACATTCCCCGCCGCCCGCTTGCCTGCGCCCTGCAATCGACCGAGCGTAATCACCTCACGCCGAATTCGACTGCCATCAACCACACCCCAGCCTGCTTCTTTCAAGGCGGGATCAATCAGCTCCGCACGGGTTTCGGCTTCGTTCATGCGGTAGCTTCTTTCTTGATCGGTAGCTCATCTGCCGTTAATTCACCGGAAAAGGCTTTTTTCAGGAGGGATTGTTTGAGTTCAGCAAGGGCTGTGAGTTTTTGTTGGTAGATGGCTTCAAGTTGCTTGGCATCTTTTTCCAATTTTTGAATTTGCTCTACAACACTGTTTTGGGTGCCAACCTCCGGCATCCTCAAAGCAAGTTCTTTTGCCTTTTGTATTGGCAAATGCCTAACAGTCGTTCCAGTCAACTTTCCGGGTTGACTGGCCATTACATTAGACCGAAAGGCATAAAGTATAAAGCATGGATTAGTAGGCGTTTTCCCACGCATTGAGATGATATTGCCATCCTTGTAATAGAACTTATCACCTGTTTTTACGATGTATCCTACACCAATGGTTCCCCGTGCGGTAATCAAAATATCGCCTTGCCGTGGCATGTCATACTTTGATGCGTAGTCACGGTATTTCTCTTCAGAAATATATGCATTGCTGAGTACGGTTCCTGATTTTGCAAGCATGACAATTTCTTTGCCGCCGTAAAACGGAACTCCAGCAGAGGTCCATTCCTTTTCTAAAATGCGTTTGCTTGAAGTGATGTCAAAAACATCACCTAGTTTCTGCTCCGGCCATCCTTCGTTTTTTTGGGTAAATATGCTGTTTAGATAGCTTTCAAACAGCTCACGGGCGTTGGCGAGGTTCTGCTGGGTATTGGCGATCGCCTTATCAATCCCCGCAAATACTTCATCCAGTATCGCCACGATGCGTTTTTGTTCGGGGAGAGGTGGGATTGGTGCTTTTATTGCGTAAACGTCATTTCGATTGATACCAGGCTTCACACCCTTTGCTAATTTGGGCAGATCTAAGTATTTAAGAAGGTGGTAAAGGTAATTTAGGTCTGTTTCGTTATCGTTATGTTCCACGAAGTAAGTTACGTCAGTTGGCCAATATGGGCCGTCTGTAAGATTAATCTCTCCTGCCGATCCTTTACGACCCACAATGATCGACCTCTTTGTTCTATAAGCCTTAGTTGACCAGCAAAGCATACCGTTTGCTCCATAGGCCGGAATCTTACCATTGCCGGATCGATCAGATTGTGGAAGAGGCTTGCCATACTCAAGCTTTAATACATCTCCAATTAACTGTTTCGGATAAACCGATCTCACAACATCCTCCGAATATTTCCAAGGATATCGGCACTTTCCGCATCAAGCGCAACAATCTCGGCAATGATATCTTCCGGCTCACGCAATGGCGCGGCTTCCGGTGTATTGGGATTCTTCACCGACAAATCAAAATTCTCCTGATCAATATCCGTGACATCAACCGACCATGATTTCTCAGACTCGGCGAAGCTGGCTTGCAGTTCAACAAATTCCTTCAGGTCATTATCATTGAGGGAATTGGTCTTACCCATATTACGACCGGGGTCGAGTTGGTAATACCAGACCTTGCGCGTGGGTGCACCCTTATCAAAGAACAGGGTGACGGTTTTCACGCCCGCGCCGAGGAACGTGCCGCCGGGGCAATCCAGCACCGTATGCAGATGACAACTTTCCAACAACTCCTTGCGTAAGGCTTTGGAAGCATTGTCAGAGTTCGACAGGAACGTGTTTTTAATAACCACCGCGCCGCGTCCACCGGCTTTAAGGTGTTTAATGAAATGCTGAAGGAATAAAAACGCGGTCTCCCCGGTTTTAATCGGGAAATTTTGTTGCACTTCTGCGCGCTCTTTGCCGCCGAAAGGGGGATTCGCGAGGACAACATCAAAACGGTCTTTGTCCTGAATATCCGCGATATTTTCCGCCAGTGTATTGGTATGAATAATGTTTGGCGTGTCGATCCCGTGCAGAATCATGTTCATAATCGCAATCACATAAGCAAGGCTCTTTTTCTCCTTGCCGTAGAAAGTCTTGGTTTGCAGCGTTTGCAGCTCGCTGGTGGTTAGTTCGCCGCCTTTTATCCCGTGACGCAGATAATCATAGGCTTCGCACAAGAAGCCCGCCGAACCGACCGCCCATCAATAAATGCGCTCACCAATTTTGGGTTTGACCACTTGCACCATGGCGCGAATGAGTGGGCGCGGCGTGTAATATTCCCCGCCATTACGACCCGCATTGCCCATGTTTTTAATCTTGGCTTCGTACAAATGGGATAACTCATGTTTTTCCTTCTGCGAGCGAAAGCGCAAAGCGTCTATCAGTTCCAAGGCATCACGGAGACTATAGCCGCTTTGAAACTTGTTCTTTATTTCGCCAAATATTTCACCGATTTTATATTCGATGGTATCTGGGCTGGTCGCGCGTTGTTTAAAACCTTTTAAGTAGGGAAAAAGTTCATTGTCGATATATTGAATCAAATCATCGCCGGTTAGCGCCGTGTCATGATCGAACGATCCATCTGCTTTTTTTGGCGCTGCCCATTTTGACCAACGGTGTGCATCATCAATAATGAATTCATATGCTTTACCGACCAGCTCGGCATTCATAGCCCGTTCTTGTTCCAGATCATCAAGATATTTGAGAAACAACATCCATGATGTTTGCTCGGTATAATCGAGTTCCGTCGTACAGCCCGCCTCTTTCCGGAGAACATCATCAATATTTTTGAAGGTTTGTTCGAACATTTTCTACTTTTTCCTCATGCATAACTTGATCAACTTAAATATCTAGCGAGAGAGTATTGGAAAATGGGGGAATGTACAATCTACAGCTATAAAGAACCAGAGTGAAAGCATTATGAACAGATCAAGATAGTGTCGCATACAGGAATGCTTTTTTGGGCGCACTCCGCTAGCGAAACAGTAGCAGGAACGTAACAGCACTAAATTACCGTTAATTATTGCTATATCTATATAATAATCTCTCTTTTTAAGACAACTGATGCGCTTAATGGGGAGTGATCATCTTATGAGATATTTGCTTAGGAAAATATGCTTCATCACAGCATTAATGACAATGAGCACAGTTACGGTGGCTCAAGAAGTGCCTGCTATTTTCTCTCACACAGTATTAAAGTTGCCTTTTAGCTTCAAGAGTGAGGAGCCTTGGAGTCAGATTATTCGCACCCAAAAAGAATGGGAGATGTCCCTTGAATTACTAGAAGAAAGTGAAGCTTTCAGCGTGATACCTGCCTTACTTCCACAAATCGACTTTGAAACTTTTCAGTTGGTTGCGGGTGGTATCGGATTTAGGCCAAGCGGTGGGTATCGTGTTTCAGTCAGTGAAGTAATTGAACTGGACGACGTTATACATATTGAGGTTTTTGTTGTCAGCCCTGGTAAAAACTGTATTGTCACTACGCAGGTTACTTACCCTTTTACCGCTATTTTGATTAGAAAAACCAATAAACCAATTCAGTTTTCTTCTTCTCAGCTTACGGATGAATGCCTCTTATAGCCTCTAAAGCATGAGTACACGCTAACGGCTAAGACCGGATTTTCTTACATCAGCCTTACACTGCAAGATAAAAAAATGGCCTACAAGAGTTAACTTGTACGCCATTAATATATTCTTGGTTGCGGGGGCAGGATTTGAACCTACGACCTTCGGGTTATGAGCCCGACGAGCTGCCAGACTGCTCCACCCCGCGTCTGAGTTAGGCATTCTAACAAAATCAATCCATACAAGTCAAACAATGTTTCCTTTAACGATACAATCGGTCATATTTAGTATCTGATTTATCAAATAGCGCGTAAAACTTCGTCCTTCAGGGCGGAGATATAAGCGCATAGGCGAAGCCTGTTTAATGCGGTCTTTGCTGTTGTTCAATATATTGCTTAATAAT
>CBDUPR010000050.1:0-21136 GCA_965369175.1 uncultured Nitrosomonas sp.
CGGCTTAATAAGTCGCTAGGAATCCCCTTCGTTTAGGAAGGGGAGGATGTCAATCTGTCAGCATATAAAACTGCTCAGCAAAAGACCTCTAAACATCCCTGGCGTTTGCTTCCTCAAGCGTTTCTTCAAGCGTTTTTCGCGCTGCGGCCTGAGTCAGGGTCTCGGTGTTTTCCATAACACTCGGCAGGCAATGCTTCATGCCGGTTACATAGCAACCATTGGATATGGTAGAATATGCGCCCTCAAGAATCAGTCACTAATAAGAAGTAAACCGGAGTTACCACCCTTGTAAGACTCACCGCCTCACAGTGTTCGGCCACGCGTAAAGAATCAGCCATTTGTGCGCGGGCTTTGCACCGATCAATTGCTTCATTCACGTCATCCTTTCCCCGGATTACCGGGTTTCCTTTCTGTTCCGCTGGTTGGGAAGACGCGTCTGTGTTTGCGCTTTTACCCAACTGCCGCCGTCATGGCTGGTATCAATAACGGAATAGAAAAACATGAAATCGTTTCACCAGGATTGGTTTTCAAATATTCGAAATGACCTGCTTGCAGGTCTTGTGGTTGCACTGGCCTTGATCCCCGAGGCGATTGCCTTCTCGATCATTGCAGGCGTTGACCCTAAAGTGGGGTTGTATGCTTCATTTTGTATTGCTACTGTCATTGCCTTTACCGGCGGCCGTCCAGGCATGATTTCGGCCGCTACGGGCGCGATGGCGCTGGTCATGGTGTTGCTGGTTAAAGAGCACGGCCTGCAATATCTGCTGGCTGCTACTGTGTTGACCGGTGTGCTTCAGATTGTCGCAGGCTGGCTTCGTCTCGGAAGTTTGATGCGCTTCGTGTCACGTTCGGTTATCACGGGTTTCGTTAATGCACTGGCCATCCTGATCTTTATGGCGCAACTGCCAGAACTGATCAACGTCACCTGGGAAGTCTATGCGATGGTCATTGCTGGCCTGGCGATCATTTATCTTTTTCCATACATCACCAAAGCGATTCCGTCGCCACTGGTGGCTATTATGGTACTGACTGCTGTGACAATCGGCCTCAACCTTGATATTCGCACCGTGGGCGATATGGGTAAGCTGCCTGACAGCTTGCCTTTATTTCTACTGCCGGATGTACCGCTAAACTGGGAAACACTGCAAATCATCTTGCCGGTTTCAGCTACTCTGGCGATGGTAGGACTATTGGAATCAATGATGACCGCTTCTATCATCGATGAGCTTACCGACTCCTCCAGCAACAAGAACCGGGAAAGCGTGGGGCAGGGTATTGCTAATATCGCTTCAGGTTTTCTGGGCGGTATGGCAGGCTGTGCCATGATCGGCCAGTCGGTGATTAACGTGAAGTCAGGTGGCCGCGGACGGCTCTCTACACTTGCAGCCGGTATCTTTCTGCTGCTGATGGTGGTATTTATCGGTGACTGGGTGGCCCTGATCCCGATGGCGGCTTTGGTCGCTGTGATGATTATGGTGTCCATTGGGACCTTTAATTGGGCTTCGATCCGTCATTTACGCGAGCACCCAAAAAGCTCCAATGTCGTGATGATAGCCACCGTCGCTGTAGTCGTGGCAACTCATGATCTGGCTCAAGGCGTATTGGTCGGCGTGTTGCTTTCCGGTTTCTTTTTCGCCCATAAAGTCGGGATGGTGTTACATGTTGGCTCGAAATCTGCGGACGAAGGACGTGTCCGCTCTTACCGTGTCGTCGGTCAAGTGTTTTTTGCTTCCGCAGACCGCTTCATCAGCTCCTTTGATTTCAAAGAAGTGATTGAGAAGGTGCAAATCGACGTAAGCCGTGCGCAATTCTGGGATATTACGGCAGTCAGTGCACTGGATAAAGTGGTTGTAAAGTTCCGGCGTGAAGGCACCGAGGTCGAGGTGGTCGGCCTCGATGAAGCCAGCACAACCATGGTAGATAATTTCGCTGTGCATGACAAGCCGGATGCCGTCGAGAAATTGATGGGTCACTGAGGATAAAAAGGACATGAAAACAGTAAACAAAGTAATGGCCTGCGTCGATCAATCGCACTACGCTGATTACGTAGCGGACTATGCGGCCTGGGCTGCGCAGCGTATGCATTCTCCGCTGGAATTTTTGCATATTATCAATCGAAATCCGGAAATTTCAACCGGCAGCGACCACAGTGGCGCTATTGGTGTGGACGCTCAGGAAATACTGTTGGCCGAGCTTTCCAGTGAGGATGAGTCGCGCAGTAAAGTGGCCCGCGAGCAAGGCCGTATCTTCCTTAATCGGTTGCGTGAACGTGCCAAGGAAGCGGGGGTCGAATCTCCCGATATACGACAACGCCATGGAACGCTGGAAGAAGCACTGGTCGAGCAAGAAAAGGGCGTGCGCTTGTTCGTGCTTGGTCGGCGTGGTGAATCGGCGGAAATTACGCAGCGCGACCTGGGGCGCAACATTGAGCGAGTTGTGCGCGCCCTGCATAAACCCCTGTTGACGGTTACTGAGGGATTCAAAGAACCGCGTCGGATTATGATTGCCTTCGATGGCGGTATCGTCACCCGGCGCGGTGTAAAGATGGTTGCAGAAAGCCAATTGTTTCGTGGCTTGCCCATCCATTTACTCATGTCTGGCAAGAATAGCAAAGAAGCACCCAGGCAACTTAAATGGGCCAAAACACTATTGGAGGCGGCTGGTTTTGAGGCGCCCGCTTCGCTGACACCCGGTGACGCGGAGAGCATCATCGCAAAGACTGTTCGGGAGCAGAATATCGACATGCTCATTATGGGCGCTTATGCTCACTCACCGTTACGCAGCCTGCTGTTCGGCAGCAAGACCACTGATTTGTTACGCTCCGCCACAATACCAACGATGCTGCTGCGTTAGGGCGTCGTTTGTTCTCAAGTTTGTTCTCAATTCTATTAATCTTGTTTTCATTACGTGTGTTGCGTTGTCTGGGTACGGCCAAAAAGGTCGCGTCAATGATCCGGCTTGGTTTCAGTTCTGCATCCAACACCGGTAAACACGCATCAAATCTTATAAATAGACGTTCAATCAGATGGTTCTCTTTCAGCTATTATCGAAACACCCACATAGTCGAGACCTTTTCAAAACCCCAATAGTTGAAAAATTAATCCTTTATAATCAATAGGGTAAAACTTTTGATGAGGGCTTTTGCAAAAGTCTCTCCTTGTAATACCTGCATCTTAAATAGCATCATCACGCGATCAAGGGGGCTGCGCTCAGCTGGGTTTTTTCTGGACTTCTTGGTTATCTGGGTGAGAAGATCTGCGGATAGACTTCGGTCGATTACATGATTTGGTTCCATAAACAGATCTTTTAGTTTGTTTAGCTGATCGTGTCGATTTTCAAGGTCAAGAAGACTTGCTTGAATTTTTAGTAGGGGTACCCCCTAGACTAAAATAGGCATTTTGCTTATATCATTTTTCTGTTGGAAGCATATGATTGTATTACCTAAAAAAACATAATATATAAATCTTTTGACGCTTGTTTTATTTCTGTCGTTTGTTTCCCCCAATAAAATTCATAGGAAGTTTGATCGGGTTGGGGCGAAGGGGTTGCGCAGCGAGAGTTGATTTTTAGAGGTGCTCTTCTCTTAAGCGGCTCTCTTACATGACTGATCGAAAATTGTTTTTAGAGAATGAGAGCAATTAGATCAGTAAGATATCTGGCATCGGCATAGTGTGTGCTTAGCCTCTTGGTGTCGAATGAAAAGTTCGACGCGATAAGATAAATACGGAATATTCTTATTCTTATATCGGAGAAAAATGATGAAACTAAAAACATTAGCGCTTGCCACCAGCATTGCTCTATCGGCAATGTCCGCCGTTGGAACTGCCCACGCCGGCGCACTGGCTACCTCGGTGCTGGATATGACAAACTTCACCATCTTTAAGGGCGGCAACATACTAGATCGTAGCGCTTTTAATCTTCTGACCATTACAAACACAGCGGACGTTTCCGCTAATCTGAATGGTGTAACCAGCACGGATTCGGGTCTTGGCTCTGGCCAGGATATCGACTTGGGTTTCGTAAACGTGGGCGGCACAGGGGGTTATGTTGAAAACAGCTACGCTGTTATAAGCAACCCTCCTGCGTCCACGTTCGCTGTTGCAGATCAGTCACAGTTTGGTTCGCCTATAGCTGGCTTGGAGGTTGGGGGTGTGCCTATTCCGACACCCGCAACGGCGTCTCAAGCGGCCTATGTTTCTCTGGATACCGTGGGAGACGGCAGTTCCACCGCTAACAACGGCCTTACTTCCAGCTTTATATTTACCTTAGGCGAAGGCGGCTAACTTGATTTTAGCTTCAACGCTCGTGCATATCTGGAGGCTTTTACTGATCCCGCCGAGCTATTCCCCACCTCTGCTTCCGCGCAATATAGCCTGTTCTTCACCATCGACGATTTGACGACGGGTACCAACGTCGTAAACTGGCAGCCGGATGGTATTAGTCTTGATGGCACAGGTACATCATTTGGTATTACCAATGAGGTCGATCCTTTCAGGTTGAACGATGCAGTTGCGAGAAACGCGCCGCTTAATGGAACATCCTTCCGGGGCGCCTCAGAAGGCACCGCGTTTTCTGGAACTTGGAAGGGTACGACCGTGGCACTGCTGGAAGACAATCGCTATCAATTGACAATCAGATCGGGAACTTTCGCCGATGCCAACGCGGCTGTGACGGCTATGCCTGAGCCCGCCACCTTGGCTTTGATGGGATTGGGTATTCTGGGGCTGAGTCTGAGCCGCCGCCGCGCCTAAAATCTGTAACGGAAAGGCCACAAAGAAATGAGAAAGGGGAGTCATATGAGCTCCCTTTTTCCATTTTTGTTGGAGCTGTATTTTCACTGGTTTCTTCGCAAATCGGCGCAGCTTAAATCTGGGGGAACAGAAAGATGTCATGCGACAACATTCGGTCAGGTAGGGTGTAAGAAATATGGACATCATTTATTTGACTCCGGGTCACGTACCAATACTGATTAGCCGATAATATTGCTTCGCCAGCGCTACGAAACTTGATGCTGCTCGAGAGACACCGGTCAATGCTTCATCAGGAATATGGCTCTACGCGCTTTTTAGCAGGATGGATGGAGTGAAGCGCAATCACTCAAATTCTTGATCATCTCGGTCTGCCTGCCCGGACATCGCCTAGAGCACCTGCACAAATCTACGATCTTTTCGAGCTATCCTGATCCCGGGCTCGTTCCTTTCAATCCTTTTCATCACCAGGCTGACCTTTACCCTTGGGTGTTTTTCGCCTGAAGCGTCAAAATGAGGCAAAATCTTTGATTTTTTTGTGTTAACTGAACCGGCGGAATGCAGCCTTTTCCGATCGATTAACACCGTGTTTGACAACCGAATCGGCTTTCAGTACATTTCGAACTCATGAAAAAGGTGGCTTATTTTTTCTATACCCTTTTACGGGTACTTCTTGGACAAATGGTGAAGATAAGGCGTGTTTTGGCAATTGCTAGTCTGGAAATTGGAATAGCATCGCATGTTTAATCTATGAAATATGGTTACTAATGGAATTCTATTCTGTAGTGAAATTGCAGACTGTTTCTTCTCCTTTGGTAAGAATCGACAAAAACCGACCTAAGGGTCATATATTAACCGACGGAGAAAAGGGATATTTTCATGTCGCAATCAGGCACAGTTAAGTTTTTCAACGCGGACAAGGGCTTTGGCTTTATTACACCAGACAATGGCGGTAAAGATATCTTTGTTCATATTTCATCGCTTCAAGACTCAGGTGTGGGCTCATTGAACGAAAATGACAGAGTTACTTTCGATACAGAAGAAGATCGTCGCGGTAAAGGCGATAAAGCTGTCAATATTTCACTTGCTTAATAAGCGTTGCGATTGCTAATGAATAGCTACTAACACTCAATGGTGCTGGGCAGGCAGTGTCAGCCCTTGGAGAGTCTGTAAGTCCTGTTTGCATTTAGGTGCCCGGGTTGGATGCGTTGAATTGGGAACCCCCTTCGCTTACGGAGGGGAGCCGTCAAGTGTTTTAGCACGCAGATAAAGAGTCGTTCTGTCTGATCCCGGAGTTTTCCGTTCTTCGATTTCAAACAAGGCTTCTTTATCTTTGACCAGATCCGAGAGTTTTTTGTAACCATACAACCTCGAATCAAAGTCGGGCTGCAGCTTGGTCAAATAGCTTCCAAAAACACTCAGGTTGGCCCAACCAGTGTCATCAACGGATTGTTCCAGTGCGGTCAAAACAAATTCTTCTGGAAATTGAGGTTTCTGCTCTACTGTTTTAGTAGCCGCCTTAGCTTTGGTAGACTTTTTCTTGGTCTTAACTTCCGGGGGTGATTCGTCCGATTCAGTGACTCGACTTGAACGCAGAATTTCGGTAAAGACAAATTTGTGGCATGCATTGCGAAAGGCATCCGGTGTTTTCTTTTCACCAAATCCAAGCACTGTGAGTCCTTCTTCACGCAGTCGCATGGCAAGGCCTGTAAAGTCACTGTCGCTGGTAATCAAACAAAACCCATCAAATTTGCGCGTATAAAGTAAATCCATTGCATCAATAATCAATGCGCTATCGGTCGCATTCTTGCCGGTAGTATAGGCGAACTGTTGCACCGGCTTAATCGCATATTTTTGCAGCACTCGCTTCCAGGATACGCTCGCGGGCGATGTAAAATCACCATAAATACGTTTTACCGTCGCTTCCCCGAAACGTGCAATTTCAGCAAGCAGCGCTTCTATAACGGCGGCCTGAGCATTGTCGGCATCAATCAATACCGCCAATCGCAAGGTTGGGTCTTCGTGTTCACTTTTTACAACCAGTCGTGGAGAGACCAAAATAGCTCCTGTAATAGAAAAATATAATTGGGTTAGTGTATACGAGTGATAGCAATACCATCTGCCACAATCTTAGAACTCAGCGCAATCACTCAAACCCCTGAATCTCGGTTTAGAATTTACCTGCCCGGACGCCGTCTAGAGTACCTGCACAAATCCAGGATTTTTTCGAGTCAACTTGGGTCATCCCGTACTCGTTCCTTTCAATCCTCTTCATCATTGAGCTGGCCTTTCCCCTTGGGTTGGCCTTTACCCCTGTGCATCTTTCGTCTGAAGCACCAGAACGCGGTACAATCTTTGATTCTTCTTGCTAACTAAATAAACCGGAATAGAGTCATTTTTCGCTCGATGATCACCGTGTTTGACAACCGAGCCCACTTTTTTCAGTATATTCCGAATGCATGAAAAGGCTGGTTTATTTTTCTCATGCCTCTTATGGCATGTAAATTATAAATTAACTTCCACTGGGAATATCCAAACTCCCCAACCGATGAACAAAACACCCACCAGTCGACAAGCCCATTGATTATAAGCGGGTAGGGCTTTTTCAATCAGAACCAACAGGGTTATCAGTACCATAGCCAACAAATTCATGATGCCCACGGCAAACATAATTAACATTTGCAGCCAGCAACATCCCACACACATGCTGCCATGTTTCAACCCCATGTAATACGCACCACTGGGGCCCTCACGCCATTCTGTTAACAAGAAACCCATTGGCGAACGGCAATTTTGCAGGAACATTTCTTTTAATGGCGTGAATTGATAAGCGCCCGCCAATAGAAAAATGGTGGCTGCCATATATTCACTCTGGTTATCCATCATGGGGGACAGAAAATGCAGCCCGTGCATTTGCCATTGCAGTACTGTTAGCACAGCACTAAAAACAAACCATACCAGCAGATAAGCCACCACAAATAAAAATACCCGTGAGTGTGATATCAACTGACGCTGTTTGCAGATTTTATTGAATACCAAAACCATGGGGATTGCTGATGGCAACATCATCGCCGCCATCATCACCGCCCACATCACATAAACCAGGCCAAAGTCCATGAATTGCCATGCGGCTGTTTCCGATGGTGGCATCCACATTTCAGACATCGGTAACGAGGTCATTTGCCAGTGTTGATAAAACAAATAGAACCAGGAAACAAAAATAACCGTTAACAGGGACAGTAAAACAATCAATCGGGATCTAAACATGAGGAAGAAATTGAAAATCCCCGCCATCAATAGGCAGGGATTTATAAAATAGAAAAGAAGCGTGTTTAAGATACAGCGCTAAAATAAATCAACTATGGCTGATAAATAAACGGTGAATAAAAACCATTGCGCTCGGTAAATTGCCAATGCTTATCATAGTCCTGGTATTGATAACGATTAGACTTTGCAACAACGGCCGGATGACTAGGCACCACACATAAGGGTGGATTATTGACGGTTGAGTCACCGCCGCCAATGCCTTGAATGCTTTCAATTTCAGCTTGTGCAATATCAGGAATAGTCAACTCGCGCTTATTGCCGTTTTCCCGATAATCAATTTTAACTTTCTTCACGCCCAGCACTTCGGTAACAAAGCTCATGAGAATTGCCGGGTGACCGCCCTGTTTACCTGCGAAAATTTGTGTAATCGCGTCAAATTGCGCATCACTAGCGCGTTCATCGACATACAAAGCTGCCTGCCAGTTACCATCCTTCATATGATCCGGCGAATAACAGGCCAGCGCCACATTCAGTCCATTTAACGATTCACCGTTTAAATGGCCGCTGTCAATATGCCACGCGACCAGCAGCTTACAATTCCCTTCAGACGGCGGTTGCAGCCAAATACAAGGACAAGACGTCTCACAATTACAGGTCTCGAAGTATCCACCCTGCAGATTCCAATCAGTTTTTTCACTCATAGCATTTTCCTAAATTTTTTCAGAAGGGTTCTTTATAGGGTCGCAAATCCAATTCATGCGTCCATGCACTCGGATGCTGCTGATGCATAGCCCAATATGTTTGCGCGATGGCTTCTAATTGCAACAAACCATCTTTACCCTTGGCCTTCACATATTCTGGAAATTGATTTCGCGCCCGCTCCCCATCAATCACCCCATCAATAATGGTATGCACCACATGCACACCTTGCGGCGAAAACTCTCTGGCCAGGCCCTGTGCCAGTGCTCTTAAGCCCGCTTTAGCTGAAGCAAACGCAGTAAATGGCGGCCTGGCTCGTAATGAACCTGTGGCGCCAGTAAAGAATAACGTGCCTTGCTGTTGCGCTTGCATGATACTAATCACTTGCTGGGCGAACAAAAAAGCACCGAGGCAATTTTGTTGCCATAACACGGTAAATGTATCGACACCTGTTTCCAGAAAGGGCGCGGGGATATTGCTATCCACATTATAAGCCGCCACTTCGATAACATCGCCTCGCGCACGAACCACCTCAAACAACTGACTCACGTCTTGTTCAACGGTTGCATCTGCAACGACCGACGTGGCCGTTCCACCTGTCTGTTGAATCTGTGTCACCACGGCTTGAAGTTTGCCTTCACTACGACCGGCAATAAAAACATGCAAGCCGTGCCGCGCAAAACAACGCGCCAGTGCCGCGCCTAGCCCACGTTCAGGCCCAACCCCAATCACAATCGCAGAAACCGGCCGATGCATAATTAGATTTTACCGAAAATCAGCGAGAAATTATTGCTCGGCATATCGATTTTCTCTTTCAGTTCCAACCCATGATCCGCTGCTGCTTTTTTCAAGTCAGCAATATCTTTCAACCCCCATTCAGAAACACCGGCAGAACTGAGCGTTTCATGGAACACCTTGTTGGAATCGGTAGAAAATGTGCCTTCCTCCTGAAATGGCCCATAAATCAACAAAAATCCATCATCTTTCAACAAATGAGACGCACATTTCATCATGCCATCGGCAATGGAAATAGGTGCAACCTGGAAGATGTTGATGCAAAAAATGACCGCAAATGAATTCTCTGATCCCGGTTTAAACCAGGTGTCGGGTTGCGTCAAATCCAAATGCATTGGATCCGCAATATTATTATTACCCTGCTCACGGGTCAGCTTTTTGATGTTGTCAAAAACTTCAGTATCTTTTTCCGATGGATGAAAATGTAAGTGGCTAAAATGTGGCGCAAAATAGTTAATGTGCATGCCACTACCACTGGCCATCTCCAAAATGCGCTCTGGATCTTTTGGCAATTTGTCCTTCAGCACACCCAGCAACGGGTCACGATTACGACCACCCGCCCAAGCAACATATTCACTTAAGGGATGCGGATCTAATGGGGGTATTTCTTCAGTCATATTTGATTCCTTTTGATAATTAATTGCTTAAGAATCACCGACAAAACCCAAGCCAATTGTCACGCCCGCAAAGCTCAATCGTCATCCCTGTGAAGTGCTTGGATGGGACTCCATGCTACTGATTTTCTGGGTTTCCCCCCATATTCGCAGGGTAGGCTTTTCGCTGGCGTAACGCCATTGATTAAATCAACGATTCCAATGAAATATTCGTGAGTTATAGTATCGCTTAATTGTATTTATCTCAATTCCCTATCCATCCTCGGCCTTAGACCGGGGATGGATAGGGAGTCAGTTCGCTGATACTAAAGTCTATTTTTTCACCTATTTCTGTTAAAGTGTGTTAATGGAAATTAAGCGCACATACAAATTCAGGTTTTACCCAACTTTTGAGCAAGAAACTATTCTGGCTCAAATATTCGGGCGCGCCAGATTTGTCTATAATCGCATGTTGCGCGTTCGCTCTGATGCTTGGTATACCGAGAAAAAAAGAATTGGATATCATGCTAGCGCCTCTTTGTTAACTGAGTTAAAAAAAGAGCCTGAATTTGAATGGCTGAACAAAGTTTCCAGTGTTCCTGTGCAGCAGTCTCTCCGTCATCTGCAAGCGGCATTCGGTAATTTTGTTGCCAAACGAACCAAATACCTGTCATTCAAGCGTAAGCATGAGAAGCAATCGGCCGAGTATACGTCCAGCGCTTTCAAGTGGGACGGTAAGTCTCTGAAGCTGGCAAAGATAAAAGATCCACTGAATATCAGATGGTCGCGCACCCTACCTAAGGTAGCAAAACTAACTACTGCAGCGGTCTCTAAAGACTCAGCGGGTCGATACCACGTTTCCATGCTTTGCGACGACTCTGTTGCGTTAAAGCCAAAAGTTAGCGACAAAGTCGGCATTGACTTAGGATTAACGCACTTCGCTATTTTTTCTACGGGTGAGAAATTGTGGGTATTGACCGATGGTACCCAAGCAGCAAACGCTGTTCTGGATGCGGACATACCGTAAACAAGATGCCTTTGAGTGCGCGCGAATGGACCTGTCCGGAATGCGGATCAATTTATGATCGAGACATCAATGCGGCGCGTAATGTTTTGGCCGCTGGATTGGCGGTGTCAGCCCTTGGAGAATTTGTAAGTCCTGTTTGCATTTAGGTGCATTCGGGTTGGATCCATTGAATTGGGAATCTCTTTCGTTTACGGAGGGGAGGATGTCAAGTAAAGAACGGTTGAACCATTGAATATAAACAGTTTTCCGTGGTTCGAACTTAAAACACACTCTTTCAAACGACCTGGATGACGGCTATATTTAATCAGGCACCTCTTTCCCCCGATCGCAGTGTTACAGTTGACATTCTGCGCGGCATTGCTATTTTTACTATGGTGGCCGCCAACCTCGCTGGTAATGTGCTTGCCGAGCCGCACCCATTCTTATTTCGGTTCTATGGCACTTTCGCCGCACCGATGTTCATCATGCTCTCGGGTATGATGGTTGCTGCCAATCAGGCACGTGGTCGGCATGGGCTGCGTTATTACCTGCTACGCGGCAGTCTGGTTGTGCTTGTTGGGATGCTGATTGATATACTGATTTGGCAGTACTACCCTATGGTTTCCTTCGACGTGCTTTATCTGATTGGCATTGCTATGCCAATTGCCTATCTCGCGACGCACTTGCCGTACATGGCGCAATGGATACTGATGGTTAGCGTCTTTCTACTGACGCCGCTGATTCAGCTCTGGCTTGGCTATGTACCAACATCGGTTGATTGGCCGATCAATGAGCATTCCCCCGCAGAATTACTGTATAGCCCACCCGATGTTATTGGTCATTTTCTTGCCGACGGTTGGTTTCCATTTTTCCCATGGATCGGTTTCTCGCTACTCGGCGTTTGTCTGCACTCATTGCGACAGCGTTTTCAGGCATCCTTTACGTCGCTACTCGAACGGAGTGGCTGGTTACTATTAGTCAGTGGTTTGGTAGCTTGGCTCCTATTTCCGGGGCCACTCTACATCCGCTCCGGTTATAGTGAGCTGTTTTACCCACCGACATACGGCTATATGCTGACTGCGATGGGAATCGTTTTTCTGATCTTTTGTCAGATCGACCGTTATCGCGATCTAGCTTTCTGGACGTCGTGGCGCTATCTGGGTCAGTGTTCGCTACTGGCCTATGTGTTGCAATACGTGCTAATCCGCTACTTTTTTGCTGCTCTTTGGCCCCTTTCGACCTTCCCGGTATTCGCCTGTTTGTACGTAGTGATGATACTGGTTCTGTTTGCGGTCGCCTACCTCATACACTGGCTGAAGGCGCGCCACCCAAAGCAACCTTTCCTAGTACGTTTCTTTATTGGCTCGTAAGAAGGGGGGTTAACTAAAAAACTGCTTAACTCACCGGAATATAAATATTTTTTGAGTATCTCTTCCAAAATAGAAGGAGCAGTCCGTACATTGTCAAACAGCATGAAATTTGATCTGCAGTGTTCGGAATATTAATTTGCGCGCAAAATCGATACGTCGGTTTAACTTACCATTTGTCTACGAATGCGTAAGATAACTCGGATGACCGCAAATATTTGATTATAAATAGATAATTTTTCAATTATTGGGGTTTTGCAAAGGTCTCCCTTTTTCTATTCCAGTAAATTAAATTAGATATAAAGCATTTGATTCCACCCCTTCTGCTATCGTAACTGCGTCATAAATACTGTGATGCTTGTCATTGGCAGAATCGATTTCTTTTGCTTTCGATACTGATAACGAATACGAAAAGCCATGCTGATATTCTTACATAAAATGTCATTGTTGCCGCAATTGCTATATCAACTCAAGCTTTGCCTGTGGCTTCTTTGACTGCGGAAACACCTGCCTTCATCGGATGCCGCTAAGAAAAGTGAAAGAAAAGTGAATTCCTATGGATCGGGTCCCGAACAAGTTATAAATATGTGGCATACTAAAATCCGTTAACGTACTGTCATTATTCATGTTTGTGGAGTAGATCAAGTCTGTGATCAGCGTTGAGCGTAAAGATGGTTTCTCTCTCAAGATATCTCGAATTCTACGAGAGGCCACCGAGCACCAATTGGATATTTATTTCTTCGTACCGGGGGAGCTGGGGCTCAATACCAAAGTAGTACCAGAAGAAGAGTTCTATCACAGCGCGATTCATGTACAGCGCACCTATTTTAGTAACAGACCTTATCTTTCCTTGATACGCGGTGGCCTGAAGCGGCGCGGCGAACTTTCGCCCGAGCAATATCGACTCAGCCTCAGCTTATATGCTTATCAGTATGCTATTGGCCTGGAGCAATCTTGCCATGAGTTGCTCAATGAGAAAGACGGGGTGACTCAAGAAATGATTGAAGAACTCGTTACCCTGGTGCAGGATATTTTGTGCCGCTTGCGTCGTAATGTGCCCAGTGACCAAGCGCTGCATAAGTATTATGCCAATATTGATAATTATCTTTCCTGGTTTACCGAGCAACGGCTGCTGTCGCTGGTGGCTCATTTGCCGCGCAATAAAGAGTATAAAAATATCAAGGTACTACTATTAGAGGCCTGCAACCTTGAGGACCAGCATCGCATAGAACAGCTATACAACTCTAGTTATACCATCGAAGCCTTGTCGCGTATTTCTAATAAAATGCGCCTGTTACGCCGTCTGATTGAATATCCGGTCATACTGAAAGAGAAAACCCAAGAGCTGGGAGGTGGCGAAGAAAAGCTGCTTAAAGCTGGTGTGACCGCCGTAGTGATGACTACGATGTCACTGGCTGTATTTGAGGTACGTGAAACCCTGGGCAGCATTTCGCTACTGGTTATTTTATCGTTGGCGTTGTTGTATGCGTTACGTGAAATATTTAAAGACGACTTGCGTAATACATTATGGCGCTGGCTACGCAAGGGTCGGCCCAAATGGCGGCGGCAATATTTTGATGTGCATAGCAATCAACTGGTGGGGCGTCAGCTTGAATGGTTCGATTATCGTCGTCCAGTCAAACTCAAGGAAGATATTTTGACTGCCCGTCGCGCCAATGTTACCCAGAGAGAAGAACTGGTCATGCATTATGGCAGCCACTCTCGCATGCTGCCGACCCGTTTTTTAAGCGGTTATGAACAAACACGGGAGACACTGCAACTGGATTTAAGCTTGTTGTCCAAACTCATGGAAAAAGGCTCCCATCACGTCTATCAGTTGAAAGACGGACAGGTTTCTCGCCATCCGGTAGAAAAACGCTACCTGCTCAACCTGGTGACCTGTGAAGTTCAGGGCCAGGAACCGCCGATCATCCAGCGCTGGAAAGTGGTGATGAACCGATCCAAAATTGTAGAAATAGAAGAAATTATGCAAACAGAATCTTCGGCTTCAGATCCCCCCGCATAATTTTCACTTTTATGTGACACCTTGTTGAATGCTCTTGGTTAATCAGTAACATGATGGCATTAATCATTTGGTTCGTCCGGCGTTATGGGCCTTTCGATAACTCGGGCTCCTTTTGGCATTATTTATTTGAATATATTAATCCTACGCACAATCGAGCAGGCCATGTCTATTAAGAGCGTTACAAGGGAATACTGGTGGAGAAGTGTAGTTGCCTGCTAGAACTATTGCGCTGAGACTTTTGCAAAAGTCCTCTCCAGAAGTTTTATGCTATTGATTATAAATGGTTAGTTTTCCAACTATTGAAGTTTTACAAAGGCCTCAGCTATATAAAGCTAATAAGCAATCGAATGCACGTTAGATGAGCTGACAGGAGAACTATCTGGCGATATCTAAAATTAAATTTTCTTATTATATCTGTGATTATTAATGACCATTCGAGTCGGGCAGAATGATGGCCTGAGAACAACCTCCTGCTCAATAGCGTTGCAGATAGTCTACATACGCTGCAACATAGGAATGTGCCAGGTCGGCAAGACTTCCCCCCATACGAGGATTGATTTCAAAAATTTTGATTTGACCAGTTGCATCGACTTTGTAATCAATACAGGCTGTCCCGGAATAATTTAACTCACTAAGAATGGCAACAAAAATAGATGGAATAATGTCGGTTTCAACGAGAGTGGCATGCGTTGTATTGCAGCCCGCACCACGTACATAGCGATCTGTCGCATGCTCATATGTGGACAACGCCGAATACAGCACACGTCCATTGTCAAACAAGACATGCTGTGCAAATTCCGTATGGCCCGCAATATACTCTTCAATAAACATGTCAGAATCCGTATAAGGATACACCAACTCGCCCTGCTGATTCGACTCGACAAGTACCGCACCGATCCCCGATTCACTTTCGTGAGGCCGGGCAATCAAAAGTGCCGAATCGGAGGACGCCTGGGCTGGCAAATAAGCAGGATCGAAGCGAGTTTTGAACCAGCCTCTGAAGCGCCTTTTATCATGGCAAAGCGCCACTGTATCAGGTGTTGGAAATAGCGCCTTACCTTGAAATAATGACGTGGAGCGTAAGATTTCATAATCGGACAGATGAAGCGGAACGACGATATCAGCCCATGCAGCATGTTCGGTTTTGAGCAAAGTACTGGCAACCTCAAAATCCGGTGTAAGTAACGAAATCATACGGGCAGTCCAATCTGGCTTATTACCGAGGACCAAGCGAAGAGCAGGCATAAATATTGATATTATGTAAAGCAGCCATCAGTTATATTGATTCAGGCTTAAATCTGACACCTGACATGAAAAATATGAGGGTTACCGGTTTTGATAGCGATGGAGCTTGGACTGCTGCAGAATATGCAATACTGCCATCGACCGATCTATTAATTAATCCCATTCCGAGATTCCTAGATATTAACGACTCTCAATATTATTACTATATTCCCTCAGCTTTTGATTAATAACATCACCTTTTGGTCGACATATTTTAGCTAATTTCATAATATTATATGACATTTTTAAATCTTGACTTTCTAACTGTAGGGCGGCATCTCTGAGAAGATTAGCGTTATTCTCGGTCAATAGCCTTCCTCTGTACTCTTTATCCAAATCTTCCAGAATTGTGGATAAAAGAAGTATAAGTTTATCTTCGTCAATAGAGCTATTATCAACTGCTTTAATATTGAATTTGAAGAGCGTTTCGATCTCCGAAAAATATCTCTCCCGTAGCGCATCATTGGAATTTTCAAAGCTCTCAAAAATCTGTCTTTGCTTCTCAGGACTAACTTGTTCTCCAGATCCGGCACTCAATTCAGAAAGTATCGTGAAGCACCTGTTTCTCAACCTATTTGAACCTCCACCAGGCTCGAAAACAGAAAATACAGAATTAATCGCTCTACCTATTAACTGCCCCATTCTATCAATAGATTCGTTTTCCAACTTAATTACTTTATTTACCTTATCAACTAACTCCTCCGAAAGCTGAGCTGTGAAATCATCTAATAAATTACGATTCAGAAATGATTCTCTATCGAACAACCGAAGATTCACTGAAGCGCGACTAAATTGATCCTCCCACAATGAAATCATATTAAAATGATTGTAATAGATATTCTCAGGCTTGCAGCTCTCCAGGTGCTCATTAAACGACAACACACCACCTGATTTGATAATTGTTGAGTACCAGGAAGACGCCATTGCATATTGCTCTCTAATATAACAACATATTTTAATATCACTAAAATATGGAGAGATAAACTCATGAAACTTAGCAACCTCTTCCTTGGAGTTCAAGCGTGAATGGAAATGCTCGCTACTAACAATGACAGTATGTATATTCTTGGGAAGTGAAGACATTTCCTCGTTAAATTCATCCCGGAATTTTTCTAATAGCCGCTTTCTGTCTACTAAGTTATCAATCCCCTTAGCCATAAAAAAGTCATCATATTTACTATCATTCATACTATTGGCAACAAGAAATCGATGATTCTTATTTCCACCCGTTTGAACAACGTAAAATCCATGCTCATAAAGTTTGTTACTATTAAGATATAGAAACTCCTGGATAGTGGTAGTCCCAGTCTTTTCTGTACCGATATGCAAAAATAATCTAGGCTTAATCCTTCGTTCAATAATCATATGGCCCTCGAATGAATCTAAATGATATTTATTTATACAACGGCTATGGTTCAACCCATTCAACACAGATTGGGATTATTATTACTTTAGCGTATTCATTCACGCCTCCCAGCTAAGCATCGTCAACCGCTCGCCAAGAAATCAATACAGCCCAACTTTAAAAAAACCGTGAATGATTTATCCCCGATTTATCATCAAAAGAGAAATACAGCTGAAATCTTCATTGGTGTCACACTTCCAATAAACCGTATCCGTTGAAAATGGCTCCACAATTCAGAACCGGAAGAGCCCCTGTTTTATTCGAGGCTTCCTAAATCTGATATAAGCAAACAAGCAATATCATTTGGATTCAGTTTATTCTCCACGTATTGTTTAGATAAAACGTCAGGCTTAATACCCTCCTTCACATATTCATATAGATTTCTCAATAAATCTGAGGCAATCTCCATATCAAATTGAAACCACTTTTGTCCCTTTTTATACGGCCCATAGCTTCGCGCCAACTCAACAACTTCCCCTTCAACCAGATAATGCTGAGCTTCATTCATAAATTCCAAATTACCAGAGTATTTCGATGCAATCACGTATTTTTCAGCAGCGATCGCCTCTGCACAAGTCAGCCCAAATCCCTCCGAACGGTGTAGAGAAACATATATATCAATTACACTGGTCAATCTCTGCAGCTTTTCACGGCTGTAAGTTTCTTCCAGCCATACTACATTTGGACCACTTTTAAATTTCAACCGCTCATACTCAAAATGGCCAGGTGTAGAAGAATTCACCTTTATTAATAGCATGACATCATCTCTGTCACCGAACGTCTTATTGAATACGCTTATAAGATCCGCCGGATTTTTGCGCTCGATCACACTTTTCTGGTCAAAATAATAGGCAAAAATTACTTTATCGCTCGGCAAGGAGAATTCTTCTCTTGTAGCACCTTCTACAATACCCGAATGCTGTAATACGTGAGGAATCACCTTAACTGGCTTATCAATAGTTTTTTCTATCGCTGCTTTACAATATTTTGAGGCAGTCCAAATTTCATCATAATAACCGGCAAAGTTAGTCCATTTCTTTGGAAGTTCTTCCGTTTCCCATACCCAATAACCAACCTTCTTGCCACCTATATAATGTGCAGGTAAAAATTTGTTAGCTTCCACCGTGCTATCAGCATTCGCAACAACAATAGTCAACTGCGCCTCCCAACTAGGGTACCCGTATAAAAGGCCGTTTAGCGGCACATCCAGACAAACCCGATCTGTGTATACATTGGGCAAAGTAAGCTGGCATACTTTCTTGCCGGTTTTAGAGGCGGTTAACAGCATTGAACGTGACGACTCACCCATACCAGTCGCAGCATCAAAATATCCAACAACATTAATTGATTCTATTTTTTCACAATTGATATCCAGTTCAGATCGTAGTTCCTGCAACCAAGTCACATCAATTACTGTTTCGAGCTCCGTCCCCCGCACAAGATTATCAACGAGATTAAGCGTACTACTATTATTCTCAAATGCATCACTAAATAAATATTGTAACTCTCTGGATGACCTGTAGTGGATCAACAAATGTTCTCGTGGGGACACCATAAATTCGGTAATCAACCATTCCAATAGATCTCTTCTGCTAATTTCAATATTCACAGAATTTAATATCTGATGCAGCTTCACAAGCTTAAAAACGTTTGGAACTCCGCCCAATCGTTCTCTTATTTCGATATTATATGCCGCTACGGATTTAAGCAGTGTGTCAGAGTTGCACTTTGCCCAGACGCTAAAAAACTCGATATCAGATTCATTAATATTCGCTGGCAAAGTCGGCAAATTATGCAGTAACCAGGCTCTATACTTATTAATTCCCTGCTCTGTCGGCAAATCCAGGAAAATCTTCTGCAAATCACCCCTTTGAAAATACAGAGCTAGAATTTTATGCAAACCATTTCTAGCATTCAAAAACTGATCAATATCATTTTTCGATAGATCCTTGTACTCCTTGATACCATAATTTTCCAGCCACAAAACTAATTTCTCAAAAGACGATTCCGATCTGAACGCGTTATTATATGCATTCAAAATATCAGGCCGGGAAAAATATATATCGGCTATTTTTATTACCGGATTCTTCAACTCCAGAATATGTTCTCGACCATATATAAGTTTACTCAGCCTCATTTCTACTGCGCCACTACCGTTTAACCAAGAGCGAAATCCAGGATCGTTAGCATCATTAAATGCATTTTGGTAATGGCTAACGACATCCGGACGGCTATCCAATACCGCATGAAAAATAGGCGAGGTTTGTGTTCCAAAAATTCGGCGGTTAGGTTTTAATAAGAACTCGCAAAACTCCTCCACCTCATTAGTTGGAGAAGGAAAGGAAATATGCTGTTCAATGCAGCGCCGAACTACCTTGTTTATTTCGTTTGTATTATCGACACCATTGGGCAATATTTTAAAGGCATAGGGCCACTTCTTGGTTTCAGATAAACCATGTTTAAACAAACGACTAGCATAATCATTGCAAATCGCAGTTAACGCATGACTTTCCGAGATATCGTGACGATTTTGATGTTTTGAGAGCAGATAAGGCTTTCGTGGATCATAACCACTAAAGTGAAAAAATGACAAGGGTTCACCATCGACAAAATACTTACTATTTTTGACTGTTAACGTTCGTTCGTGCAGGTTCCAATACGCGATATTATAGGATGGGCAACGCAGAATATAAGTTTTCTCAAAATAAGCTGGAACAAGGTCAATCCATTTTTGATCTGTGAATAATCCCCTTGGGATGTCCACCACACAATTTAAATAGAGTCGCTCTGACCACCAATTCAGTAGCTTGATTGCATCAGAATTATTGCGCAATCCGATAAAACCAAGGTTATAAGTACCACTTTGAATGATGCCCAGCTCACTCGGGTGTGCAGTGTCATTAAATGGCTCTCTCATATGTGGCGTTATAACAATGGAATGATCTTCGAGATTATCCCAAACCTTGTCCAAAGCCTGGTAAACAGTAATATCAGGATCAATGTATGCCAGCTTATCAAGCTCTTCTGTTTCTAATAACTGTTTCAAAGCAAATGGTTTTACTGCCGTATTCAACTCAAGAATATTATATTGATAGGGAAAAATATCAATTCTCGGTATTCTGATGTCCTGCAATTCAAGCAGCTCAAAATTCTCCTGATCCGGATCAATATACCCATCATTTTTATCAACAAGCACCACATAAAACTTGGAGCCAGGATGATTCAGCAGAAAAGAATCAGCCAACACTCGAGCACAGGATATGTAATTTTTAGATACGATGGTTAAACAGCCTACTTTATTATACTTTTCCATAATCTTGAATTAGTTATTTCTCGGTATTGTATTATTAATAATTAAAATTTAAGCGATTGTTGATGCACTATTTATAAGCCTATTTCACGAAAATTAAGCTACGTCAACTTTTGTAAATCCTTGGATTCATTTAGCTCTTGATTACGCCCCTTAGATTTTATTGATTCATTATAAATTCAGCTTTTTCTCTGTCAGTAGTTCAATTCTACAGTCTGAAGTGATATCGCAAAGCTGGATAAATTCAAAACTGGACAAATTGTTAAGCTCTGATATGAGATAAATAGAGAGACATAATCATGAGCAAGAAACGCATGCAATATTCAACAGAATTCAAAGCCAAAATAGCCTTGGCAACGATACGTGGAGAGGAACGGTACCACAACTAGCCGCTAGTTATATCATATCCATCCCACGCGGATTAATAGCTGGAAACGTCATTTAATTTAAAAGATATTGATTTGTTTGATAAAAATGGCGGTGCCAATAATAAAATCGGGCATTGTGCTGACGACTTAAATCACGTGATTGAATAGTTGACGGTAGAACGTGATTTTTTAGCCAGAAGGCTCAATTATTATAAGAGACCTTTGCACGGTAGATGGCATATTTGACTGCTCTTTGTGATAAAATACT
>CBDUPR010000051.1:0-20948 GCA_965369175.1 uncultured Nitrosomonas sp.
AGGATCATGGCTGTCCGAAAATCATGAATAGTGATCAGGGTGTGCAGTTTACCAGCGAGGCATTTACATCAATGCTAAAAACCAATGGTATACAGATCAGCATGGATGGCAAGGGCTGCTACTATGACAATATTTTTGTTGAACGATTATGGCGTACAGTCAAATACGAACACCTATATACTCGGGAATTCAACAATCTAAAGGAGGTAAGGAAAAGTTTAAATATTTGGTTCAATTGGTACAATCAGGAACGTTTTCATCAAAGTCTTGATGATCTAACACCAGATGAAGTTTACTATCAGAAGTATGCAATTCCTCAAGCTGCCTGAGCTTGATTAACCAGCCATGTTAGAGCTTAATTTATCTTCAGGTTGTCTAGTTAAAGGGGGCCACTTCAGCTCTCAACTTGTAATCTTTAGAATTAAATGACACTCATTCTTTCTTTAGCGATAAATGTCATCCATAAGTATTTCAGAAACGAGGGTTTTTAAGATACATCTATATTTCACAAAAAATAGCCAAAGATAAACATTTTTATATCTTAAAACTATCTCTTGAAACTTATCCTCTAAAAAGCTAATATGGCGATGAGTTTTAGGAGGAATTAAGATGCTTGTTGGCTATGCTCGTGTTTCAACGCAAGACCAAAACCCAGAATTACAGATTGATGCGCTAAAAAAAGCCGGATGCGATAAGATTTTTATCGAGAAAGCATCAGGGGCGCAGCGCGACCGCCATAAATTAAAAGCAGCATTAGAATACATGCGCTCTGGAGATACACTGGTGGTGTGGAAGCTCGATAGGCTTGCTCGTTCCATCAAACAGCTTATCGAAACAGTCGAGGGATTAGAAAAACAAAGCATGGGCTTTCAATCCTTGACCGAAGCTATTGATACCACCACATCAAGCGGTCGTTTAGTGTTCCACATTTTTGCTGGTCTTGCTGAATTTGAACGCTCGATTATTCGTGAGCGCACTAAAGCCGGTCTTGAATCAGCTAGGGCGCGTGGTCGCTTGGGAGGAAGACCCAAGTCTATGAACGAGCGTGATATTGCAGCAGCTAAAGCCATGCTTAAAGACCCAGAAATAACAGTAGCGCAAGTTGCAGAACGTCTAGGTATTGCAGCTTCTACCCTCTATCGACATATTCCTGGGGGAAGAAGTATTTTATGAGCAAAGTTGTTATTGACCTCCAAGCTCCGTCACCAATTCCTTCAGTGCGATATCCAATTCTTCTTTATGCTTGTCGTCTGCCAATATTTTAATGCCAACAAGGGGTTCTTCCACAGCGCCCCATTATGTTGATATTATTTTTAATGTGTGTGTCATACACATGATGAACAGTAAGTAACTCATCAAGGAAATGAAGCAAGCCGGATGGAAAGAAATTCGGGTGCGTGGTAGTCACGATCAGTTTTCTCACCCTGACTATGATTATGTTGTTACGGTTCCGTATCCGAAAAAAGCCTCGGCAAAGGTCTCATTACGAGACAGTCCCATCAACTATCAAGAGAGCAATCATGATGGATACCATTTACAAGGTTCTTACACCAGTCGGCCAATTTGATGCGGTATTTGCTGAAGATGAAGACACTCCCAGAGAGCTTTTCAAAAGTCTCTATCATATAGAATAGGCGATAATAAATTGTTGAGAAAATCGTGTCTAAAATCACCATTTTTAAAGATAAGTATCAACGTAATCATTAATCATCAAGAAATCTAGTTAAAAGCAAAGTTGATTTGCGTTAAATATGGAGATTTGGCATGACACTATCAATGTGGATTTCAGCAGATTTGCAGTATGGACAAGTGGCGCCAGGTGTTGCACGCAGTGGTGCAATGCAACGCGTGCTAGTGGAGTACATTAAACGTCATCTATTTGACGATACGAATAACACTGATAATAACAATTATAGTTATGACCAGATGTTAGTAGTATTTACAAAACAGCTGAGAGAATTTTCAGCTTCACAATTGTCGGTCCATTCCTTGAGGCAAGCGATACTTACAGATGAAGATATCCAAGCTGCCAAGCTAGTTGATTTGGATTCCCAGCAAGTGCCTGCATCCTTCGAAGTTGTATTTTGTGTGGCTATTCAGGGATTATGCCAAGCATTGGCAGAACCATTTGTGAAGGAATTGGGTTTTGAAAGTGAAAACGATGAAAAACATCCTGATATAGCTACAAAATTTAAACAAGGACGGGCTGCGTACACGCAAGTGGTGTACATCATTGCTTCCTTGTTGCAACAAGGTACCTGGCGTTGGTTACGGGATCATGATGTAAATGATAAAACGACAAAATCCGAGATCTATCAGCTATTGGCCAAGGTATTACTAGAAAGTTTGCTTGCGGCAATGCATGGTTGGATTATCGTGGAAAAACTTAGGCCTGATAACGAAAAATGGGAACGCTATTACATCAGGCTCAGCTCAGACGATTTCACACAGCGAATCAAATCATTTTTAACGAAATTACCGTATCGCTATACCCTGCAACCGCTCAGACAAGCAGTTCAGTATGAAATTGGCGATATTAATCCAATCGCCAGTAATGGCGACAATTTTTTTTGTGTTGAACTCATCAAATATCGCTCTACAAATAATTTTTTGTACCAATTCCATGCGGGCGCCATAAAAACTGACTATATGGCCAAGCAATTTAAACAATACATTAAAGCAATTAATGTCCAGCAGGCCGTACCCTGGCGCATAAACCTGACAGTGTTGCATTGGGCAAAATGCTTCAATGATCTGGCTAAAAAATATGTCATCCGGGAGAAAACAAATGTTGAAGAAAGCGAACAGGCTGCAAATCCACTTGTCATGGATTATGATTTGAATGTTGCACAACTCGACAGTCTGCTCGAATGGATTGTCAAAGCATTTTATGAACCTGAGGCAACTGAAAAGCGCAAACACTTTGAGCGGTCCGGTGAATTTCTCGATCATATCCTGTCACGCCAAGCGCTTGATGAATTGAGCCAGATAACTGATGAAGGCTCCAGAACCGTATTCTACCTGCCGTGGAAAGCAGATTATCGTGGCCGTATCTACGCTGAAACACCCTGGTTAACACCGCAAGGGGGCGATATGCAGCGAGCATTGTTTGAATTTGCCAATGGTAAACCGCTTAACGAGCAGGGCGTTAGTGCGCTATGTCGGCATGGCGCGAATTTGGTGCGGCGTACACAGATTTTGTCAGATCTTGGAATAACGGATAGGCAGGTGCTTACGCTTGATGAGCGCGAGCAATGGGTAGTGGATCATGAATCTGAAATCCTGGCTAGTGCGAAAGCACCGCTTCAAGAATCATTCTGGCGAGACGTTGCATCCAAGCCAATGCAGTTTCTTGCATTTTGTCTGACATATCAACAATGGAAAAATGATCCGCAGAAATCTATCCATTTACCCATACAGATAGATGGCACCTGTAATGGATTACAGCATATATCAGCGCTAACCTGTGACGAAGGACTGGCGCGCGCAGTCAATGTGATGCCGAGCAATGATAACCTTCCAAGTGATATATACATTGAGCTGGCGAACGAAGCGGTTACAACAATTGGTCAACTCGGCAAACTGAGGAAGCTTGGTGTTGGTATTCATGAGAAAGGACTCGTTCTGGCTGATGCCTGGCTTGTCAATAATCAGAATCGGCAGAAATGGCTAAATCGTGACACTGCAAAAAAAATTGTCATGACCATTCCTTACGGTGCGAGTGAAACCTCGCAAGCTGGTTTCGTACTTGAAGCCATTGCTGAGCTGGTTTTTGAGGAATGGCGTAAAACAAAGGAACAAGAGAACGAAAAAGATACCGCGATTTATAATCAATTTGCACAATTGATTCCCTGGAACGAGAAGGGTAAAGATAAAAAACAGAAAAAATTTGTTATCAACTGCAGTAAGCCTCATTATAAGGCTTTACGTAAAAAGGCTTTTTGTAGTGCTGTTATTGAAAAACAAGAAGCATGGCAGGAATTAATCGAACTAACCGCGCTGGCAAGTTATGTAGCACTGACGATAGTTCACCATTTACGATTTGCGTTATCGAGAAAATATCCATCCGTCGATAAATTTGCCGGTTGGTTGGAAGATATTGCGGATGCCTGTGCCGGTCTGCCGCTGCTATGGTTGACTCCGCTTGGTTTTCCGGTATGCCAGGATAAGTTTAAGCTTGGAGGAAGCTCTGTAACGGCAAGTTTAGGCACCAAGAAAATTACTATCGGTGTAGAGCGCCTGGGAAATGAGGTCGAACCCAGTAAGCAAAAATCTTCTTTATTACCCAACTTGATTCATAGCCTGGACGCCACTCATTTAGCTATGACGCTATTGGACGCTAAAGCTTTAGGTGTGACAGACATTGGCAGCATTCACGATTGCCTTCTTTGCCATCCTAATGATGCCGTTATCCTGAGTCAATCAGTGAGAGAAACCTTTGTCGAACTTTACCAGCGGACTAAAGGGAATCCTCCCGAACCGCTTAAGCGTTGGTTTGATTGGATGAATTTGATTGAAAAAATATCTGTGTTGCAGAAGCCAAATCTGATACTCGGTGCATTGGATGAAACAGACGGTTTAGGGGAGCGCATGCTCAGATCAGGTGCAGCACAAAGCCAGAATGCGGAATATGCCTTGCTCATATTGGATAAGATCCGCAATTTAGAGACATCGCAACGCTATCTTGTTCGCAGTTTATTGGAATATATGGTAGAAACCGGTGTGCAAAAAAAGAATCCGAAAAATTTTCCTCCTGAATTATTTTCGATGGGTGACTTGATGCTTGTGGATTCGAACAAAAAAACCCCGCTTTCTGAATATTTTTTTTCATAATCAAGTTATGAAAAAAATATGAGAGGCTTGTAAAAAGGAAAGGATTTCATATGACACACTCACATCGTAGGCATGCTATATCAGATGAAGTATGGGCACTGCTTGAGATTCATTCGTCTGGCCGTGGATGCGTATGGTATGCCAGTCAGCGTTTTTATTACACAAGGCACCACAGCGGATTGCGCGCGGGCTGATCGCTTAATCGAAGGACTTGATGTGGATTATTTATTGGCAGATTGCGGTTATGATAGTAATGCAATTATTGAACAGGCAAGAAGGCAGGGTATGGAAATCGTAATCTCCTCAAAAAAGAATCGTACAGCACAAAGGTCTTACGACAAGGAACGCTATAAACGACGACATCTGGTTGAAAATGCTTTTCTCTATCTCAATAGAGGGCGCGGCATTGCCACAAGATACGCCAAAAATACTGCTTCATTCCTTGCTGCTGTGTAAATCAGACGTATCGCTCTCTGGGCAAATATCTCATGACTATACTATCTAAGAAAAAAATAAAAAAACGCCTGGTCATTTCGTTTATTGGCAGAACCGATCTTAATTATATTGAGCCTCAAGGAGAAAATATCAGTCCTATTTTAAGACTGTTAGCACATCTTTCGTGTCTCGAGCCAAAACTTTCGCTGCATCAGACATGTTTACTATTATTTGATGATGATCTCGATGGTAAGACTGATCGATATGAATTTTACCAAAAGCTGCAGCAAGTATTGCCACAAGTGGGACTTGATGGGCTGGAAGTAGAGCGGCGTAAAATTGTTCTGCCTGAAGGTCCTACTGACCTGAACGCACTATATGAAATTGTTTGGAGGGAGATACCGACTTCAGGCACGCAACGTAATAATGAAGTGATTTTTCATCTATCTTCAGGCACACCTGCTATGAAGTTTACATTGTTGCTTGCTGCCAATTGTCTGCCGCTGGAAAATGTGCGCATGTTCGAGACTTCGATTCAAAATGATGTTCTGGAAGTGTACCCACCTTATGTATTAGCTGCTCGCGGGATTCATGAACGTGCACGTACAAAAAGCTTGTCCAAATTATCAGACAGAGCCAGGCGACAGTTAATACCCGATACCGTGTTTGATGATCCCCATGTGAAAGCGAGTTTTGCTGCGATACATAGGGCAGCAACCAACAGAAAGATGCCTCAGAGATTATTGATAAAAGGACCGAGCGGCAGCGGTAAATGGCGCGCCAGTGAACAATTTGCCAAGTGGCATGGTGGCGAAATGATTAAATGGACAGAATGGTCAAAAGAACCAGAAATTGGTTCTGCTCAAACAGGTACACTGCTGATCAGGCATCTTGATACCTGGCCAGAAAAAGCGTTGCAGAAATTGACAAATCTGTCAGAAAAATATTCAAAAATCGCCATTGCAGCCACATTCCGAACAGACCATACGCCTGCTGCAACATTGAACACATTGACACATGATGGGTTGCGCGGCGCTATCCATATCGAGCTACCCTCACTGGGTGCGCGTAGCGACGTCGTGGCATTGAGTGAAGCACTGTTGCGACAGCTTGGGCTGATGGACGGTAAACTGAAGGAACGATTGCAGCATGATTTACAGACTGATTTATATCCGCGGAATTTACACGATCTAAAATCCTTATTGGCGACAGCGGCTGCACAAAGCTCCGGTGCGCATATTGATCGCTTAGCTTACGAACGATCAAGACAAATAAAGAACGCAAATGAAGTGCTCGCACATGCCTGGGAAATACTTGTCGGGTTAGAGTTTGGTCCGGGAAGACCGAAGCTGGATGACATACTTGATATAATCCGTTCCGCTATCGCTCGCCGGATTCAAGCTGAGGGACGTAGTCAAAAAGAGATCGGTAAACTGCTAGGTCTCAGCCAGCAAACAGTGTCGGATATTCTTAAAAAAGAATCTGATCAATTTAGCCAGGAAATATGGATCAAGCAGAATAATGAAAAAGTCTGAGCACTCAATCGAGGTGCGTGGCGCACAAGACCTGGTTGAGCTATGGCGCACATTGCCAGTATCCATGCTGCGTTACCCTGCATCAACTCTGGCATCCGCGCATGGCACTGCAGTTTTGAGTGATATCCTGCGAGCGCGTGCCTGGCGCGAACATTGTGCCGCAGCGACAACGGTGAGTTGCGTAGAGTCGGGTAATTCATGCGCTATGGTGGATCGTAACTGCTGTCGGGCGGATGTCTTGTTTCCGGCTCAAATCGGAGGTGGTGCGCAAAAATGGCGCATGGCTACGATGTTTCTACAGTGGCGGCCAAGTGTACAAGAATTGCACCTGATTTCCGTAGGTGAAACGGCTTGTGAGGAACTTGACTGGGCGGCACGTTGCTTACGTGAACATCATGAACTGGACGCAGCATTATCAACTAACGTCACCCATTATGGGGATTTGGAATTTCGTGGCACAAAGCACTGGCGCTTGGTGTTCGTAACACCCTGGTTGGTTTTTAAAAGCAAACGAACAATAACATCTTTGGAAAGTAAGCCTGATGCTATCGCGATAGCACACGAGATTGGCAAAAGCTTGCGTGAGCGAGCAAAAAAATTTACTGCACTATGTTCACGAGAGGCTACCTGGCAAAAATTGACCTGTCATCTCGCGCATCACGTGACCAATGCACTACTACCGACAGCATTTTCAATTGACCAAGTGCGTATTGAACCGCAGCGACTGAAGCTTTCAAGCAGAGGAAATGGTGGAATGTTCAATGCACTTGTCTGGAATGGTGATGTGACATTGTCAGTCGACGAGACACTACTGCCATGGCTCAGCATTTTGTCCATCTGTGGTGGTGGTGAAAATGCAGATAAGGGATTTGGCAGTGTTGAATTGATTCCACAATGACCAAAAGTTTCGTGACGAAAAATAAAGGAGATAACAAACATGTCATGGTTATGGCTAATTTCGGTGGGTGTATCCGATGTGCAATTTCCGGTGTACAAGAGAGACCAATATGGACAATGGAATGGGCCATTACGTTTTGAAAAAGGTCGTGGAGGCATTCGTAGTGTACACGAAGGATTGCTTACCTTGCTCCAGCAAGATAAGGTCAAGTTTCCAAACCCAGGCGATGAGCTGCCTAAACCAGTTTCGCGTGAAGAAGCACGTGATATAAAACTCGAGTTTGAACCGATAGGCGATCATCAGTTTTTAGCGACCATTGCGCATGAGCAGTATCAAATTTCCAATGGCGGAGATACGATCCCAAATAATCAGGAACCAGCATTGCCGTTGTATTGCCCGAAAGTTCATCCGCTGTTGAAACCCGCACTGAAGTTGTTTGCAGAGGAACCGGTTACTGTCGTCGTACTGAATACCAATCGCAATAAGGAACTAGGTGACGGTTCAGATGAGCCTATTGCTTCCGGCCCGTTGGTCGCAAGATATCTGGCCGAACGGCTTGAATTAAAATGGGTGGATAATCAGGAAAATATTCCTGATATTCTAGAACAAAACGTAAGCACTTGGATTGATATCTTAACCGGCGATGAAAAGATGGAGAATACAATTGCCCAGAAAGAAGTCGTCAAGCGTTTGACCGCGATTATTCAGGCATGGAAATCAACGCATGGTACGGATCACAAGATTGTTGTGACGACTTCGGGTGGCATGCCGCCGCTCAAACCAATCATTGAGCGTGTGCCGGCCACATGCCTGGGGCAACAGGCAATTACCCTGCTGGAGCAACCCGAAAGAAGAGATCCCGCAGTAATTGCCCCGCTTGATTATAATGTCCGCGTTTCCGAACAGGAAACGTTACGTTTTCACTGTGCTGAAGCATTGCGCAGCCCTGATTATGCCAGTGCCTATGGGTTTGCGCGCCGATATCCCGAGTTACCTTGGACTGAATCAGTCAAAAATCTGCTTGGCCCGTTGTTAGGAATGTCAAATCACCCTTTGCAGGTAAAGGGTCAAACGATAGAGCAATTCGTGAAAATTGCTTGCCAGATTGAAATCTGTTTGTGCATGGGGGATTGTGCCGGGGCATTGAGGCTTCTCGGCGTGTTCATCGAGTCTTCCGCATGGAAGCTGATTGAAAATGATTCGCGAATTCAACAATGGAATCTAACGGTGGATCGTGCCAATGAAACCGTTAATGGCGACTTATCGCCAAACCATGAGCTATTTGAGCAAGGGTTATTAGAGAATAACCCAAAGGGCTACGGTGGGCATAAGGTACTTGGCTTAATGTGGCGCTGGCCCGAATGGTTGAAGCAAGGTGAGCAGCGACAGAGCGGGAATGCTTTGGATGCCATATGCCGTTGTTATAATAAGAAAGATAATGCCCAGAACAGTGCGCGCGATTACAGAAATCTTCTTTCGCATGGCTCAAATAAGCCCATTAAAATAGAAGCGTTGAAAAGTTGTTTGAAAGAGAATGGTCTGATTAAAGATACCAATCAATCGTTCGGAAATAACTTCTTGATTGGCCGAAATGTAAGTAATTTACTGGATAGTCTCGAGGCTTTTGAACATACAAAAGCCATTGGTCAGCAACTCGATAAACTGCTGAATAAAGTGATCTTGAGCTGAGTATGTTCAAACTCGAAATCAGTCTAAAACGCGTGCAGAGCTTCATTTTTGACGTGCCTAAGCTCAAAGCGATGCTGGGTGCTAATGCCATGATTGGGGAGACAATGCGTAATGTGTTGCCCAGATTGATGGAGAGAAATGGAAAAGGCTGTAAATTCATCTGGCCAGAAGACATTAAATATGATTTGAAAGATGACTGTTTAAAGGGATTAAAAGAGCATCTGGATGACCCTGCTATGCTTTGGTATACTTGCACGTGATGGCGGGCACTTCATTGTGGTTTTTTCGGAAGAAAGCGATGCAAAAGCCTTCCGGGAACTGGCAGAAAAAGAGCTGGCAAAACATTTACCTGGCGTGTTGTTTCAGGCCCGGATTAAACCGTTAGAGCAAACAGAGGACGAGAAAAATTTAAAAAAAGCGCCGGAAGAAGATTCTACGCAGACTGTTCCGCAAGAAATACATGTATTAAATTTGCCAGTGCTGCAGATATGCCAGGTGACGGGTAAAGAGCCAGCGTCGGATCTAGAAAAAGAAGAGGGAAAAAATATTGCCGTTGCGCGTTCGGTTACCGAGCGAGAGAATAAAGGGAAAGAATTCAATCAAGGGCACGCGTGTGACATCATCGGTCTGATGCACGACAGCCTATACCCCGACAAAGACATGGGCTGGAAAAGGCCAAACGATCTCGCTGCTCTTGTGTCAGGCGATTATCTTGCATTGATCCATGCCGATGGCAACGGTATCGGTTTACGCTACAAAGAATGGAAAGATAAAGAAAAAAGCGTTAAGCCGGAACATAATGAAGCTCGTGGAGAAATTTTTTATCGCAGCATGCGCGTAGACGCGCGCAAGGCCGTCGTGTCAGCACTCTCAAAAACGTTCACTGAACGTGGTGGCAATCGGCCCTATCAGGTTTTGATGCTGGGTGGTGATGATCTGCTGCTTGTCTGCCGAGCCAAAAACGCGCTTCAATTCGCCCACAATTACGCGCATGAATTAAAGAACTACAAGCTAGCCGATGGTAACCCACTCCATGTGGCGCTGGGTGTCGTCATCGCGCAATCAAGTTATCCACTACATCGACTGCATGAACTGGCCGAAAATTTGGCTTCCAGTGCCAAGCGGCTTTATCGTGCTTTACCTGTAGGTGAAAGAACTTCGGTAATTGACTGGCAAATCATCACCCAATCCTGGTTTGCTGATGTCGAAGTAGCGCGCCAGCAAGGTGAAAAAAGAGTTTATGCTGTTGATGACAAAACAGAAACCTTGCTGTTTACCGATCGCCCCTACCGTGTTTTGGGTAATGATGGTCTTGAAGGGCTGCTCACTTCAGCTAAAGCGCTGGGTGGGAAGGATGATAACAAAGTGAGTCGCTCGGCTTTACGCGGACTACGCGGCGCCTGCGAGCAGGGGCGGCTGACCGGTGAATTGGCTTTCGAGCGTCTGCCGGATTGCGTGCGCAAGGTACTGAGTATTGATGACAGAAAACTCTGGCAGCAATGCGAAGAGAATAAGCCGCTTTATATGACGCGTGCGCTCGATGTCATCGGTATCTGGGAAATTTCCCGCTTGGGAGGAATTAATGACTGATCAGTCCGCGCCTATTTTTTTTCAGCTTATAATTAAAGTATTAGAAGATTTGCATACGGGAACTGGCACTGGCCAGGGGGATATTGATGCCCTTGTCATTCGCGACCGCTATGGTAAGCCAGTCATTCGCGCCAGCCATTTTGAAGGACTGTTGCGCGAAGCGGGAGACAAATTAATCTGGTTAGAAAAAATTAAAAAGATAGAACTGGCCGCATTGCTTGGTGATGAAGGCGGGAAACAAAGTTCCCTGTGCATGACCTCATTGCGAACGGACGAAAACAGCAAGACCCTGGTCTGGGCTTCAAGCAAGCGCAAACCAAATAGTCGAGTACCAGAAAAAGATACGCTGCGTTTTATCGAATATGTGGCTGCCGGCGCTTGTTTCAAAGCCATATTACGAATACAAAACGAGGCCCAACAAACATTGCTTGAACGTTTGCTCCGTCGTATCGATCGAATCGGTGGTGGCCGTAATCGTGGCAGCGGGCTAGTGCAAGTAGATTGGCAAACCTGTAAGGCGGATACTCTCCTTGAAGAGTTTTTACAAACAAAGTCAGATAGAGCACCCCGAATAAACCCCCAAGTTGAGCATCCTGCCCCGACCGTAACGCGCCTGCGCCTTGTACTGCGCAATTACGAACCGCTGTGCCTGCCGGTGACCGGACATCCCGGTAACCTGATCCGTAGCGATTCATTCATTCGTGGCCAGAGACTACGTGGTGCGCTGATGGCTTGGGCGCTTGCCAATGCCAAAGAGGCACAGCTGGAAAAAATTTCGATTGGTGATGCATTGCCACTGCCAGCAGGTTTTACTCAAGCCCATACAGTCTTGCCAATCCCGCTGTCTATCCTGACCCAGAAACCTAAAGCAAAAAATACAACGCTGCCGTGGTGGGCGGGTGGTTCTGAGCAATTCAAGGCTTCTGATAGTCTGAGCGAGGCCGAGGAGCAAACCGAAGGTGAGAAGCGCAAGCGCCCCGGTATGCACGAATACCTTTGTAAAATAGACGAGTCCAGTACGTGGCTACGTTACACCCCCACCATGAACGTACGATTACGAAATAAAACGCCCGAGGGTGTAGAGACCGAAGCGAAATTATTCAGTCTGGAAGAAATCGCTGAAGGAACCTATTTTCAGGCAGAGCTGTGCTTTGACAATGCAGCTGCCGCTACCAAATTCATTAACGACTTTACTCCGCTACTCACAGGTCAAGATTGGTTCAGAGTCGGACGCGGTGGACAACCGGTAGGTGTAGCGTCATTCACCTCGATAGAAGAAACCAGACAAAGTGAAAGTGATTTTAAAGACGACTGGATACTCACCCTCAGTAGTGATTTAATCATTCGTGGCGACTACCTCGGTTTTCTCTATGATCTGGATGTTGATACGCTGTGCAAACTTGCCTGCGAAGACAACTGTAAAGATAAGCAAGATGGATGGCGAATTGAGAAAAGCATTGTTGAGACCGAAGTAGCGCACGGTTTCAACGCCGCCAGTGGATTGCATCGTGTTCCGGCACTGGCGCTGCGGCGCGGTTCATGCTGGCAGATCACGGGTTCTGGCAGTGCAGCCCTTGCAAGAGCGCTGGCTGTCAAACAGGCGATGGGTGAACGCACTCGCGAAGGCCACGGCCGCTTTGTCATCGGTGTGCAACCAATCACGACTCTTGAAAAACCTGAACGGTTGGAAAATCAGCCCTTGGTCAACCAGCAAGAAAAATTGCTCTTATCTGCCAAAAATCTTGCCAAAGAATCAGGTGCGAGAAAACCCAGTGCAAGCCAGCTGCAATGGTTGCGTAACCATGCGCTTGCCGTCAACAATGAAAAGGAATTGGACAATCTCCTTAAGGAGATTAGCACCGCACCAGAACGACGTCCAAAGAGCGGTAAGCCCTGGGAAAAATTTCCAATCGATCAATTAAAAGATGAATTTAAAAAATTTTCCAGCCTGGAAGAAAAACGCTTGTTGGTTTCCTATCTTGTTCAATATTTGATTCTCGAAAAGGAAAGTACGGATGAATAATTCTATGCTTTATTGCACCCTCTTCGTCGGCACACTGGTGCAGGAGTCCTTTTTGAGTGTTGGTGGTAACGATGATCCGCTTACCATCGTAGATAGCCCGTTTTGCCGCGATGGCCTGGGTCGACCGACCCTGCGTGGCACCGGATTAGCCGGTGCACTGATCGCCATCTTGCGCAGGCTTGATGGCAAAGTTAGCGACACGATTTCCGGTAGCAATAAAGGCCACTGCTCATCGGTCTGGCGTTTTTTTAACAGCCATCCATCATCTGCCGTGAAATACGCTTTTCGTCAGCATAACGCTATTCATGCGCAAACTGGCGCGGCGGCTGACAGTGCCTTGTTTAATGTCGAAACGCTGCCACCAGGTACTTGCTGGCATTTTATACTGGAAGTTGACACCGCGCGCGATCCTGAAGCCGCAGAGCGCGCAAGAAAGGCACTTGCCCACTGGGCAACAGGCCGTTGCCTGATTGGTCGTGAAGTCGCACGCGGCCTCGGCTGGATGCGTCTGGAGAATTTGTTTGAATATCCGCTCACCCTTGATCATATCGACCATTGGCCTTGTGCTGAAAAATCGCAAAATTATAAGGCCTATATCACAGAACAATTCCAGGATATAGCTACAAAGGTCGAACCAACGAAAAATTCCTTACCTGGCTGGCAGGAAATAACCGGTCGAGTCATTGTTGGCGAACGTGATAATGGCTACGGGATCGACAGCCTGTCCATAGGCGGTCACGCCAGCGAGGAACTGGCCGCGGCCTGGAATAATGACTTTCTTGCGCCAGACGCCATGGATACATCAAAGGCGAAGGACGGTTTTAATCCCGATTTTTCCATCGTCACGATTGAGCAGCAGGATGGCACCCGTCTGCCCTACATTCCCGGCTCCGGTCTGCGCGGCCCGTTGCGCCATGCACTGGCACGTCTACTCAAGGCACGAGGAGAGAGCGAGACATTGGTCGAAACATTGTTTGGCACGACTGAATGTAGCGCCAAGCTCTTGATTTGTGATGTGCTGCCAGATGGAAAAAGTCCGCTGCGCCTGGCTTGGTTACAACATCATGCCGAAGATGAATTTGCTGGTGGGACTTTCAAAAGTTCGAAATTCGATCGCGTCGCCGTCATGCAAGCAAGCTTCACCTGGAAAATGGTGCTTGAAGACGCATCGTCTGTTGAAAAAAAGGCGCTGGAAGAACTGTTTGACCTGATGCGTGACGGGCAGATCGGCATTGGTGGTGGCCAGTGGCGCGGCCATGGCTGGTTGCGCTGGGAGATTGATGGCCAAGAAATCAGTTGGAGAAGACGGCATGAATAATGAAACAGAGACAACATGCAAGATCATACGTCGAAATGGCGAATCAGCTCGCAGTGTTGTCGAGTTCGTCGCTGAACAGGCCAGCGAATGCGTGCCGTTGCTCTCTTGGGCCGAACCGGAACCGGCGACGCTTAATATTAACGGCGCTCCCGGTCGCCTGAAGAATTTTGAGCCTCTCGTGCGTGGTTACCCTAACTGGCCAGAAGATTTGCCACTGGTTGAAGCCCGTCTTTTCTGGGAAATGGCGTCTTTGCATGTCGTCGCAAAAGAAGAGAGTGGATGCAAGTGGGCGTATCTTGAAGAAACGAGTGATAATACACCAGATAAATTCACATTACATTTCAAGCCCCGTGTTGGCTGGCTTTCCAACCTGTTGAATAAGTTGTGCCGTCATACTCCTTCTATCCTTCACTCAAATGACTTGCAGTTACTATACAATACTAAAAAAGACACTCAAGAGGTCTTAAGCCAGGCATTTCGGGTGCTCACGATAACCGATCTGGCCCGTTTCGGATTAACCGCTGCACAATTCACCGCGATTGACCATCTTATGGCCCTTGCCTACCGGCAGCAAGGTCGCCTGGTCGCCTGGCGATTGATAATTCAAAAGGAGAATGACCATGCCTGAAGGCGTAATCAAACAGATTGATTTGGGAATGAAATCAGGTTCTCTTGCGTCTGCTGATGGTGAAGATTTCTACAATTTTCGATCGATTAATGTTAGTGGCGGTTTCGATAATTTTAAAGTCCTGAGACCAGGGCAGAAAGTAAGTTTTGACTTGCTAATAAATCCGCTTCATCAGAAAGAAGTTAATAATATCAAATTGATAGGTGCGGAAAATCAAGCGAATCATACAAACAATGCATTGAGTGAAATGCCTTATGGCTTTAAAATGATCAACATTGATCAGGCCGTCACAGAATCGCCAGTCTGGCACGATGGTTCAAGTGGTGGAGACTTGCTATCGGGAGAAATTCTTTGCACTCTCAAAGCTTTGACGCCACTATTGCCCGGCAATGCGCGGTATAAAGTAGATGAAGCAGATCAAACAGAACTGCGACAATGGGGGTTCGGCGACCTGGACAAAGAAAAACAGATTTCAGAACCACTGCTTCTGGAAGATGGCCGTGTGGTCATTGCCGGTAGCGCCTTTAAAGGCATGCTCCGTCACAGTCTGGGCGCGTTGTTGTCGGCGCCGATGGAACGGGTTGAGGAGCATCACTATACCTATCGTCCGAATCTTGGGCATGCACATTCTGCTATAAGAGAGTGCCGTCCAGCAGTTGTTGATCGCCGGGGAAATGACGAATGGATTGTCAAAGTATTACCACAAGCTCGTGATGCCGTATTTCGCATCTATGAAAAGCCTAGCGATGCTATAGCGTTCACTTATGCTGGCGGTATTGACGGGATGGGAATTCTTGCTGCAACTGGGCTTCATAAAACTAAAGTCTACCGTCAAGCTTTCGTAAGCAAAAGGAAATTGGATGATGCGATATCGCTAACAATTTCCAAATCTGTCTATGACGCCTACAAAAAAACACAAAAAGTTCTAGTGAGTGACCATATATCAAAGGCACATCCAAATGATTTTGATCAGATAGCTGTTGCCAAAGCGATTAATGATGCAACGCCTCTTCAAGAAAATCAGCTCATTTATGTGGAAATAGAAAAAAATACAGCGAACCCTCCTGAATATAAGATCGTTTCTTTTGGACACCATTTCCAGTATCGTTGGGCGTATACCTCATCGATACGTAAGCAAGATGGCAAACTTCGCGCCTGCCTGACACCAAAAAACAGCGAAAAAAATATTCCAGAAGAAAAACAGAATGAAAAGGATGTTAAACCGGAATATCTTACCGGTGCGCGCCTTTTGTTTGGCTATGTGCATAACGACGAGGATACGCCAATCGGTAAGGGTATTTTTAAGCGGCTAGCCGGGCGCATCGCTCCTAATCACGCCATCAGTGAGGCTGAACCCTCATTTCTAGGTAATAAAAAAACAGGCTTTTGTGTGCCCCTTAAGGTGTTAGGCTCACCTAAGTCCTCATCGTGGGAATGCTACCTTCAACAATCCGCTGATGTAACAGCATCCCCCCAAACCTACGGTGATTTGCCAGGCGATAAAGGAGGTGAGCTTGCAGGACGCAAATATTACCGCCACCAACCGGCTGTTCAGGATGTTAAGGATATTGCCGAAACCGACCCAGAGCTGGTCGCATCAAAATTGTCGACACTGGCTCGCTATATCTGTAAACCTGGGACGACATTCAAATTTACGTTACGGTTTGCACGCTTACGGGAATGGGAATTGGGCGCATTACTGGCAGTACTGCAACCAGATCAGCTTGCTGAAAATAGCAAGCCGGTAAAATATGCTCATAAGCTTGGACTGGGGCGCCCGCTGGGAATGGGAAGCGTGTGTATCATAACCGATCAAATTCGCCTTCGGCAGGAAAAAGATACCCGGTTTATGGAAAATAATGACGTTGAGAAACACAAAACGCAAGCTTTAGTGGCTCTAAAGGATAAACTCGCTACAAACAAAATTGCTACACAGGATTGGCTGACAATGCACGCATATACTGACCACGGACGTCTCGATTATTCGCGTTCAGAAACAAAGGTCGACGGCCAAACTGTTATGGCCATCTATGCTTGGCACACTAAGATACGGCGTGACTACAGTAAACTGCGCCGGGAAAGAAATCCAGACTGGCAACCACTGAAAAAAATGATGAAAGCGTTACAAAAAGAAAAATAGCCGGCTCAGGTTACTTGTAGAAATACAGGCCATCGTGTAAAACTAACTCCGTTTTCGTAATTCTCCCCTACAATTTCATCTTCTGACCTGTTTGAAAATCTTCGGTTTACCATGTCGTTTGCCTAACCGGGCATTCTCGTCGATCACTCTGCACGAGACCTTTACAAAACCTCAATAGTTGAAAAATTAACTATTCATAATCAATAACATAAAACTTCTGGCGAGGGCTTTTGCAAAGGTCTCTGCACGTCTTATTTCTGTGACTTACAACACGGGAAGTAGAACACCTACTCCGTTTCAAGCGTGTCTCTGCACGTCTTATTTCTGTGACTTACAACACAGGAAGTAGAACACCTATTCCGTTTCAAGCGTGTCTCTGCACGTCTTATTTCTGTGACCCCCTCATCCATTACTTGGTTTTTGTCTCAGGAACAACAACTTATCCGCTGCTCCCTGAGTTTCTGCAATAAAGCAGTATAGCGGATGTTTTTCCATTTTACCAATTTTTCGGTGATAACCTACTTTTTTTTAAAAACATGATGGTGATAGATAATACACGATCTTGAGGAACCATTATGAAACCAATCTTAGCATTGGGCCAGTCAGTCTGCCAGAGTAACAACTTGAGCCGTGCCTATATGCGCTACAAGCATTATCTCGGGCTACCCTGAACTATGCCCCAGCAGCTCACACTATACGAAAAAAATAACAAACTCATCCCCTCCTCCCAACCGCAAGGCTTCGCCATTAGTAATACGGACGGACTTGGGACACTTGATTTTTCAAGCCTGAATATAACGACCTACTGCGGTTTTACTGATGCCTAGCTGCTCTGCAATCGCCCGCACACTCAAGCCCTGCGACCTTAGCGCTTGTGCCTGCTGCTGCTTAGTTTTAGCAGTTTCCAGGTATGTTTCCCTGTCCACTGCCCCCGCTGCACGTCTGGCTGCTTGCTTGCGACCTTTATCACGGTCTAAGGCAATGCTTTTGCTAATAATCGTGCGTAGTTCTTTTTGTTCGCTGTCTGTGATTTGAAACAGGTTGATCAGGGTGTCGTTGCGGGGCGTGTAGAGTGGGGCAAACTCTTTATCGCCAAAGCTGACCTTTTCCCCAGCTTCGTACTGTTTCGCCTTAGAATAAAGCGTCATCAGCTCCTTGCTGTTGTAGCCCCAATCAACATCAACCTCACGCGCTAACGCGGCCGCTTCGTGGTACATCAAACGGCTGTTGGTTGCACCCGATAAAAGTAAAAAGTTTAAACGCCAGAATAGATGCTTCATCCGGTCGCCCTCACTGGCACCGCCGCGCAAGGTGGCTAAGGTTCGCAAGTCTTCCAACCGATGCCATGCGAGCTGACGGCCACTAAAGCCGCGCAAATTACTTGTGGTTTTGTCACCATCTAGCAGTTTTAGCTGCTTTTGCTTCTGGCGTTGATTACGCGCCTGCTTTTGCTTTTCAATATCCCAACGCGCTACAGGTAAAAGTATTTCTGCCAAGTATTCAAAATTGTAACGCACTGGTTGGCCGTCTGATCCGTTTTCAACGTGAACAACGCGGCAGACTTGATTGCTTTTACTGTTGACTGTTTCGACCAGGCGAAGCACGCGACTGGCATCTTTAGCGCTTACATCAGCGCCTACTGGCTTTAACCGGTCAATCAGATAACGCTGGCAAGCATTCCAACGGGGCAATGCAGCCCGGGGTAAAGTACCCTCTAACAGCCACTTTGCCTGAATGCCTCGACCACTGAAAATCAGCATCGACGGGGTGGGGATACCTTCTTTGTGACAATGATATAAAACAGATTGAGCTAACTGTTTGGGGCTGCGCCCAGCTGCCCAGTCAGTACGGTAGGTATCTAAATCGGCGAACAGCAAACCTACCCGCGCAAGATTTACTACACGGCGATTAGGTCGTATAAACTCGGCTTGACTTATCCAAGTGTCGCAGGTCTTGTCGATCAGGCCCAATACGGTCGGCATTTCAATCAAACGGTGTGATGATTGCCGTTTGTCGCCGCTCACATTGACTAAGATAGAAAAAAAGCCGAAGCGGCTGGGGTCGTGGTACGTCCTGGCCTCTTCGGTTCCATTAAATAGTGCTAACTGTACAACAGCCATTTTTCCCCTTTCAGCCCTGTGCTAAAAACACAAAAACTTGTCAAAGCAGGGATCAAGCCGTAGAATAGCGTTTGCGAAACAGTCGTTGTTTTTTTCTATTCTACGGCTGTGGTATTTATCAGTCCGCCAAGACTGATAGGAACCGATCCCTGCAAAGCCCCGTTGCCAAAAAACGGGGCTTTTGCTTTTTCTAAGATGTCTCGCTGGTACCATCCAGCAAATCACCACCCTTTCGAACCAATGTTCTCGGTAGCCATCCGGTCACATTCACTTCGAACTGGTAGATACCATGTTGAATCAGCACTGATGCTGCTCCATCCAGCGAACGGAAATAGCGAGGGCCGCCCCGATACTGCCCCAATATACGATCTTCTCCACCGATCCGCAGTATAAGAACCAGACCCTTATCTGCCATGCGAACAGCTGCGCTCTTGACGCCGCCAATCAACAGGATCTCTTTAAACGCGGGCGGAGTGATAACAGTTTTTAATTCAGATTTAAACATACTTAATCATGCATCACCCTTGTTATGGTGTCAAGCAATATCCAATAATGAAAACATCAAAGTTCAATGAGCAGAAGCTGGTTGCATGGTTGCATGGACGTTGTTGAATAAATCGAACTTAACGCCGAAAAGATAATCTGTCAGGCATAATGTTGAGGAATTTCACCTGCAGAGAAGCCAATGCCTTATAAACACAACGAGAACCGTCGTCATAAGATCAAAAAATCTCATAGAAAAATAGCCGGCTCAGATTACTTGTAGAAACACAAACCATCGTGTACAACTAATCCCGTTTTCGTAATCCTCCCCTACAATTTCACCGTCTAACCTGTTTTAAAATATTCGGTTTACCATGTCGTCTGCCTAACCGGGCATTCTCGTCGATCACTCTGCACGTCTTATTTCTGTGACTTGTTGAAATGGAAAAGAAGTGCAGTTTGACTAGTTTCAAGCGTGTCTCTGCACGTCTTATTTCTGTGACAGCGGAACCGGCGCTGGTGCGAAAAATTACTCAGTTTCAAGCGTGTCTCTGCACGTCTTATTTCTGTGACCTTTAAAAAAGGAGAGAGGAAATGAAAATAGTTTCAAGCGTGTCTCTGCACGTCTTATTTCTGTGACCCCATCCATTACTTGGTTTTTGTCTCAGGAACAACAGCTTATCCGCTTCTCCCTGAGTTTCTGCAGTAAAGCAGTGTACCGGATGTTTTTCCATTTTACCAATTTTTCGGTGATAACCTGCTTTTTTTTAAAAACATTATGGTGATAGATAATACACGATCTTGGGGAACCATTATGAAACCGATCTTAGCATTGGGCGAGTCAGTCTGCCAGAGTGACAATTTGAGGCGTGCCTATATGCGCTACAAGCGTTATCGCGGCCTGTGGGCGAACAGAATGCCAATGTCATCGGTCGCAAATGATCCGGTCGGCCCAATCCTAACACTTGCCGAGGCATTGCGTAATGGCAGTTATCGCCCTACCCCGCCAAAGTGCATATCAATTGCCAAGGCAAATGGCCAGCGACGAGATATCAAAGTTTATATGATTCGTGATCGTGTTGCCCAGCGTGCATTGTTACAGGCATTGCAAGCGCGCACTGATCAATTGATGTCGCCATTTTCTTATGGTTATCGCCCCGGGCGTGGTGTTAAAGATGCGGTAACGCAGGCAAAAGCATTTATGCGGTCTTTGCTGTTGTTCAATATATTGCTTAATAATCGAGAGTGGTGCTCCA
>CBDUPR010000052.1:0-20733 GCA_965369175.1 uncultured Nitrosomonas sp.
AACCGCTGACCTCTTGCATGCCATGCAAGCGCTCTCCCAGCTGAGCTATACCCCCTGATCAAAGGAAAAGGGATTATACTGACGCGGTGTGCTAATGTAAAGTCAAGATCAATCAGGAAGACTACTTATTTTCTTTTTCATGCGGTGAAGTGTCTCTTCTTGACCCAATAGATCAAGTATCGCATCTATTGAAGGTGTCTGTGCTTCACCCGTTATTATGACTCTTAGTGGCATTGCTAACTTAGGCAGTTTAATACCATATTCTGTTGCGGTTGATTTAATTTCATTGTGGATAGTTTGACGATTCCATTTAATAGTGGCAAATCTTTTCATCAAATCTGTTAATACAGGTTTTGCCTCCTGATTCAAATATTGTATTTTAAGTTCATCTGAAGGCTCCAAAGAACGAAAGAAGTAGACAGCTGCATCAGCAAGTTCCTCGATAGTATTGACTCGTTCCTTGAGTAAATCAACTACCAGTGATAAATCGGGTCCTGCTGTGATATTACATTCGTCGGCTTCAAGAAAGGGTACAACTAGTTTTGCTAAGCGGGAATTATCTGTTGTTTTGAGATATTGCTGATTTAACCAGCATAATTTTTCTGGATTGAATCTTGCGGGTGAGCGATTAATCGATGTTAAATCAAACCATGCGATCAGTTGTTCTTGACTAAATATTTCTTCGTCACCATGGGACCACCCCAGTCTTGCTAAATAATTAATCAGTGCTTCAGGTAAATAGCCATTATCACGATACTGAGTTACTGAAACTGCGCCATGCCTTTTGGATAAACGCTCACCATCAGTACCCAATATCATGGGCACATGCGCATAGTATGGTAGCGGTGCGTCTAATGTCTTGAGGATGTTAATCTGGCGCGGCGTATTATTCACGTGATCATCGCCACGGATGACATGGCTGATATTCATGTCAAGATCATCCAGGACTACGCTGAAGTTATAGGTGGGAACGCCATCACTCCGTATCAGTACCAAATCATCTAGTTCATGATTGGCAACGGCGATTCGACCTTTAACCAAATCATTAAATACGACATGACCCTCTCTGGGGTTTTTGAATCGAATGACCGGTTTAACTCCGGCAGGGGGTGTTTTTTTTGAATCACGCCAGCGGCCATCATATCTTGGCTTCAAACCTGCAGCTAATTGTTGTTCGCGCATTATATCGAGCTCCTCCTTGCTGGCGTAGCAATAGTAAGCCTGATTAGTTCGTAATAATTGTTCTGCTATTTCTTGGTAACGTGCTAATCGTTGCATTTGGTAGAACGGACCTTCATCATAATCAAGCCCTAACCATGCCATGCCATCAAGAATTTCCTGAGTGGATTGTTTTGTAGAACGTTCAAGATCGGTGTCTTCAATTCGTAGAATGAATTTCCCACCATGCTTGCGCGCATAGGCCCAGGAAAATAAGGCGGTACGGGCACCACCAATGTGAAGATAACCAGTTGGGCTAGGTGCAAAGCGAGTACGTATCATCATGATGAATGTGTTAATGAATGCGAGTTTAAAGAGTACGATAGTTTACGCGATTCTGGAATAGCAGTGTTTTTCTTGGCCATTTCTATAATGTGAATATACAAGTTAATGTTGGTAAGTAGTTCTTGTTCAAAGAGTTAGCAATGGAATTATCTGTAAATTCAATAAATTATATCTTATTTGAACTTCCATTTTTATCTATGGTTACCTGATTTCATACCCCGTCTGATTGTTAAACTGCACTACCTGGCTTATTTGCCTGGTTTATGTGAATTTAAAAGTGAGCTAGCTTGATAGATTTTGTTTTTTTTATGTAACAATTAGTGTGCAGTTTTTTAAGTAGTTTATTTTTTCTTGGCTGTGATATCGCGTTGGATAGTTAAATTTTGATGATTTTAGAGGACGTTTTAATTACTACTAAATATTAACGCAATTGCATCATTGAGGAGATATGGATGAAAAATATTAGCTTAGTAAATGGCTGGCGAATTTGCCTCATGTTTTCTTTATGTTTCATGAAACAAGCTGCTTTCCTGGGATTACTCTCTTTTGCTTCGCTGAGTCATGCTCAACTGGTTCAAACTATCAAGCAGATCAAACCAGCTATTGTTGGAATAGGGTCCTATCAAAAAATGCGTGCTCCTCCGGTTAATTTCTTGGGGACAGGTTTTGTAGTTGGAGATGGTATTCACGTGGTTACCAATGCTCACGTTGTGCCAAATAATTTAGATAGAGAGAAGATGGAATCGTATGTTGTGATAACGGGTAAGGGAGAAAACCCTGATCTTAGAATTGCAACGATAGTTGCATTGGATAAAGAACATGACCTGGCTTTGCTGAGAATAGAGGGTGCTGCTTTACCCGCAATGAAGCTTGGAGATGCAGATATGATTCGTGAAGGAAGAATGATGGCATATACCGGATTTCCCATAGGTATGGTGCTTGGATTTTATCCAGTCACACATCAGGCGATCATCTCTTCTATTACACCGATTATACTACCTGCACATAGCTCACGACAGCTTGACGCAACAATGATTAAACAATTAAAGAAATCTCCATTTATGGTGTTCCAACTGGACGGTATTGCATATCCCGGCAGCAGTGGTAGTCCACTTTATGATTCTGAGACAGGTTTGGTATATGGTATTGTTAATATGGTCTTTGTTAAGAATAAGAAAGAATCTGCACTCAGTAATCCAAGTGGTATAAGCTATGCTATTCCCGGAAACTATATTAAGGATTTGTTGGACAGGCAAAAATTGTAGAAGTGGATCTGTGCTCAATTTATGACCGTTTGGTCGCTTTTATTGTAATTGAAATTAAATCGATGAGAGATTAAAGTGTTGAATGAGTAGATGCTGCAGACTTGAATACAGAGAGAAAAGCTGTTGTATTTATTCCTGAATGAAGCGTAGAGATAAGATATGGTGAGCATTTCATAGGAATTCTACAGGGCTCATTTTGATTCTGCTTGCAAGTTCGCGAAAAAAAATCCTTGCTGGTTGGGTGCAGGGGCTATTTGGCTATTCTCCTATATTTTTTGCAGCTAGTCTTGATGCGCTTAAAGATAAATTAGTGGAAACTAAACCCGAAGTGCTTTTGCTTGATTATAGTTTGCCGGGGTTGACTGTTGAGAAGGATATCTTAGACCTTGCGAAATTAAATACTAAAACGAAGATTGTTGTATTTAGTCCTGAACTTTCGGATGAAATGGAATGGCAATTGTTCAAGTCGGGTATAAAAGGTTGCTGTCGGGATGATATTCAATCAGAGCAGGTCAGGTATGCTATTAAAGCCATTCAACGAGGAGAATTATGGGTTAGACGAACACTTTCGCGCTATATGCTGACTGAGTTAGTTGAAGTGACTCAAGAGAAAAATCGGATTGAACGGGCTATTAATGAATTGCTCGCTAATCTCACTCGGCGTGAGTATGAAATTGCTATGCTTGTAGGACGAGGAGAAAGTAATAAACGGATTGCACGCCAGTTGGCTATTACTGAGCGAACTGTAAAGGCACATTTAACAGAGATTTTCAGAAAACTGGATATCTCTGATCGACTCAGACTGGCACTTATCATGAAAGATACAGTCATGTCATTGAGTCAATCCCAATCAGATCCTCATAATGATCCCCCGTTTTTTGCATAACTATTTTAAAGGTTCCTTGATTAAACGAATAATGTGTGTGGATTCGGCAGAGATATTGTGAATGTACTGATTGAGCGTGTAAATCCGGTATTTTGATTTGTTAAGCGTCGTAGAAAAATAGAATGAAATATAAGCGTTATTTCAAAATACGAATCGGGGAGAAGCATATTGCCTAAAATATATAATCACTATATCTCTAGATTTGCAGCTCTGCTCGTTTGTATGGAGTTGCTACTGTTGATAGCTATGTTTTATTTGGGGATAAATATCCGCTTTATGGATTGGAATGAGTCTTCCTCTATTTCATTTCTTTCATTACTTCCACAGGCGATCACCTTTGTTCTTGTCATGATTTCAAGCATGGCATTGATGGGAATGTATCAACTTGATTCACAACTAGATTTTAAGGCTATTCTATTTCGTCTGATGCCTTCGATGGTTTTGGGTTTTGGTTTGATGACATTAATATTCTATTTGATACCTGAGATCTATCTGGGTCGCGGCGTGTTGATTATTATTATGTTTCTTTCTTTGTTTGGCGTGCTGCTAGTGCGCTCTCTTTTGTTTAAATGGCCTAGCATGGGAATGTTACAACACCGCATCTTGGTATTGGGCATAGGTGATAGTGCAAATGAATTGATTAATCAAACAAAAAATACGAGTTACCGTAAATCTAAGATTGTTGGTTTTGTTCAATTCTATGATGAGGAGCGTTGTGTTCCAGATTCCGTGGTATTGCCTAAGAAAGATTCTTTAATGACATTAATTAATCAATATAGTGTAGCGGAAATTATTATCGCGACCCAAGAACGACGTGGGGGAAATTTTCCTATTCAGGAATTATTGGAATGCAAGATGCATGGCATTAAGGTGACGGATATTGCTACTTTTTTTGAGCGCGAGCAAGGACATATTCGTATGGATTCCTTTCATCCGAGTTGGTTAGTATATGGAGGGGGGTTTGATCAAAGCCTTTTGAGGTCGAGCGTCAAACGAATTTTTGACTTGCTTGCGAGTGGAGTTTTATTGATTGTAACTTTACCTATCATGTTGATTACCGTTTTTTGTATTCTGCTTGAAGATGGCTTTCCAATTTTCTATCGACAAGAAAGAGTTGGCAAGGGAGGGCGAACATTTATGATCTTAAAGTTCCGTAGTATGAGGAAAAATGCGGAAAAAGGTAAAAATCCACAATGGGCTATGGCAGATGATCCAAGGGTAACCTGGGTGGGTAGAGTGATTCGTAAATTGAGAATTGATGAGTTACCTCAAATTGTTAATGTATTAGAAAATGATATGAGTTTTGTTGGTCCTCGTCCGGAACGGCCTTATTTCGTTGGTATTCTTTGTGCTAAAGTGCCTTATTATAGTATTCGGCATAGTGTTAAGCCGGGAATTACGGGCTGGGCGCAAGTCCGTTATCCGTATGGAGCCTCAGTAGAAGATGCTATAGAAAAACTTCAGTACGATCTTTATTATGTGAAGAATCATAGCCTATTGCTTGATGTTATTATTCTGATTCATACCGTTGAAGTTGTTATATTAGGTAAGGGTGGGCGATGAGATCAGATATCCATTGTACTTGACAGCCTGATTTGCTTTATAAACAGGAGCAGTAAATCCATATTGTTTTTTTAAACTGCAGAAAATCGCAATATGATCTGAAATCGAAGCGATTTGCTTCCTTTTTCTTATTTCTCCGAGTGACCGCTGGAGTCGATCAGATTCTAAGGGATGAATAAAGTAATATGCTGACGAACATTGCTACAATTAGTTATGCAATAGCAGCGATAGCCTATTTGTTTTTATCAATTCTTTTGCTGACAAGCTGGCGCGGACGTCTTTATGGCATGATGCTGACTGTTGCCTGCTTATTTTCTGCACTTTGGGCGACTGCACTTGCCTGTCAAGCTGCCTGGGGTTATCCAGTCTCGTACTTTACTAACATTCTGGAAATATTGCGTAATGCGAGCTGGTCTACTTTCCTGATACTGGCATTGGGACCTTTCCAATATGTGGCAGACAATTCATCTCATCCAAAAATCAGATCTTCAGTAGTTGTTATTGCCGTATTTTATCTCGTTTTTTTTATCATTGCGCTTTTTTTATATAAAACAACGGACCCGCTTTTCGATGGTGCCATTACTTTTTTAGGTAGCAGTATAGGTGGCGTAGTAATGGCGATTGTTGGCGTGATATTGATTGAGCAATTTTACCGGAATACGCCTATTGAGCATCGTTGGGGAATAAAATTTATTTGCTTGGGTATTGGTGGCGTCTTTATATATGATTTTTATCTGTATAGCGATGCGCTGCTGTTTCGAAGTGTAAATGTGGATATTTGGGCTGCGCGCGGAGGAATTAATGCTTTGATAGTTCCGCTGATAGCTATATCTGCCACTCGTAATCCAAAATGGGCCGTTGGGATTGCTGTGTCACGTCACATTTTATTTTATTCGGCGGCTCTATTTGGAACCGCTATCTATCTGCTTGTCATGGCGGCTGCTGGCTATTATTTGCGTTTTTCTGGGGGAAGTTGGGGAACCGTCCTGCAGATGACCTTTCTATTTGGCGCAGTAATATTGCTTATAGGTGTACTATTTTCCGGCACGATACGATCCTGGCTTAAAGTGTTTATCAGTAAGCATTTCTTTAGCTATGAATACGATTATAGGGAAGAATGGCTGCGCTTTACACGTACTCTTTCAGAAGGAGAACATGATTTGAGAGAGCGTGTAATTCAGGCTTTGGCTCAGCTGGTGGAAAGTCCAGGTGGTGGTTTATGGTTAAATCGGGAAGTGGATAATTTTGAACTGGCAGCACATTGGAATATAGCCTTGGCAAATCAATCTGAGGCAGTCAACAGTCCATTTTGTCAGTTTCTGAAAAACAAAGAATGGGTTGTTGATTTGCTGGAATATAACGCCAATCCAGCAAAATATGCTGCCGTTATTTTACCTCAGTGGCTTCATGCTGTACCTAGAGCATGGCTTGTGATTCCGCTGATCTTACATCGGAAGATGCTGGGATTTGTCATATTGTTAGAGCCGAGAAGCCGGATAAAGGTAAATTGGGAAGTAACGGATCTATTGAAGGTGGCGGGTAATCAAGCTGCAAGTTATCTTGCGCAAGATGAAGCAACGAGGGCACTTTTGGTCGCCCGTCAGTTTGAATCTTTTAATCGTATGTCTACGTTTGTAGTACATGATTTGAAAAATTTGATTTTTCAGTTATCACTCTTACTTTCGAATGCGGAAAAACATAAAGATAATCCGGAATTTCAGAATGATATGATTCAAACAGTGAATCTTTCGATTAGCAAAATGAAACGGCTATTGGAGAAATTGAGTAATGTTAGTTCTAGTTCTACGGAAGAGTCGACACCACTTCTCTTAGATCAACTATTGCTGGAAATTGTGGAGAACAAATCAGTTTTTGAGCCAAGTCCGGTTCTTGAAGTGTATGATCATCATTTAATAGTATCTGCCAATCGATTACGTTTCGAACGAGTATTAGGCCATCTTATTCAGAATGCAATTGAAGCAACACCCAAAAGTGGCCAGGTTCGGGTTCGATTAATGAAACAGAACAAGCATGCAATAGTTGAAATTCAGGATACGGGACATGGCATGAGTGAAGAGTTCATGAATAATCGGCTTTTTAGGCCTTTTGAATCCACTAAATCAGCAGGTATGGGTATTGGCGTTTTTGAAAGTCGGGAATATGTCCATGAAATTGGCGGGCGACTAGAGGTTACAAGTACAGAATCGGTTGGTACAGTGTTTCGTTTGGTGTTACAACTTCAGTAAGAGGATTGTACAATGAACACGGCTACTTAAAAAATTTTCCGGGCTGTATTTAAATTTCATATCAGATGATAAGAGATTTAATTAATCAGGAAAGATGTCGTATAACAGTTTTTGCACGCGTTTTTTCTTTATAAGCAGCATGAAAAGCGGAATATTGATTATGTTTGATTGGATAATTATAAGCAGGTAAGCGTATGCAGGTGAGTCAGACTAAAAAAAAATTATTAATTATCGAAGATGACCTGGGTTTACAGAAACAGTTACGCTGGAATTTCGATGCTTATGATGTATTACTGGCAACAGATCGTGAAAGTGCACTGGCTCAGGTTAGACGACATGAGCCAGCAGTTGTTACTATGGATCTTGGATTGCCGCCTGATCCAGATGGATCTTCCGAAGGATTGGCTACGTTACAACAGATACTGGCGCTTTCGCCCGATACCAAATTAATTGTACTGACTGGAAATCAAGATCATGCCAATGCTTTAGAAGCGATTGAGATGGGTGCATATGATTTTCATCAAAAACCGTTTGATTCAGAAATGTTGGGGTTGGTTGTAAAAAGGGCATTTTATTTACATGCATTGCAACAAGAGAATCGCAACTTATTACTGACTCAAGGAGATTCTGCTGTTGCCGGTATTATTACGCGTGATGCCGTTTTGATTAAAGCGTGTCGTAATATAGAGAAGGTGGCTCCCTCAGATGCAACAGTCATGCTACTTGGTGACAGCGGTACAGGGAAGGAGGTTTTAGCCCGTGCTCTTCATCAATTGAGCGCAAGAAAAAAGAAGCGTTTTGTCGCAATTAATTGTGCGGCTATTCCTGAGACACTTTTGGAAAGTGAGTTATTCGGGTATGAGAAAGGCGCTTTTACTGGTGCCATGAGGCAAACATTAGGCAAAATTGAACTGGCTAATGGGGGTACTTTTTTTCTTGATGAGATAGGTGATTTACCTATGATGCTTCAGGCTAAGCTTCTGCGTTTTTTACAGGAAAGGGTAATAGAAAGAATCGGGGGGCGTGAAGAAATTCCTGTGGATGTACGTATTGTATGTGCAACGCATCAGAACTTAAAAAAAATGATAGAAGCTGGACGCTTCAGAGAGGATCTCTTTTATCGACTTTGTGAACTTGTTATTACAATACCTCCCTTAAGAGATCGGGTAGGCGATGCTGTACTATTGGCACATCACTTTAAGAATAAATTTTGTATTAAAGAAAAACGCGCTGGATTGAGTTTCAGTCAAGAAGCATTAGCTGCAATTGATCAATACTCGTGGCCAGGTAATGTGCGTGAAATGGAAAATTGCATCAGGCGGGCTGTAATTATGGCCGAGGGGCCTCAAATCGGTGTTAATGATCTTGGAGTGCAGGCGACTGAGACGGAAATGGAACCGATTAATCTACGTCAGATACGTGAAAAAGAAGAATGTAAAGCGTTAGTAAAGGCTTTGGCAAGGGTAGACGGAAATATTGCTCAAGCGGCAAAATTATTAGGTGTCAGTCGTCCTACCATTTATGATTTAATGAATCGCTGCGGTTTTAAATAAACTGATGCATTGTCCTACTATTTTCTTTTTAATAAAGATAATTATTGATGACTGATTTAGTACATGAGCTGATTGTTGAATCCGCTGAGCGTACACCTGACTCGGAAGCGTTAGTGTATCAAGGCCACCGAATGAATTATGCCACTCTGGCTGGCGAAGTTGGTGCTATAGCGGGTGGCTTGTCTCATAGGGGCCTTAGCCGGAATGAACGAGTTGCAGTTTATCTGGAGAAACGCCTGGAAGCTGTTATTGCGTTATTTTCTGCAGCAACAGCGGGTGGTGTATTTGTTCCCATTAATCCACTTCTCAAACCGATACAGGTAGCCTATATTCTGACTGACTGCAATGTGAGAGTTTTGGTAACTTCGGTTGAACGACTAAAGTTACTTGCGGCTACTTTAATAGCTTGCCATGATCTTCATACTATTGTGGTAGTCGGTTCGGAGGATAAATTGCCAGTGATTTCTGGTCTGAATATCGTGAGTTGGGAGGATCTTCGCTCTTCCGATAGGAGTTGTAAGGTATATCATCGTATTGACAGTGATATGGCTTCGATTCTTTACACTTCGGGCAGCACCGGTAAGCCAAAAGGGGTTGTGCTTTCTCACCGGAACATCATAGCAGGAGCTAAAAGTGTTTCCCGATATCTGGAGAATAAACCGGCTGATCGGATTTTGTCAGTACTGCCATTGAGCTTTGATTATGGATTAAGCCAGTTAACGACAACATTTTATGTTGGCGCTACCAATGTTTTGATGAACTATTTATTGCCACGTGACATTATTAACGTTGTGGAGGAAGAGAATATCAGTGGTCTTGCTGCTGTTCCACCACTATGGATTCAGTTAGCACAATTAAATTGGAGAAAAATTACATCATTACGTTATATTACCAATTCCGGTGGCGCAATGCCGCGGACTACACTGGATTTGTTGCGCCTCGCACTTCCTGATACAAGTGTGTTTTTGATGTATGGTCTCACAGAAGCATTTCGTTCAACATTTTTGCCTCCAGATGAGCTTGATAAACGTCCTGATTCCATAGGAAAAGCTATTCCTAATGCGGAAATACTGGTTTTGCGTGAAGATGGCTCACACTGTGCTCCTGGTGAGCCTGGAGAATTGATACATCGTGGACCATTAGTGTCCATGGGGTATTGGAATGATGCTGAGAAAACGAATGCATGTTTTAAACCACTTTCATTACGCCAGAGTGGACTGACTATTCCTGAACTGGCGGTATGGTCTGGTGATACGGTACGGATGGATGAGGAAGGTTTTCTTTATTTTATTGGTCGGCGTGATGAAATGATTAAGACTTCAGGGTATCGCGTCAGTCCTACCGAAGTAGAGGAAGTGATTTATGCAACAGAATGTGTAGGAGAAGCCGTTGCAATTGGTGTTCCTCATCCTGTACTGGGCCAGGCTATTGTTGTAATCGCAACTGCTCGTGAAGGGATGAAGCCGGATGTAAACGTGCTGTTAGCGGCTTGTAAGCATCAACTGCCTGCTTTTATGTTACCTAGTTTTATTGATATCCGCGAGGGGAGCCTTCCACGAAACCCAAATGGCAAAATTGACCGAAAATATTTATTTCAGGAATTGCAGCAAATTTTTATGGAAGGTAATTCGTGAAAAAGGCGCTTCCAAAGCATGCTCTTTTAAGCCAGTTTTCAGTACATGATGACTGTCTCCAGATTGGCGATATGCGACTTACCCGGTTGGCGCAACGTGTAGGTAAAACACCATTTTATGCCTATGATAGGCAAAAGATTACGGAACGCATTAGATTTCTCCGTCAACATTTGCCTGCCGAGGTTCACCTTCACTTCGCAATGAAGGCGAACCCCATGCCTGCAGTTGTACAACATTTAGCGAGCTTGGTAGATGGAATTGATGTTGCTTCAGCAGGAGAAATGAATACGGCGCTTGATACGTTAATGCCCCCCGAGAAGATTAGTTTTGCTGGCCCAGGAAAAAGTGAATTTGAGCTTTCCTGTGCGATAGCAGCCGGTATTGTGTTGAATATCGAATCGGAACAGGAAATGGAACACATTGCCAGATTGGGTGAACATCTGGGTATTTGTCCTAATGTAGCCGTTCGTGTGAATCCTGATTTTGAGCTCAAATCCTCTGGCATGAAAATGGGCGGAGGAGCCAAACAATTTGGCGTCGATGCGGAGCGTGTCCCGGCTATGCTGACTCGAATGGGTAAGATTGGTCTAAATTTTCTAGGCTTTCATATTTTCAGCGGCTCACAGAATCTAAAAACGGCTTCTATTCAGGAAGCACATGAGAAAACATTACAGCTTGGTATGCGGCTTGCAAATAGTGCTCCAGCGCCTGTTCGTATATTAAATATTGGAGGGGGATTTGGCGTGCCTTATTTTCCTGGGGAGGAGGCGCTGAATTTAGCTGCTATAGGTGAAAATTTGCAGCATTTATTACTCAAAGTAAAGCAACAGCTACCCGAATCCCGGATAGTAATTGAGCTGGGTCGTTATATGGTAGCAGAGGCTGGTATTTATGTGTGTCGTGTATTGGAACGGAAATTATCAAGAGGCCAGGTATTTTTGGTGACAGATGGTGGATTACATCATCATCTGGCGGCCTCTGGTAATTTTGGACAGGTCATTCGTAAAAACTATCCTGTTGTCATTGGTAACAAAGTACACAATAGTGAACGAGAAATTGTATCGGTAGTGGGGCCGCTTTGCACACCATTAGACTTGCTGGCGGACCAGATGGAAATGGCTAAGGCAGATATTGGTGATTTGGTTGTTGTGCTGCAATCAGGCGCATACGGATTAACGGCGAGCCCGACGGCATTTTTAAGTCATCCTGTGCCGATTGAGGTGTTGGTTTAAGAGCATTATAAATGCTGGCAATTATGGTATGCGAAATAGAAAAGAGTAGAAGATCAGATTGTTTTGATTGGGATGTATAGAATGATTCGTTATTGGTTAATAATATAGAAACACGATAGATTTATTGTTTTGCATGCCCACTGATGTATAACTTGCTTGAGTACTCAATGAATGCATATCGCCTGTCGGGCTCTTTCTGATTCATATTCATTCGGAATTAGAAAATAAATCAGATTAAAACATCGAGAAAAATAAGGAAGTCATTATGAGTGGATTGTGTGGCTGGATAGGACGCGATGGAACTGCTGTCGAGCATCGGCAGCTTATTGAGCAAATGCTTAAACCAATTGTGCGATTTGATGGCAGTAACGCTCAAACACTGATTGGAGCGCGCGCTGGGTTAGCTGTTGCTGCTAATAATAATGGTATGCACTTTTATCAGAAGGCTGGTGTTCTGGTTGGATTATGGGGCTATGTCAAGTTTCAGGATGCTCGTTTGAATCAGCTCATACAGATTGAAGGTGTTGCTAAGATATTGGCGGATAACTGGCAAGTAAAGGGAGAAAAGATTCTGGCAGATCTCGTGGGAGAATTTTCTCTTTGTATACTGAATGAGGATAGTGGAGAGGTTGTTTTGGCAGTTGATCGTATGGGAACACGATCACTTGTTTATCAAGTTTCGAAAGAAGGACTGGTCTTTTCTTCATCGGCGGATTCGATTATTCAGCACCCATTGATACAACCGGAGATTGATCCACAGAGCTTCTTTAATTATGTTTATTTTCATATGGTGCCAGGTCCAGGCACGATATATAAAGATCAGCAGCGCCTTCTATCTGGCGAATATCTGGTTTTTCAGAAGGGAACAACCAAAATCGGGCAATATTGGAAGGCAAATTTCAGTGAAATAGAAAGCGGTTCATTTGCTGAACTAAAACAGAATTTTCACGATTTATTACGTTCAAGTATACGTGAGGCTGCAGGTAATCAATCGGTGGGTGCATATCTTAGCGGCGGGACTGACAGTTCCACTATCGCAGGTGTGTTAGGAGAAATAACTAATCAACCAGCTCGAACCTATTCAATTGGTTTTGAAGCGCGTGGCTATGATGAAATGGAATATGCCCGTATTGCAGCCCGGCACTTTGCCACTCAACATCATGAATATTATGTGACACCAGATGATGTGGTAGCCGCTATTCCTGATATTGCAGCTATTTTTGACCAACCCTTTGGCAATGCTTCAGCTATACCTGCCTTCTATTGCGCACGCATGGCTAAAGCGGATGGGTTAGATAAAATATTAGGTGGTGATGGTGGAGATGAATTGTTTGGGGGTAATGTGCGTTACGCGAAACAATATTTATTCTCTTTGTATGAATACCTTCCTCCGGTGTTACGTGAAAAAATGATTGAGCCGCTATTCCTGGAAATGGCGGGTGGTATTAACCCATTACCCATACGTAAGATACGCAGTTATATAGAGCAGGCGCGATTGCCAATGCCCGCGCGTATGGAAACATATAATTTACTTGGTCGTTATGGCTATAGGAAAGTTTTTACACCGGAATTTTCTGCAAGCATTAATTCGGAGCAGCCAGGTATCCTGATAAATGATACTTATCGCCAAGTCGACGCAAACAGTTTGATCAATCGGATGTTAGCTTTTGACTGGAAATTCACATTAACAGACAATGACCTACCCAAAGTAATTAAAGCCTGTGAATTAGCGCAGATGGAAGTGGCTTTCCCATTGATCAGTAATGAAATGATAGATTTTTCTGTACGGCTAGAGCCACGGCTTAAGTTAAAAGGAACAAGGCTGCGCTATTTCTTTAAAGAAGCATTGCGCGGATTTTTGCCGGATGAGATTCTTGCTAAGCAGAAACATGGTTTTGGCTTACCTTTTGGGGTCTGGCTTCAGAATCATAAGCCTTTACAGGATTTGGCTGCGGACAGCTTGATTGATTTGAAATTACGCAACATAATCAGTCCGGACTTTATCGATAAGCTATTAAATCAGCATTTAAATGAGCATGCCAGCTATCATGGCACCATGGTTTGGGTGTTAATGATGTTAGAACATTGGCATAAGCAACGTTAAATGCGCAGGAAATACTGTTCTGTTTAGTTATGCTATATTTAGAGTGCAGGGAGGTTATGCTGAATCCAGATGACGAATAACTGAATATGATGCCTAATACGCTGGATAACACATTAACCAAACATAAAATGAGCAAGCTTGTATATTGTTGATATGGTACCCCTGTCTGTTAGGATATAAGATTTTCGAATTTCTTTTAAGTTTGGCTGATTGATGTGATGAAAATGATACAGGCAGTTTATAATGAACGATATATATACCGCTTTCAATGAATTCTTCGAACTGGTTATGGCTGACTCGGAAGAATTATTGAGAGAGGTCTATCGCTTACGTTATCAAGTGCTGTGTATAGAAAAACGTCTGCCTGGATTTGATGCATCACGCTATCTAAATGGGCTAGAGAAAGATGAATATGACCGTCATTCATCCCATATTCTACTGCGACATCGTTCGTCAAATTCCTTTATTGGCACGGTTCGTTTGATTCTTCAGGATCCTTTAGATCCGGGTAAACCATTTCCAATTGAGCTACATGCTCAGATAGATTCTGATATCGTTGATATCAATCATTTGCCGCGCCAGCATGTCGCAGAAATTTCCCGCTTTACCATTATTGGCCAATTCTCCAAACGAAGGGCTCGATATGCTGATGTTAATACTGAGCTAAGGAGGAAATGCATAACGAATCGCCGGCGCTTTCCCAGTATTTGTGTGGCATTAATTGTGGGTATTGTGCGTATGTGCGCTAAGCACAATATCAGTCACTGGCTGTCTGTAATGGATCCAGCGTTGAATCGATTACTGAGCTGTTATGGCTCGAATCTTTATCCTATTGGGCCGTTTATTGATTATCACGGCATACGTCGACCCTACTATATTAAACTGGTAGATGTGTTGGATAGAATGTACGAAAATCATCGTGAGATTTGGGAGCTGGTTACTGATTACGGTAGAATTTGCCCTCTGCCCATGAATGATGTGAAAGAATAGCACTTTAAGGAGGTTATAGTTTTATTGAATTAAGCTATTTGGGCGTATTACTGATACAGTTTAGGGTGGCTTAAGGACATAATTTCCCCGAATATTTGTATTTTGTTCAGTGGGGAAGAGAACAAAAAAGTAGTCCTAAAATTTGATGTATGGATAATCAACGACTGTCAGTTTTTGATCTCCTGCTTCATTCCTCGCTGCTGTGCAAATCAAATATCTCTCTCTGGGCAAGTATCTCATGACTACGTTATCTATCTATTACTCTCCAAATACCTTGGCGGCCAGGTAAATGAGTCTCAAGTAGCGCCCATACTTCGCCTGATATATCATGCCTGCGGTGTGGATGTGTCATATGAGATTCTTTCGTTTTTATAAGAACCTCCTGTTTTTCATAATTAAATTTCTTATCTCTTAGTAAGAATTTCAAATAGATATAGGTAGTATATTGTTTAATATGGATTTATTCTTGTGTATAAACTTCTGCTTATTTAAATTAACGTGTGTGAAAGAGGTAGAAAAAATTATGGCGGGACGATGACGAGTGTGTTTTGCCGATGCATTGTGCAGATATTTATTTTTTTCTATATACAAAGCGCTGCGTGCAACGTTTGGGCAGATGGGCAATATGAAGTGATCATCCATCCAAATGTTAGCGATAAGAATCTGTCTATAAAATCCTTGCGTGCTATTTTTGGTATGCGACTGCACACTTGGTCAAATGGAGCAATGATCAGGGTTTTTGTGATGTCCGATGATGCTCCTTTGCATCAGAAATTTTGTAAAGAAAAGTTGAATATATTTTCTTATCAGCTTCGTCTGGCTTGGGATAGATTGGTGTTTTCAGGTACCGGCCAGGCTCCAATCAAAGTAAATTCAAGTGAAGAAATGCTTGCAAAAGTTGCTAACACACCTGGCGCAATTGGTTATCTATGGAAAGCAGATATTAATAATGATAGAGTCGATGTACTCCAGCTTCAGTAATAGCATGCTTGGTGGTTATAAACGAATAATTAGCCCGGTTATTACTATATTTATCTTGGGGAGTCTTCCCGTTCAGGCTCAAGATCTCAATAAATCTCTCAAGGATACTGGTTTTGTCAACTCAAAGATAGAATGGCTGCGTGAAGCAGAACGCCAAGGCGATCTACAGGTTCATGGATTTGCGAGCCAGGCATACATAAAAACATCAGGTAACGATGTTTTTGGCGATAGTGATAAGAAAGGTAGTTTTGGTTTTACAGAAATTGGATTGAATGCTTCGTTACGGATTTTACCCCGATTACAAATTTCAGCACAAGCGCTTTCTCGCCGTGCAGGTAAAGGCAATTCCGGAATCCCTCGTCTTGACTATGGCTTTCTTGATTATCGGTTATTCTCACACGAAGCAAATCAATTTGGTTTACGTGTTGGCAGATTAAAAAATCCGTTGGGCTTTTATAATGACACGCGTGACATGGCCTTTACGCGGCCGAGTATTTTATTGCCACAATCCATTTATTTTGACCGTACACGTAATCTTGCTCTTTCTTCAGATGCTGTACAACTTTATGGAGAAACTTCTAGTACAAGTATTGGCAATTTCTTTTTTCAATTCGGATTTATAAGGCCGATAGTGGATGATAAAGATACTGAGTTGGCACTGCTCAGTAATGATAGACCGGGTGACCTGACACCGAAGCTATCATATATTGGTCGTGGCTCGTATGAAAGTAATGATGGGCGATTGCGTTTTTCTGTTAGTGGTGCACAAGTCAATATAGGCTATGATCCTGGTAAGTTTGATGCAATCAGTGCAGGATCAATTCAGTTTTCTCCTTTCATCTTTTCTGCACAATACAATACTGAACATTGGAGTTTGACTTCTGAATATGCGCTTCGACATTTTAAATATAATAATTTTGGAGTCATTCCAAATACAGATTTTTTTGGAGAGAGCTATTACTTCCAAGGTACTTATCGTTTCAATCCGCACTGGGAAGGTGTTTTGCGCTACGATCTCCTTTTTACAAACCGGGAAGATCGGGATGGGAAAGAATTTGCTTCAAGGTCTGGTCAACCAAGGTATAGTCGTTTTGCAAAGGATATCACGGTAGGTTTGCGTTGGAATATCACCCCTGAATTTATGTTGCGCGCTGAATATCATCGCGTTAATGGGATAGCCTGGCTTTCCGTTTTAGATAATCCCAGCTCTGCAGATACTCGTCAGCACTGGAATCTTTTCTCTGTTCAGGCTTCTTATCGTTTTTAAGTATAAATTCTGATGAAACAAAATTCCGTAGAGATTATAGCTCAACCCTATCCTATTGGTAATGCTAAGGATAAGGTGTTTCTTAGCTTAAAGTGGAAAATTTCACTACTGAGCAGCTTAATCTTATTAGCTATTGTGATGTTGTTTTGTATTGTGAGTTATTGGGGATTAATCGCTGACTTTGAGAATCAACGGGATATAGGGTACAAACGTTACGGAAGAGAGGTTGATCGGTTGCTTGAAGATACTTCACAGGATTTGCATAAGTTGGCGGAAATAATTCCGTTTTTAGATGGAATGGGTGCGGTTTTACTCAAGGGCGATGGAAGAGAAATTGGTGAGGTATTTGATCGGCACTGGACGTTGTTGCAATTTCATAATGGGGTTGAGTTTGTTCGTTTCTATAATCAGTCAAACCAACTAGTAGCGAATTGGGGAGTTGTTGAATCCGCTGGTGATAATAATGATGAAGTATTGGATTGGGTTGGTCGTGTGAATCATCAGGAGATACCGATTAATCCCTTGGTTTGTGGAAAAAGCTGTATGCAATACACCATTGCCCCTTTATTGGTGGAAGGCCATAAGGCCGGGGTAGTGATGATTGGAATTTCTTTAGCTGATGCTCTCCTGGCATTTAGGAAAGTATCGGGTGCTGATATTGGTCTGTTTGTAAGAAATCCGAATGATGTATCCAACCAGAACAATGATAAGCGAATCTCGCAATGGGATGTTCGTATAACGGCCCTGACTAATAGAAAAGAGAATCGTGAGGTCCTTGCTAAGGTCGCGCAGGAATATCCGGAAATTAATAAATTAAGAGATGGTATACAGATTGAATGGAATGAATTATATAAACAAATCAAGTTATTCCCCTTAACTGGTTCTGTTGCGACCGATACTGGATATTTAGTGGTTATTACCGATGTGACTGCTGCGGTGAATAATATTCACGAATTAATATGGCAGATAGCCATAATTGGCTTATTTGGACTCATATTTTCTGGCGTTTTATTGTACGTTATTTTTACAGGATTATTATCTCGCCTAAAGGATGTGGCTTTTACATTACCTCTTTTGGCGAACGGTAGATTTGAAAGTTTTCGTTCGACCCTTTTTTCTTCCGAGTTGAAAAAAAGATTCAGAGATGAAATTGATATGCTTTATGAAGCTGCAATGACTTTATCACTTCAATTAGAGAGGCTTGAAAACGAGGTTTCTTTGCGAGCCAAGATATTGATCCAGCAAAGAGATGAGTTGAGTAAAGAACGGGATTTTATTGCACATTTACTTGATTCCGCCCAAGTCATTGTGCTGACACAGAATTTGAGCGGGAAAATAATTTCACTGAATGCATATGGGGAGATGCTGACGCATTATACCGAAGGAGAATTAAAGGGCGCTCCTTTTTTGAGCATTCTAGATCCTAGAGGCGGATTGCGAGATTTATTTGTTTGTCTTGAAGAAATACGTCGCGGACAAAAAGAACAATTCCGACATGAGGCAATTACTTATTGCAAGGATGGATCAACTCGTCATATTGTTTGGATGCACTCCCGTCTTACCTGGTATTCCGAAGATGGTCCATCAGTTCTGTCGGTAGGCCTCGATATAACCGAATATAAACGAGTAGAGGTGCATTTGGCTTGGTTGGCGGATCATGATCCATTAACTAACTTATTTAATAGACGACGATTTAGTGAAGAGTTAGAGCAGGTATTAAGCTGGGCTGATAGATATCGCCATTCTGGTGCACTGTTATTTTTTGATTTGGATCGGTTTAAATATATAAATGATACAAGTGGGCATCAAACCGGCGATACCGTACTCAAAATGGTTGCAGGTATATTATTTCGTACAATTCGTGCTGACGATATAATCGGTCGCTTGGGTGGGGATGAATTTGCAATTATATTGCCCGAGATCAATGCAGAAGGTGCACTTGTTGTTGCAAAAAAAATTCTGGATCATCTCGGTGAGGTGCGGATAACCATAAACAATCGAACACACAAAATATCGGCTAGTATTGGTATTGCACTTTTTCCTGAGCATGGAAACAATGTGCATGATTTGTTAGCTGCTGCGGATCTCGCCATGTATCATGCTAAAGATACGGGTCGTAATGGTTGTTACTTATTTTCAAGTGATGATCGCAGTCTTGAACGTATGCACACATTGGTATACTGGAAAGAACGAATTGAATATTCTCATCTGCATGACAATTTTCTGCTTTATCTGCAACCTATTATGGATATCCGTAGTAGAACCATTGTGCATTATGAGGTGTTATTGCGTATGCGTGATATAGATGGCACGATACTTTCTCCCGCAGGTTTTATTCCGGCTGCAGAGCATACCGGACTCATTCATGCCATTGATCATATGATATTACGTAAAGCGATTGCACAACTGGCTACAATTAATCAAGGCGGACGCCATGTCAATTTTTCGATTAACTTATCTGCACATGCATTTAATGATTCTGAGCTATTACTCATACTAAAACAAGAGCTTGCTTGTCATAATGTAGACCCAAGGACTTTAATGTTTGAAATTACAGAAACGGCTGCACTGGAAAACTTGCCGGGTGCTTGCGGGCTCATGGTTGAGATCAAGAAACTGGGGTGTGGTTTTACATTAGATGATTTTGGCGTTGGTTTTTCCTCTTTTTATTATTTAAGGGAGCTTCCTATTGATGCGGTTAAGATAGATGGATCATTCATTCGGAATTTAACAGACAGTAAAGACGATCAGATTCTGGTGAATGCCTTGTGTAGCGTCGCGAGGGGGTTTGGTAAGAAAATTACAGCTGAGTTTGTTGAGAATGAGAGGGTGTTTTCTTTGATCGAGAAAATGGATATTGATTATGCACAAGGCTACTTTATTGGAAAGCCAGCGCCTTGTGATGATTTTTTTAATGAAAATACAGTTAGATAGATATCAATGAAATTCGGAATCATTTTTAATGAAATGGTAGATATATAAATTTATAACAAAGACCTCTGCATAATTGCGCTCTTGATTTTGTGCTTTCTTAGAAACTGCCGGTTGGCGTTGCTGGCTGATCCTTTGTCGGCATATACCCGATTTGACTCGATGTGCGACCCTCGATAGCTGCTTCGAAATGTATCATTTCGCTCTGGTTGGCAGGGGCCGTGTGAACTCCGCGCACATAACCGTTTTGCGCGTCTACTACCAGGTAACTGCGGTAGCCAAATTGCGACTTCTTGCTTTTTTAGGGACTGTCTCGTAATGTAGAATTTACCCGTTTCTCACTACATAACTTATTGATTATTAACAACTTAATATTAACAGCTGAAATTCTGGGAAATGCTATTACGAGACAGTCCCTTTTAGCTAGGTCACATCCGGATCCGCGCTTTGTTCTTCAATACAGGTGATTCCTGGTTGGCTGCCATCATCCTCAAATTGAACAGCCTTGCCTTCGGTATCCACCTCAAGCAGGATAGCCTTTTTGGGGCGTGCCGCTGACTCAATCAGCGTGGCATCAA
>CBDUPR010000053.1:0-18359 GCA_965369175.1 uncultured Nitrosomonas sp.
GGCTTAATAAGTCGCTAGGAATCCCCTTCGTTTAGGAAGGGGAGGATGTCAAAATCCGAGCAATGATCGAGGGTAAAATTATTTATCCGAAGTAAATAATAACGACCTAAAATTGTTATTTTTCCAACAAATCTCGCTTAAGTTCGGCGAATGTCTTTAAAAATCTGTACATTTTCTTTTCAACAAGCCATAATATTAGGATGACATTAGAAAATACAAATGCAAGAAATATCTTGATTATTCATGGTCCCAACTTAAATCTTTTGGGTGTACGTGAACCTAATATTTATGGCAATGTCACATTGCAGGATATTAACAGAAATTTATACAAAACAGCTGAAGATGCTGGAGTAAAAATAGATGTTTTTCAAAGCAACGCCGAAGTTGAGTTGATACAGCGTGTTCATGAGTCTATGAGCGATGGGACTGATTTTATTATCATTAATCCGGCTGCGTATACGCATACGAGTGTTGCTTTGCGGGATGCTTTAGCGGCAGTAGGGTTGCCGTTTATCGAGGTGCATCTTTCTAATGTTTTTTCTCGTGAATCTTTTCGTCAAAAGTCTTATTTTTCTGATCTGGCAGTGGGTGTTATTAGTGGATTAGGCGCCCAGGGTTATGAATTGGCGTTGATGTATGCAGTAAAAACCCGTTAACAAGCTGGCGAACTGATTAAGATTCAGAAATTATTTTATTTCCAGGTTTATCTTGTAGAAATATATTTCTTTGTTGGATGTTTGACCTGTACGTATGACGTTGGATTTGTAGAATATTGATAATGTCGTACAAGTATTTTTCAGGTAATTATGTAAAATTAATTATCAGAATAGGCCAACATAACGGCAGTATTTATAGTCTAGCGTGATGGGTATTAGCTATAAATTAGGCATAAATAATATGCTATTTTATTAATGATTATTATTCTTATTTTTATTATGAATTTACCTGATAACGAGACGCCGTCTCGGGAGGTTTGATATGGATTTACGCAAGCTTAAGAAATTGATTGAGCTGGTTGAAGAATCAGGTATTGCTGAACTGGAAATAACTGAAGGTGAGGAAAAAGTCCGTATCAGTAAATCAGGTTCGGTTGTACAAAGTTACGCGGTTTTGCAGCCAGCCATGCAGTCGGCTATGGTAGCAGCTCCGCAATGCCCGCCTGCACCTGTGCCTGAGATTGGCGCGGCTGCTCCGACAGCTGAGCCGGCGAAGGCTGCGGCCCCCGATGGCCATGTCATCAAGTCGCCCATGGTGGGTACATTTTATCGTTCGTCATCGCCAGGTGCTAATGCATTTGTAGATGTCGGGCAGACGGTGAAAGAGGGCGATACATTATGCATTATTGAAGCGATGAAGCTACTGAATGAGATTGAGTCTGATAAAAGCGGTGTTATCAAGGCGATTTTATCAGAGAATGGTCAGCCGGTTGAGTATGGTGAGCCATTGTTCATAATTGAATAATCTTCTGAATAGAGATCAGGAATCAAGGTAGATTTCTTTATTCCTCAAATTGAGATCACTTGGCACAATATGTTTGAAAAAATTCTTATAGCAAATCGTGGCGAGATAGCCTTGCGTATCCAGCGGGCTTGTCGAACTATGGGTATTAAAACAGTCGCGGTACATTCAGAAGCAGATGCAGAAGCAAAATATGTCAAGCTTGCTGATGAATCAGTATGCATTGGACCGGCACCATCTGGCCTGAGTTACTTGAATATACCGGCTATTATCAGCGCGGCAGAAGTGACCGATGCCGCAGCCATTCATCCAGGGTATGGCTTTCTTTCAGAAAATGCTGATTTTGCAGAACGGGTCGAGAAGAGCGGCTTTGTATTTATTGGCCCGCGACCTGAAACCATTCGTATTATGGGTGATAAGGTCAGTGCAAAAAGGGCAATGAAGCAGGCGGGTGTGCCATGTGTGCCCGGTTCGGACGGTGCTTTACCGGAATCGCCCGAGGAAGTACGCAAGATTGTTCGTGCCATAGGCTATCCCGTTATTATAAAGGCAGCGGGTGGCGGTGGTGGACGTGGTATGCGTGTTGTGCATACTGAAGCGGCGCTCTCCAATGCAGTCATCATGACGCGTAATGAGGCGCAGGCCGCTTTTGGCAACCCGGTCGTTTACGCGGAAAAATATCTGGAATGCCCTCGGCATATTGAATTCCAGTTACTGATTGATGAACACGGTAATGGAGTTCATTTGGGGGAGCGGGACTGCTCGATGCAGCGGCGCCATCAGAAGATTTTGGAAGAAGCACCTGCACTGGGCATTTCCACAGCACTTCGTGATGAAATCGGTGCGCGTTGTGTGGAAGCTTGTCGTCGGATCAATTATCGCGGCGTGGGCACGTTTGAGTTTTTGTTTGAAAACAATGAATTTTATTTCATTGAAATGAATACCCGTCTGCAAGTCGAGCATCCCATTACTGAAGCGATTACAGGTATTGATCTGGTACAAGCGCAAATTAATGTGGCTGCGGGCGCTAAACTGCCATTTCAGCAGGATGATATTGTCTTTAAAGGGCATGCGATTGAGTGTCGCATCACTGCTGAGGATCCTTATAAACTCACGCCATCTGCGGGCCGTATTACACAATATCACACACCTGGCGGGCCGGGAGTGCGGGTTGATTCTCATATTTACCACAACTATATGGTTCCACCCTATTATGATTCCATGATTGGTAAAATCATTAGTTTTGGGGATACCCGTGAGCAGGCGATTGCGCGTATGCGGATCGCATTATCTGAAATGGTGATTGATGGAATTAAAACCAATATCCCGCTACATCTGGATCTCCTGTTTGATGCAACATTTATTGGGGGGGGTGTCACGATACACTATTTAGAGCAGAAACTGGCCATGCATAATAAGACGAAGGCAGGTTAAGTCGATGTAAACATGTGTTGGAGCAGGCTAGAATGACCGGTCTTATATGCGTATTTCTAATGTGTGTATTTCACTGGACCGGCTGGTTTTTTTATTTTTTAAGATGATAATTAATTCGGTATGGCTTGGATTACACTGACTATCAAGGTTGACGCGGCGCATACTGAAGCCTTGAGTGATGGCCTGCTTGAGTTGGGAGCATTATCAGTAGATATACATGACGCTGCTGCAGGTACTGCGGGGGAGCAGCTGCTATTTGGTGAGCCGGGGGAGCCTGTAGAAGAAATCTGGTGCGATGCAGAGGTAACCGCTTTGTTTGATGAAAGCATAGACGTTGCTGCCATTATGCAAGCGGTAACACAAGTCGCTCTGTTGCCAGATCAACCCGTCTATCATTTGGGTCATGTAGAAGAGCAGGACTGGGTACGCCTGACTCAGTCACAGTTTAGCCCGATTCAAATATCATCTCGATTATGGATTGTTCCAACCTGGCATGAGTCACCCGATCCAGCCGCTATTAATTTGATACTTGACCCAGGATTGGCTTTCGGTACAGGTAGTCATCCTACGACGCATTTATGTCTTTCCTGGCTGGATGCGCATTTACGAGAAGGTGACTCGCTCCTGGATTATGGCTGTGGTTCCGGTATATTAGCGATTGCCGCAGTAAAGCTGGGTGCAAGTGATGTCGTTGGCATTGATATTGATCCCCGTGCAATCGAAGCGAGCCGTGATAATGCTGTACGGAATCAATGTGATCAATCAAGGATTACATTTGCCCCGGCACACGATGAAATTAAGATGGATTCTAGGGTCGGTATACCGGTAGATATCGTGGTTGCCAATATCTTAGCGAATCCCCTCATTCTGCTGGCACCATTATTGATGCGTGCTGTTCGTCAGGGTGGCCATATTGTGCTGTCTGGTGTGCTCCGGGAGCAAGCAGAAGATGTCAAACTTATTTATCAGCAATGGTTTCAGATGAGCATTGCGGATGAAAAAGAGGGATGGGTCTTGTTGGCAGGAATAAAAAAATAGCGTCATTTTACGTAGAGCATTGATTGTTTTTTTGAGTATTGGGAGTTCGTCAAATTTGGAATTGATTGACGATACGAATAAAAAATCCAAGTATTTTCTTTCTGGTTTTTTACTGGGTAGTATCTCTTTATGTCACATGATCCAATCAGTTTTTCTTTTTTTCCTGATTTTGTTTGTTACGATCGCCGAGGCACAGCCTGTTTTTTGTGGTTATTTCTCTCTGTTTTTTATCCTGGTATTCAGCAGACCAGCTCGATTATCGATTGATTCGCTAGTTGAGCGAACTGGTTCACAGTGGATTTCGCTATCCTCTTGTTGTTCAATGAGGAGGCTAAGCTAAAATAATGGCGCTGGTTACACTTTGTCCAAATTGCAGTACGGCCTTTCGCGTGAGTGCTATGCAACTGCAGATGCATAATGGCGATGTTTGTTGCGGGCAATGCCATCAAATTTTTAATGGTTTTGCGACACTGATGACGGTGTCCGAGTCAGAGATTGCCTCTTTTCCTGAGATGACCGCGACAGCACGATCAGTAAATGCGCCGGAATCGCTGCCTGAAGAAAACAGGCTAATACCAGGTGTTAATAATAATGCTGAATTGTCGCTGGCTTCCTACTTGATTCCGGATAAAAAAGCGCAGGCAGATGCAAAAGAAATTGAAACCTCCGATGAGGTCGATTACTTTGATGCACCGCCACCAGGCAGGCAGCAGCGTACATGGGGAATTGCTGGTTTATTTTTATTGTTGATATTAGTAGCAGGCCAGGCTGTTGTTTATGCTTATCGTGTCGAGCTTTCTGTGATTACACCGGGAATAAGACCGTATCTGGAACAGTATTGTGCTGTATTTTCGTGTACTGTTCCATTCCCTCAAGATTTGACTTTATTAAGTATTGAGGCATCCGAGTTGCGGGTAGACTCAGCTCAGCGGCCAGAAGTGGTTACGCTGGATGCGACTATACGTAACTATGCCTTATTTCCACAAGCGCTGCCTGCATTCAAACTGACGCTGACGGATATTCGGGGCAAACAGCTTGCAAGTCGAGTTTTTACTGCGGAGGATTATCTGCGTCGTAAAAAAGATCCGATTCAATCCATTCAACCTAATCAGGAAATGGACATCAGGTTGTATTTTAAAAGTCGTGATCTGGATGCAACGGGGTATCAGCTTGCTTTGCTGTATCCTTGACATCTTCCCCTTGAACGGAGAGGATTTCCGCTCAGCCTGTTAAATTACATGCGTGATGATGCCGTCTTCGGATGATGGAGAGGCCTGCTCCAGAATAGCTGTCAATCAGGCATTTACTTTGTAATCATTTGACTATACCAGAAGTTTATTATAAATCACCAGGTAAAACTGCTCTGGTTGTGGTATAGGAAAGCAGGTAGTTGACGGTGGGGTATAATAAAAAGCTTTCTCTTTTATAAGAATGTATTCAGCCATGAACAAAAATGATCGAACGCACTTGCTGGAAAACCTACTGACTCGCCGTATTCTGATTTTAGATGGTGCTATGGGTACGATGATTCAGAGTTATAAGCTTGAAGAAGCAGATTATCGCGGTCAGCGTTTTGCTGATTTTCCTCATGATCTTAGAGGTAATAATGATTTATTAACTCTAACGCAGCCAGAGATTATTCACTCAATCCATACTGGATATCTGGAAGCTGGTGCGGATATTATTGAGACGAATACGTTTAACTCAAATGCGGCTTCGATGGCTGATTACCATATGCAGGATTTGGTTTACGAATTGAATTCTGAAAGTGCAAAGCTTGCACGAAAAGCCGCCCAGGCAATAGAAACGAGAACGCCAGATAAACCCCGCTTTGTTGCCGGCGTTATTGGACCTACAACTAAAACGACTTCTATTTCGCCGGATGTCAATGATCCTGGCTTCCGGGGCATTACTTTTGACCAGTTGGTCGTAGACTATTCTGAATCTATTCGTGGTCTGGTTGATGGTGGTGTAGATATCTTATTGGTTGAAACGATATTTGATACGCTTAACGCAAAGGCGGCATTGTTTGCAATTGATCAATATTTTGAAGTACACGACATTCGCCTGCCGGTTATGATTTCGGTCACCATTACAGATGCTTCCGGCCGCACCCTTTCCGGACAAACACCGGAAGCATTCTGGAATTCAGTCAGTCATGCGCGGCCATTATCGGTAGGGATCAATTGTGCGCTTGGCGCAGAATTAATGCGTCCGTATACGGAAGAACTATCGAATGTTGCGGCTGTTTATACCAGCGTGCATCCTAATGCGGGCTTGCCAAATCCATTATCAGAAACCGGCTATGACGAATCACCGGAATATACGGCCGGTCTGATTAAAGAATTTGCAGAATCTGGTTTCGTGAATATCGTGGGCGGATGTTGCGGAACTACACCCGCGCACATTAAAGCGATTGCAGATGCTGTACGTGAAATTAAGCCCCGCAAGATTCCCGATATCCCGAAAAAATTACGATTGTCTGGTTTAGAACCCTTCAATGTGGATGAGGATTCCCTGTTTGTAAATGTGGGGGAGCGTACTAATGTGACTGGTTCTAAGGCGTTTTCTCGTCTGATCTTAGGGAATAACTATTCGGAAGCCTTAAGCGTCGCTCGAAACCAGGTTGAAAATGGTGCGCAAATCATTGACATTAATATGGATGAAGCGATGCTTGATTCGCATAAGGCCATGGTTACATTTCTGAATCTGGTTGCATCTGAGCCAGATATTAGTCGTGTTCCAATTATGCTTGATTCAAGTAAATGGACTGTGATTGAGGCGGGATTGAAATGTGTGCAAGGTAAGGCGATTATTAATTCCATCAGTATGAAAGAAGGTGAGGCGGAATTTATTAAGCATGCCAAACTGGCTCGTCGTTATGGTGCTGCAGTTGTTGTCATGGCATTTGATGAAGACGGCCAGGCTGACACGATAGAGCGGAAGGTGGAAATCTGTAAACGGAGCTATCATATTCTGGTTGATCAGGTTGGTTTCCCACCCGAGGATATTATTTTTGATCCGAATATTTTTGCCATTGCAACCGGAATTGAAGAGCACAATAATTACGGTGTCAATTTTATTGAAGCAACGCGTATTATCAAACAGAGCCTGCCTTATGCGAAGGTAAGTGGTGGCGTATCCAATGTTTCTTTTTCGTTTCGTGGGAATGATCCGATTCGGGAGGCGATTCATACTGCCTTTTTGTATCATGCCATCAAGGCTGGCATGACCATGGGTATTGTCAATGCAGGGCAACTGGGCGTGTATTCAGATATTCCTGCAGAGGTGCTGGAAAAGGTTGAGGATGTCATTCTTAATCGCCATGCTGACGCAACCGAAAGGCTTGTTGATTTTGCTGAAAACTTCAAAGGCAAGAAAAAAGAACAGGTTGAGGATTTGGCCTGGCGTGATGAGCCACTCCAGGAACGTATAACGCACGCATTAGTAAAAGGTATTTCTACTTATATAGTTGAGGATACTGAAGAGGCGCGGCTGGAAGTTGAGAAGCGAAAAGGGCGCGCTATCCAGGTAATTGAAGGGCCACTCATGGATGGGATGAACGTGGTCGGAGACTTGTTTGGTGCGGGTAAGATGTTTCTGCCACAAGTCGTCAAATCAGCTCGGGTAATGAAGCAGGCCGTCGCGCATCTGCTGCCGTTTATTGAAGCAGAAAAGAAGATCAGTGGTGATAACAAACCAAAGGGTAAGATTGTTGTTGCTACGGTTAAGGGCGATGTACACGATATTGGGAAGAATATTGTCGCGGTGGTGCTTCAGTGTAATAACTATGAGGTCGTCAATATGGGCGTCATGGTTCCCAGTGCAAAAATTCTGGAAACTGCTCGAAAAGAAAAGGTCGACATGATTGGTTTGTCTGGGCTCATTACACCTTCCTTAGAAGAAATGGCGCACGTGGCAAAAGAAATGCAGCGTGAAGGATTTACTATGCCGCTGTTGATCGGAGGAGCAACAACGTCACGTGTCCACACTGCGGTGAAAGTGGCTCCTCATTATGATGGCGTAACTGTATGGGTGCCAGATGCGAGTCGTGCCGTTGGTGTCTGTAGCAATTTGATGTCAGAAGATTTGCAGGAAGGATACATCAAAGGAATCAGGGCTGAATATGAAAAGGTTCGTACGCAGCACAAAAATAAGAAAGGACCTGCGAAATTATTGACTCTTGCGGAGGCCCGCGCTAATGCACATAAAATTGATTGGGATCAATACGTAGCGTTTGAACCCGACTTGATAGGTGTCCGGACTCTGAATAATTATCCGCTGGAGAAGATTGTACCGTATATAGATTGGACCCCATTTTTCCAGGCATGGGAATTAGCTGGGCGTTATCCGGCTATTTTGACAGATGAGGTGGTAGGGGAAACAGCCAGCAATTTATTCCGTGATGCACAGACCATGCTGAAGAAAATTGTTGAGCAGAAATGGTTATCTGCCAATGCAGTTATTGGCTTATTTCCAGCTAACTCGGTGGGTGATGATATCGAAATTTACACGGATCAGTCACGCAGCAAAATTGCCATGACTTATCATTGTTTACGTCAGCAGACGGTTAAGCCATCTGGACGTCCTAATCGTTGTCTGTCAGATTTTATTGCGCCCAAGGAAACCGGTGTAAAAGATACGATAGGCTTGTTTGCAGTAGGTGCCGGATTTGGCATTGAAGAGCGCATAAAGTCATTTGAAGCCGCGCATGATGATTATAGTGCGATCATTCTGAAGGCGTTAGCAGATCGTTTGGCAGAGGCGTTTGCAGAGCATATGCATGCCCGTGTACGGCGTGAATTCTGGGGCTATGCGAGGGATGAAGGTTTGAGTAATGAGCAATTGATTGCCGAAGAATACGTCGGTATTCGTCCCGCGCCAGGTTATCCCGCTTGTCCAGATCATACTGAGAAAGGGCCTTTGTTTCAGTTGCTGAATGCACAAGAAAATTCAGGCATTATCGTGACTGAATCCTTTGCGATGGTGCCGACAGCAGCGGTATCCGGTTTTTATTTTTCTCATCCGGATTCTACTTTCTTTGCGGTTGGTAAAATTGGTAAAGACCAGGTAGAAGATTATGCTCAACGTAAAGGCTGGGAGCTGGAAGAAACGGAAAGCTGGTTAGCCCCCGTACTGGCGTATGAACGATAGTTGATCAAGTCTGTTTGAATCGAAATCGGTTTGACTTTGTTGAATTTATTATCTTAAAAGAGGAGCATGTGGGTATTCTAGATAAAGCCAAAGAGCTATCAAATCGGGTTGCTGATAAAACGATTGAATTCAGTAGCGATGAAATTATTGCGGATACAATTATGAAGGCAGTAAACAAACAGGAAAAAGTGAATGCGATTCTAAAATCACGGGGTTCCAACTACCGAGTCAGTAGCATTGATCTGGCAATGGGTATTCCGCCCAGTGTTTCGTTTGGTATTCGCCGTGTATCGGAAACGGCGGATAGTAAAGAGATTGCTAATAATGTATCCGTATAATTGAAAAAACCCAAATGGGTTTAAGTTGAACTGTTTGGTAAGGATAGCAATCTTTAGGCAGGCATTGTGCTGAGATTAGAATGAAATTGTCGTACTAGATAGGGCCTGTCTAGTACGATATTCGTATGATGGCATTATATTCGGCAGCATCTATTGGCAGGGGAGTGCTATTGATGGATTATCTTCTGACCTGGGTCCTTAATAAGCATCTGCAATCTGCGCTAACTGATCCTTGTGATGTCGGTGATTGATAGACGATGAATCATTGGTTTTCAAAAAGCCTCGGTGATGGCATAGTGGCTTGGGAGCCGTTGGATCGTATTAAGACAGTATTTTTATCCGAATATAAAAAGGCTGGCTGCCCTAAGGACATGGCTGTATTCATCCGGCATGAGTCAGAAGGCTCGCTTCATTGCGAAGTCAAAGCCTATTTTTCGCCCGCTACGTTTATTGTTGCAAATAAAATTGATGCGGATCGGTGTACAAGACCGTCTCCTGACAACCTAAGTTTGCTAGCCGGCTCTGAAGATTCCTGGCCGTTGTTCTTTCCGGAGAGTGGCCGTTAGAAAAATTGGAAAAAGAATCAATCCCATTTAATTCCATTTCATAATGTCAGATACGTGCTTATTTTATATTTATGATCCCATGTGCAGCTGGTGCTATGCTTTTAATACCAGTTGGGCTGCATTGCGGAAAGATTTACCAGCAGATATTCGGGTTATTGGTCTGTTAGGCGGACTGGCGCCTGATACAAAAGAACCAATGCCTGTCGATATGCGAAATACGATTCAGCAAGTTTGGCGCCGCATAGAGGAGAGTATCCCTGATGTCGAATTTAATCATGATTTTTGGCGATTGAATACGCCATTTCGCTCGACCTATCCCGCCTGCAGAGCTGTTTTAGCTGCCAGGAAACAAGACATGGCATTGGAATCCAAGATGTTGCAAGCCATCCAAATGGCTTATTATCAAAACGCTAAAAATCCATCATTACTATCGGTACTTCAAGAATGTGCGATTGAAATTGGATTGGATGCAGCTAAGTTTATTAAGGATTTGACGGATCCAATTATCGATTGTGAGTTGCAGCGTGAAATTAAATACGCGCGCAGTATGAATGTGTTTTCTTATCCCTCTTTGCGTTTAGTACATAATGAAACCCAGTTTCCCATTACCGTTGATTATCTTAATCATCATTCAATGGTCGATGAAATAATGCACATACAAAGCAGTCTTTCTACGTAATTTGATAGCAATATATTTATTTTACCTGCTTGATCTTGAAAGGCATTATAAGATTTCCGGCGGCTATTCATAATATGAAATAGACATGCCGTCGTGACGTAATCATGCTGGCTTCGCTATTCCTTTAGTTTTTCTATTTCTTTTATCATTATTTCGGCAACATTGAGACCGGTTTGATTGGTGATTTCTTGCATACCGGTCGGACTGGTAACATTAATTTCAGTTAAAGCGTCACCAATGACATCCAATCCTACTAACATGAGGCCCTGATCATATAAAGCGGGACCCAAGGTTTCAGCAATTTCTTTATCCCGTTGAGTTAGGAGCTGTGCGATTCCAGTGCCACCTGCTGCAAGATTGCCGCGTGTCTCGCCTGACTTTGGAATGCGTGCAAGTGCGTATGGTATAGCTTTGCCGGCAATCAGGATGATCCGCTTGTCTCCCTGAGAAATTTCAGAAAGATAACGTTGTGCCATAATTGTGCGTGTGCCGTAGTGTGTGAGTGTCTCAAGAATGACATTAATATTATGATCGGCACTGTGGACGCGAAAAACACTGGCACCGCCCATTCCGTCCAGCGGCTTTAATATAATGTCGCGATGTGTATCAAGAAAATCCCGAATCAGAGATTCCTGGCTGGTTACCAGGGTTGGTGCAATAAATTGTGGATATTTTGCAATAGCCAGTTTCTCATTGTGATCTCGAATTCCGCTTGGGCTGTTGATGATATGAGCGCCCTGTTTTTCGGCTAATTCCAATAAATACGTACTATAGACATACTCCATATTAAAGGGAGGATCTTTTCGCATCAGTATGATATCAAATTCTTGTAGTGGTATTTCTGTTGGCTTGCCTGTTTGATACCAATGATGATTCGATTTTCCAGTGAGTGCCAGGGTGCGTGCAAAACCAACAACTAAACCATCCTTCCAGACAAGATCATTCTGATGCAGGACAAAAAGTTGATGATTATGGATAGCGGCCTCGCGCATCATGGCAAAACTGGTGTCTTTGCTGGTTTTGATTGAGTCTAACTGATCAAGAATAAAGGCCAGTTTCATGAATGATTACGCTGATATGGTTTCTTTAGCAGCGACAACAGCTTGTTCCAATTCCAATGCTGCTGCCAGTAATGCCAGTCGAGCGACCACACCATAAGCATAGAAACGATTGGGAATACAATCTGGCTGCGCAGTACGATTAGGTAATTGGCAAGTGGTTTCAAAGGCTAAAGGTACAAAATGCATGCCGGGCGCATTAAGATTCTCATCGACACCCCGCCCGGTGTGCACCCGATAGAAACCGCCTACTACATAGTGGTCAATCATATATATCACCGGTTCCGCTACCGCCTGATTGATACTCTCAAAAGTATATACACCTTCTTGTACCAGTACATTTGATACGGGTAGACCTTCTTTTATTACGGCCATCTTGTTGCGTTGTTTTCGATTGAGTGCATAGATCTCAGCGCCATCCTTGACCGTCATGATACCCATACCATAGGTACCCGAATCGGCCTTAATAATCACAAACGGCTTTTCCTTGACTCCATATTGCGTGTATTTCTCCTGAAGGTTAGACAGAATTTCATTGGTGGCACTGGCCACGCAATCTTCACCTTGCTTTTCATGGAAATTAATTTTTCCGCAGGAAGAAAAAAGAGGATTAATGAGCCAGGGATCGATGTCAATTAGATTAGCAAATTCCTGGGCAACGTTATCATAAGCCAGGAAATGTTTTGATTTGCGCCGCGTTGCCCAACCCGCATGAGTTGGCGGAATAACAACCTGATCCAGATTTTGTAAAATTGAAGGAATACCTGTTGAGAGATCATTATTAAGTAATATGGCACAGGGATCAAAATTATCCACACCTAATCGATTATTCTTACGAATAATGGGTTCTAAGGTCAATGTATTACCGTCAGGAAGGTCGATCCTGGTAGCCGTAGTGATATGAGGTAACAGTGTGCCAATGCGGACATGCATGCCGGCATGTTGCATAATATTTTGCAACGAAGCTATATTTTGTAAATAAAAAAAGTTACGTGTGTGATTTTCAGGAATGAGCAATACACTATGAACATCCGGGCAGATTTTTTCTACGGCGGTCATCATTGCCTGTACGCAAAGTGGTGTAAATTCCGGATTAAGGTTATTAAAGCCGCCAGGAAATAAATTGGTATCAACAGGGGCCAGCTTGAAACCGCTGTTACGCAGGTCTACCGAGCAGTAAAAAGGCACATTATGATCTCGCCATTTTCCTCGTAGCCAGTGTTCAATAGTTGGCGTGGCCTTGAGAATACGGTTTTCCAAGTCAAGAATTGGGCCGCGTAATGCGGTGGAGAGATGAGGTATTGGCATTGAGATGATAGATATTAAACCAACACTATTATAGCATTCAGTATTGTTTTAATAGATTGCAAACGATAAAGAAAATTAACAGGTGGGCTTTCATATTTATCAAAGTTTCCAGAAAGTATCGACCTTCAAGCCGGGAAGGTTAGGAGAGGGGCTTGATTTGCCGTATGGATTAGCCCTTGGAGGTGACGTAAATGCTGTTTGTATTGGGGGTGTGTTCGGGGCGGGCGCTATTGAATTGGAGTTTTCTTCTTATAGGATTGATAGGTTCAATTGAAAATGAGAAAGAAGAGAATCCATTGAGGTTAAAAAGGTTAAATTCCCTTGCTTCGATTAGGGGATATTTAGGATCAAAAAAATAGATTCCCACTTTATAAACAGGGGAATATTCCTATAAAAATCATTGATTTTCGCTTGTAGGAGCAATTTTAGCATGCTAGAATTTCACCCGGATTTGATGAGGTGTATCAGATATCTATAATTAAAAAATATAGGTTATGAATAAGCAAAAAATCCGATCAAAAAAGAAATTTTCGCCAATCGAAGTATGATTGTTTTTTTTATGCAAAATAAGACTCTGGCATATGATTTATTCTGCACACTGGCCAGTCAGGATAAATACGTGATTTTTTGATGTTATGGTTTGTACCGTGAATCGATAAAATTAATAATCACAGTAGAGGTGTAACGTAATGATGAGTAGTAACGTAATAATTTCTATGTCTATGGAAGTCTCTATGTGTTATTTGCCTGGATCGCAGATTGCTATAACCAAGGACAGATATGAACAGTGGAATATAGTGTTCTAGATTTGTCTGGCCATATTTACCGGTGCGATTCTCTTATAAAAATCAATCCGCAGTTGCTGCCAGATCACATATTGTTTGATATTGTGAAATGGCGTGTATAGAAAATAAAAAAACAGAAAGAAGGAGGGTATGATGCAAGAAACTGCTTGGCAAGTCTCGCTTGTATTGATGACGATCATAGCATTTGGTTTTGTTTTTGTTGCAATTAATTCTGGTAAGCGTATTAAGGAATATCAGCCACTAGTGAAAAGTGCCTATAGCACTCGGACCAAGTTATTCTGGGTTCTGGTGTTGGTGTTTTTTCCTGTAATGATATATACCCTGTTCGATCTACCTTATTCACCTGGCCATAGCAAGCAAGATAGCTCGGCAGAACCACAGGTAATTGATGTGACAGGACATTCATGGTATTGGCAGATGAGTAATAATGAAGTCACGACCGGAACGCCTGTGGAAATTAATGTCACGAGTGCGGATGTGAATCATGGTTTTGGTATTTATGATACCAATATGAAATTGGTTGCTCAGACTCAAGCGATGCCGGAATACACGAATAAGATTCGGCATACTTTTGATAAAGCAGGCACCTACAGAATATTGTGCATGGAATATTGTGGTGTTGCGCACCACAGTATGATGAGCGAGATCAAAGTCATCAACATCAACGAGGAATAATAATATGGCAGATTACACTTATACTGCTACTCCCGATAAAGGGGCAAAAGTTAGCGTATTGGCTTATCTAGTTACAGCAGCGATCGTACTGTTGCTAATGATGGTGTTTGGTTTATTAATGCGATTGGAACAGTCAGAAATTATATCCATGGGCCCCCCCTGGTTTTATAAAATAATGACATTACATGGCGCTGGCATGGTGGGAATTGTTGCTATAGCCGGTGCAGCGATTATGTGGCATTTTCTCCGTGAATATGTTGATCTTTCGCACGGTATTTTTGTTGCCAATCTTGTAATCTTTCTGATCGGCGTTGTGATGATCCTCGCTAGCGTATTGTATGGAGACTTCCATGGCGCATGGACTTTCCTTTATCCGCTACCATCACAATCTATGGGTATGTGGAGTCAGGAAGCAGCTGCCTTGTTTATGGGCGGATTGTTAGTGATTGGTGTTGGTTTTGTACTGCTACATCTTGATATTGCACGTGCAGTTATTGCACGTTATGGCAGTTTGGGACGTGGACTGGGATGGCCTCAATTATTTGGCAAAGATGATGGAAATGCACCTCCTCCTGCAGTAGTCGCGAGCACGATGGTGACGATTGTGAATTTGGTTGGTTTGGTTGCCGGCGCTAGTATACTGATCATGATGTTGGTGAATTTGTATGTGCCTAGTTTTACTATCGATCCGTTGTTGGCAAAGGGGCTGATTTATTTCTTCGGACATGTGTTTATTAATGCCGTCATTTATATGGCCGTAATCGCAGTCTATGAAATATTACCTCGCTATACACAACGTCCATGGAAATCGAATAAAGTATTTCTGGCTTCATGGACTGCTTCCACATTTATGGTGATGTTTATTTTTCCACATCACTTATTAATGGATTTTGCTTATCCAACCTGGTTCTTGATAGTCGGTCATATCATTGGTTACCTTAATACTTTCCCAATTCTGATCGTAACCGGTTATGGTGCATTGATGATCATATACCGTTCAGGAATTCAATGGGATATGGCTAGCAAATTGCTGTTTGTATCATTATTTGGATGGGCAGCAGGTGCTATGCCGGCATTTATAGATGGTACGATTACCGTTAATTACGTGATGCATAATACCTTATGGGTACCAGGTCATTTTCATACTTATTTAGTACTGGGTATGGTTGCGATGGTATTTGGATTTATGTATTACATTGGCAAGCCTAGCCAGAATGCAAAAGACAGCTTTATCGATCGCATATCGTTCTGGGCTTATGTCGTGGGAACAATGGGTTTTGTTTTCGCATTCCTTTATTCTGGGAAGGTAAGCGTTCCACGTCGCTATGCTGAGCATCTGCCAGATTGGGTACCAATTAGCAGTATCGCTTCAGTTTTTGCTGCATTACTGATATTTGCTGTTTTGGTATTTATTTTCCGCTTCCTGACACGTTTGGGGTCGGCTACTCGGGAGTACCAAAGGGCCTCTCAAGCAAGTAATGAAGCATAATAGATTAATAGCACGGTTATTAATCGTAACAAGAGTATAGAGGTATACACATGAGCCTAGATAAGCGCAGTGTTATCATAACAACACTTGTCACTTTTCTAGGCTTAGGTGTTTTCTGGTGGGGCACCGATGGTTTTAGGGCATTTACGGCTGAAACAGCAAGACGGTTAGAAGTTTTAAGCTCGCCTCGTCCATTACCGGCTGTTATCCTTGAAGATCAGGATGGGCATACATTTACCTTGCAGGAATACCACGGACGACTGTTAGCGGTTGATTTTATTTATACCACTTGCGCAGGTTTATGTCGCAGCATGAGTGCGATTTCTAAACAAATACACGATAGTATTTCACCCGATGCGCTAGGTCGTGATTTTTCTCTGGTTAGCATTAGTTTTGATCCTGAACGCGATAATCCGGCGAACCTGAAGCAATACAGTAACGACTATGGTGCCGATGGTAAAAACTGGCGGTTTGCGCGAGTAAAAAATGCGACAGAATTAGCATCATTGCTGGACGCCTTTGGTATTATAGTCATTCCAGATGGAATAGGTGGATATGAGCACAATGCTGCGCTCCATCTCGTTGGTCGTGATGGAAGATTAAAGCTAATTTATGATATTACCGAAGCGGCTTTGTTCGTAAAAGAAATTGAGGAGCAGCTATGAAATATGCCTTCTTCTTTCGTTCTCGCCTGGGATCAGGTCTTGTACTTGGAGTGTCGTATATCATTCTTGCAACACCTGTTGCGCGAGACTGGTTAGAGTCGACAATGACAGCTCATATGTTGCTGCAGATTCCCTTGCTTGCGTTAATGGGGGGGGTGGCGTGCGGGCTGTTGCCAGAATACATAAGAGATCGTTTTCTTGTGCGTATAGGTGGTGCTATTCCATGTGTCGTAGTGGCACTGTTCGTGTCAAGTTACTGGATGTTACCACGCGCATTGGATGCGGCACTAACAGAGTCATTAGCGGAATTAGCAAAATTTATTAGTTTTCCCATGTTGGTTGGCGTTCCATTAGTTTTGGCATGGAAACATCTTTCACTAATTGGTCGTGGATTTGTATTAACCAATTTTTTCAGTATGCTGGCCGTTTTAGGATGGCTATACATTGTTGCTCCTGTTCGTGTATGTAACAGCTATTTAGTTAATGATCAGGAAAACGCGGGCTGGCTGATGGTTTTACTGGCTGGATTCTTATTTATTGGGTGGCTGGGCAGTTTATTTATTGATAATGGCTCGAGACCTTACCCAGAAAACCCGAATCAATAAACCAAAACGATTAAAACATCACCATCAAGTGTGTTTAGTCGCGAGATAACTCACTTATTTTAGGAGAAATAATTTAGTATGGACTATAACCCGCCATTAAAGCTCATGGAGGAGATTGAGGCTGCAAGTAAAAAGAAAGCCGGTCTGGATATACGTAGCATGTTACTGAAGGGATTCATGTCGGGCGCGTTGTTAGCATATGCAACTGCTCTGGCTTTTAAAGCATCCGATGGCTTTTCAGGAGGAGCTGTTGCGCTTATTTCAGGAGCTGTCTTTCCTGTTGGTTTTGCCATGATTATATTACTTGGAATGGAACTGGCTACGGGTAATTTTGCGGTATTACCCGTTGGAATTATGAGTGGGAAGGTAACGTATAAGCAGATGCTTCGTAATTGGGGTTGGGTATATTTTGGTAATTTTCTCGGATGTGTATTTGTTGGCTTCTTGATTGCGATTTCATTAACTGAGGCATTTCTCGAAGGTTCCGGCTCACTGGGTGCCAAAATTATTGCTGTGGCCGAATCAAAAACATTAGTCTATGAGCATGCTGGTGCTAACGGTTGGGTGACTGCCTTTGTTAAAGGCATTTTATGTAACTGGATGGTTGCAATGGGTACTGTTCTGGGAATGGTTTCTTCGTCTGCAACAGGTAAAATAGCCGCAATATGGTTGCCAGTCTCAACATTTTTTGCTTTAGCTTTCGAACACTCAATTGTCAATATGTTTATTATTCCGACCGCTATGATTCTAGGCGCAGATATTACTGTCGAGCAATGGCTATTTTGGAATCAGATTCCGGTAACGCTGGGTAATATTTTTGGTGGCGCTGTACTAACGGGTGGTTTGCTATTTTATTGTAATAAGGCTTCGACTGCTTCTGGTAAACAGGAATCAGATAAGAATGCCAGGCAGGTAATGCATGAAGCAGTAACAAGTAATAAATAAGAACAGATATGATTTTATTGGGTATGCCTATACTTTTCCGTATAAGAGCTTGACATCCTCCCCTTCCTAAACGAAGGGGATTCCTGGCGACTTATTAAGCCGTTAAGAGTAGGTTTGTATTGCTACTGTCTACTGGTTCCT
>CBDUPR010000054.1:0-15560 GCA_965369175.1 uncultured Nitrosomonas sp.
TATGCGCTTATATCTCCGCCCTGAAGGACGAAGTTTTACGCGCTATTTGATAAAAACAGATAGGTATCTTTTATATAATTTTATTTACTTCATTCAGAAAATGGAATCAATCCTAATGAAAAGAGCATATTAATAATTGGAGAGGCAAACTTCTCGTTTCCAGTAAATTCAGCTGGCGTCGGGTTCACGTGCATTTTCGGAATCTGCTGTCTGCCTGAATCTGATAGAGACTGACTAGGCACCCATTGCTCCGCTTTCACAAAACTGTTGTCACTTATTAAAGTGATAATTGGATCAAGTGATAAAAGAAAGTGTTCAATAACCCTTCCGTCCACAAACCTCAATATGACTGAACTATCATTTACACCTGTTGATATAATGTCGCCTTTTATTTCTACTGATTGACATGTTGGTGGGGTGTCAACGGAGCAAACTATTATTGATTGCACTACATTGCTATCATTAATTGTCATAGTGCCCGTTATGTCGACATCTCCTCTCAAAGTATCGAGGGATTGTCCAAGGGGGAATATAAGAGTGGTTCGCTGCAGGACATATTCACTTGACCAAACTGCGTTTTGAATGCAGCATGCTAATATGATAAATATAAATATATTAATTGTCTTCTTCATGTCATACCCCCAGTAGCTATTTATATCTCTTGGATAAGGTAATAATAAGCTTTCAGAAAAAAAGATAATATAAGTAAAATACCTAATTTAAGTCAGACATCATAGCCATGAGATATTTTCCCAGAGGGGGGGTACGCCTGATTTGCACAGCGGCGGAGAATGAAGCGGTATTTTTGGTGTGTCTTGTGACGATGCCGTGTCATCTCCTGAGATGGAGGAAAGCGCGTTCAACCAGATGCCATCATTGGCTCATCAGTATAGTAAGCAATGAATATACAGTCGTGATGCAGGGCAATCCTGGTTACCATCAATTTAGCTTCCTGGCAGCTAACAACTAAGACGACCAGCCTCATAGGGCAGGTTGAAAGGTGCTTGTAAAAAAACCTTGCAATAGTCAGGAACCGTGAGAGAAAATAGCGGCAGTCAAATTTTTCATTGCAAGGCAAATCCTATTGGAGAATCCATGATAACCAAAATGCCTTTAAAATTTGTATTTGTATGCGCACTTCTCTGGTTTGTATCTCCGGTTTTGCAGGCCAAAAGCAACAAAGAATGTAACGACAGGCACCTCCCTGATATCACCTTTATTGAATTCCAGTCCCTGGACCTGGAGCAAAGCCCACCGGGAGCACTGACGATTAAAGGCAAACTGAAACTACCGTCGGATGGAAGTGGCAAGTCAAATTGCGCAGAATTGAAGAAGTCGCAAAAGAAAATGCCGGCAGTGCTTATTTTGCATGGTTCCTCGGGAATTGACGCGCGCGGTGATTTCTATGCCAGGGAACTGAATGCTCAGGGCATTGCGACGCTGGAGATTGATATGTGGGAGGCGCGTGGCCTAGAGGGCGGGCAGGATCGCCCACAGCTTCCGATTTTTACCTATCCAGATGCGTTCGCTGCCCTGACATTCCTTTCCACGCAGGGCGACATTGACCCTGCCCGCGTTGGTATCCTGGGTTTTTCCTGGGGTGGTGTGGTGACCATGGCATCCGCTGAAGAGCTATATGCCAGTCAGTTTGGTGGTGATCTGAGATTTGCCGCGCACGTTGCGCACTACCCGCTTTGCTATGGCTACAACAACCCGACCATCCCCCCACTCAATCCATCGGATGAGAGAGGCACCCAGTGGCTGGACCTGACCGGTGCGCCGGTACTGATCCAGATTGGAACTGAGGATGACTACGACAATGGAGCTGAGCATTGCCGATCTCTAATTGATGACCTGATAGATCCAAACGACCAGGATGTGGTCGAGGTCGTGGCCTACGAGGGTGCTTTTCATGCCTGGGATAGACTGCAGATTCCGATTACGGTACTGGATCCTTTCGCAGACGAGGGCAGTATCTTTGTGACCGGTATAGTTCCGTCGGTAAATATCATACCGGATGTTGATCAGGCGTATGAGGCGCGCAAGAAAGTGGTAAGGTTCTTTCTCCGAAATCTCTAGATTGCACAGCGGCGAGGAATGCAGCGGTATTTCTGGCGTATCTTGTGGCGATACCGCTGGCATCAGGTGAATTATTCTTATTTTTCTGTTTGTTTTTTAATGTTATCGATATTTTTGTAATGGCAAAGAAAAAATCTGAGCACTCATACGATCAGCATAACCGGTCTGTCAGACAATCTCGGCATGGATCGCTAATATGTTGAAGAGCCGTCCTCAAACCTTCTTCCAGTACAGGGTGATAAAAAGGAAATTCCAGCAATTGTGCTACCGTAAGTTTTTGTTGCACGGCCAGTGCTAAAAGATGCGATAAGTGTTCTCCGCCGGGCGCTATCATGCAAGCCCCTAAAATAACCTGATTTTTTTTTGACGCATAGACTTTAAGCATGCCGCGATTTTCGCCCATGATGCGTGCACGCCCTTGGTTATCATAGGAGACGGAGCCGGTTACAATCTCTTCTTCGATGTCATCTGGTTGCTGTCCTATCTGGGCGATGACGGGATCGGTAAAAGTGATTTGCAGTGGCACACGACGCTTAGGATTTTTAAGTTCTAAAAGCTGTGAAGCCACGATTTCGGATTCGTCACTGGCCTCATGTAACAGGGGGCGGTAAGCATTGACGTCTCCAGACAGATAAATAGAGAAATGGTCGATTTTCAAAGTGTTCAAATCTATAGCGGGCAAGCCATTATCAGCAAATTTTACGCCGATATCTTCCAGCCCCAGCCCATCCAGATTGGGCACGCGCCCAGCGGCCAGTAATATTTTGTCGCACTCAATCTTTTGGGTTTCCAAGTGCAGCGTATACCCATTCCCTGTTTTTTCAACTTTCGTAACATTTTTGCACACTATTAAGTCTAAATCTTCCGATAAGATGTCTTTCGCAACCGATAAGATTTCAGTATCTTTCAATCCTGCAATTTTATTACTACGATTGATTCCTGTTACCTTGACGCCAAGCCGCGCTAATGCCTGACCAAGCTCGATTCCGATTGCTCCCATACCGATCACGGCGATCCGCGCCGGAAAATCTTTTTGGTCGAAAAAATTATCAGTAGTCAGCATATCATCGGCATATGGTTTATATAGGGCCGGGATGCGCGGGGAAGTGCCAGTACAAATGATAAACGCTTTGGCTTGATATCGTTTGCCTGCTACCTCGATTGTTTCAGGATCAATAAAACGCGACTGACCGTAAATAATATTATATTTATCCATGCCATTTATGATTCCGCCTGCAAAGCGATCACGAAGGCTGCGCACATGTGCCATCGCATGTGGAATATTAACGTTAAGTTGATCTCCGCCATTAATTCCAAAATCCTTAAACTTGCGGCGCTCATGAAATGATTTTGCCACCTGGATGAATGCTTTAGAAGGCATACACCCGCGGCTGGCGCAAGTCGTACCTTTAAAACCATGGTGCACAATTAAATAATCAGCATCTTTCTTTCTGAAAATACTGGCGGCGTTTAATCCAGCCGACCCCGCGCCTAAAATGATAACGTCGTACATCTTCACCTCCTTGTCAGTTTGCTTAAGAAATTCTGGTATCGGATATGGCGGATAATGGGACAATTTCGCCATCAAATGTAACGAGTTTGAAAAGCATTATATAACCCTACCGAAATTTCACGCTTTTAAAGCGATGGGATTATGACTGAAACGAATAAACGTACTACCGATCATTATCAGTTTTTGGCGAGCATCTCAAGCTATTCCGGCAGGCGTCTCATGAAGAAGATCCAATATCCCTTGTAATGCGATGATGACGGATTGTTGTCTGATTTCCTGACGATCGCCTGACAAATGACGGGTTTGACTACGTGCCAGATCTGCCTTAACTGCCCAGGCAAAACAGATCATGCCAACCGGCTTGATTATGGTGCCGCCTGACGGGCCAGCAATGCCCGTAATTGCTACACTAACCTGGGCATGACTTCTGATAATTGCCCCCGCAGCCATTTCCTGGGCGGTTTGCTCGGATACAGCACCATATTGCTCTAAAGTTGCACTACGAACGCCTAACATCTCGCATTTAGAAGCATTACTATAGGTAATGAAGCCTCGCTCATACCAGGCTGAGCTACCGGATATGGCTGTTACTGCTTCGCCCAACAGGCCACCCGTGCAGGATTCGGCACTTGTAAGCATAAATCCCCGGCGGATCAGATTCTGTCCTATTTGTCTGGCAAGCGGAAGCATTAATGAATTACTCGGTGTGCTAATGGCTGTTCCTCCTTTATGATTCGGCAGCTTGACTGGATTGAGCGGGATACGTGACCCTGTGAACGACTCATGTCATACATTTGCCTTTTCACGGCACTAATGATGGAGCAATCCTGGCAGAAGGACCAGCACAAATGATGAGCAAACCGCTGAATGGGAATCGTACGCTATTTCAAGTTGTTTAATCAATTAACTATAGAATAAAGCTGGCAATATGCGCAAGTCTGTCCAGACGAGCGCCATCAAACGGTTAGCTACCGTTATATTCATTGTGGGCTTGGTCGCGGGTTTACATACGGCGCGCCGCAGATGCTGTAAGAAAATGATAAAGCTGAAAATGAATGCATCCGAAATAGATATGGTTTCTTATGTACTTTCTCTTTCTGCCTCATTATTGATGATAAATTAAGCGATTTTTTGATCGCTTGTCAGTTTGACTGCCAATCAGGCTTCCAGTACATTTCAGTCTGATGAAAAAACGTTTATTTTCCTATACTCCGGGTTATGCCAAGCTGGATAGAGGGTTTTCAGTTGATGTGCAAAGGGGCTCAATGGATGTTGTATCTGCCGTCTGATCTTGCATATGGATGGCAAGTCCATCTATTGTGCTGAACTCGGTCTTGATTTTCAAGGTTGAGCTGTTTGAAGTTAAGCCTGTTAAGTAATCGGAGTTTTGAGGCATGCAACAATTTAATCAGGAGTTAATGAGTTTTTTGGCCGCCGCGCGAACACCGTACCATGCGGTGGCGGAGATGGTTCGCCGATTTGAATCGGCTGGTTTTGTCGGTTTGCATGAACGGGATGCCTGGAGTCTTGAGCCGGGCGGACGTTATTTCACTACCCGCAATGGCTCCTCGATCATTGCCTGGAGTATGCCCAGGTGTCGTGGGCTTGAAGATTCCGGCCTGCGCATGGTGGGGGCACATACAGACTCGCCCTGTCTGAAGGTGAAACCTGCACCCGAATTGCACCGCCATGGTTTCCTGCAGCTGGGAGTGGAAGTGTATGGCGGGGCGCTTTTGAATCCGTGGTTTGATCGGGATCTGTCTATTGCCGGGCGGATTAATTTTCGTCGTACCGATGGCGCTCTTGATCAGGCTCTACTGGATTTTGACCGGCCCATGGCGGTTATTCCGAGTCTGGCCATACACCTTGATCGGGAGGTGAATAACGGTCGGGCCATTAATGCCCAGACTTTTTTACCAGTGGTGCTGGGGCAGGCGGAAGAGACGCTGGATTTTCGTGCCCTGCTTAAACAGCAGTTACGGGTTCAGGGCGTTGATGCGGTTGAGCAGGTGCTGGATTTTGATCTGTCGCTGTACGATACCCAGGCGCCTTCTCTGTTGGGGCTGGCGTCGGAGTTTGTGATGTCCGCGCGGCTGGATAATTTGCTTAGCTGCTTTATCGGTCTGGATGCGTTGCTGGCAGGCGATACTGGAGAAGGGGCTCTACTGGTGTGCAATGATCATGAAGAGGTGGGCAGCATGAGTGCGGTAGGGGCGCAGGGGCCGATGCTGGCGCATGTGCTGGAGCGCCTGCTGCCTCAGCCTGAAGCACGACAGCGGATGCTGGCAAGGTCAATGCTGATTTCCGCTGACAATGCCCATGGTGTGCATCCAAATTTCTCCGATCGTCATGATGGCAATCATGGTCCGTTGCTGAACGCAGGCCCCGTAATCAAAGTCAATGCCAATCAGCGTTATGCCACCAGTAGCGAAACCAGTGCAATCTTTCGTGATCTGGCGGCACGGGAGGAGGTGCCGGTGCAGGTATTTGTGGTGCGTTCGGATATGGCCTGTGGCAGCACCGTCGGGCCCATTACCTCGGCCGAAATAGGGATTCGCACGCTGGATATTGGGGTGCCTCAGTTTGCCATGCACTCAGTGCGTGAAATGGCGGGTGTGCAGGATTCCTGGAGTCTGAGTCGGGTGTTGCGGCGTTTTTATGGGCAGGAAACGCTGGGGGGGTGATTACGTTGCAGGACGGGTTTCTGTCGTATATCAGGCGGCCCTGCTTAACGGATCTGTTTTGTTATAGAATATTTGGAAATATGGTTTTGCCCAACTGATATGTACTGTCAAAAATGGAGTCATCGATTTAAGCAGCGAGCAGATGGGCATAGGCTGCGAATTCTCCATTAAACAGATCTTTTATGCCAGCCAAATACAGTCAACTTTCGCCCGCAGGTAATATAGAATGAATTTTCTCAATGGTATTACAGTATTACTGATCTATCAGCTGGTGGGTGAGGTAAGCGTGTTGTTGTTGAAAATTCCGCTGCCGGGACCGGTGCTGGGCATGGTGCTGTTGTTTATCACGTTGTTGTTGCGTAAAGGCATGGCCGATTCAATGGGTTCGACTTCCACGGCATTGCTGAACCATTTGTCATTATTGTTTGTGCCGGCAGGGGTAGGAATTATGGTTCACTTTGACCGCATCATCAGCGAGTGGATACCCATTAGTATTGCATTGGTGTTGAGCACGATTATTACCATGGCGGCGACTGCAATGATTATGCAAGCCTGCAGTCGTATTTGTTCAAGAAGTTCAAAGCGCGATGGATAAGTCGAGCATCGCGGTGGCTTGGGTTTATCTTTCCGCCTCACCTTTATCAGGTTTGACGGTGACATTGATGGCCTACGGTATTGCGTATCGACTTTATAGTTACGCAAAGTTCAATCCATTGCTGAATCCGGTGTTAACTGCGGTTATTTTATTGATTACCGTGCTGTTGCTGTCAGGAATCTCTTATAAGGATTATTTTGAGGGTGGTCAATTTATTCACTTCCTGCTCGGGCCTGCAACAGTGGCACTGGCAATACCCTTGTACCACCAAATAACCAAGTTGAGAAAAATATGGTTGCCGATAACCATCTCACTGCTTGCTGGTGTGGTCATCGGTGCGCTGAGTTCTATTGGTATTGCCTGGTTACTGGATGCCAGTGTGTTAACCCAGTTATCATTCGCGCCGAAGTCTGTGACAGCGCCGATCGCCATGGGTATTTCTGAAAGAATTGGCGGTCTGCCCGCACTTACCGCCATACTGGTGGTTTCGACAGGCATCATCGGTGCTACGATCGGTACAAAACTATTTGAGTTGTTGCGTATTGATGACGACAGTATTAAAGGTGTTGCGATGGGTGTAACCGCACATGGTATCGGTACTGCTCGTGCGTTTCAGGTGAGCTCGGAAATGGGCGCGTTTTCGGGGCTTGCAATGGCGTTGTCAGCGTTTTCTACTGCGGTTATCCTGCCCTGGTTGCTGGCCTTTATGGGGTTTATTCCTTGAGACTTTTGTAAAGGCCTTGCTAGACGCTTTTAGCCATTGATCATAAAGAACTGATTTTTCAACTATTGAGGTTTCGCAAAGGTCTCAGTTAGTATCTTTTCGCGTTCAATTTCTATCTGTTCGATCAGCGCAGTGGCGTCGTTAGCTACAATGTCAGCCAACATGATCAAATCTACCCACGCTGGCATGAAAGATGGGGATATCGAAAATAGTGACACCCGGAGCGACGCCCATGACGGCAAAAGGAATACCGGAAATGAATTTCGTAACGACTTGTATTGCACCGCCGCGATTACCTGTAAGAGGCTGTGATCTCATCGGGCCTATCTGATTCCAGATTGCCGTCTGTCATTTTTGGCTTTTCTTAAAATTGAACTGCAATTTCATTTAACCGTCATTTCTCTTAGTGCCTCTCCAATTGTCAGCATTTTCCATCCGAGTTTTTGAGCTTCTTCCCGATCCTGCGGTGCAATGGCGATGCCTTTTTCTATGTCAGGCCAGGCCAATTCCAACCTGGCGACTACGGTCTTGTCCGCAGTCAACAGCTCATGGCTCACCTTGGGCAGGGTTATGCCTTTTTTCTCATAATAACGCAGCAGGCCATCCAGCGACTTGTCGGCCATGCTTCTTGTCTGTGCCCAACTATTGGTATTCAGTAGCCCCTGCTGTTTTCGTAGTTGATTGAGCAGCCGCTTATCTTCGGGTTTTACCCGCATATAGCCATGCATGGGCTGTTTTTGATGGCAGTCGATGCACAGGGCTTTAAGGTTATCTTCCCTGTTGTCTCGCTTGTTGCCGTTGATATGATGGGTATGCAGCAGCCGAGCATGAGCGCCAAGATCGACCTGGCAGGATTCGCAGTTAAAATTGACTGACTGGCGGTAGCGGGAGGAGATCTCTCTCCAGTCTTCAGAATAACCCCCTTTCTCCACAAAGGCCGCTCGCACCGGCATGGCGTTGAAGAGGGTACTGTATTCAGACAAAAAGCCACCGATATCAAACCCATTATAAATTTGCGATTTGATTTTGGTGGATGCATCGGACTGATAGCCTTTATAGTTAAGATACCTCAGGCAGTTTTTGCATACCTTAAGTTCGATCTCTCCCTTGATAGGACGGGAGTCATGAGCGGTACCATACACCTCAAATTTTCCGCTTAGATTGTAGGTAGCCTTGTAACGACTGAAACGCTGTTTCTTTCTCATCTCCCCAAGGGTTACGCAATCTGCCACATGAAACTTACGCCCCTCTTGTTCTCCTGACAACACCGTCTCAATATTGAAGCCTTGGTCAGGAATAAACAGTAGAACCTGATGGCCATTGAAACTAAGTACGCCATGGTCCAGCTCCAGCTCTTCAATCGTAATATCAAGGCCGGCCGTACTGGAGAGTATTTGATCTGTTGTGAACTCGTCCTCGCTCCCCTTGGTCAGCTCGAAGATCACCTCATGCTCTCCCATGCGCTCGGCGCTGGCCAGCAATTCGGAAAAGTTGACGCTTAACTTCACGTTCGCTATTCCAGGATCTTCTTCATTTGAATTTCGGCGTTGGTGATCACTCGAAAGGTGACGCGACGAGATCTATCTCCCACTTCCTCGCCCCTGCCATTAAGTACTGGCCGAGAAGATGACAAGCCCACGGCGGCAAAGTGGCGCTTGATCCAGCCCTGATATTCGGCTACATCGGGCAGATCGTACACATAGGCCAGCACACTACGGGTGCGCCCTTGAGATAGCTCCATGTTGAGAAAGTAAGCCTCAGTAGCACTGGTCTGACTGTTCCATACGCTGCTGGTATGCCCTTCTATTCGTACCTCATTGATGGAGTCGGTGAAGCGTCCCAGTACTTGCATGTAGCGGGGGAAAAATTTGGCCAGCAACTCCTTATATTGTCGGCTCAGAGTGATTTTGCCCTGAGCGAACAGCACATCGGGAGATTGAAAAGTAAAAGTCAGGGAGTCGGAGTCGATGAATGCATTCCAGCGCGGCAGATCCTCGACAAACTCTTCCATCAGCGCTTCGTAAATGGCCACCTGGTTTTCCTGATAGGCGACGGCCACCTCGCGAATTTTGTCCCGCTCCATAAAGGCATCCCGCATTAATGCGATGGCGATAAATAAAAATACCATCATCAGGCCAGCCATCAGATCTGATACCGACAGCCAGTGAGTTTCTTCCTGTTCTGTTACCCTGGGATCCAGCAAGCGACTCATGCCCTAGGTCCCCCTTATCTTAATTACCTTGTGCATTTCATTCACCAACATTTGGTAATCGGCGGTGAATTTTCCGGAAATGGTGACCAGAGCTCGGCCCAATTCGGTCAACACCTGATTAAGCTCGTGGGCCAGGGCGTCATCCAGCATTTTCACCTGTTTTTGCACCGCTTCGCCGGTATCCTTGAGCGCATTGTCTGCATGCTGGCTAATGCCTTTGAGTACTCGTTCACTCTCCTGCCGTTGCCTCTCGACAAGCTGTTGTAGCTGTTCGCCGAGTTGCTTGCGCATGCTGTCGAGGTCTTGCTCAAAGCGGATCCGCATGGTGTCGGTCTCGGTCACCAGCGACTCGCTGGCTGTTTTGTAGGATTGGGTGAGCTTGATGCTATCGTCTTTTAGATCTGCCACCAGTACGCGTAATATGGTGTTGCTCTCTCGCAGGCCATCTTCAAACATTTGGCGGGTTTCTTCGCTGTTTTTGACAATAACGTGGGAGCTATCCTGCAGCGAGGCATTGACCTTCTCACTGTTGATTACCAGCTCTTTGCCACTACTCACTATAGCTTGCTGCAGAGCGCGGCCTGAATCGGCAATACCCTCGGTGACCGTTTCGGTCGCCTGTTGCAGACCCTTAGTCATGGTTTGAGTGGTCGTCTTCATACCATTGACGGTTTCATCAATCTGAGCGCGAATCTCCGGTACGGCTTCTACCGCTCTATCGCGGATGTCCTTGAAAGCTTCCAGATGTCGTTGCAGTTCCTGTAGCTGATGCTGGTTGACCTCCATCACCCCTTTCAGCTCCTGCATACTGGCTGGGATCACCCTGGATTCTTCACTAATATGACTGACGGCAGATGCGGTTTGGGTAATGGCCTGCACTCCACGCTGGTATTGGGTCGTCATCTGCTCCAGCTGCTGCTTGTAGTTTTCCTGCCATTGCACCAGTTCGAGTACGGCCGCGTTCAGTTGCTTGAAGTTGTCGCCAAACTGTTCCACCAGATGGTTATTGAAGTCGGCAATCACCTCCTTCAGCGCATGGATCACCTGCTCAGTGGCCGATTTTGACAGCATATCGGCAAAATCCTGTAGTTTTATCCACAAGCGGTCTTGAAACTGAGTAAATTCCTGCTGCTGTCGGCTGGCCAACTCCTGCAGCTGCGCCAGGCTGACCGCCGCAGGCGCCAAAGTCTTTAGCATAATTTTGTGGTTATCGCCCAAATCGGAGCGCATTAGTTTGATTTGGCTTATCAGGCTGGCGTCGCCCTCACCGCCAATGGCGGTCTGCAGGCCCTGTATTCCCTTAGCCTGCGCCTGCATCACTCCATAAAGCTCGACAATGCCAATTTCATCTTCGTCTATTTCATCCTTCTGCAGGGGGGAGAAAAAGCCGGTAGTCACCATTATTTTGTACAGAATGGAAAGCAGCATACCCACCAGGCTGGTAATAAAAGCCGTTTTCAGGCCGAACAACAGTTGCCCGATGCTGCCATCGATATCTTTAACATCAAAGCCGAGCAGGCCGATAACAATACCTACAAAGGTGCCCAGAATACCCAGAGTGGTGAGCAAGGTAGGCGTATATTGGGTAAACTGGTGAGCTTTGTTTTGCTTTTTCAGAACAAGTGAAACCAGCAAAACAGTAACCAGCACTAACAAAAAAATATCGGTAATCCCTTGGGCGTTACTGTTACGTAAAACATTCTCTATAAAGGATGTCATGCACCATTCCTGTATGTTACTGGTATATCGTTAGTGACAGAAAGTCAAAATTTAGCATAGCGCCTGCAAATAACATTTTTCTTTTCTGAAAAAAGTCATTTCCGTTTATCTTCAATGACTTTACCGGAAATAAGCCATTGGCATTAATAATGCCGGCACTATAGTACTCAGGAACCTGCGCTAGTCTAGTGAGGGAAGAGGGAATATTACCTTTATTTGCATAGATTTTTTGCCAAGACCTTTCATGATTATATCAAATAAAATCATCATGTAGAGGCGACTCCTGTTGGTGTGTAAGCAAATAACGCTACATTAGAATCCGGCCCAGGTTTACGATTCCATTCGACCGTTATTCATCTGAAATACCAGAATACATCTAAATTTTTAATAGATTATGCTGATTGAGTCGAAATTAACTCTGATTTTCCGCCGTAGCTTATCTTGAAAAGAATCATAATTCCGGGTTAGTCGATTGTCTGCGTAAGCCGGGATAAATAGATGACATCAGCATTGTTCCAGGGCGAGAGTGTCGGCATTTAAAATTTTTCATGGGTAAAAATAAGCTTTTCACCTATTTCTTTTGGCTGAGTGCTGCTCTACTATCAATGGTTATCAGTAAGTCTGAATATAAATGGTGCGACAAAACGATGTGCAAGCTGGTCCGGAGCTGTGATGGGCATCATGTGCACACATACTGGATATTTACACATAATCACAGGGAGCATTGGTAATGAGAAAAGCGGAAAAAGAATCCCTAGACATGGATAGAAATAGAAAAATAAATAAATATATATATTTATCGCTATTGGTCAGCTTGCCCTTATTAACAATCTCTTTCAAATCGCATGCAGAAACTTATCATGGTGATTTTTGTTGGCAGATACTGGAAAATGAAGTGCCAGCGTGGAGCTACAAGCTGGGTGTGTATGAGAAGGAAGGGGGACAATATGCACTGTATGGCACTGAAGATAATGGCTTGGGAGACATTACTGCAGCGCATGGTAATGCAGCCGTGGTAGGTGACAATGTTAAGCTGATCATTACAGGTTCTGGCTACACAGAAGAAGCAGGTGCATGGAGTGAAACGTTGAATGCAGTGCTGAGCACTTCAACGTTGAGCGGTAGCTGGCATGTCGTGGGCGTTCTGTTTGACACCAGCAATACACCGCAACAATATCATTCGAATGGGAATATCGAGCCTGTCGCGTGCCCGTAAGTATTGGGCCTCAGGTATGCGAGCCTGAAGTAAAAGGATGGAATGGAACGAGACGGGAACGGACATTTGGCTGCTGCTGAGCCTGTCGCTAGCCAAGATTTTACCAACAAGCGGAATGTTTTACCGACAAGTGCAATGGCATCATTGATCTGCAAGCGTATTGTGCCAAAATAAACAGCGGCACTTGCCTTGTAGACAGGTGCCGCTGTACAGATCAGGTACAACAAAAGGCTTTATTTCAAAGCTTCGATGCCTGCACCAAAATTGATGTGAAATGCGCTTCCGTCCATAACCAGGGCAGGAACAGATTTGACACCGGCGGCTTCAGCTTCACTTACACGTCCCTTGTCATTACCAAGGTGAACATGTTCAACGTCATATTTTGCTGGATCAAGTGCGTTGGCAACACTTTGTTCTGCTTGAACGCATACGGGGCAACCTGCATGATAGAAAATGGCTTTGCTTTTCATTAATGTATTATCTCCAAAAAGGTTGTTTCAAACTGAGATCTCAGTAAAGGAGCAATTATAGGATCAAGGCAAGGTTTTGCATAGGGCATTAAAGAAATATTGTTTTTTAACAATAAATTATAGCGTATGAAAAACGCCCAGCGTATGTGACATACCGATTACATCGCTTAATATAAAATTTTTCTAGCGCTGGTAACGGTCATAATGATCAGCAAAAAACAAAAGCAAGTTATTCAATACGAATGCGGAGGCATTGAAAGACGCTAACGTATTGTTTTTGAATTTAGATCACCCCTTAGATTTGCGATGATAGAATGACGATGGCAGTCAACGACATGATCATTGACCATACCAACAGCCTGCATAAAGGCGTAAATTATCGTTGGACCAACAAATTTAAAGCCTCTGGATTTCAACTCCTTTGAGATTTTTCGGCTGATGTCCGTTTCAGTCGGCACATCCTGCATGGTTTTACAATTGTTCTGAAGCGGTTCGCCATCGAGAAAACCCCAGAGAAAATTCGAAAACCCGTTTTCTTTTTCCATGATATCCAGATACAGGCGGGCGCCTGTGATAGTGCCGGTGATTTTAGCGCGATTTCGAACAATGCCGGCGTTTTGCATCAGCTCTTCGATCTTTTTATCATCATAGCGTGCGATAAGGGAAGGTTCAAAGTTATCGAAGGCGGCTATAAAACCGGGCCGTTTGCGCAGAATCGTAATCCACGAAAGTCCGGCCTGAAAACCATCCAGAATCAGTTTTTCAAACAAGGCCCGATCATCATATATCGGTACACCCCATTCCTCATCATGATAGGCTACGTACAGCGGGTCTTTGCCGCACCAGCCACATCGGTGTATTTGATCTACTTGAAGGACCATTCCATTCTCTCATTAATCTGCATTAACGACAGGCTTCTATCTTATTGAACCGATATCAAGCGATTTTTTGATCGCTTGTCCATCTATTTGACCACCAATCGGGCTTCCAGTACATTGCCAGCTTGATGAAAAAGGACGTTTATTTTTCCTATATTCGGCGCACGCTTACCTTACAAAGACGGTCTGCACAATTTAATATTTTTTGCTTTCCGTTGTGACTTTCGATCACCGAGACGCCATAATAGCGGAGATTTCTCATTCGCAGGATAGAGCATGCCCCATACTGAACTTGTTATTGCCCTGGTGTTACTGATCGCTATGTTGTGCCAGTGGACCGCCTGGCGTGTGCGCCTGCCGGCGATTCTGTTTTTGCTGATTGTCGGGTTGGTGGCAGGGCCAATATCCGGCTGGCTTAACCCCGACCTGTTGCTCGGTGAATTATTGATGCCGATGGTGTCGCTGTCGGTAGCGATTATCCTGTTTGAAGGCAGTCTGACACTAAATCTGCATGAAATCCGCGATGTGAGCAAAGTAGTGCAGCGCATGATTACCGTCGGGGCCCTGGCGACCTGGGTTATCGTCGCGCTGGCGACACGTTTTATTCTGGATTTTTCCTGGCAGGTGAGTGCGCTGTTCGGAGCAATAATGATCGTCACCGGGCCGACCGTGATAGTGCCCATGTTGCGCTCGGTGCGACCCAATAGCAAGATCTCCAATATCCTGCGTTGGGAGGGCATCGCTATCGATCCCATCGGTGCCCTGATGGCGGTATTGGCCTATGAATTTATTCTTGCCAGTCTCGAACACCAAGTCATCCTGCACGTGTTGGGGGTGTTTCTCGAAACCGTATTGGTCGGTGGCATCAGCGGCATTGTGGCGGGTTACGTGCTCGGCCGCTTGCTCACCAAAAGCTGGATTCCTGACTACCTGCAGAATATGGCCACCCTCAGTATGGTGCTGGCTTCCTTCAGTATTGCGAATGCAACGCAGCACGAATCCGGCCTCATTACCGTCACGGTGATGGGCATGTGGCTGGCCAATCGGCGCGAGGTGGATATCCACCCTATCCTCAACTTCAAAGAACACCTGAGCTTACTGCTGATTTCGATACTGTTTATCCTGCTGGCGGCACGCATTGATTTGGAGCAGTTGACCGAAATTGGCTGGCAGGCGCTGCTACTGTTGCTGGTGCTGCAATTTATTGCGCGCCCGGTGAAAATCTGGATCAGCACTATAGGGTTGGATGTCAGTTGGCCCGAGCGCGGTCTGCTGGCCTGGATTGCACCGCGCGGCATTGTCGCGGCGGCCATTGCCGCTATCTTTGCCGATAAATTAGTGGCCGCGGGCTACGAGGATGCGGCGCTGTTGGTGCCACTGACCTTTTCCATGATTATTGGTACCGTGGTTCTGCAGAGTAGCACGGCGCGCCTGGTGGCTGTTTGGCTGGGGGTAGCGGAGCCACCACCA
>CBDUPR010000055.1:0-11992 GCA_965369175.1 uncultured Nitrosomonas sp.
CCCAGGCAAACCGGCCCCGTTTATCGGGGCCTTTTGTTTTATCAGGGGCGTGAGGTTTTGATGAGATTCCTTCGGTTCGACCAGCCAGCGCCCCGCAGCGACGAATCCATCCCGAGTCGACTTTCTGGTCGTGCCTTCGGTCGCTTCAGTTGCTATATATTTCTGGCTGTTACGAGTCACCGTTACGATCAACGAGGGCCTGGCCAATGGAGTCATGCCAGGGATGTATACACAACTGCGTCTTTCCAAACGTGACTCGACCTACTCTCGAGCCATGATTCTATAAGAACTCCAGGACCATTTTGGCAAAAAATGGATCACCTATTCCTTGTATATCAAAGACTGTATGTGAGGAAGCTGATGGTTTGGCAAATTGGCACCTTTGTTTTGTCCTGTTCATAGGGTAAAAGCTGTTACGGGGCTACATGATCACTATTTATTGTTTGCTCTCGCCTCGAATTACTTTCAGTAAAAGAGGACCAACAGTGAGCCTCATTTTTTATATGCAGATAAATTACGTACTTGATTATCATCGCGTTTTTAGCCTATGAGATTAATTCATTAAAATGACTTGAAAATTATTCTTTGATTTTAGTCAAAAAATATCAGGATATTTGTTGGTGAATATTGAGCTGGAATATATAATTTAATCTCGGTATTCAATTAATTGATACGAATCCATCATTCATATCTCCTTGGAGCGCAAATGGTGAGGGAGTGAGTGAAAAACGCTTAGGCTTATAGTTCCTTTGTGCGCTCGATTTATCTATCTTGCTTGATTTTTGTGGAAAGGGATGTCGGTCCCATCGGGATACTTGTGTCCTCAGGATGCTAGTGTAATTTGTACCTACAGGAACAAAACTATGCCTAAATACCGTATTCTCCTTGTCGATGATGACATCCAGCTGGTCCAGGCATTGGCGGAGCAACTGGAGCGGCAACATTATGATGTCACTATAGAAGTTACCGCTGAAGAGGGATTAAAGCGGGCCCAGAGTGAACCCTTCGACACCATTTGCCTCGATCTGGGCTTGCCCGACGGTAGTGGGATTGATGTGTGTTATTCCTTACGGCAGAGAGGATTGAATACCCCAATCATCATGTTGACAGCTTTTGATTCCGATCAAGATACCATTCTTGGGCTTGGAGCGGGAGCGAGCGACTACATTACCAAGCCATTTCGCTTCAGTGTGCTCCTCGCCCGGGTGCGCGCTCAAATTCGCCAGCATCAACAGCATGATGATGTAGCAATTAATTTTGGGCCTTACACATTCCGCCCGGCTGATAAGTATCTGTCAGGCATTGATGGTCGCCGAATACGCCTGACTGATAAGGAAGTCGCCATACTCAAACACCTTTGTCGCAGAGAAGGTGTTGTCAGCCGTGACGAACTTATGGATATTGTTTGGGGTTTTAATTCTGATATTTCCACTCATACGCTCGAAACGCATATTTATCGACTGCGCCAAAAAATTGAACCTTTGGAGGATGGTCGATGCATGCTGAGAACGGAGCCAGGTGGTTATCGATTAGATGGTGGTGTGAATAATATTTCGAGTCGTGTCTGAGCGGACTATTCTGCACTAAATGCGTATCAATTATTTTCAAGTCCATTCTCTGCGTTCGATTAGCTTTTATTGAGGTCAACACACGTCTCATGTAGATGATGTGATGTTGTATATGACAATTTTCTCTTATGCCATCAACATATAGACGATCAGTTCCAAGTGCGAGTTTAGATCACAAGGTAGTGCTGCGGTGACGGAATTGCCAGCGAAACGTTCTCTCCTGCTTGAGAACAGCCTGTCCGCTCGCGTTATCGTCTATTCATTGCTGGTGACGGTGCTTGTTACCTCACTGATGGCGCTGCCTCTTATCGCTCACTATAGTGATACCTGGTTGAAAAATCGTGTAGCTGCCTCCCATCTGGTATCGCTGGCAACGGAAGCATCCCCGAATGGATTGGTTGATCTGGATTTGCAAAAACGCATGTTAGGGCAGGCTAATGTGTTTGGTGTAACGGTTCGAAAAGCAGATGGCAGCATTCTTATGCTGGGACCTAACATGCCGTTAGTCCATGATTTGTATTATGATCTTCGCCAAGCGAACCTCCTTGCGATGTTGAACCTATTAATAAAGGCGGCTACAAATACTGGCAGCAATAAAGTAATCCATATTACTGGCAATGTGCCTGGTGAAAATGCGGTCTTAGTTGAGATAGACATAGGGTGTCACGATCTCATATTGCAGGCAATGGAGGGCACCAAGCGTGCGCTTGGCACCGCTCTGTTTACAGCCCTTTTAGTATCCATTTTCTTTTATGGTTTTCTTCAGGTAACAGTGGTGTATCCCCTGCAGCGTTTAACTAATGGAATTCTTGCTTTTCGCTCTGCTCCAGCTGATATTAATCGATCCAATCTCCTCAGTGGTCGAATTGATGAAATTGGGATTGCAGAAGAGGCATTTCAACAAATGCAGAACGATATTCGGAGTACGTTAGTACTCCGGACACGCTTAGCGGCGGTAGGAATGGCGGTAACAAAAATTCAACATGATTTGCGGGGTACACTCTCATCGGTAATGATTGCGTCAGATACCCTTGAGGCAAGCCATGACCCGGACGTTCGAAGGGTATTGCCTGGGTTAATAGCGGCTGTTGATCGGGCGGTTGAGCTATGCCGAAGTTCTATAGATTTTGCGAAGGAGGGACCTCTACAGCTTAAGTGGAAAAGAATTGACTTACATACTTTGACTGAAGAACTGTTAAAAGAGTGCAAATCAATTCGACACGTCGAATTGATCAACCAAGTTCCACAAGAGCTGTCGATATTAGGTGATAAGTTTCAGCTTCACCGGGCGATTGGTAATCTAGTGAGAAATGCATTAGAAGCTGACGCAAATAAAATTGTGATATCGACATTCATCAAAGAGGATATGCTCGAGATTGATGTTTCTGACAATGGTGCAGGCATACCTGAAAAGGTAAAGAACCAGTTGTTTAAGCCCTTTATGTCATCAACAAAAATAGGGAATTCAGGATTGGGTCTGTCTATTGCGAGAGATGTGGCTGTGGCCCATGGTGGGACCATTTCCCTCGTTGTATCTGGGCCGGGTCGAACCGTATTCAGTCTGCGTCTTCCTTTTCCTGTGGACTCTTAAAATTCTGTTCTTCTTTTCTACCAGTTGTATCGGACAAGTATGGTTTCAATGATGACGTCTGCGATTTTGTTTTTGATTCCACCTCCTCGATAAGCGTCAGATAACGGTTGTTTGCAGAGTGCATCGCATCGATAACCAGGCAGATAACAATTTCAGTTATAAAGTAAAATAAGAGTAGCACCCAATCTTCGGTTACAAATTCGGAAATGGGATGTGGAAAGAAAAATAACGAGGCGAGTATTCCCCCGAAACCAGCCACCATGAGGCCCGGCCCTAATCCGCCAATAAGTGCCGCAAGAGCCGTTGCCGGAAAAAAGGTGATAAATGGCGCGCTAGCGCTTGTCTGTGATGTGATTATCAAACGTAGAATGACCGCGCCTACCACAAGGGTAAAACCTATTAGATAGTGATTAAGGCTACCGAGCGCCTTCTTGTGTCTAATTCCAAGCAGTGGATACCGCATTAAAATACTCCCCTTCTACGCACGTTGTCCCACTAAGGACCAACAAACCTGAAAACCGACTTGGTTTAATCTAACGAAATCGAGACAAATCATCGAAAATAACAGAATATGGTGGGCTTTAGTTCATCATCGTATTGTATTTTCTTAGTTACTCAAACTGTTATCGAGACATGAGCTTGAGATCCGCGGCAAAGCAATGCCGAAAGGACTGGAAACCACATCAGACGACAAGCTGGCAACAGTTTGTCGGCATGATGCTGGCACAAGTATTGGGTTGCTTCAATCTACATGATGTCGTCAGTAATCTCTCTACTTAGGCCACCAATTTTCAACATTTGGAGGGTGCGCCGGTCAGCCGTTTCTCTTTGCCCGGATCAACGAAAAGTAACCCTACACACCACGTAAGCCCTATTCCAGGGCAATATAATTCATGCTGGCAGAGCGAGTGGTTTTTAAAACGATCAAGCAAAACTTGAAAGTTAATAGCTTCTTGGGCACCACCCGGAATGCCATTAAAAGCCAGAAATGGACCGCTATCTGCTACTGATATACTTCCGGTTCGTCAGCCAGCCCAACCACAGCTTACAGAAGATGTTGCATCTTCTTTAGTTGAATCTCACTGGTCTCCACTACCTCGCTGAACTTTTGCTGGCAGTCAATCTTAATCACCGGTTCCACGGCCTCAAACAAGCTCGCGGTTCTCACGGGAGTTGGTGGTGCAGCAATGATTCAATGGTGTTGCATACTAACAGAAAGATTCTGTGAGCCATAGAAACATTGATGTACCACGACTCGATTATTTATTGGTTGGCCTGCCGTATGCCCGGTATCTGTTCTCCATGAACAAGATCTGTCGATATAGTAGCAACTGGTTAGGAATTAATAACTATAAGACAATCTGAAGCCGGTTAAATTACCCAAACCTAAAGTACACATCTCCCGACCTGCTGTGTTTCATGTATGCCCGCAAGACATGTTCTTTCTATGTCATTAAAACCAACAATTTAGCTCGGGAAATTCACAAAGTCGTGAGCTCACGGGTTTGTGATTGGCCATATTGATGATTGATAGACACACTACGTCTGTACTTCGAGAAATGATTTAGTTGAATGGTTATTTGTTAGAAACGCACCGGTTCAGTTTTGATGAATTGGGATTGCTATTAGTTGTTTGCATGATGGGATCCGGGCGGAATTGAGAGATTACGCGTGGGTAAAAATGTGACATTGGGAGATTTAATAATGAACAAGTTCGGTTCAACACGCCGCGGTTTTTTGAAAACTATGGGTCATGTGTCCATAGGTATGCTTGCGAGTGGATCTGTAGTGATGCGGACACTGGCGCAGACCAAAGACCCAATGATGCAGCATGAATATACCGGGTGGGAAAATTATCACCGCGAACAGTGGTCGTGGGATAAGAAAACACGCGGCACACACCTGCTTAACTGCACGGGCTCGTGTCCTCATTTTGTCTACACCAAAAATGGTGTGGTAATGCGTGAAGAGCAGTCAAAAGATGTACCAAAGTTAAATGGAGTCCCTGAATACAATCCGCGTGGCTGTAACAAGGGTGAGTGTGCTGTAGATTATCAATATGGACCGCATCGTATCAAGTATCCATTGATCCGGGTGGGTGAGCGTGGTGAGGGTAAATGGCGGCGTGTTTCATGGGATGAAGCGCTTGAGTATGTAGCGAACGGTATCGTGGATACCATTAAAAATGATGCCTCCGACTGTATTAGTGTTTTTACACCCGTACCGGCGGTAGCCCCAGTCTCCTTCGCCGCCGGTCATCGTTTTGCTTCTTTCATCGGCGGTCATACGCACACCTTTTTTGACTGGTATGGTGACCATCCGACAGGACAGACGCAGGTTCAGGGTCTCCAGGGTGATACCTGTGAAACCGCAGATTGGTTCAACGGACGCACTATCCTGATGTGGGGTGCGAATAGTGCCCAGACTCGCATTCCGGATGCTCATTTTCTCCAGGAAGCGGTATTGAATGGCAGCAAGATGTATGTCATTTCCCCGGATTTTAATGCCACTGCCACCAAGGCGGATGTGTTTGTTCCGATAAAACCGGGTACCGATGCTGCGTTGGCTATGGGTATGGTTAACGTGATCGTCAATGAAAATCTCCATGATATAGCGAATCTGAAAGAGCAAACAGATTTGCCGTTCCTGGTTCGAACTGACACAAAAATGTTTCTGCGCGAATCAGACATGGTAGAGGGTGGCTCGGAAGAGAAGTTCTATACCTGGGATACCAAGACTAAAAAGCCCGTGTTGATGAAGGGTAGTTGGGGTGAAGAACCTGAAAAGAAGGCAAAGATTCAACCTGGCTTTATGGGGCGAAATACCTTCACTTTTCCCGATGGTTATCTGGATCTGGGTGATCTGGATCCAGCCCTTGAGGGAACGTTTGAAGTAAAACTCGCTGATGGTGGTGATGTAAAGGTTCAGCCGGTCTTTGAAGTTTATAAGCCGAAAATGAACGAGTATACACCGGAGAATGTATCCAAGATTACGGGTGTGGCACCGAGCGTTATTATTCAAATGGCACGTGATTTTGCCAAGAATAAACCCTCTATGATTATCACTGGTGGTGGTACAAATCACTGGTATTGGAGCGACACGGTTCTACGGTCGTTTATCTTGTTATGTGCAATGACTGGTAATGAAGGCTATAACGGAACAGGTGTCAACCATTACGTAGGCCAGTGGAAACCCACCCCGCTATTGGGTGTTGTTAAGCTCTCCTTCCCGTATAGCCCAAAAAAGCATCGTTTTTGCCAGACCACTCTCTGGACCTACTATCACGGTAACGTGTACGACGCGATGGAAAATGAGGGTATCGATACAGCCAAATACCTCCGGGAGTCCATTGAAACGGGACAGATGCCGCTCTATCCACAAAACGGGCGCGATCCAAAAGTCTTTATCTGCTATCGAGGCAATTGGTTGAACAATGCCAAGGGTCTTGATTATGTGCTCAGAAACTTGTGGCCGAAGATGAACCTCACGGTTGACATGAACTTCCGTATGGATTCAACGGCACTCTACTCGGATGTGGTTTTGCCGAGTGCACATTGGTATGAAAAAACGGACCTCAGTATGACCGAGGAGCACACCTTCATTCATATGACTGAACCCGCTATTGCCCCGATGTGGGAGTCGAAGCCTGATTGGGAGATTTTTGCACTACTGTCAAAGAAAGTCGGTGAAGTCGCGAAAAAGAAGGGCTTTACCAAGTATTTTGACGAGAAGTTCAACATCGCCCGCGATCTCACCAAGCTCTATGACAACCAGATCGATGGTGGAAAGCTAGAGACTGATGCGCAGGCTTGCCAGTTCATTCTTGATAATGCCCCCCAGACCCAGGGCATAACACTGGATATGATTCGCAAGGAAGGACCGCAACGCTTCAAGAGCAATTGGACTTCACCCATGCAGGAAGGAGTACCGTACGTACCACTACAAAACTTTATCATTAAGAAGAAACCATGGCCGACACTGACCGGACGGGAGCAGTTTTACATCGACCATCCTACTTTCTTCGAACTGGGCGTAGAACTGCCAGTCTACAAAGCACCGGTTGATGCCGATCAGTATCCACTGCGCTTTAATACGCCACACAGTCGTTATGGTATCCACTCCACCTGGAAGGACAATATTTTGCAGCTACGCCTACAGCGAGGCGGGCCGATGTGTGAAATTTCACCGGCTGATGCGAAGGCACGCGGTATTAAAGACAACGACTGGGTTGAAGTATTCAATGATCACGGCAGAGTGGTTGTCAGATGCAAGATTCGTAATGGTGAACAAACAGGTCGAGTGAGTATGCATCATGAACCCGAACTCTACATGGATATGCTTGGTGAGGGTAGCTCACAAAGTCCATTACCGGTACGTATAAATCCGACGTCGTTGGTAGGCAATTATGCACAGCTCAAGTTTAAGCCCAATTACTACGGTCCGGGCGGTGTGCAGCGTGATGCGCGAGTCGAAATACGTCGCTACACGGGTTCAGTTACCGTCTGAAGTCTGTGTGATTATACAAAATTCGGTTTTCAGCACATGTTGCTGACCCCGTAAGAGGAATAGAAATCATGTCTAACAAGATGTTAACAATCCCGAAACGCCAGCTGACCTACATTGTTGACCTTAACAAATGTATCGGCTGTCAGACCTGCACGGTAGCATGCAAGAAACTGTGGTCAACCGCACCAGGTCAGGACTTCATGTACTGGCGTAATGTTGAAACCACACCTGGACTTGGATATCCAAGAAACTGGCAGCAGAAAGGGGGTGGCTATAAGGATGGTGTGCTGCAAAAGGATGGTCATCATCCGTCATTGGATGAGTATGGTGTGCCGTTTGAATTCGATTACGCTTCGCGTCTGTTTGAGGGTAAAAAAGGCAGGGTAAAGCCTAGCCCGGAACCGCGTTGGTCACCCAACTGGGATGAAGAGCAAGGGACTGGGGAATATCCCAATAACATATTCCAATATCTGCCGCGGATGTGTAATCACTGTGAGAACCCGGCGTGCCTGGAGTCGTGCCCAAATGACGCCATTTATAAGCGAGCGGAGGACGGGCTGAACATCGTCAACCTGGAAAAATGTAAAGGTAAGCAGGAATGCATTAAGGCCTGTCCTTATGGCAAGGTGTATTTCAATAATACTGAGCAAAAGGCCAATAAGTGCATTGGTTGTTTCCCCAGGATCGAAAAGGGTGTTGCTCCTGCATGTGTTGCGCAGTGTGTTGGTAGGGCAATGCATGTTGGTTTTATTGATGATACAGAGAGTTCCGTCTATAAGCTCGCCAAAGTATGGAAGGTTGCAATTCCAATGCATCCAGAATTTGGAACAAAACCCAATGTTCTCTACATACCTCCTTTTGTCGGTCCCTTAATGCAGGACGAAAATGGCGATATGCTGATGACGCAAAAAATGCCTTTGGACGTTCTTCAGGGACTGTTTGGACCCGATGTTGCTGGGGTTCTGGATGTGTTAAAGGCAGAGCGCCAAAAGAAAGTATCAGGTCAAGGTTCCAAGCTTATGGATACCATGATTGGTGAGTTGAGTGATTCTATGATGATCTCACCGTTAACCTGAGGGTAGAAATGGGGTGGGGCTGTTTGCTCCACCCCGATTTCAACAATGCCATGTAAGTAAGAGGATTTACAATGTTTATTAGTTTTCATCGATCAATCCTGATATCCAGTGCTGCCTTACTTGGCTCTATCTGGTACTCCGCAACTGTATTCGGCGACACCGCTTCTGCCACCTATGAGGGAAAGGAGGTGTGTATCAAGTGTCATGATCTGCAGGGTGAAACTTTTGCAGAGACAGCACATGCTAAGGCTTTTGACTCCCTTAAGCCGAATGTAAAGAATGACGTCAAGAAATTAGCCAAGCTCGACCCAGGCAAAGACTACACTAACGACCCTAACTGTGTCGGTTGCCATACTACAGGATATGGCGAGCCAGGCGGTTATAGCGCGGATATGCCTGCCGGGTTGTTAAAGGCTCTTCAAGGGGTGACCTGTGAGTCTTGTCATGGTGCGGGTAGTGTTTTTCGCGAACAACATGGTGAGGCAGAAAATACCCTAAAGCGCGATGGCGAGTACACGGATCGCAAGGTGTTGATTGCGGCCGGCCAGAATTATGACTACGAAGCCAAGTGTGTGGCTTGTCATCTTAATTACGAAGGCTCCGGTTATGAAGGAGCGCATCCGCCATTCACGCCTTTCACTCCATCATTGGGTGACAAATACAAGTTTGATTTCATTAAATCAGTGATGCATGAAGAAGATAATGAAGCCAAATCGATTCATGAACATTTCAAGCTGATTGGCGTGTTCAATGGAGAAGCGCCGGCTATTCGAGAGGAACTGCAGAATAATGCTATCGACCCGGATAGCTATTAACCAGAATGAAATAATCAGCATTCAGTAGAGCAAATATTTAGGAGCAAATGCGATGAACGAGTCAGTTATCGAGCAAGATGAAGGACGTGCGAGTATGTACGGAATGATGGCTCTAGGGTTTACTTACCCAGATACCGGTTTGCATGAGTACTGGCGCGGTGGGGGCTTTGTAAAGGATCTCGGAATTGCGGTAGATAAGGCAGCGCCAGAGATCTTGGAAAAATTTCAGACTACGATTGCATCCAGTCTTAAGATGACGGTTAACTATGAGGAGTTTGAGGCACTATATCTTAGTGCGTTTGAGACGGATCTTCCAAAACGCAGTGTGTCTCTTTATGAAGGGAGTTACGTACGCGGTGGTGGAAAATCAGATCTGTTGTTAGAACTCAAGGATTTCTACAGCAACTTTGGGCTTGAAGTTAGTGAGGAACTTCATGAGTTGGAAGATCGCATCACGGCTGAGTTGGAGTTCATGCAATTTTTGACATTAAAACAGTGCCAGAAAGGAATCGATAAAAAACCATACATTATGGCGCAGCATGATTTCCTGGAACGTCATCTAGCACCCTGGATGCCACATCTGCAGAAAGAGGTACGCAAACGGAATATTGGAACCTTTTATATTGGTCTAACTGATTTAATGGTCGAATTCATAGAGACGGACATGGCCTATCTTAGACAGATTAATGCAGATACTGACACAACTATTTCAGTTCAGTAAAAGACATCTGACCTCTATTTGAAAGCGGCAGAGAAAGGGAAGAGATAGGTTGAAATGAAATTTCTAAGTAAGTCAATGAAGCTTGGTTGGTTTGGGAGCGCTTCGATTCTGGGCGCACTGGTGTTCTTTGCGATAGGCATCATTTTTTGGGGTGGTTTCAATACTGCAATGGAAGCCACGAATTCCCTTGAATTCTGCATCAGCTGCCATGAAATGGAGCAGTCAGTTTATCGTGAGTATACCGATACTGTGCATTACTCAAACAGGACCGGAGTTAGAGCGACATGCGCTGATTGCCATGTGCCTAAAGACTGGGTGCATAAGATTGTTCGGAAAGTAGAGGCAAGTGGTGAAATTTACCACAAAATAATGGGCACTATTGATACGCCCGAGAAATTCGAGGAACGGCGTTTATATCTGGCGAACAGAGTATGGGCAACCATGAAGGCAACTGATTCAAGAGAGTGTCGCAACTGTCATAGTTTGGACGCGATGTCGTCAGATGCACAGAAACCAACCGCAAAGCGTCGTCATCGCAAAGCGTTGGAAACTGGCGAGACATGCATTGACTGTCATAAAGGTATTGCTCACAAGGATATCTCCAAGTTTTATGATCCTGACGCCATTATCGAATAAACACATACATACCGCGCCGCTGGGTAAATCGGAAACTAATTTGTAGATTGCGACATGTAAGGTCGATGCAAATTAATATGATCCACAATGAAGTAACTAAACGGAGACATCATCATGAAAAAAGTATTCAAACGAAGTGTCATGAGCGTTTTGCTCGGTCTGATGGTGGCTGCGCCAGTCACCCAGGCAGCCGATATGGGTAAGGGCATGGAAATGGGATCCATGAAGGTAGAGCGTGCGAAAATACTAAAGGAAGCCGGTGTATTTGGTGCATTCAATGCCTACAAGTTAACTCCAGACTGGGCCAAGCTTTCATCCGAGATGCGTATGAACGCGGTGGGTGAAGTTAAATCATTAATCCAAAAATATGAGGGCAAGGTGCTGGTTGATATGTACCTGACCCGTGGTTTGGAAGCGCAATCTGATTTCCTTATTCGTCTTCACGCTTATGATCTGATCAGTGATCAGGAGTTTCTGGTGGACTTTGCGGCTACTACATTAGGTCGTTTTGCGGTAGCAACCGAAACATTGGTGGGTGTCACTAAGCCACTTAATTATATTGACAAAAAACAGTCACCTTCATTGAATGCAGGCTTGAGTTCGGCCACTTATAGTGCGGCCCCTCCTCGCTACTTTCTGGTCGTCCCGGTAAAGAAGAGTGCCGAATGGTGGAATATGTCTCAGGAAGAGCGGGTTACGAAGATGGAGGAGCATACGGCACCGACTCTGGCATACTTGGTTAATGTAAAGCGCAAACTTTATCACTCGACAGGAATTGATGATACGGATTTTATCACCTACTTCGAAACAGATGACCTACAGGCGTTTAATAACTTGATGATTGCGTTAGCATCGGTGCCTGAAAATCTCTATCAGCCTCGCTGGGGTAGTCCATTGATTCTTGGTACTATCCATAACCCAGAAGAAGTGGTTAGTGCATTAGCTAAGTAGTTAAAGCTGTTCAATGGAAAGGAGATGCTCCATCTGGTTAATCGCCTGGTTTCCAGGTGGGGTATTTCTTTCCAGCTAATCATAGAGTGCACAGTAGTGGTTGATTGCTAGCACCAAAGGGTAATAAG
>CBDUPR010000056.1:0-11849 GCA_965369175.1 uncultured Nitrosomonas sp.
CGGCTTAATAAGTCGCTAGGAATCCCCTTCGTTTAGGAAGGGGAGGATGTCAATAGTGCTTAAATGATGAGATTATTTTGGTCTGGCGTAGTGAGCCGTACCGGAGTTACGATTATTCTTATATGAATTACCCCGGTTGTCATTAGAAAATGAGCGATCCCGGTTGTTATCCTGGTTTCCATTGTTTCGATTACCGTTCATACTATTAGTGGCAGTATTGAAAATACGCTTATCGCTTCCACTTAACGGCGAGCGTTTACGTTTATGCGTAACATTGGGTGTTCCTCTGAATCCACCGGTTCTGGAACGTGGCTTGAATCGTGGCTCCAGGCCGGGTATAACATGAGACGCAATTGACTGACCTGTATAGTGTTCAATTTTTTTCAGGTTGCCGCCATCTTTGCTGGAAGCAAATGATACCGCAGTACCCGATGCTCCGGCACGGCCTGTCCGGCCAATGCGATGTACGTAATCTTCAGCAAATTTTGGCAAATCAAAATTGATGACGTGAGTAATGTCAGCCACATCAATGCCTCTTGCTGCTACATCCGTTGCAACCAATATACGTAATCCGCCGCGACGAAGTTTAGTCAGTGTACGGGTGCGTTCACGTTGATTCATGTCGCCATGTAACGCAGCTGCTTCGTATCCCTGGGCAGACAGGTTATCCGCCAGTGTGCTGGCATCACGCTTTGTGGCAGTAAAAACAATTGCCTGTTTCAGTGTTTCGTCCCGCAGTACATGGTCTAGTAATTTATTCTTGTGTAAAAGATCATCTACATAATGGAGTCGTTGCTCAATATTATCCAGTCGTGCTTGCTGTGAAGCTACCTGAATGCGTTTGGGCGATTTTAACAGGCGTGCGGCAACCTTATCTATTGCGCCATCAAGTGTAGCGGAAAACAACAAGGTTTGTCGGGTAGCTGGTGTGGCTGATGCAATTCTTTCCACATCATCAATAAAACCCATATCGAGCATTCGATCTGCTTCGTCCAGAACGAGCATTTCCAATCGTGAGAAATCGATCCGCCCGCGTTGGATGTGATCAATCAGACGACCAGGTGTTGCGACTAAAATATCAACCGGTTGTGACAATAATCTATTTTGCAGCGGATAGGGCATTCCGCCCAATATGCTGACGACTTTAATGCGGGATAGATATTTGCCATATTTTGTAGCTGCTTCAGATACTTGTAGTGCAAGCTCGCGCGTGGGTGTCAGTACGACTATGCGCGGACCACGACTGCGTACCTTGGAAGGAACAGCCAAATGATGTAATGCAGGTAGCATGAATGCAGCTGTCTTGCCGGTCCCGGTTTGCGCTGATGCCATGACATCATAGCCCGCTAATAATTCCGGAATGGCCTGTTCCTGGATAGGTGTGGGTGTTGTATAACCTGCTTCATTAATAGCTTTAATGATAGAAGGGTGCAAGTTCAGATTTTCAAAAGACACGTTATTTTCCTGAAAAATAAAAGAATGCACGCGCAAGCAGGGAATAACCGCCTGGAAATGGTGGGCAAAGTACTGCTAGCCGGCGCATATAAAAAGCATCGCCGCTAACCAAAGGTACTGTACAATTTCCGAGATCAGTTGAAAATCGAAGAGAGGTCAGGAACGATGAAACCAAAAAAAAGTAAAATAGCCAGATGCTATTCTACTGAATCGATAAGTATACAGTAGTTGTAATTAATACACTAATTATTTCACTGAATAATTAGTATGCGATAGCGTATCACTGAAAAAATTTAAAAAACAAACCGATTATTCTTTGATAACGGATGGCATTATTTGAACATTCCATTTAGAGAGTATTTGTATATTAGTTAATGCTTACCTTGACAAATTTGCGCTTGCCGACTTGCAGCACTACTGTGCTACCCCGCGTGATCTTAATGTGTCTGTCAACAACCTTCTCTCCATTCAGTCTTACACCACCTTGCTCAATCATACGTAGTGCTTCGCTGGTACTGGTAGTCAGTTCGGTTTGTTTTAATAGTTGAGGTAAAGGCAGTTCGTCTGCTTCAGTTTGTATTGTTTTCTCTGGCATATCATCTGGAAGTGCGCCACGTTTGAAGCGTGCTTCGAAATCAGTGAGCGCTGTTTGCGCGTCTCGTGCGCTATGGAAGCGAGTAACAATTTCCTGAGCAAATAATACTTTAATATCTCGTGGATTACGACCTTCCGATACTTCTTGTTGCCATTGCTGAATCGTGTTCAGTGATTCAAATGATAGTAACTCAATATAACGCCACATCAGCTGATCGGAAATAGACATTAATTTGCCAAATATCTCCTGAGGTGTTTCAGTAATGCCAACATAGTTATTCAACGATTTGGACATTTTATTGAAACCATCTAATCCTTCGAGGAGAGGCATGGTGAGAATGCATTGGGGTGTCTGAGTAAAATGTTTTTGTAATTCTCTTCCCATGAGAAGATTGAATTTCTGATCAGTACCGCCAATTTCGATGTCTGCTTTAAGTGCAACAGAATCATATCCCTGGATTAACGGATACAGAAATTCATGAATTGCAATCGGCTGATTGTTACGATAGCGCTTGTCAAAATCATCTCGTTCCAGCATGCGGGCAACAGTATGAGTCGCTGCTAGTTTAATGAGGTCAGCAGCGTTTAACTGATTCATCCAGGTGGAGTTGAAAACAACCTCGGTCTGGTCTGGTCTTAAAATCTTAAATACCTGAGTCGTGTAGGATTGTGCATTCTCAGAAACCTGTTCACGTGTAAGCGGCGGGCGGGTAGCGTTCTTGCCACTGGGGTCTCCTATCATTCCTGTGAAATCACCAATTAGAAATAGAATATGATGGCCCATATCCTGTAATTGACGTAGTTTGTTGAGTAAAACAGCATGACCCAGATGTAAATCCGGTGCGGTGGGATCAAATCCAGCCTTGATTCGCAATGGATAGTGTTTATTAAGCATGATTTCCAGCTCTTTTTCTACTAATAGTTCATGGCTGCCTCGTTTTATAATTTCCAGCTGTTCTATAGTTGATTTATTCACAATAAATTTAAGTTGTTATTAGGATTTTCTTGGGAAGCGATTTTATCAATTTGTCAAGTGAACCTTGGTGCATGATCTATTTATTTTCATGTTAAACTTGCATTTATTCAGAGAGAATGACTGAAGGTTCATACTTGATATGCTATATACGCCATTACGCAATAAAAATAAGATTCTAGCTCAAAAATCATTCGCATTAACAAGAAAAAGATGGCACTGGCTATTCGTCATGATTGCTATGATCAGTTTGCCATTATTTGGTATCGTCACTGCATTTGGTATTGCTCCCAGCACTTCCCTGAAAAAAATCCAAGTAGAAGATGTTGTCCTTGATTTATCCATTCCAGATGTTTTCTCAGAAACCGAATCAAATTTAACCTTCTGGCGCCAAGAAAGTATTCGACGGGGTGATACTATCGCGGCGATACTGGCACGACTCGAAATAAATAAAGAGGATACCATCGATTTTCTGCGTGCAGCCAGAGATAGTAAGGCGATGCGTCAATTACGACCCGGTAAAATTATCTATGCACAGACGACAGCGGATGGCGAGCTACTGATGTTACGCTATTTCTTCGGGAATGAAGAACTTTTCTTGATGGAAAAAGTAGATAGCGCTTTCCAGATGACTGAGCAGCAGATAGAGCTTGATGCACGTATTCGGATGCGATCAGGTGTAGTTGATAGCTCTTTATTTGCAACAACGGACCGCGCAGGTGTTCCCAATAATATTGCTATGCAAATCACGGAAATTTTTGCTTCTGATATTGATTTTCACCGTGATTTACATAAGGGTGATCGTTTTACTGTTGTGTATGAAACGCTCTACGATAATGGAGAGCATGCTAAAACAGGGCGAGTTTTAGCTGTTGAGTTTGTCAATAAGGGAAAATCCTATCAGGCAGTGTATTTTCAGAACTCTAGTGGGGAAGGAGGATATTACACACCGGAGGGCAAAAGTCTGCGGAAAGAATTTTTACGCTCACCATTAACATTCTCTCGTATCAGTTCCGGATTTACAAAGGCCCGTTTTCACCCAATACTTAAAAAGTGGCGAGCTCACAAGGGTATTGATTACGCGGCGCCGGCCGGTACACCGGTGAAAGCCACCGCAAGTGGAGCCGTTACTTTTGCGGGAACACAAGCGGGATACGGAAAACTTATTGTTCTGAAGCATAGAGGAAAATACGATACGGCATATGGTCATTTATCTGCTTTTGCAAAAAATCTAAGTAAAGGAAAACGGGTTAACCAAGGCGATATTATTGGTTATGTTGGGTCGACTGGGATGGCGACGGGTCCGCATTTACACTATGAATTGCGTGTTGATGGTGAACAGCGCGATCCTTCTAAAATAGTGTTACCTGGTGCTCCACCCATTGTAAAAAAAGACCGGGCTGCCTTCCATAGGGAAACCAAATCACTGGTGGCGCGGCTGAATATCATGCGCAATATTAACTATGCTTCTCTAAATTAACATCAGAGAGTGACTTAACAATATCGCATAGAACTGATAACGTTTCGAGATTATGTATTATATCGGTATCATGTCAGGTACCAGCCTAGATGGTATCGATGTGGGATTGGCGGATTTCAGTTCATCGCGACCTTCTTTAGTTTGTACCGCTTATTTGCCTTATGATGAATATTTACGTGATCAATTATTAGAATTGCATCAATCTGGAGATGATGAGCTCCATCGTGCTGCTATGCTTGGCAATCAGTTATCTCATCTTTATGCTCGAGGTGTAAATAGCCTGCTCAAAGCTAATGACATAGCGTCGCAGTGTATTGTTGCAATCGGATGTCATGGTCAGACTGTACGACATTGTCCTGAACCGGAAAAGGGTTATACGATCCAGCTTATTAATGCAGCGTTGCTAGCTGAGCTGACTCATATTACAGTGATTACCGATTTTAGAAGTCGGGACATCGCAGCAGGTGGACAGGGTGCCCCTTTAGTACCTGCTTTTCATCAGGCGTTATTCAAGAGCACAAGTCGTCATCGCGTTATCGTTAATATCGGCGGTATTTCAAATATAACCAATCTTGAGCCGGGTAAAACCGTCATCGGCTTTGATTGTGGCCCGGGCAATTTACTGATGGATGCGTGGTGTTTGCATCATACAGGGCGAGCATACGATAAAAATGGGGCATGGGCGGTATCCGGCCAAGTGATCCCCATGCTGCTGGAGGCATTATTTATTCATCCATTCTTTTCTTCGCCACCTCCCAAAAGTACTGGCAGAGAAATGTTCAATATGCAGTGGTTGAAAAAGCATTTGCTTGGTAATGAACTACCGGAAGATGTGCAGGCCACTTTGCTACAGTTGACCGCAATGGCGGTTGCCCAGTCAATATTGGATTATTGCCCGGATTCTGAAGAAATCTATATTTGTGGTGGTGGTGCACGCAATGGGACGTTAATTAATCGATTGACAGCCGCTTTGCCCGGAAAGGAGGTTGCACTCACGGATAAACTGGGTGTAGATGCTGACTGGGTAGAGGCCTACGCCTTTGCCTGGTTGGCACAACAAACTATTTTAGGGTTACCAGGTAATCTTGCTGCTGTTACGGGTGCACAAGGAGACAGAATTCTGGGCGCAATTTATCGTGCCTGAATTCAATTTTTGACAACTTCATAATGTTGTATCTCTATTTTATATCCATATAAGACATTTGGCCTTTGAGTATTTCAGCAAGACTTTTAAGGCCTATCAGGAATAGATTCTCATCGAAATATTCATGCGATATTGAGATGATATCAGTTTGCATACCATGCAATTTCCCCGCCAACATTCAGTAATCCAATAAAAGAAAAAATAACCCGGGCAGATATGATCTGGGTAAAGCCAAACGCATTCCGATCATTTTATACTTTTTGCACTTAAAGCATTGGATAAACTTGTCGTAATTATGAGAATAGTCGCTCAGTTGTCATTCACATGATTCGCATTTTTGGATCTTAAATTATTTTTATCATCTGGCATTCTAACCGGCTCTGATAGGTAATGAGGTTGAATTCCACAGAAACGATTATTAGCGATATAGGAAACGCTGATTCGCCTCTTTTCTTTACGAATATTTTGTAGATTCCCCGGAGTGGGAATGTTTTGGCTTATCAATTAAATCGTATATTAATTATGGTTTTTTTCCTTTCTCTTTCTGATGTAGTCGATTTTTTGACGAAGCAGGTTATTTATTCCTTTCTACTTTTATTAGCTTGGATTCACTATGACAGCGAATATGACAACACTTGAAATAGCGGTAAATGATCTACAACCTGGCATGTATGTCAGTGAGCTTGATCGCCCTTGGCTTGAAACACCCTATCTGATTCAAGGTATTCTCATTCAGTCTCAGGACGATATTGATGAACTGGTACGTTATTGTACTCACGTTTATGTGGATATGGATAAAAGTGAGCCATTTGTCATTTCGCAGCAAGGTGTCCAGGCACCGCCGAAGACGCAAGGTGTTGAGACGTTGCGTACATCCTTCCATGGTACAGAAACTTATCTGGATACTTGTACGGCGGAGGAGGAGCTCTCCGCAGCCACACAAGCACATGACGTCGCGTTTTCTCTGATTGGCGAAATTAATGTCGGAATTGAGCGAAATACTAAGTTAGATATTCGTGTCGCACAAGATGCGGTTGATGCGTTACGTGAGAGTGTTATACGAAATCCCGACGCACTGCTTCTGCTTGCACAGCTTAAGACTACAGGACGAATGCTTTACGATAATGCAATTAATGCTTCGGTTCGCCTGCTTGCTTTTGGTCGTCAGTTGGGTTTGCCGCGCGAGGAGCTATCGATACTTGGGCTGGGTGGATTGTTGATGGATATTGGTAAGCTACGTTTGCCCTCGGAGATATTAACAAGCAATCGTTTTCTTAATGCAGCCGAGCGTAATCTGATGAAACAGCATGTTGCTTATGGGGAAGCGATCATTACTCAATCGTGCGATATTCCGGAAGCTGTTTCCAAAATTGTGGTGCAGCATCATGAACGTGAGAATGGTGGGGGTTATCCTCGTGGTCTATATGCTAATCAGTTGCACGCCTATGCGCGGATGGCAGCCATTGTTGATTGTTACGAAGAATTAATCGGTGCGCGGCCCGGTATTCCGGCAGCAAAACCGTTTCAAGCACTCAAAGAGCTTAAGGATAACTCGCGGGGTGGGCTCAATCCTGCTTTAGTAGAGCAATTCTCTCACTGTATTGGCGTGTTTCCGGTGGGCAGTCTGGTTGAACTTAATACGGGTGAAGTTGCGATCGTACTGACACATGCACGCTCGCAAAGGTTTCTTCCGCGCGTCATGATTATTTTGGATGCGAAAAAGCAACCGTGTGATATGCCTTTGACGTTGGATTTAAAATCAGCAGCTCCGGGAGCGGGTGGTGTTCCATATGCAATTGCCAGCGACCTGCCTCAGGGGGCTTATGGAATCGATGCCAGACAATACTATTTGTAAATTATCTGATTGTACTTATTATCTGCCTTCTATGACTGCATTGTCTTATCGGAAATTTTTGCAAACTGCTTCGCAGATATTATTCGATTCTTGTCGTGTCGGTCGACGGCATGCTGTTCTGGTGATCAATTTTGAGAGGCTCTCAGAACTGGATGGCGTACTCGGGTACGCGACGGTAGATGAAATAGTACGACAGATTGCGGAACAACTGGGTGATGCATTGAATGCGGCAGATCTTATCGGTATAGTTGGGCGCTATCAAATATGCTGTCTGCTGAGTGACTTGCTTACCGATAGTCATGCCTTGTTGGCAGCACATAAGATTTTGCGTGTGCTCACTCCGCCTTTTTTGCTGGATGAGCGCCGCCTCATATTGTCACCTCGTATTGGCATTGCATTAAGCAGCCAGAATAACGATGAGCTGGGCCAGCTTATGAGTAATGCGAGCTCGGCATTGCGTCAGGCCAGACTTGAGCGAGAACCGATCAAACTCTTTATTGAAGAAGAGGAAAATCTGCTACTTTTGGGAATCGATCTCTGGTCAGATTTGGGGCGTGCGATCGAAGCCAGCGAGTTGTATATGAGTTATCAACCTCAATTCAATATTGCGAGTGGGGAAATAAAATCTACGGAGGCATTACTGCGTTGGAATCATCCTCAGCGTGGGCCCATTCGGCCTGACAGATTGATACAGATTGCCGAAGGTACGGATCTCATGCCAAAGCTGACGTTATGGGTTTTTAATACAGCATTAAGACAGTGTGCTGAATATCGTAGAGCTGGATTGAGTGCGGGCGTTTCAATCAATTTCTCAGCAGATGATCTACGTGATCCGGAGCTGGTAGAACTCGTCATGCAGGGACTCGAACTTTGGGGCGTTTCGCCGGACAATGTTGTGATTGAACTGACTGAGACAGCCGTCATGGAGGATCATCCCGGTTCTCTGGATGTGCTATTCGCGCTTAAAGACATGGGGCTGAAGCTTGCAATGGACGATTTTGGAACAGGTTATTCTTCGATGGCACGTCTACTGGAGCTTCCGTTGGACGAAATTAAAATCGATATGGTATTTGTCAGAAATATGATTACTCAGCCTGCACACGAACGCATTGTTGATTCTATGATCAGTCTTGGACATAGACTCAATTTGCAGGTGGTTGCTGAAGGTGTGGAAGACCTGGCTACTTATGAACGTTTGCGAACGCTTGGTTGTGATACGATCCAGGGTTATTTCATCGGACGAGGCATCCCGTTGCCAGAGCTGATTGGAAATATTAAGAGCCAGGCCTATAACTTCCCAGCATGAGCAATGTGATCAGCACCATCAAGTTGATTATTTTTGCCTTGAATGGGTGATAGGCTACATTAGGCGTAACTGGGCGTGAATACTTTCTATTGAGCAGTATAACCAGATTCTTTCTGTGAGAGCGCATCGGTATTCCTGGAAATTAAATGCTGATAGTTATAACCGATTTTTTCTTTCCTTGGTTTCTTTCAATGTTATCCAATATTTTACTGATCACTGACTCTCGAGCAGCCTGGTAGCAGTCGGTCGTGTCAAATGAACTATATTTGAGTGTGGTTATAGAGAGAACTTGATAAGATCGCTGATTCACTCTTCCGTGCATTTCAGTGGCAAAAATATAGAATGACTCTCTACTACTTCCGACCCTATTTTATTTAGAACAGGTTGATACCGTTAACGCACCCGATAAACCGCTGGGCAAATACACCTGGTATCAGTCGATCCTACCTGATTGTTCTATTATGCAACCTAATCCTCGTTAAAGAAAATAACTATACGGGCACCAAGTATGCTTGAATTAAATATCAGACAGAAAATTTATAAGGTGATTTTTGAAACCGATACACCCGCTGGCCAGCGTTTTGATATTTGCCTAATCTATATCATCCTCTTAAGCGTATTGGCGGTCATGTTTGATTCCATAGCGTCAGTAAATAACCAATTTGGAAGCTGGTTATTCAGGCTTGAATGGATGTTTACCGTTTTATTCTCTTTGGAATACATACTCAGAATTTATTCCTCACCGAAGCCATTGAAATATATTTTTAGTTTTTATGGAATCGTTGATCTTATTTCGATCATTCCCAGTTATCTAGCGTTGATTATCCCCGAAGCCAGTTACTGGTTGGTAGTGCGTCTGCTGCGTGTACTTCGAATCTTCAGAGTTTTCAAAATGGCGCGTCATCTTGCGGAAGCGAATCTTTTATTGCGCTCTATTTATCAATCACGCCGTAAAGTGCTGGTTTTCTTTATTGTGATACTGGTCATCAGTATTATTTTTGGTAGCCTGATGTTTTTAGTGGAAGGACCAGAGCATGGTTTTACGAGTATTCCTAAAAGTATTTACTGGACTATAGTGACGATTACAACAGTAGGGTATGGGGATATTACACCGCAAACTACAATTGGACAGATTACTGCGACGCTGGCAATGCTGATAGGCTACTCCATTATTGCGATTCCCACGGGTATTTTGACAGCAGAAATTTCTAATGAAATGAAAAAAGAAAGAAACCAGCGTCATTGCGATAATTGTGATCGCAGCGGCCATCATAACGATGCAAGTTACTGCTATCATTGTGGTGTACAGCTTCCAGATGGCGATATCTAGCTGATAGCGCTCTGATATGGATAGATAAATACCAATTAATCTCTGTTATTGAACGGAAAGAATAATAAGTTCTCTTGGTTTTCTGGATTGATGTGCTGAGCGGATGGACTATAGGCCTTGGAAAATGCTCCAATTAATGTTTTGCTGTAATCAGCTCAGTTAATCGGCGGGTATATTTAACGTCTAAACTCCCGGGAAACCTCGACCTTCAGGCCGGGGATGGATAGGGAGTCAACTTTACTGATGCTAAAGTTTGTGTGTTTTCAAATACTTCTGTTAAAGTGTGTGAATGGAAATTAAGCGCACATCCAAATTCAGGTTTTACCCAGCTTTTGAGCAGGAAACTATTCTGGCTCAAACATTCGGCTGCGCTAGATTGATCGATAGCAGTTTCATTACAGGATAAGTTTTGTGAAATATTTTAAATATTCAATCCACAGGTCAGGCATTCTAGCAATCGCCATTGTTTTGAATTTAATCCCCATGAAGGCAGATGCGGATGTCGATTTTCAGCGGTGGATCAGTGATTTCTATGGTACCGCAGCTCAAAATGGTATTAAGCGGTCTATTTATGATCAGGCATTTGATGGTATAACGACACCGGATTCTGAGGTATTGAGGAAGGCGAGATATCAGCCAGAATTCATCAGCAAGATATGGGATTATCTTGATGCAAGAGTGAATCCCTTATCTATCCGGAATGGTCGGCATATGGCAAATCTGCATGCGGCTGAACTTGCCGCAATTGAGCAGCAATTTGGGTTGGATAAGTTTATTTTATTGGCAATCTGGTCAGTTGAGTCAAGTTATGGTGCGGTACTTGAGCGCACCGACCGCCTGCATTATGTTCCGCAGGCGCTTGCTACACTGGCTTATGCAGATGATCGCCGTAAAAAATTCGCGCGCTCCCAGCTGATTGCGGCACTACAGATTCTACAATCGGGTGATATTTCAACTAAGCAGCTTATGGGCTCCTGGGCAGGGGCAATGGGGCACACGCAGTTTATTCCGACGAGTTATCTGGCATATGCTGTCGATATGGATAGAAATGGTTCTCGTGATATCTGGAACTCGATTCCTGATGCGCTCGCGACAGCAGCGAATCTTCTGAAAAAAAATGGGTGGCGTACAAATGAAACATGGGGATACGAAGTCAAGCCGCCTGCAAACGGTATGGATTATGAAGGTGCAACCAAAACATTGGCGGAATGGGAAAAACTGGGTTTCTTACGGGCGAGTGGAGGCTCATTTCCCCGGCCAGAAAAAAAGGCGGAACTCAAGTTCATGTCAGGTGCAAAAGCCCCTGCTTTTTTGATGATGCGTAACTTTTTTGTGCTTAAACGCTACAATAATTCAGACTTCTATGCCTTATCCGTGGGACTGCTGGCGAATCGCCTGGCGGGCCAGGATAGTTTGATTCAACCATGGCCTCGCCCTGCAGGATCACTCAATGCGGATGATAAGTTTGAATTGCAGGCAGAATTAAAAAAACGAGGATACTATGATGGTGAAATTGATGGCAACCTGGGTAAGGATTCGCGTCGGGCTATCCAGCAGTTTCAGAAAAATGCAGGCTTGGCAGTGGACGGTATACCGACACAAATGATACTGGATGTGTTGAGGAATAGCCGATAGCGCTTCTAAACAGGCTGATTCATTTATCAAATAGCGCGTAAAACTTCGTTCTTCAGGGCGGAGATATAAGCGCACAG
>CBDUPR010000057.1:0-11792 GCA_965369175.1 uncultured Nitrosomonas sp.
AACGGCTTAATAAGTCGCTAGGAATCCCCTTCGTTTAGGAAGGGGATGATGTCAAGGTTGATATATCGGGTGATATGCGCGAGTAATGCTTCTTCTTTATAGGGCTTGCCGAGGAATAGATCCACACCTAACGCACTGGCCATCTCGCGATGTTTATCCGCAATGCGCGATGAAATGATGATAATTGGAATATTCACCGTATCCGGATTATTGCGTATATGTCGGATCAATTCAAAACCATTCATGTTAGGCATCTCCAGATCAACCAGCATGACATCCGGAATAACATCCCGTAGCAGCTGGATGGCACCCAGGCCGTCCTTAGCGATTAATACCTCGCAGCCTTCTCGCTCAAGTAAACGACCGGTTACCTTGCGCACTGTCAAGGAATCATCCACAACCATAATCGTTGCGGTGGCCATCGATTTTTGAGGTATTGCGGATGGCTTGGGTTGCGGTGCAGGGGTCGTGCGTATTTTTTGCACTTCATCTCGCTGCATGAGCTTTATCGGATTGACAATCAGAATAATCTCACCATCACCCATGATAGTGGCACCTTCAACCCCCGGTGCCCGGGCCAGTTGTGGTCCGATATTTTTAACGACAATCTCACTATTGCCAATCAATTCATCCACGTGCAGGGCCAGTCGTAAGGTGCCGCTATGTAAGAGTATGATTCGATTGTATCGCTTTATTTCAGGCACATGTTCTTGCTTTCCGAACAAATGGGCAAGGTGGAAAAATGGATAAGTTTTTTCGTTAAAATCAACAGTATGGCTTTGATAAGCGGCCTGTAGTGCGTCGCTATCGAATTCTTTTACTTGTTCCACGATGACGGTGGGGATGGCATAGGTTTGTGTCTCGGCGCTTACCAGCAGGGTCTGTGCGACGGCGAGGGTCAGTGGCAGGTGAATGCTGAAAGTGGTTCCCTGGCTAATCTCCGAATTAACCGTGATATGCCCACCCAGTGTCGCAATTTCGTTCTTGACGATATCCATGCCAATGCCTCGTCCCGCGATTCCGGTTACGGCTTCTGAAGTTGAAAGCCCGTGCATAAAAATGAGCGCCCTGATTTGCTCATCATCTAAAGCTGCATTTTTCGGTATCAAATCCAGTTGTAGCGCCTTCTTGTGAATACGCGCGATATCCAGGCCACTTCCATCGTCGCTTAAAGTAATGATGACTTCATTGCCCTCTTGCTGTAGATCAATTGTAATCTGGCCTGTTTCAGGCTTACCCAGCTGTCTTCGCCTGTCGAGCGCTTCGATACCATGCACGATTGCATTGCGCAGCATATGTTCAAGTGAGGCATTCATTCTTTCCAGCACACTGCGGTCTATTTCAATTTCATCGCCCTGGATTGCCAGGTTTGCTTTCTTACCGATGTCTTTAGCTGTCTGTCTGACAATGCGATAATAATGTTCTGCAAAATGACCAAAGGATACCGTACGAATACGCATTAATTCCTGCTGCAACTTACGGTTCATGCGCGCTTGTTGTGCGACAGCCTCTTCTGTTGTGCTGTAGGTTATGTGCAAGCTTTGTTGTACAGTGACAATATCATCGACGCTTTCGGCCATGAGCCGGGTCAGCTCCTGGAAGCGGGTGAAACGGTCGAATTCTAATGGATCGAATGAGGGCTCGCCTTCCTGCGTGCTTGCAAGATGTGATTGCATCTGTGTTTCTGCCTGAATTTCAATTTCGCGCAATTGGCCACGCAAGCGGTCTGCACTCTCGGTCAGGTCTGACAAGGATTGTTTGAAGTTATATAACTGCGCTTCAATTCCTGAGCGGACGATGCTGGTTTCGCCGGATTCATTGACTAACTGATCTATTAATGCAGCATCGACACGCAATATGGTTTTTTGTGCAGCGGGAAAGCATTCGTCTGATGCGGCCAGCGGCACCGGAACGGTGCCAGCAGGCACGTACGACGGCGTGACAGTTTCATTCTGCGATTCAGGGGCTGGAAATTCGACTGTTTTAGATTGCTCTTCAGCCGGGAAAGCATGTTGTAGCTGTTCAATATATTCACTGATACCATCCAGTCCGCTTTCCAATTGATCGATGGTGGAGGCTGATATAGCCATAGCCTGTTCATGACAGGCAGTCTCAATATCGCTTTCCATCGTATGTAATAATTCGCCAAGCGGGATGGCGCCAGCCATGCGCGCACTTCCTTTCAATGCATGTAATGCCCTCAGTAAGGCTTTATGAATCTCCTTGTTTTGCGGGTGAGTACGCCAGGCGCGCAGGTTGCGACCAATCACAGGTATGAGTTCTTGTGCTTCTTCAATAAAGAGCAGTAATAACTCGAAATCGATTGGGTCGTGTGTTGCAGGCGGTAATGCCGACGATGCAGGGGAAAGAAGGGCCTGGGTGCTGGATGCTGAATCCGGCTGTGTCTCCATTCCAGCTGGAGTCTTTTCCTGCGACAGGCATTGTGTCAATGTCTGAGACAGTGTCCTGGCTGCCTGTAAAGTGAGCGCTTCGGGTAATTGCTGATGATGTACTTTCTTCAGTAGTTGGCTCAGGAGCTCAATGGCATCGTGTAGTTGGTGTAAATCGCTTTCGACGGGCCGCACTGTGTCTTTTAATCGTTGTGACAACCACTGTTCTAGAGCAAATCCGAGATCAGCAATAAATATGAGTCCTAATGTACGCGAGATACTTGCCAAGGTATGACTGGCGAGCATGAATTGATGACTGACCATCGCGTCATGATGCGTAATCAGATTATTCAGTTCAAGCTCAAGGACTGCAAGATGTTGATTGGATTCAATAGTGAATATTTCAAAGAGGTCAACCGGAATGATAATGTCGCCAATCGTGATATGACTGGCTAGACCCGCTTCAGCAACCGCGTCAGTATCTGCTTCTTTTTCTTTTTCTATTTCGGTAGAAGGTGTTTCGACTGGAATAATGGTTTCAGGTTCTGTGCCGTTGATTAGGTTTTTAGCTAACGAGAGTATTTCATCAGCATTGATTTCGGCAGTGCCCAGCACTTTAAGATCGCTGCACCATTGAATATATTCATGATGTACACGATCGATCAAATCCAGCAACCCAGGCGTAGCTGGCTTTCTTTCACTCAAACGGCGATTTAGAATCTGCTCCATGCTCCAGGCCACTTCACTTAGGCTGGGTAATTTCACCATGCGTCCACTGCCTTTGAGCGTATGAAATCCACGTCGTAGCGTAGCGAGTGATGCAACATCAGCTGGATCATTGCGACAGTTTTGCAGGTTATTGGCTATATCCGCCAGTATTTCGCTGGCTTCCTCTAGAAAGATGCCGAGTAACTCCGAATCAATCGCCGGTGTTGTGCCTTCCTTCTTTAGGTCATTGCTGGGTGTCGTATTCCCGGAGGTTGCGGGTGTTGCTTGACTGGTTGTGGTGTCCTTGAACAGGGTAAGGGCTGTTTCGATAATATGATGATGATCAGGTTGTGCATTTTTATAGGCCTCAATAAAAAAACCCAGGCTACTTAAACCATCAGCTAATAATGTTTGTTCCAATGAGGGGATTGTGTATTCCGGATCCAGAAACTGATTAACAAGATGATGGCAGAGATTCAGTAACTTATTGGCTGGTTCAAGATCGAGCATGATTAAAACACCCGATACCTGTTTGAACAATGGTGATAATGCCGGTAAATCAGTACGTGTCGTTGTGTCGAGGAAGAATCGATCCAGAATGCCTTCTATTTGTTCTAAATTGGCCAGGATTTCTTGCGAGGCTTGCGCCTGCAATCTTTTTTCTTGTGTTTTATATTCAATCTCATCCGATCTTGCGGCGTCGGGCGACGGACCATCATTTTGCTTGCCTGTGGTGATGCGCCGTAAACGGGCAGAAAGCACTTCTATTTGATCGGGTAGTCCGGGTGACGGTTTGTTGAAATCATCCAGGATATTTTCCACCAGTAATAATGAAGTGGCCATCTCCATTGCCAGATCTTCACCCATATTCTGGGGACGGATGCGTAGATAGGTAATTGCACCACTCATGACCGTAATTAATTTTTCCAGAGGGGAATACTGGGTCAGTATGGCCAATTGCTTGAGTTCTTCAATCTGGGTCACTAATGGAGTCAGTTTTTCTGGGTTACCTGTACTGAATTCTCGCCAGTCATGATTGACTTTCGTTAAGGTTTCACGCATCGCATCCAGGGTTGATTGCAATGTTGTTTTATTGGCTAATTGTTCATTTGCCTGTGTTTCTAAAGATGCCGATGGACTGGGCCACTCATAGGCGTGATTAATTTCCTGAATACGCTCACTGGCTGAATGACTGTGAGCAATCTGATAGAGCATTTCGCGCATGAGTTGCACGGTGCTGCCTGGGGTTCCTTCAATCATGCGTCGTATTTCCTGCTCAATTTTTCCACACAGGCGGCGTATGGACAAATCGATGTCGGATTTTTGACTGGGTAGGCTATCCAGAAAACCGACGGCTGCCCACCAGAATGATCGTTGTTCTATTGAACCCGGCATTTTCTCGATCCGTGCGACTGCAGAGATCATTTGCCGTAAAGCTTCCGCATTAGTTGTATCGCGCAGCCATTTGAGTAACCCGGTCTGATACTCGGTGCGGGCTTGTTTAGCTGAAGCTTTCATCGCTGTGGGTTCGAGTGATGATAATGCCGTCTGTAAAGGCGGATCCGTTACTAACTTAGGAAAGAATAAATCGCTTTCAGAAACCTTCTCTAATCCCTGTGCCCGCATTAGATCGCAGTAAACCGGATAGAGGCGTAGCGGATTATCTTCAGCGCCATGAATCAATTCATGCAGATAATGTAATAGTGCACTTACAGTTTGTTTGAGTGTGTTGAGTGTGGCGGATTCGGGTTTGATTTTTTCTTGAATTAAGGCATCAGTTAATTTTCCTATTCGCTGACTGATAATAGTGAGGCCATCTAATTCGAGCATTTCAAGCAAGCCATTCAGTTGATGAATGGACTGGCGGAATGAATCGATCTGAGTGTCATCATCGAGGTTTTGAATATAGGCGTCCAGATATTGTTCGATTAATGAAAATATTTGATTGATTCCATCCTGAATCCCGATGATCGATGCAATATTGAGCTTGGTTTTAGCATTCATTAATGGCGTATTAATAACAGTAATGATTAAAAATAGGGGTTAGAATCAGACCTTGAAATTGGATACCGATGCCTTTAATTCAGAGGCAAAACCAGTCATTTGTTTAATAGATGCCGTTGTCTGCATGGTCCCGTCCGTTGTCTGGCGGGTAATATGCAGAATGTCTTCCATATTTTCAACGACTTTGTTCGCCGCCTGTGCCTGAGCATGCGTCTTATCAAAAATAGTGCTGACCAGTTGCGCTAAACGCTTTGAAACCTCCTCTATTTCTTCCAGTGCCTGGCCTGCTGAATCAGAACGTTTAGCTCCTTTTGCCACGCCTAATGTACTTCTTTCCATTGCTGCAACGGTATCTTGTGTATCTTCCTGAATTATCTTAACCAGCGTGCTGATTTGCTTGGTTGCTTCAGCAGAACGCTCAGCCAGGCGTTGTACTTCGCGTGCGATCACAGTAAATCCACGCCCGGCTTCTCCAGCAGAAGCAGCCTGGATAGCTGCGTTCAAGGCGAGAACATTTGTCTGTTCGGTAATGTTAGAAATTAATGCAACCATTTCGCCTATTTCTTGAGAGCTTTCTCCCAGACGTTTGATTCGTTTTGATGTGTCCTGGATATGCGTACGGATTTCCTTCATTCCCGCAATGGACTCACGTACGGCAATGGTTCCTTTTTCAGCCGTTGCCAGTGATTGTTTGGCTACTTTGGCAGATTCTGTCGCCGTTTCGGAAACTTCACTGATTGATTCAGCCATACCTAATACAGCGATCGTCGTTTCTTCAATCTTTAATGATTGTTGTTGTGTTGCGGTTAATAATTTAGATGAAATATGCTGTGCCTGGCTTGAAGCAGTGGCAACCTGAGAGCTGGCCTTATTCACTTCTTCTACCAGGGTATGCAGCTCCTCAATAGTATAATTAATCGAGTCGGCTATCGCGCCGGTGATATCTTCAGTGACTACGGTGCGTATTGTCAGATCACCGTCGGCTAATTTTTCCATGTCATCTAGTAATCGCAGGATTGCCTTTTGAGTGCGCTCAACTTCATTCTCACTGGCTAACAGCTGTTTGCGCATGTTTTGCGTCAATGCCCTGGCGAATAAGATGCATATCAAAAGCGCAAGTGTGCCAGAAGCATAGATAATGGCATTGAGCGAAAAGACCATGACCGCTGCCTGTTTCTGTAATTCATTGTCAAATTCTGTACCGATGCTCAATATCGTTTCGCTGCTTTTGAGAATTTCGTTGATGGCGAACTTGGTTGCGATTACCTTGGCTATTTCTCTTTGTATAATATCCAGGTGGTCATTAATCTTGCGATAGAGAATCTGGATTTCCGTGAGTATCTTGAGGCTATCTTGTTCTTTGATAGCAGATAGATGCAATTCCTTGCTTCCCTGACTCAAGGCATGAATAATGGTTAGCAGTCGTTTCCGATCATTGATTAGCTGTCCTTTAATGGCAGAGATGGGAAATTCACTGGGTAATATGATGCTGATATTTTTTGTAATGCTTTGGGTGAGTACTTTCATTGTCTCAACGGCGATAATCTCATTTGACAGGCCACCCATCTGTTCCATCTGTTTTGTGAGCTGTTCAAATAATCTGAGCAATTGACTATTGGTTGTATTAACTTCATGAATTATCCGACCCAAGGTAATCAGGGCATCCTGATTATTCAGAATTAAGTTGATTTTTTTCTCTGCAAGGTGCCATTTCTGAGTATAGGTTTTAAGCAATAACGCGGGCGAGGCTTCGTTAATAGGGGATATGGTGTTGCCACGGTATACGCCTCCTCGAGTAAGCAGTGTGATGTAGTCATTGGATTGGTTTTGACTGTCTTGCAATTGTTTGAATGCAGCTTGATTGCCTAGAATTGTTTGTTGTGCGGCCTTAGTGAGGCGTTGATTGTGCATTTGTATGCGCGCCGCAATTTCCATTTGAGTGGCGCTGTGTCGGGTGTGTCGTATACTGACAGCCATGGCGGCCAGTAACAGTAGCAGGAGTAACAAGAATACACTACCATAAATCCAGGTTATTCTTGAGATGAGCGGATGCCCTGAAATAGACCGCAATGGCGTGACATTAACCGGCATATTAACCTGCTGAATTACAGCGCTGAATGACGGTCTTAATCTTGATAAAATGCCTGCCATTGATCTCTCCGCCAGTTCTCCTGGTTATTTGCGTCATTTGAACATTTCATGACTGCTGTTTGCCAAGCTACAGAATACGCGTAATTTCCACAGTCAAAAACAAGATAAGACCTAAGAAAAGATTCCATTTAGGAATAAAAGCGATGTTTCAGCTTCATACAGGTATGACCGTTATCTGATATTGGCATGTAATAATGGATACTGATTTTGTTATTAAGGATGGTGAGTATTGCCTGTACTGATATCATCTGTTTTCAACAGCTGAAAACGCCAGTTTGTGGTGCTTTGAGGGATGTGTGGCAGCTCGGAAATGGGGTACGCATCGCCTGGGAAATAAGCTATTCTCTAGCCAAGAAATAATTTATATGCCGGATTTTTACTCTCATCCCAGTAGCGATAACCCAATTGATTGAGGAAGGCTTTAAAAGCAGCTTTTTCGTCCGAGGGAACTTGCATGCCTATCAATACCCGACCATAGTCAGCACCATGATTGCGATAATGAAATAAGCTGATATTCCAGTTATGGCTCATGCTATTCAGAAAACTCATTAATGCGCCCGGGCGATCCGGAAACTCAAAACGATAAAGAATTTCATTTTCTACATCACGGGCATGTCCACCCACTAAATGACGCACATGCAATTTAGCCATTTCATTATCATTCAGATCTTCTGTATTCAGTCCGCTTTCTCTCAAATTCCGAATTAATTTTAATGCTTCGTCACGGTTACGTACTGATACACCCACAAAAACGTGTGCTTCACTGGGGTCGGAATAGCGATAATTAAATTCAGTAATTCCTTTGGCTCCCAGTAGATTGCAGAATTTCCTAAAACTACCGGGTTGCTCCGGAATTGTGACAGACATGATGGCCTCGCGCTGTTCACCCAACTCCGCCCGCTCAGAAACGTGGCGTAATCGATCAAAATTCATATTAGCGCCAGAGGCAATCGCGATTAATGTTTGATGACGGATCTTTTCTCGTTGGGCATAAGCCTTGAGCCCCGCGATAGACAAGGCGCCAGAAGGCTCCAGGATAGCGCGCGTATCTTCAAAAACATCCTTGATTGCGGCACAGATCGTATCGGTATCGACCAGGATAACTTCATCGACCAGTTCGCGGCATAAACGAAAAGTCTCTTTTCCTACCTCCCTGACGGCCACGCCATCGGCAAAGAGTCCTGCCTGTGCTAATTTAACACGTCGGCCTTTCTGCAAAGAACGGTACATGGCATCGGCGTCAACTGGCTCGACACCGATTATTTTAACGTTTGGATAAAGCCTTTTGACATACGCCGCAATTCCGGAGATGAGTCCGCCTCCACCAACCGGTACAAATATGGCATGAATGATACCGGTATGCTGGCGTAATATTTCCATCCCGATTGTGCCTTGGCCCGCAATCACATCCGGGTCATCATAAGGATGCACGAAAGTTGCTTTCTTTTGCTTGGTGAGTTCGATGGCGTGATCATATGCGTCATTATAAGAGTCACCGTGCAGCAAGACGGTTGCTCCCCATGACATGACTGCCTGTATCTTAATTTGAGGCGTGGTAACGGGCATGACAATCGTGGCGGAGCAGCCCAGCTTCTTAGCCGCTAATGCGACCCCCTGCGCATGATTGCCTGCTGAAGCCGCAATGACGCCACGGCTGCGGACTGCAGGTGATAATTTGATCATCTTGTTATAAGCACCTCGCAGTTTGAACGAAAAGACTTGCTGCAAGTCTTCACGTTTGAGTAATACTTGATTGTGTATGCGCTCCGATAAATTGGCCAGATGTTCCAATGGGCTTTCTACTGCAACATCATAAACCTGCGCAGTGAGGATTCTTTCGAGATAATTGTTTTTCATAACATGGTGTGTTGGTGGATGAAATAGGTCATCGAGCGTTTTAGGCTGGGGGTAATCATTCAATCAAGTATCGCAGACTTATTCATAGAGCATAGACTGAATAGTCAGTGATAAGGACGATATGAATCACTTGTTTAGCCAGCCGGTAGTCAAGGCTTTCCGATGCTGCGATCCAAAGATTTTATCATGCTGGGTGTCTATGCAAAGGTTATCAAATAACATAATTGATTGTATGCTTGTTTCTTTATGACTCCAGCAAGTTTTTTTTCCAGGCATCCATGGCATCCAGTATTTGCTGTGCAGCGGCGTCATCCTTATGCTCATTGCGTAGTAAAGTAACCTGGTCGGTGAAGTCTGCCAGGGTGATGCTGCCTCCGCCTCCTGCTTCTGTTAGGCGTCGCTGTCGCATCTGTTCCCACTGTTGCGCCTCTTGCTGTGTCAATGTTTCAGGCCAGTTGCGCGCACGATAACGAAATAATAATTCAGGTAGTCGTGGATCGTGGAAATCAAAACGAGTATGTGCCAATCTCTCTGGAGAGGCGCTGCGTATCTTGGACAATAATGGAGCATCAAGATTACTCAGAAGGTTTTCATATAATGCGGTATCGACATCGTTTGCGGATTCGAAGCTCTTGTGATTATAAGCGGATGCTATCCGTTGCATGAATCCGGTTTGTGTGCGTAATTGCTGCCAGTGTCGATGACAAGCATCCAAATCAATTGCAATACGTGCAACAGATGACTCATCCAGCGTATTTTGGGGGGCCAGGGCGGGGCATTTGTTGGTTTTTATCGATTTGACGGGCAGTCGTTGCATACCTTGAGGTAAGTCATCTGCTCGGGTAAATAGACATGTATTGAGATCCGCTACTTCCATGTCCATGAAAATGGCAGGGTCATGGCGTAGGTCATAAACCAGAATACTGTTGCTGTTGCCGGATTCTGCGCTTAACGGCATGACCAAGGTAGTGCAGCCTGTTTCAGCCGAATACATACGGGATGTATGCACTACGGGTGTATGTTTGATTAGATCAAGCTGAGCGAGTGCTTTGCGTTTATTGCGAAGCTGAAACAGCCAATGATAAAGACGGGGCTGTCGGTTATACAGTAGGCGCGCTAAGCCGATAGTCGCGCGTACATCCGATAGCGCATCATGAGCAGATTCATGGCTGATATTGTTAGCGCTGACCAAATCTTCCAAACGAAAACTGGGTTGGCCATTATCGTGCCGGGGCCATTCTATTCCTTGAGGTCGCAATGCATATGTCATGCGTACCAGATCAATGATGTCCCAACGTGAATTGCCCTGCTGCCATTCCCGGGCATAGGGATCATAAAAATTACGATACAGGGTGTGACGGGTGACCTCATCATCGAATCGTACGGAATTATATCCAGCCCCACACGTGCTTGGCTGTGCCAGTTCGGCATGAATACGGGCAATAAATGCGGGTTCCGTTAATCCGCGTACATCGGCTATCTGTGGCGTTATTCCTGTGAGTAAACAGGCTGCGGGATGCGGCAAGAGATCCCGTGCGGGCTTACAGTAAATCACCAATGGCTCGCCGATTTCATTCAGCGCTTCGTCGGTACGTAATCCGGCAAACTGTGCCGCTCGATCTCGCCTGGGATCCGTGCCAAAAGTTTCATAATCATGCCAGTAAAGTGTAGTGGGCATTCTGGTTATTCTGTTTTTGAAATTTGTTAGACTGGAAGGCGTCGTCAGATGGATAGCTGATTTACCAGTGAAGCCGGTTATTTTAAATCATCTGGACAGTTGCGTACAATTGGGTGCTTAATGCATAGAATCATAGAATCCATCGATAAGGTTCTCATAATAAAATATATTTAAATCAGGGCAAACTGATGGATGCTTTTGTTTTTATTATAGTCGCGTAATAATATATATTGATGAAATTTATTGTCTTAATTAAGGAGGGAGTAGGCTATGTCACGTCGGCTAATTAGTTCAGGTTCCGTATTTGAACAAGAAATTGGATATTCACGTGCGGTCGTAGAGGGAGACTGGATTCTTGTTTCTGGTACGACCGGATTTGATTACAGTAAAATGACGATTTCTGATGATCTCTTGGAACAAACTGAGCAATGTTTTCAGAATATTCAGGCGGCATTAAATGAAGCGGGATCAAGTTTGACAGACGTTGTCCGGGTAACCTACATATTGCCGGTTGCGACAGATTTCCCTCGATGCTGGCCAATTATGCGTAAATATCTGGGGGATATTAAACCCGCAGCGATGATGCTTGCAGCGGGTTTGTCTGATCCGCGCATGAAAATAGAAATTCAAGTAACGGCTTATCGCAAAGCGGAAGATTAAGCAATGCGCGCGGTTTAGTTGAATGAATGAATATGAGAAATAACCGGTTTATTAGAAATACTGAATCATTAAGCCGAGGTATCCCAGTAAAAAAATAACAAGCGCTACAATGACTAGCTTTTTCATTTAAATTTTCCAAGAGTTAATAATGGTAGTCGGTATTCTTTCAGAGTTTTCGTTTTTCATAAAGAGCTATTCGATAATGTAAGCGATAAAAGGTAATGAATTGATTGTTCTTGAAAGATCGATTAAGTGAGAAATCCGCATTTAAGGGTTAATTTTGATAGCTGCTTTATCAAATAGCGCGTAAAACTTCGTCCTTCAGGGCGGAGATATAAGCGCAC
>CBDUPR010000058.1:0-11001 GCA_965369175.1 uncultured Nitrosomonas sp.
TATTTATCTCATATCAGAGCTTAACAATTTGTCCAGTTTTGCGGTACCACTTCAGTCAGCCTCATCGATTGCTTTTAGTTCATCTATTTTCCGCGCATGAACATTTTATCCAGATCCGCAAGGCTTATTTCAAACCAGGTAGGTCTGCCATGATTGCATTGATCCGCACGTTCGGTTGTTTCCATTTCACGGAGCAACGCATTCATTTCCGGGATTGTCAACGTACGATTAGCACGGACGGAACCATGACAGGCCATGGTTGCCAGCATTTCATTGCGGCGACCGGTTAATAGCTGACTCGCACCATATTCGCGCATCTCTTTTAATACCTCCTGTGCCAATTCTGTTGCCTCTCCGTTCTGGAGTAAACTCGGTATCGCACGAACGACCAGCGTTGTGGGAGACAGCACCGCAATTTCAAACCCCAGCTTATTGAGTGCCGCCTGATTTTCCTCGACGGTTGCGATATCCAGACTATCCGCTTGAAGCATGACAGGGATCAGCAATGATTGCATGGGTAACATCTGATGATCCCATGCTGACTTCAATTTCTCATACACGATGCGCTCATGTGCCGCATGCATATCCACAACAATTAAACCTCGGCTATTCTGTGCCAATATATAAATCCCCAGGAGTTGTCCCAATGCAAATCCCAGAGGAGGACACGCGGGTTCTTTTTCAATCCGTTCTGGCGCATTTACGATACCGGCTGCCACTTTTACGTCTGTAGACTGCGGTGCGGATGTATCTGTCGTTATCTGCGATAAATTTGCGTAGCCTGCCGAAGGCGGCTCAGTCACAGAAGCCAATGTCATGCTTTTCTGCGGATAATAAGGAAAGGATGGTTTGGTGACTGCCGGCTGATGCACATGCTTCAATTGCGAATGCGTTGATGCCAATGCTTTATGAATGGAATGAAAAATAAATTGATGGAGCGCGCGCGAATCACGAAAGCGCACCTCAGCCTTAGTTGGGTGTACATTCACATCCACCTCACCTGCATTCAAGTCAAGAAACAACACAAAAGCCGGGTGGCGATCCAGATGCAAAATATCCCGGTAAGCTTCACGCAAGGCATGCGTAATTAATTTATCCCGCACAAAGCGATTATTCACAAAAAAATATTGGGCGTCACGGGAAGCACGCGCATATGCAGGCAAGGCCACCAAACCATGCAAACGAATGCCTGCCGATTGTTCGTCCACAGATAGAGAAGCTTGACCGAATGCTTCGCCCAGCACAGCCACAATACGTCGTCGCAAATCTGTGATACCGAGTTGAATGCGCAATTTCTCATTGTGCTGTAAAGAGAAACCAATATCGGGTCGCGACAAGGCCATGCGTTTGAATACTTCCTCGCAATGTGCAAATTCAGTGGCTTCAGTCTTTAAAAATTTGCGTCTCGCGGGAATATTAAAATAAAGGTCTTCAACTTCTACCGTAGTTCCGATGGCAAGTGAAGCCGGTTTCGGCTGCGATAGCTGTTTACCTGCAACCCCTATCTGCCAGGCGTGATCCGCCTCCGCCTTTCGGCTTGTCAAGGTCAGACGTGAGATGGCTGCAATGCTGGCCAATGCCTCTCCACGAAAGCCCAGGCTGGCTATATGCTGTAGATCTTCCAATGTACGGATTTTACTGGTGGCATGCCGATCAAGTGCGAGCGACAACTCCTCTTTTAAAATACCCGTGCCATTATCCACTACTCGAATTCGCTTGATGCCACCTTGAACCAGTTGTGCTGTCACTGCACTGGCATTCGCATCGATACTGTTCTCCAGTATTTCTTTGAATGCAGCTGCAGGACGTTCCACCACTTCACCTGCCGCAATCTGATTAACTAATAGTTCTGGGAGCAATTTAATAGAGGCCATCACAAGATCAAGCTAAAATAATACGATTATCATATCGTTGGATACTACATGGTATCGTGTTCCGGATTTTCTTGACACCCTCCCCCGCCTAAAGACAGGGAATTCCTGCTGCCTCTATCTCGGAATAGACTAGATGACTTCGGTGAGCTCCGGTTGCTGACGCCATGACTGCATGTTCACTTGGCAGGCGGGCTGGACATGCCTGCCCTGAGCAGGTTAAATCGGGGTAAGTCAGGATAAGCGAATAGCCCGGATTATTTCATAACAGGCTGCCGGTTTAATCTGATTGCACCGGCAAAAGGGCTGTTTCAGAAGCATATTTTCAAATAATCTGAGTTATCATTATCAGAAGCCTGAAAAGTGAAAATTCTAATTTTCAAATATCTTAAAACAATCTCTTACCATCTTATTTTATATCACCTCAGGTTTTCATCCTGTTGGCATGAAAGATTGTCTAAATGAATAGATAACGCTATGCTGACGAATCATTTTAATTTTAGTCAATACAAGGACACAATGGCTCAAAACGAACAGAAACAGGCGGCTGCGCAGGCCGCAATTCAACATATTCCCGTCGGTTGTATCGTGGGCGTCGGAACTGGTTCGACCGCTAACTATTTTATCGATGAATTAGCTAAAATCAAGCATAAAATCGAAGGGGCCATCGCCAGTTCCGATGCTACCGCACAACGCCTCAAGCATCATGGCATCGAAGTACTTGATTTAAACAACATTAATGACCTGCCTGTATACGTGGATGGTGCGGATGAAATCACGGAACACCTGCATATGATCAAGGGAGGTGGGGGCGCACTCACCCGGGAAAAAATCGTGGCGGCCATTGCAAGAAAGTTTATTTGCATTGCCGATCAAAGCAAATTCGTCAACATACTCGGCAATTTTCCCCTGCCGATAGAAGTGATTCCGATGGCACGCAGTTATGTTGCGCGTGAAATTGCACTGATCGGCGGACAGCCCGCGCTACGTCAAGGATTTACCACCGACAATGGCAACGTTATTCTGGATATTCATGGCTTACAAATCATGAATCCCGTTGAACTGGAAGCGACGCTGAACCAAATAACAGGTGTCGTTACAAATGGACTTTTCGCAAAACGCGGTGCCAATACTTTGTTGCTGGGCACCGACAGCGGCGTCCGGACAATAACCATTTGATCTACAGAATGTGTAGTGCATTGAATATTTCTGAATAGACCATTAACACTTTTAACCAATCGAAAGGCAGATCATGGTACACAAAGAACATATTTCCAAACAATTCGACGCTGATCTCGAAGAGGTTCGTACACGGGTATTGCAAATGGGTGGCTTCGTAGAAGAGCAAATCGAACACGCCATTGAAGCACTCACCAATGGCAATGAAAAGTTGATTGAACAAGTGATCGCTTATGATCACCGGGTGAATGCGATGGAAGTCGCCATTGATGAAATCTGTAATCAGATTATTGCCCGCAGGCAACCGACCGCCGGTGACTTACGCATGATTATGATGGTGATCAAAACGATTACAGATCTGGAGCGTATTGGTGACGAAGCTGAAAAAATTGCCCGCATGGCTCGATTGATATACGCCGCGGATCGTATGCACATGCCCCGTTTTATCGAGATCAAACACGTCGCCTGTATTGCCATGGATATGGTGCACAAGGCATTGGATTCCTTTGCCCGTCTGGATTTAAATACGGCGGCTCAAATTGTTCGTCAGGACGAACTGGTTGACGAAGAATTTCGCTCTATTATGCGTCAGCTGATCACTTTTATGATGGAAGACCCGCGCAAAATCTCTACTTCAATAGAAATCCTGTTCATTGCTAAAGCAATTGAACGGATCGGTGATCATGCCAAGAACATGTCTGAATATGTCGTCTATATGGTCAAAGGCAAGGATGTACGCCATGTTACCGCCGATGAAATTGAACGCGAGATACGTGAGTAAGAACTGCTTCTCCATTAACACGACTTGAAACGGGCGACCTGCCGCTGCCAGCGTTAATTAATAGCATGCGCGGCATGAATAAACCGATTATTACGCTTACTTTAAAACCCGGAAGCTCTTTTCTTACCGCTGGACAGGCCGTTATAATGATTTAAATTCAATCAGTTTCTTACTCTAAATAATCATGCGTGAATACTCCATGCTTGCAGCCGTTGATCTCGGCTCTAATAGCTTCCACCTGCAAGTCGCACGAGTCGTTGATAAACAGGTTTATCCACTGGATAGCTTACGTGAAATGGTGCGGCTTGCCGGCGGGCTGAACGCAGATAAGAAACTGGACGAGGATTCTCAGGTGCGGGCACTGGATTGCTTGCAGCGTTTTGGAGAACGCCTGCGTGACTTTCCCGCCCATACCGTACGCGTGGTAGGCACAAATTCCTTGCGTATCGCTGAGAATGCGTCCGCTTTTTTAAAAAAGGCAGAAGCCGCATTAGGCTTTCCTATAGAAATCATTTCAGGGCGTGAGGAAGCCCGCCTGATCTATCTGGGAGTGGCGCACAGTCTCCCCGTTTCAGACCACAACCGATTGGTTATCGATATCGGCGGGGGATCGACCGAATTTATTATTGGCAATCGCCTGCAACCCAATAAGCTAGAGAGTCTTTATATCGGTTGTGTCAGTCACAGCCAACGTTTCTTTCCAGATGGCAAGATCAGCAAAACTGCCATGAAACAAGCGGAATTGGCAGCACGAACCGAAATACAGGCTATTGCTGCCGAATTCTCAGCAGATCAATGGCAGGAAGTCATTGGTTCATCAGGAACCGCACGAGCACTGGGACAAGTTCTAAAACTGAACCATTTTTGCAAGCAGGATGATAGCGACGATATTACGCCCGCAGGACTTGAGAAATTTCGTGATTATTTGCTCAAAACCGGTGACACTAAGAAACTTTCCATTGCCGGTCTGCAGGCTAACCGTAAGGCGGTCATCGCAGGCGGATTTGCCATCATGTCTGCCGTTTTTTCGGAGCTGGGCATTCAGCGTATGTCACAGACAACCGGTGCGCTACGCCAGGGCGTGCTCTATGATATGCTGGGTCGTTTTCATAATGCGGATATGCGTGAAATCACGGTGCAACAATTCATGCAACGCTATCGGATCGACACCGCTCAGTCCATGCGTATTGAATCACTATCCGGCCTGCTCGGAAAACAGCTATTGGTTGCCCATGCCGACCAGTCAGAAGATTGGCTAAGAACCCTGTCATGGGCAGCCAGGCTCCATGAAATCGGTATTTCCATCGCGCATTCCGGTTACCATAAACATACCGCCTACATCCTCGCTAACGCCGATATGCCCGGTTTTTCCAAAATGGAACAAGCTAATCTCAGTCAACTTGTCCTGGCTCACCGCGGCTCTCTTGGCAAAGTCAGCGAGTTTGTGGCTAATCCGCTCAATGCATTATTAATCATGGCATTGCGTTTAGCCGCACTCTTTCATCGCAGTCGCAGCAACATCTTATTGCCACCACTGGATATCACGGTAGAAAAGGCAGTCTGTACGCTTTACATCCCGCGGGCATGGTTAAAACAAAATCCATTGACCAGAACCCTGCTGCATACTGAAACAGAAGAATGGCGCCGATTCAATTTCAAATTACAGATTAAAAGCAAAAAAGACGCCTGAAACGGCACTGAAAACTTGTGGGAAATGCCCATTCAACAGGTGGACAAAACTGAATAAAACAGGGCACAACCAATTCATTCAAAAATGAATCGCTGCATTATCGATTCCAGCAACTCGCCACATCGCCACCAGCCCCTTGTAATCCCGTGCTCGTCAAAGTCAATGTGCCGCAGCTATCTCCAGCCATGGAGCCCACAGGAATCGCCTGCAGCGTAAATGTATTATTATTTACTGCCTGCAAAGAAATGTTGTACTGAACCGTGCCTGTTCTCGGTGAGCGCAGCAGCGGTATGACTACAGCCACATCATCCCCTGTGTTCGCAATCCCGTCGACGCCCACCGCTGCATCATATTGATTATTTTCTGTGTAAAATTGCTCCATAAATTGCGCGTTTTCATAGAGCATGGTTTTAACCATGGCTCTATTTGATTGCCGAATATAATCTTGATAAGAAGGCAACGCCACCGTTGCGAGAATGCCAATAATCGCAATCGCCACCATCAATTCAATCAGGGAAAACCCGCCGCATTCATTTAAACTGCTATTCGCTTTCATTCTCACGCCTCTCCCAAAGATATCCTCATGTCCTTCGTTCCATTCACATCAGCCTGTCCAGCCCCCGAACAATCGAATGCTTACTGCATCAATTCCTGCCACACAATACGACTTTGTGGTTCAGCAGGACCTTTGGTTGCAGGCGTTTTTACCAGCTCGCCATCCGCTCTGGAGGATAACAACCAGTCCTGTGTCTGCCCTCTGACGCGCGTCACCCCACCTACCGAAAAGCCGATTTCCACGCCCGCTGACAAAGCATCATCAGAGGCAATTATTCGGTTCCCGTTCGTATCAAAGGCAGGGATAGAAAGCATACTGCCCGTCAGGAAATCCACCGTATGCACAAATCCCCTGCCACCAAAGTCACAAGGTGAGATAGATGGAATAATCGTCGCAAAGGTGTAAAGGCTATTTTCGATCGCAGGAACTCCCGTCAGTCTTTCGCCACTGATAGGCAAATCCAGATACCAGCCCTTTATGGTTGCAGAATAAGCAACCGAATTTTGTGTAGCAGTTCGGATTGATGCATCCGTCATGACTTGTTGAACCAGCGCCCCAGCTGTAATGGTCGCCGTTGTATTGTTATCCCATATACCATAAACAGACTGTCCATCCTTATTCGTTGTATCCGCTGTTTCAAGGTATTTGCCGGTGCCAAACAGAACCAACTGCCCCCCCTTTGGATGCAGACTCACAACCGGGGGAGAAATAATGGGTTTTTGAGAGCCGGATACGAATAAAGGGGCGCCTGCTACCGCCACATTCCAGCTGGCGGGCGTTGTCGAGCTGACATCAAATTTCCATAAATTTCCCCGAATATCCCCGGCATAAATCACATCAACCAAACCATTCGCATTGCTATCAAATGGAGTCGGTGTGGAAAGCCCATTCCCCGTACCCGTATCAGCAACCAAGCGGATATAATCCGTACCCACTGTCCAGGTACCATCTTCACCCCCGCTGATAAATAATATATACAGCACGGCCTTACCAGCGACACTGTTATAACCATTACCGACAATCACTGCCCACTGGCCATTTTCCATTCTCACAATCTGCTGAGCCTGGCCATTCAGGGCAATGGTCGGTAAATTGTGGCTATACCCCATGTCACCGTCATCCGCATCCGTAAATTCCCACAACACAATACTCGCCGCATTGGCATTGGTAAAATTAGCCGGGTCCGTCACATCCAGCGCATAATAACCCTGACCACCCCCATTGAGCCCCCCTATCAACACGGTTTTCCAGCTGGGCGTGGTGCCGATATGCGCATCCGCAACCATCAGGGAACCATCTACAAAATAACGATGATTGTCATGATAATCCTGATTACTTAAACGATTCAGATTGGCATACACGCCACCGGGCACGTAAGCGATGAGTTCCTTGCCCGCATCGGCTGCAATACAACCGGGTGTAACCCCCACTATGCAAGCATTAAAGCCATGCAGCATGCCATCATTTGCCCCCACATAAACCATCGGGGTTCTATTCTTATAACTGCTTACAAATGCAGCATAACCGGCGTGATCCACATCAGAGTATCCGGCACCGGGTTTATCGACATAAAAGGGAGCGCCATTGACGATATCACCCAACAGGCTGGTAGTACGTTTGCGGAATTTATTGATTATCGTCGTGCTCACACAGAGTAATGTTCCTGTGCCCCCCTCTCCGCTGGCACTTCCCCGCAAATAAGCCACTCGCTCCAGACCACAAGTGTCAAGCAGGCCGGCATTGTTTTTATCCAGATATGCTTTTTGCGTCGCACTCAGCTTCAGATACTGGAAAGGCACCCCATCACTGCTGCCCCTGGTTATGATAACCCGGGAATCAGGCGAAACAGTTGTCGGCGCAAGCGAAACGGTGCCTGCATTCCATTCCGCCGTACCAGATACGCCAGCGGTATCAATCGGAATCGATAATAACTGTCCGCTCCAGTCACCACTATTGAATTTAGTCTGATAGAGGCGACTATGGGCCATCAGTGAGCCGGCATTCACTGCCACGGCAGCAGCCGATCCGGTACGCGCAACAATAGTGGACAAGCTGTTAGACAAGGCATCGGCAAATGTCGCCGGATCAGCTGCACTAAAAAATTTACCGCGGCTATTGATGGCTGCATGCCACAAATCATCAATTTTTGCGGCCTCGTTACTCATCGGATCAGGCCATGCCTCCGCCCCTGAGGGCGGCGTAGCCAGCGCACCCTGGACACCCAGCCCCACCGTAAAGTTGACCATATGTTGCCAAAAAGCAGGATTGCCTGAACTCGCCGGAACCTTATTAGGCAAATCCGGGCGCAAATCATTCTTCCAATAGGCCATAGCCACATCAGCCAGCGTACCGGGATTGGGATCGGAGTAAGGCAGTATTGGCGTATAGGTATAATTCGGCGGGATCGCCGGAAAAGCATCATTGGTGATGGTCATCCCTGCCTCATTATCCGCATTCCCGTTACCAATCCCACCGGTCCAGTAACCATCGGTCATCAGAATATGATAGTTCTGGCGACATTCATGCTGCCCCCCACCCGTACCACCTGGCGTATCGCTCCACGGGCCCTGGTCGTCGGCCCGCTGAAAATATTGCCCGACATCATTCATCGCTTCGCGTAATGGAGTATTCTCTTTGGGAATAGGATGGCTATAGAGGTTGGTAAAAAATTCGGTTCTGCCGGCACCCGTGAACGGTCGCACGCCACTGATCAGCGTCTTCGTCGGCACACCATCGATCACACTGCTGTTTTTATTGATCGCCGCAAAACCTACCCGCATAGTATTGCCCTGGGCAGCAAAGGCGCGGCCAACGCCTGCCCGGGACAGTAAGACACGCGAGCGATAATAGGTATACCAGTTTGCAAAATTCTGAATTTCTTCTGCATAAGTACAAGTCGGCGCGGCAATGCAATCTGTCCGACCGGGTCCGCCCGTGTAAGAAAGCCTGGGTAACCGGATTTCTACCTGCGTATAGTTAGCGGCCGCATACACATTGCCCCCATTATCCTTATATTTAAAATATACAGCCGGATAAAAGGTTCTTGATTCGGAAGGCGATAAACTCCCATCGCTCTTTAGCCATTCGGCCGTCTGTGTATTCTCCACTATGAGGTTACGACAGCCGGCGCCGGTATTCATTGGATTGTGCGGTGCGCAGGCAGGATTCACTGCCGGCATCAGCGATCCGTCCGCATTGCTCCACGGCTGATACCTGATGGCCGGATTATAATAAACCTTGTTGACCTGGCTGGAACGCAGGGAAGCAGCGTATCCACTACCGGGGTCATTAACCATAAATGCAACAACCTTATTGTCGAAATCCGATGGGTTGTCATACACCTTCGCCGCGCGCGGAAACACAAAACGCACCCCACCAGGAGCCAGCCCCTCCGGCATGATTTCCTGTTGCATTGAGCCGGAGTCATCCAGCGTGAACACGACGTTTGGCGTGATGCTGCCGCCTAGAAAAAGAGGGCCGTTCGAAAGCGGCAACACCGCAACAGCAGGCCAGGATAAAATACAGGACAAATAAAAAACCCATGCTATCCCGACAGAAAAAGGCCGTTTCTCTTTCATCATGCTCGTATCCCGTTTAATAATCTCACCATCAGGGCTTGAATACTTCCTGTAACCAAACGGCCGTGCCCGGTTTGGCACCTTGCCCGCGCACCGTAATCCGGTAGTAGTACTGTATGACACTACCCGGTCGTATTTTCCGAATACCCTCAATTAAATAAGTCGGCGCAGGCACGCCTGCTGGCAAGGCAGGCGCCGTATAGGTCACAACATTATTCACACTGAACGTCTTCCCCACGCGATAGCTGATCGGGCAATCCGGTGTGCAATAAGTCGTCCAGGCCGGGACCACGGGCGCGTTGACCCCTTCGCCGTAATAACAAAGCCCATTCGTGCAGGTTGCATCAAAACCTGTCACGCCAACTATAAGGGGTGGGACGGCCGGATTATTATTTCGAATATACTGCTCGGCATAACGCAATCCCATTTCTGCCGCCTGCAATGCCAGATGGCGATCCCGTAAATTACCGGACATGCGTTCTTCTATGCTGGCCGTCTTGACGGCGCTGACTCCTAATAATGTCAGGATAAGCAAAAAAATTAGACCGGTAACAAAAACAATGCCCGATTGTTTTTGTCGTAAAGATGGATAATTGTTCATGGGATAGTATTCACACGGTTACGCAGGTTATAGGTGGCACTAAAAGCCTGGCGCAGTCGTCTATCCGCCGGCACCGCCACAGCCGTGCTGTTACAGCCCAGATAATAACCGGCAGCAACCACCCCTGTTTTCTCCGAACGTATCAGTACGCAAATCCGTGCGGTAACGACCTGATCCCAATTGGCAGGCACGGCAACATATTGATTCGCCGATTGGTCACCCGTCGTATCAATGCCATACAGCACTTGTAAATCCTCTACATTATTCAGCAGCACCTGACCACTGCTCGATGGGGCAGGCGCAGGTGGTGTTGCGGCAATGGTACCGGCACACTGCAATTCAGCATTGGCTGCATCCAGGTTAAAGTGATTCTGAATAATGGTACCAGCCGCAGTCACCACAGTCCCTTCACAATCCCGACCACCGATGATGCCGTCATATTGCACCGTCAGCGTATCAGCCGCACCGCCAGCACCATTCGTGCCATTAACCGCCGTACCGGAAAAAGCCATCTTGTCGCCGGTAAAGGGAATATCGGCAAAACCCGCCTGTTTGATGTTCCGCCCAAGGATTTCCAGTGCAAAACGACCACTTTCCTGTATGCGCGCACCATCTTCCTGTACACGAAATGCCTGACGACTGCTGACAAAGACCGTGCCAATCAAGAGCAGCAATACCAGACTGATGGTCATTGCGATCATGAGCTCCACCAAGGTAAAGCCATTTTGTATCCGGCCTCTTCTTT
>CBDUPR010000059.1:0-10730 GCA_965369175.1 uncultured Nitrosomonas sp.
TGCGCTTATATCTCCGCCCTGAAGGACGAAGTTTTACGCGCTATTTGATAAAGCCTCCATGATGGCCTTCTATAACTATCCTGCAAAAAACTGGCAGCATATCAAAGCCGCCACAATTTCAAACCACCAATCCGGCTGAACCCATCTTCGCTATCATCAGACTGAGAGTAACCAAAATCAGGCATTGTAAAAGCCAAGCAGCCAACTATCCGATTATCTTTAGATAGTTGGCAAAAAATTGAGATAATTCAGTGCTTAATAACCGTATCTGGTCCTTTATCTTCGGTTACCGTTTGGAGAGGCGTTGAAGTAATGGGCGCCACAAGTGCTTCTGGCTTATGCTCTAATGCCAAATCCAGAACCTGATCAATCCATTTTACCGATTTAATGATTAATTGATTTTTTATATTCTCTGGAATTTCAATCAGATCCTTAACATTTTCCTCTGGAATTAGAACCTTCTTAATACCACCTCGATGTGCCGCAAGTAGTTTTTCCTTAAGGCCTCCGATCGGCAATACCTCCCCACGCAGGGTAATCTCACCAGTCATCGCCACATCTGCTCTTACCGGAATGTTTGTTAAAACCGACACCATCGCAACACAAATACCAATACCCGCGCTTGGTCCATCTTTAGGTGTAGCACCTTCCGGCAAGTGGATATGAATATCATTTTTTTGATAAAAGTCTTCCGGAATACCCAATGCTTGAGAGCGGCTTCTAACAACTGAAAGCGCAGCCTGAATCGATTCCTGCATTACTTCACCTAACTTACCAGTAGTGATTGTCTTTCCTTTTCCCGGCAGTACAACAGCTTCGATAGCTAATAATTCTCCACCTACCTCAGTCCACGCCAAACCAGTAACTTGTCCAATCTGATTTTTTTCCTCTGCAGTACCATACGTGAAGCGGCGAACACCTAGATACTTATCAAGATTACGCGAAGTAACTGATATCTTGCCATTTCCCTCTTTAAGTAACAATGCCTTCACTACCTTACGACAAATTTTTGATATTTCACGTTCCATTGCACGTACGCCGGCTTCCCTTGTGTAATAACGCGTAATATTACGTAATGCAGATTCGGATACCGTCAATTCATTTTTCTTGATACCGTGATTACTCATTTGTTTAGGTAGTAAATAGCGTGTAGCAATATTTAATTTTTCATCCTCCGTATACCCTGACAGTCGAATAACCTCCAATCGATCCAATAAGGCAGGCGGTATATCTAATGTATTGGCGGTCGCAACAAACATTACATCCGACAAATCATACTCGACCTCGACATAGTGATCGACAAATGAATCATTTTGTTCAGGATCAAGTACCTCCAGTAAGGCAGAAGATGGATCACCACGAAAATCCATTCCCATCTTATCTACTTCATCCAGCAAAAATAGCGGGTTCTTGACGCCTACTTTAGTCATATTCTGTAGAATCTTACCTGGCATAGACCCAATATAAGTACGGCGATGCCCACGTATCTCTGCTTCGTCTCGTACACCACCTAATGACATACGCACAAATTTCCGATTCGTAGCACGAGCGATTGACTGTCCCAAAGAAGTCTTACCTACACCAGGCGGGCCAACAAGGCACAAAATCGGCGCTTTCATCTTATCTACACGTTGTTGCACTGCTAGATACTCAACAATACGCTCTTTGACTTTTTCTAAACCATAATGATCTTTTTCCAGAACGGCTTCAGCAATCTTAAGATCTTTACTTATTTTATTTTTCTTTTTCCATGGCAGCCCAACCAATGTATCAATATAGTTACGAACGACTGTTGCTTCAGCTGACATAGGAGACATTAAACGTAATTTCTTTAATTCTGCGTCAGCTTTAGCACGGGCTTCTTTTGGCATCTGAGCTGATTTAATTTTCTTTTCAATTTCCTCTAAATCAGCGCCGTCCTCGCCTTCACCCAGCTCCTTCTGGATTGCTTTAACCTGTTCGTTGAGATAATAATCACGCTGACTTTTTTCCATCTGACGTTTGACCCTGCCACGGATACGTTTTTCTACCTGAAGTATGTCCAATTCAGCTTCCAACAACCCCAGTAAATGTTCCAGTCGTTTTGGTACATCAAAGATCTCCAAAACTTCCTGTTTTTGTTCAAGCTTAAGTGGCAAATAAGCCGCGATAGTATCCGCAAGGCGTCCCGCTTCATCAATTCCTCCAAGCGAGGTGATAATTTCCGGAGGAATTTTCTTGTTCAGCTTTACGTATTGATCAAATTGCGTCAGTATCGCTCGACGCATAGCCTCGATTTCAGGATTACCTACAGTATCAAGCGACACTTGCAATGCTTTTCCAGAAAAATGAGTGTCAGAATCAAGGACCTCTAAGATTTTGGCACGATAGTTTCCCTCCACTAGCACCTTTACAGTTCCATCTGGTAGCTTTAGCATTTGTAACAGATTAGCAACACTGCATACATCATAGAGATCTTCAGGCTTAAGATCATCTTTCGCCGCAATTTTCTGTGCTACAAGCAGAATCGTTTTATCCGATTCCATAGCAAGCTCCAGCGCTTTGATAGATTTATGTCGCCCCACGAATAAGGGAATCACCATATGTGGAAATACCACCACATCACGTAACGGTAATAGTGGAAGTTCTAGTTGTTCAGATTCATTAACCGTAGAAGTCATAGCTGCTCATTTATAAAATTACTGATTAAGATGAATATGTGGATATCATAGGAAAATTCAAGATACAAGACACTGATACACAACAGAGTCACATTCATCGAACTAAAATAATCAAACAGAATTGATCTATCTTTAGATATAAAATTACTCTTCGATTTTAGTCAAGGTTCGTCTAAATAATAAAGATTGAAATAGCTTATCAAAGTGCATAGAAATATTGAGCAATTGATAAACTAGCTATTTAGCATTTTTAGCCATTTTCGGTTGATCTGAATAAATCAAGATTGGTTTAATATCATTATTAACTACATTATAATCTATTACAACTTTGGTGACATTTTCGAGAGAAGGCAGGTCATACATAATATCCAATAGTATTTCTTCAAGAATTGAACGTAAACCACGTGCACCTGTTTTTCGCATTAATGCTTTTTTAGCGATTTCCTTAAGCGCTGGTTCACGAAACTCTAAATCCACCCCTCCTTCCATATTAAACATTTTCCAGTACTGTTTAACCAAAGCGTTCTTGGGCTCAGTTAAAATTTGAATCAAGGCAGACTCATCTAGTTCTTCCAATGTCGCAACCACCGGCAATCGACCAACAAATTCTGGAATCAAACCAAACTTAACTAGATCTTCGGGCTCCACCTCTTTCAGTATCTCACTGATATCTTTACGGTTATGTCTTTTTACGTCAGCTCCAAAACCAATACCACTTTTTTCTGAACGTGCCCGGATCACCTTATCAAGGCCATCAAATGCACCACCACAGATAAATAAAATATTGGTAGTATCAACTTGAACAAACTCTTGATTAGGATGTTTACGTCCGCCTTGAGGTGGAACTAATGCAACTGTTCCCTCTATTAGTTTTAATAGTGCCTGTTGCACACCTTCACCTGAAACATCTCGAGTAATGGATGGATTATCCGATTTACGTGAAATCTTATCTATCTCATCAATATAAACAATACCGCGTTGAGCCTTATCTGCGTCATAATTACATTTCTGCAATAATTTCTGAATAATGTTCTCCACGTCTTCTCCGACATAACCCGCTTCAGTCAGAGCAGTCGCATCTGCCATTATAAATGGCACATCTAGAAGTCGCGCCAATGTCTGGGCCAATAATGTCTTACCCGAGCCGGTTGGTCCAACTAGCAGAATATTACTTTTTGAAAGCTCAATATCATCTGTATCATCAACCTTAGCTACATTTTTCAATCGTTTATAATGATTATAAACTGCTACCGATAGAATCTTTTTAGCCGCTTCCTGTCCGATTACATACTGATTCAATATCTGACATATCTCACGTGGCACCGGTAAATCTGATTTCACTAGTCTAGTCGCTTCATCGCCTTGCATTTCTTCGCGAATAATATCATTGCAAAGATCAATACACTCGTCGCAAATAAATACCGAAGGACCGGCAATAAGCTTTCTTACTTCATGTTGGCTCTTGCCACAAAAAGAACAGTAAAGCAGTTTCTCACCACTAGCTTTGTCTGACATATTTTTTATCCTGCTTTCATCGAATTTATGTACTCGAAATTAAATTTCAAATAAAACTTCGTCATATCACCTGCCTGTTTATACAAAATTAACTCGTATCTTTATCTCTATGAGTTAATACCGCATCAACAAGTCCATATTTTACTGACTCTGCCGCACTTAAAAAATTATCTCGATCAGTATCTTTTTCAACGACATGAACAGACTGGCCAGTATGCTTTGCCATAATCTCATTCAAACGGGCTTTAAGATACAGGATCTCTTTCGCATGTATTTCAATATCAGAAGCCTGTCCTTGAAATCCACCCATTGGCTGATGAATCATCACACGCGAGTTTGGCAAACAAAAGCGTTTCCCTTTTGTTCCCGCCGTCAACAATAATGACCCCATACTTGCAGCTTGCCCCATACACAACGTACTCACATCAGGCTTAATATATTGCATGGTATCGTAAATTGCTAATCCAGCCGATACCAAACCACCGGGTGAGTTAATATAAAGATGAATATCTTTATCCGAGTTCTCTGATTCCAAAAACAAAAACTGTGCTACGATTAAATTTGCAGATGCCTCAGTAACCGGGCCGACTAAAAAAACCACCCGCTCCTTTAATAAACGAGAATAGATGTCATACGCGCGCTCTCCTCGCCCACTTGTTTCAATGACCATTGGTATTAAACCCAGATTCCTGGGTTCTAAATCACGCTGCAGTTCGAATTGCTGCATCATATCAGGATATCCCCATCAATTCGTCGAATGTTATCGCTTTATCCACCACTTTAACTTTTTGTAACGCCCAGTTCACTACATTATCTTCCAGTACAATAGACTCAGCTTCTTTAAGTCGTTCTGAAGCAGCATAATGCCATTTAATAACCTCATCCGGATTTTCATAACCTTGCGCAGCATCTTCCACAACTCTACGAACTTGCTCCGATTGTGCTTTCAACTCATGAATCTTCACTAATTCCGCCAAGATTAGACCCAGCTTTACACGGTATTCTGCTTTATCTTGAAATAAATCCCGCGATATAGGCATCTCTTTAGTTTTCATGCCACGTGCTTCAAGATCATCACGAGTATTCTGCATTAATCGATCTAATTCCTGGTCAACTAAAAATTTAGGCGCTTCAATCTGAGTAGTATCCAGTAAAGATTGCATTATTTGTTCCTTAAGTCTTATCTTTACTCGTTTCGATACTTCTCTTTCCAGATTCGACCGAATCTCTTCTCTCATTTTTTCAATACTACCATCTTCAATTCCCAGCAACTTAGCAAATTCAGCATCTATTTCTGGTAATATCGGGGCTTCTACTGCATTAATCTTCACCTCAAAGCTGACTGTTTTACCAGCAATTTCTTTACCATGATAATTTTCTGGAAAAGTAATTTCAAATGACTTATTTTGCCCCACATCCATACCAATCAGGGACTCTTCAAAATCCTTGAGAAACTTACCCTCTCCCAGAATCAAGTTAATATTCTCGGCTTTACCATCAGCAATATCGTTACCATCAATAACACCGTGATAATTAATATTAACCCGATCCGATTTCATGGCTGGGCGCGCCTCGGATCTATACTCCACTCGTTGCTTACGTACAATTTCTAGTGTTTTGTCAATATCATCAGCATTCACCTGTACTAAAGGTTGCTCAATACTTTTCTGACTTAAATCACCAAGTACAATATCAGGATAGACTTCAAATATCACACTAAATGTATATTGAGCCTCTTCTGTGTTTGCTTGCTTCGCCTCAAAATGAGGATAACCTGCAATACGTAAATTCAGTTCTTTCACAGCATCATCAAATTCTTTTTGCAACATGTCATTCAAGACATCTTGTTGAAGCTGCAAACCATATTGCCGTGCGATAATTTTTAATGGCACTTTTCCAGGGCGGAAACCGTGTATCTTAGCTGTCTTTGCCAAACGCTTTAGGCGTTTCTCGACTTCTATTTGGATTTTTTCTTGAGAAGCCGTGATATCAAGACGGCGCTTCAATGCACCTAAGTTTTCTACATTTGATCGCATTAAATTTCCTGACTAATTCCCAATATTTAATATTGCAACAACTAGAAATTACAGCAACCAGGATTTTTGGTCATAAAATTACTGCAATTATTTACTCATTGCCATGGTGCGAAAGGGGGGACTCGAACCCCCACACCTCTCGGCGCCAGAACCTAAATCTGGTGCGTCTACCAATTCCGCCACTTTCGCATACTACCTTCGTCTCAACATTTCAGTTTCAACTTTTTAATTATACCTTTTTCTGCAAATCATCGCAGTCATACCATTCATTACTTTGACAAAATACTATCTGACCACTGATTTCTTTACTATCTGGTCCCATCAGATACAAGTAGGCGGGCATCAGCTCTTCTGGCTGAACCAATGTATCTTTGACTTCACCTGGGTGCGTTTTAGCACGCTGAGGCGTATTAACAGGGCCTGGAATAAGCGCGTTAATACGTATATCCGGCAACACTTCCCACTCATCCGCCTGAATTTTTACCAATGCTTCAATGCCCGCCTTCGCTACGGCAAATCCGCCCCAATAAGCGGCTGGATTGTGACCAAAAGTAGTAGCAGTCATAATAACGCAAGCATCAGGAGAAGCTTTAAGTAACGAGGAGCAAGCACGCGTCAACGCAAACGGCGCAATCAAATTAACTTGTAACATGGATCGCCATTGCTCAAGCGTCTGATTTTCCAATGGGCTCAAACCAGAAACAGACGCCGCATTATGCAAAATACCGTCTAATCGGCCTAATTGCTGATCAATTGCCTGAGCCATCACTTTAAAATCTTTGTCCTCAGCTTTTTCTAGATCAAGCGGATAGATAATCGCCTGTGCTTTATTTGTTGCTTCAATTTCATCATAAACCTGTTCTAGCTTTTCAACCTGACGTCCATGTAAAATTACAGTTGCACCATAAGCAGCGTATGTTAGTGCTGCAGCACGACCCAATCCTTGGCCAGCACCGGTAACAAGGATCACACGATCCTTCAGTAGATCTTTCGTTGCTGAATAGCCCTTAATTTTATTCATACTTAAAACTGTGCGTTGATAAATCTTCAGTATATGCTTACAGAATCAACCAGAAACATCGCGCTTGCATTCATATCTTAAACTATTATTTTGTTTATTCCATAACTCTGATCGCCAACTCTAATATTCAGCAAGAAACCACCCTTTCCTTCTCTGAGAACCTGATATTATTTCTTCAAAATCAAATTGATATATATATTTCCGTAAATGTTGACTAATTTGATATCGAATTTTCTTCCTTAATTCCATCAAAAGATAGTCAGCAGTATCGGAGTTTATTTCTAATTTATCCTGAACCTGAAAGTGTTCAAGCATCAAATAATTTTTCCAAAAGACAGTAACGCCAATCATTTATCCTCTGGAATATTTGATCTTACTCGACTCACAATTCAAATTTTGAATGAATATATCGCATATAATATTCTATTCGCTGGCTCGCATTCATTTAGAATACTCAGCAAATCATTAATCACAGATTATCTGATAGAGAAAGATCAGCATATACTCAATAAGTGAATATTTAAATATACACTCGCCCTCTCAGCTTGCTTCTTATTACCTGGCATATAATAGCGGCTCTAACTGTTTATTATATATTGGATTATAGCTCGATCAAAAACTCAGCGTTTGTAAAAAGATTGACTCACCTACATTTTCATTTTTCTAATTTCATCATTCTGATTTCGCCATACACACCCTGACCATTCACATTCAGAATAAGCCTAGAATAAACCAAGCAGAATTCAAACTCAGTATATTTTTAACAAATTTAGACGCACTATTTGGAGCATGATACTTTATCTGCCATATTAAAAACAAACAATAAAAAAATAAAAAGCAGATCGATATAAATTTCCATAACATACCAAATCGGCAAATCCTGTTCTGGTTACAGGATTTGCCGATTCATTAACAAACCAGGTTTTTTGGTTTGGATATATTACATATCCATACCACCCATACCACCCATACCACCCATACCACCCATACCACCCATACCACCAGCACCACCAGATTCTTCTTTAGGTAGCTCCGCTACCATTGCATCAGTTGTCAGCATCAGACTTGCAATCGAAGCAGCATTTTGCAAAGCTGAGCGTGTAACCTTAGTTGGATCCAGCACACCCATATTGACCATATCGCCATACTCACCAGTAGCAGCGTTATAACCAAAGTTACCTTTACCTTCAATAACCTTATTAACAACGACTGAAGGCTCATCGCCACAGTTTGTAACAATCTGACGTAGTGGCTCTTCTAATGCACGCAACACAATTTTAATACCTGCATCCTGATCGTGATTATCACCTTTAGTTCCGCTTACTACCGTAATAGCACGTAGCAGCGCAACACCACCGCCTGGAATGATGCCTTCTTCTACCGCTGCGCGCGTGGCATGCAGTGCATCTTCAACACGTGCCTTTTTTTCTTTCATTTCTACTTCGGTAGCTGCTCCTACTTTGATGAGAGCTACCCCGCCGGCAAGCTTAGCTACTCGTTCCTGCAACTTTTCTTTATCATAGTCACTGGTCGCTTCTTCGATCTGCTTACGGATCTGCCCAACACGAGCTTCGATACCCTTTGCGTCACCTGCACCATCAATAATAATCGTATTTTCTTTACCAATTTCTACGCGCTTAGCCTGTCCCAAGTCCTCTAGCTTGACTTTTTCCAAAGACAAACCGACTTCTTCGGCGATTACAGTACCACCCGTAAGAATTGCAATATCCTCTAACATTGCTTTGCGACGGTCACCAAAACCGGGTGCTTTAACCGCACAGGTTTTGAGAATACCTCGAATGTTATTCACAACTAAAGTAGCCAGTGCTTCGCCATCAACATCTTCAGCAATGATTAACAGTGGTTTACTTGCCTTAGCCACTTGCTCCAATACCGGTAGCAAATCACGAATATTAGAAATTTTCTTATCATGCAATAAGATATAAGGGTTTTCTAACAACGCAATTTGTTTATCTGCACTACTCACAAAATAGGGTGAGAGATAACCGCGATCAAACTGCATACCTTCAACTACCTCCAGCTCATTTTGCAGGCCAGAGCCATCTTCTACCGTGATTACCCCTTCTTTACCAACTTTATCCATCGCATCAGCAATGATCTTGCCAATTTCGGCGTCCGAATTTGCGGAAATACTACCGACCTGCGCAATTTCCTTTGCTGTAGCACATGGTTTAGAAAGTTTCTTGAGCTCTTCAACTGCCGCAGTCACTGCTTTGTCGATGCCACGCTTGAGATCCATTGGATTCATCCCAGCAGCGACAAACTTCATACCTTCCTTAACAATAGATTGTGCCAGTACCGTCGCTGTAGTGGTTCCATCACCCGCCACATCTGATGTTTTGCTAGCCACTTCCTTGAGCATCTGTGCGCCCATGTTTTCGAACTTATCTTTCAATTCGATTTCTTTTGCTACCGAAACACCGTCTTTTGTAATTGTGGGAGAACCATAAGAACGTTCTAGAACAACATTGCGACCTTTTGGTCCTAATGTAACTTTGACCGCATCTGCCAGAATATTAACCCCTACCACCATTTTGTGACGAGCTGAATCACCAAATTTGACTTCTTTTGCCGACATAATCTTTCTCCTAATTACCCAAGTTATTGTTTAAGCTATCAATTGAAAAGATTAACCTTCAATTACACCCATAATATCTTCTTCTCGCATGACCAAAAGTTCTTCTCCCTGAACTTTTACTGATTGTCCAGAATATTTACCAAACAATACTTTGTCACCCACTTTTACTTCCAATGCACGGACATTACCATCATCGCCCACTTTACCTTTACCTACCGCCATAATTTCACCTTGATCAGGTTTCTCTGCCGCACTATCAGGAATAACAATACCTGACGAGGTCTTGCGTTCTTCTTCCAAGCGCTTAACAATCACACGATCATGTAAAGGACGAATTTTCATGCCTGTTTCTCCCATTAAAAATTAATAATTCGAAATTTGTAAAATAGTTTGTACTTCGCATCCATGAATTATTAAATTAATTCAAAGATATTCACGATAACCATACAAAAAATCAATATTAGCACTCACTGCCAACGAGTGCTAATAATAGGGTCTATTAACTAAAATTTCAAGACAGTGAGCAATAAATATTTAATCAGGGCTAGCTTAAAAATAGGCTTGCATCCTTTCACACAAATAAAACGGCATGAAACCTTTCCCCTTACTCCTATCATTCGAGAAGAATAGCTATGACTCCACGATCCTGTCGGCAAAAAATTATTTTGGTGCAAAAAATACCCACATAACTTTCCACCTCAGCTAAATAAACAACCAAATAACAAAAAACAAAAACCAGTTAAAGCAAAAATGCAAATAAGCCTTGAATCACTGAAATTGGCACAGCGATTGAGACGAGACAGTGTGCTGATGAAGATTGATGTCCTGATTGACTGGGAGGAGCTACGTTCGAAGCTTACAGGTTTATACAAGCGCGAGTTATCGCATGGTGGAGGACA
>CBDUPR010000060.1:0-10217 GCA_965369175.1 uncultured Nitrosomonas sp.
GTTGGATTCGTTGAATTGGGAATCCCCTTCGTTTACGGAGGGGAGCAGTCAACAAATTATGGGTAATAAAAAAATTGTTCATACATGAGCGAATTCAGGTATAACTGTATATCAGCATCTAGTTCAACTGATTTATTGATGAGCGCGAACCTGCTGGTGTGAACTGATTTATCTTGATGCGGTAGTTCATTTCGATATCGTGGTGATTGTCGAAATTTATTACAATTGATAATGTCGCACTCATTTGATGAGACTATTTTTGTTGTAACTTTATGTATTTGTTGTTCTAATATTTGAGTTATAAATTTGGCATGTACTTTGCTTATGATCTTTTAGAGAAACATTGCGTGAGATATACGATTGACAATAGCGATGATCGGTTATATCTCAATGTTATTAAGAAACAAGGTTGGTTGTTTTTTTAATTGATATGCCATGTTATGAATTTTCACATACCGTTAGCGAAGTGGTGGTTAGTTTAAAAACTTCCTAATCTATCATGAGAGGTCAATATAAATGAATGAAGAACAATTACGTAAACAGACTGAAAAGCCTATATTAAAAGATTCGAAAGGTAATCCGTCGGAAGGTAAAAGAAGACGATTACTCAAAGGTGCGGTGGCGATTCCTGTGATTATGACCCTACACAGTGGTGCTGCACTGGCTCGTACGAGTAATCTCATAGGAGAGGTTGGAATTGATGATGATGTCGCTAGAAACGAGCATGGTGATTTATATTGTCTTAACCATGAGGGGCAGCCGGATGGCAGTAAATATGATCTGGGAGAGAATCCTACAGCCACTCTTGTGGATAGGGATCTTGAGCTGGCCGATCAGGCTGATGAATGTAAAAAACGAGGTGGAATCATGGTTTCATCAACGGCATTTAATTCGATCAGCGCCAGAGTTCCTATCTTGCCGCCCACAATATAAGCTTATTTCGATCGGCTGAGTATTTTTAAATTCAAAACTGCTTGATACATAGATGAGCTCAGAAGTAACCTGGCGATGCGTCAATTTCTCGTCTTTGCGAATAGAGGAATGGGGCGGTGAGTTTACCGTTTATCAGTCTGATTCTGGAAAAACCCATTTTATAAATCAGATGAGTATGCATGTTATTTCCAGGCTTAATCAGACACCGGCATCAATAGATGAAATCTGCAGTGACCTGGCTAAACGATTCCAGTTATCCCCTGATCCGGATTTTGCACTGTCGATCAGAAAAGTATTGTATCGTTTTGAAGCATTAGGATTGATCGAGAAAACTGGATAGGAATCTTCTCATGTTTGTGGGGCAGCTTTCATTTAAAGAAATCACTACCTTGCTTTCAGACACGGGGCTTAGAGTTGAAATGGGGCCTTTTAACGTGTGCATCAATACCAATCATTCGCCACTTTCGAACCATCTCTATAGGCTGTATAAGCATTATAAGCTGGCACAGGATGAAATAGCCGAGTTTCATGTGCGTATTGTTTCAACTCGTTCAATAAAAGCACCATTCTCTAAACAAATTCGTTTTTTGCTTGATGGGTATTCACCATTCTCACTTTTCCCGGCGGAACAAGCGCTTGCTGCGTTGGAATGGGGAATTAACCTTGCTATTGCAGTTCGTGTAAACCATTTGTTGTTATTGCATTCAGCCGTAATTGAAAAGAATGGCCATGCCATTTTATTCCCGGCTTGGCCAGGGAGTGGCAAAACGACACTATGTACTGTTCTGGTACATCGGGGATACCGCCTGTTTTCTGATGAATTTGGATTAATGAACCCCGGGCAGGAATGTTTTCTTCCAATACCGCGTTTGATGCCACTTAAGAACGAATCTATTCGTGTTATCAGAGATTATTTACCTGAAGCCATATTGGGGCATGAAATACCTAATACTCAGAAAGGTACGGTCGTACATGTTTGTCCCCCCAAGGAAAGTGTTATACGTTCGGGAGAAACTGCAAAAGCAAACTGGATTTTGTTTCCTAAATGGATCGCCGGTGCTGCATTAAAACTGGATCCGCTATCTGACTCGGAAGCTTTTTTACTGTTGGCGAGTAATTCATTTAACTATGAAATATTGGGTGATAAAGGATTTCAGGCTATTACACATCTCATCAAAACCTGCCGTTGCCATAAGCTGGTGTATTCTAATTTTGATGATGTTTTAGAAGCAATTGATACATTGACCCGTGATGTATAAATGGCAGGATCATCATAAGCTATTACTGCTTGGACTGACTAACCCGTCGTGTCTGGTTGAATATAATACGGCTGATTGGGAATTATTGTTAAGGCTGGCAAGAAAGGTAAAATTGCTGGGACGCTTAGCAATAGAGCTGAATAAAAGAAATTTGCTGGAAAAAATTCCTATACGAGCAGCTAATCAACTTCACTCAGGCCTTATTCAAGCTCAAAAGCTCCAGCAGCTGACGTATTGGGAATTGAATCGGGTTTTATGGGCATTACGAGAGGTTGACGCACCAATTATTATCCTAAAAGGCGTTGCTTATTTGCTTGCCGGATTACCTGAAGCGAATGGACGTGTTTATGTCGATCTGGATCTCATGGTTACAAAAAATGATATGTCACATGTCGAATCGGCCTTGCAGAAAAAAGGATGGCAGCATCATGAACTCTCAGCTTATGATGAATATTATTATCGAGTATGGAGTCATGAAATTCCACCATTGATTCACATTGAAAGAGAAACGGAAGTAGATATTCATCATACTGTTGCGCCGCCGACCAGTCGATTAAAAATAAGGCCTGAGTTACTTTTTGAGAGTGCGGTAACCGTAGATAGCTCAAACGCGCAAATACTCGGCCCGGAAGACATGGTGCTACATTGTGCGGTTAATTTGTTTCAGAACAATGAACTGGCCAATGATTTACGCGACTTGCTGGATTTTCATGATTTACTGCTGTTTTTCTATAGGAAGGAACCAGATTTTTGGAAAAAATTAATTACACGGGCAAACCAGCTGTGTTTAGGGCGGCCCCTTTTTTATAGCTTACATTTTAGCCGCGCCATATTTACAACGCCGATTCCTGATTATGTTGTGGATGACCTCAATGAAAAGCCGAGCAGAATAATTTTATGGATGATGAATGGTTTGGTTCCATTAGGCTTATTCCCATTACATCCAGATCGACCGTCTAGACGCGCGGTAATCGCTCGATTCTTATTGTACATACGTAGTCACTGGATACGGATGCCACTTTACCTCTTGCTACCCCATTTAGCGTATAAAACATTTCTGGCCGTCTCTCAAAAAAAGTAAACAATTATATTCAATGAATGGGAATGCTCTCTCTTATGGGTAATGAACCTATTGATTATAAATCTTAATCTATAACAGAAAGATTGTGGCCAGCCCTAGAAAAATAAAAAAACCGCCGCTATCAGTAACAGCGGTAATCATTACACTGGAGCCAATTGCAGGATCACGACCACATTTACTCAATGTCAGTGGGATGAGCACGCCTAATAACGCAGCCAAAAGAAGATTGAGTATCATTGCAGCGGTCATGACTAATCCGAGTGACGCATTCTGATAAATAATAAAGGTAAATAGTCCGACAATACCACCCCACATCAAGCCGTTCACGGCGCTCACCCCAAGTTCTTTAGCAATTAATTTCCAGGCGCTATCGGTATTGATCTGTCCTAATGCCAGTGCACGTACAATCATGGTAATTGTTTGATTACCAGAATTTCCACCAATTCCTGCAATAATAGGCATAAGTGCCGCTAGTGCAACCAGTTTTTCGATTGAATCTTCAAATACACCAATGACGCGTGAAGCAATAAATGCGGTTACCAGATTGACAGCCAGCCAGAACCAGCGATTCTTTACGCTTTTTAATACAGGTGCAAAAAGATCCTCTTCTTCGCTTAAACCAGCTAAATTTAGTGCTTCGTTTTCGGCTTTCTCACGGATAAAATCAATGACTGCATTGACTGTGACGCGACCTAGCAATTTATCATCCACGTCGACTACCGAGGCGGAAACAAGGTCGTAACGCTCAAAAGCATAGGCAGCTTGTTGTGCATTATCATTAGGGTGTAGTTTTACCATTTCTTTGGTCATTACTGCGGCAACCTGAGTTTCCGGATCGCTGACCAATAATCGACTGACCAATAATACTCCCTTGAGATGTTCGTTTCTATCTACTACGAATAGCTGGTCGGTATGGTCAGGTAATTCATCTAAGCGTCTTAAATAACGAAAGACAACTTCGAGTCTGACGTCTTCGCGAATAGTAATGACATCAAAATCCATTAATGCACCTACGGCATCTTCTGGAAAGGACATGGCTGCACGAAGTTGTTCGCGTTCTGTAATAGGCAATGCCCACAAGACATCTTCCAGTACATCTTGCGGGAGATCGGGTGCAAGATCTGCAATCTCGTCAGCATCCAGTTGCTCTGCTGCGGCTACTAATTCTGTATTACCCATGTCTGTAATCAGTGTTTCGCGAATAGCATCGGAGGCTTCTAGCAACACTTCCCCATCATGCTCTGCTCTAACCATATTCCATATCAATAGACGATCTTCCAATGGTAAGGCTTCTAAGATGTAGGCAATATCAGCAGGATGCAGTTTGTCAAGTAAGCATTGAAGCTCAGCCAGATTTTGCTTTTGTACGGAGGACTGGGTAAGTGCCTGATCCGGCTTTTCCTGTAGATTTACAAAACCTTCAACGAGTTTATATTTGTGCAGTAAATAAATAACGCGTTGCAGAGGGGTCTGTGAGTCCTGGTTTTCATCCTGATTGTTGATTTCGGTCATGGCAGATTATCCAATGGAAAAATAGCAATGGCAAAATAGCACTCACTATTTTGATGAACATATTTTATAATTTCATTTATCATACTCAGCGAGTATAAATAAGCGAAAAGTATAAATCCTTCCTAATAGTAGGCATAAAGCATTTCACGTCTGGTCTGTAGACGAGTCGAAAGCGACTGGATTCATCTGAAATTCAAGGGAATATCAAGGAATTTCTGCGGAATGTAATCGTTTGAGAAAAATTTTTCCTTTTTTTAATAGCCGTTGCGACTGACGATTTTTATCATAATAACGGGGATTAGTAACCATTGCTGCAAGATAGGTCGCTTGTTCTGCAGTGAGCGCTAAAGCAGGTGTAGCATAATAATGGTGAGCGGCGGCTTCCACTCCGAATATGCCATTTCCCCATTCGATGATGTTTAAATAGATTTCCAGAATTCGACGTTTTGACATAATATTTTCCAGCATTAATGTAATAATCGCTTCCTGGATCTTGCGTAATAGTGATTTTTTATCAGAGAGAAATAAATTTTTTGCTAGCTGCTGACTAATAGTAGAGCCTCCGGCAACCATCCTGCCAGCTTCCAGATTTTTCTCAAGCGCATTCTGTATGGCATCAAAATCAAAGCCCCTGTGATTCTTGAATTTAGCATCTTCGGCGACAATAATGGCTCGCTTCATCTGAACAGAGATAAGTTCATAGGGTATCCATGTTTGAAATAAAGTTGCCGTCGCATCTTTTTTTCGCATGATGTCTAATCGGTTTTGCATAAATGCGCTGGTTGTTGGATTATAGACATTCCAGTAGACAACATGACTAAGAATCCATAGCTGGTACAGAAATATGGAATAAATAAGTATAAAAATAAACCGCCAGATCCAGCGCTTGAGAGTTTTCCTTCTGTGTGTTTTATGTGATGTCACATTTCACAGAAATGAGTTTGTTGGCGGCGGTGAATAACCCAGATCATAGCAGATGAGGTTATTGCTTATCGTGAACTAGAAATGGCATTAGCATGTCATGCCTGGCCTGATAGGAGACAGATGAATACGTCATATGGGGAGTATGATTCTCCAGTTTATGCTTTTAGCTTGAGTATCTCTATTATGCTGTTTGTTTCCGGCCTGATGCCGCGCCATAAAAAAAAGGATTCGGCGGCTTGTTCAACCAGCATGCCAATCCCATCGGCCAGATATCGGACACCTTGCTCTTTAGCAAACTTTAAGAAAGGCGTAGGCTCGTTGCTATACATCATGTCATAGGCTAATGATTCCTCTGTGAAGTTATTGGGAGATAATGGCGGTAATTTGTCATGCAAGCTGGCAGAAGTTGAATTAATAATAATGTCAAAACCCTGATCTGAAAAATCCAGATAGTCGCCAGATGCTATATTTCCATAGGTAATGAATTGTTGATGTAACCCGTTTGCTTTATGTTTGGTACGGTTGGCGATAGCGAGTATGGCTGGTTTTTGTTCCAGCAATGGTAAAATCGTGCCACGCGCAGCCCCCCCTGCACCCATTAATAATATTCGTTTATTTGTAATGGGCATGCCTAAGTTGATGGCAATATCACGTACCAATCCAATGCCATCGGTATTGTCACCCAGAATTTCATTATTATCGAATTTAAGCGTATTAACTGCCCGAGCTGAGCTGGCTCGTTCAGTTAAGCGGGTCGGTAATTTGTATGCTTCTAGTTTAAAGGGGACGGTGATGTTTAAACCTTTTCCGTTTTGTTGATAGAAGTGTTTGACTGCTATTTCAAAGCCATCTAACGGTGCAAGGATTGTTTGATAATGCATTGCTTGACCGGTCTGGCGGGCAAACTGGGTATGAATAAATGGTGATTTGCTATGAGAAACCGGATTGCCGATAACAGCATATGAATCGATCATGGGCCTAGAGTTTTCTGTATTAAACAAGAACCAAATAAGTTAAAGCTTAGTGAGTATGTGATTGGAATTTATTAAACCGGCTGCTTTTATCAGGCCGCTATAAATTCTAGCGACAGTAGTCGATAACTAAAATAATTGAATCTGTGCATTAAGAACTCAGATTGTGCCAGCAACATTTTAAACCAGTCGATTAAGCTTTAATTTAATTGATTGAACTTGTGGTGATTTTATAGAAATCGCATTAATTTATAAATAGAATCGGGGTTCTTTTATGATGCAATGCTGTAAAGTTCCGTGGATCTTCTAAGACCTGATGGTAAACGGATTTACTGACACATTCAATCAACGGCAGTCTACTATTATTGGCTGAGTAATTGATCAGAGCGGGTAAATACCCAGGTGCGTGTAATGTGCAGAATATCTGTATCATGGCTGATATCGGGTGGAAAGGATGCGAATCCGTTTTGACCTGCAAGTCTCACGATGCGTATAGCGGCCTCATCTAAAATTTGCTCCCCTGATGAGCGATTGATGCCAATTGATTCCAGGCTGCCATCGGATCGAATCCCAACGGTAAGCTGTAAGCTGCCATAAAGCTTGCCTTTTCTGGCTTCTTCAGGATAATTGAGGTTGCCTATGCGTTCTACCTTAATGCGCCAATCCTCAACATAACGTGCGAATCGATACTCTTTGGTGCGTGCACCAATAAACTTCCGCTTTGGACGTTTCTGATAGGTATCGTAATCTTGTGAGATTTGCGCCTTTAAGCGAGCAATATCAAGGCTGCGTTGGAGTAAATTGCTGGCATCTGATATGTGATTTTTCTCGGATGAGTTTGTCGGTGAATCGGGTTGATCAATATGTTGCGTGCTTTCTGTAGCAGTTATTAATTGCTTTGCTTTTTGCTCGAGTTGTTTAACTTTCTGCTGAGCAGCTATATTATCTATTAGGGGCTTGTTTTTAGGTAATACCGGGAAAGGTGTTTTGGCACGACGATTATCATCAGTATTTCCACCGCCCTCTAAATTTTCTTGCGCAAGTATTTTAGTCTGGGTCGATTCTAATGAGGTCTTGTTATTAACCAGGATGACTTCTAAAGATGTGGCAGTTTTATTAAAACTCGAGTCTGGGAATTGAAAAGTGACGCCAAATAATATAACTACATGCAGCAACAGTGAGAAAAATATTGCTACGAATAAGCGGTTCTTTTGTAAGCGCCGTTGATTATGAAATAAAGAAAATAAGGGCTTTATTATATTGAGGATAGTTGCCAACGGATAACACCTTAAAAGTTAAATCTTGGAATATCTCATTATATTTATTAAGAATAGCAACCGGTTATTTGTTTCAAGGCTAATAGCCTGATTTTATGATTCTTGCTTATGTAAAAATTGTGCATGCAGGCTACGTTCAAGTAAATCAATTTGAGATATTTTCAGTTTTACGTAGGTGCCAGGTAATATTTCCGGTAATGATGGAACACGAGCGACCAAGGGTAAATGATCGAACCTCACCAGGTTTTCTTTAATCACCTGGGCGTCAATTGTGTCTACATTTTCCTGTAGCAGCCAACGTAAACACCAATAACGTTCCATTCCTCGCTGAAAATCACTGTAAATAGCATATGCTTGTTCAAAATCCCGCATGGGAATCAAAAGTGCGTCACTTCCTTTAGTATAGGGAGGTGTTTCGCCACGCAGTAATGCAATTAACTGGCGTTGATTGATTAAGTCGACATATCGGCGTAGTGGTGAGCTGCTCCACGCATATTGAGAAACGCCCAGACCCTGATGCGGCGAGGGAGAAGTGCTCATCTTTACTTTACCACCGCCTTGACTGCGATAAATACCCGCAATGTTGGCGTCAGCTAATTGCTTACCCCACTCCGTGTTAACGTAAATCATCAATTCTGAGACTAATTTGTCTATTGGCGACCCCCGGCGCCGTTCACTAATAGTAACGCGATCATTTTTAATACTGAAACTATAATCAATTTTTTCATTATTAAGATCGCTTGCTTTACCGCGCAGTATCTCCATTTTGCAAGAAAAATCCCACAATAGTCGTAATTCCTTACTAAACGGATGATTGAGGTTATTGTCTCTTAGTGTAGACTCATTAAAATACTCTTCTAGTGCCTCATGACGTAAGTTAGTTGCAATTTTTATTCTTTCAATACAACTCTCAGTGGAGATCACCGTAAAATCATCGGCTACATTCAGATAGAGGGAAAGTACCGGACATAGTCGTTCTTCGCCTAAGGTATAGTGATCAATTATGGTGGCTGGTAACATGGTAATTTTGTTGCCAGGTAAATAAACGGTAGAGAGTCGTTGTGCTGCTATTTTGTCCAATGATGATGCAGGCGTGATGCCAAGTGCAGGTGCAGCTATATGGATACCTATTCGGAAGCTGCCTAATGTCAGTGGCGTAACTGAAAAGGCATCGTCAATTTCTGTAGTTGTAGCATCATCTATGCTAAATGCCGTAACATTTGAGATGGGTAAATTTTGTTGATTATCCCAGTTATTTTCTAGATTGATCTCATCAAAACTTGTACCCTCTGGGAAATGTTCCCAAAAAAAATGATTTAAATGGTAATCATGGGTAGATGGAATGGCGCCACACTTTTCTAATAATTGCGGCGGGGTAAGTTTTGTTGTGGCACAGGTGGTTTCGAGCGCCTTCCATTCGATGGAGTTTTTATCTGGGCCATAGAGTAAGCTTAACAGTTGTGGTTTAAATGCTTCAGGTAAAGTAAATGCACTGAGTTGTGCTATATAAATGGCTTGTTGTTCTGCCTGGCGCTGTTTTCTCTCCCGACTAGCCAAAGCTGCCTTAAGTGCTTCTGGTGGGGCAGCCTTATAGCGTCCTCGCCCTTTCTTATAAAAATATATTGGTGCATCGTGCAGCATCATTAGAATTGCAGCTGCTTCTATTGGGCTGGGCGAATGACCAAAATAATCTGTTGCTAGAGTATTGCTGGCAAATTCAGTGTCGCTTTCACAGCATTCCCAAAGAAAGTCAGGATCTAACCGATCTGCTGTTTCCTGAGCATGGCTCATGAATTCGGATAAGGATGGTGTGTCAAATCGGAGCAATACCGATGTTGCCTTAATTTTAGAGCGCTTGCCGTGCGAAGCTTCTATTTGCAAGGATGTATTGTTGTCAGTGAGTATCGAACCGACTTTGAATGTTCCTGCTTCTTCGTAAAAAACATTCATAAGACTGCTTTTATCGATATGATCAGATGGTAAAACGAAAATGATTGAATTAAAGGGGAATTAGTTTTCATCAGAAGTATTTTTGGCTTTTATACGCAGGGCTGTGATAAGCGAAACTCAGTAACGTATGGGAGCATAAAAAAATTATATTATATACGAGCGATCTGGCGAAGATGAAATATGGTTAGAATAAATTACTTCGTGCCTTGAAATGGAGCGGTGTTATGTTTTTTATCATCTCAACTTCCGGAAAATCCCGGTCTTAAGGCCGGGGATGGATAGGGAGTCAGCTTCGCTGATACTAAAGCCT
>CBDUPR010000061.1:0-9773 GCA_965369175.1 uncultured Nitrosomonas sp.
TAAGAAGCAGGAACCAGTAGGCAGTAGCAATACAAACCTACTCTTAACGGCTTATAAGTCGCTAGGAATCCCCTTCGTTTAGGAAGGGGAGGATGTCAAACTGAGAAGGAAGATCCACAACCACAGGTACTCGAAGCGCCAGGGTTTTTAATGGTAAATTGAGCGCCTTGTAAATTTTCCTGGTAATCAATTTCAGCCCCTATCAGGTATTGGAAACTCATGGGGTCAACCAGTAGTTTGACACCATCTTTTTCTATTACGGTATCATCTTCATTGACTGATTCATCAAAGGTAAAACCATATTGAAAGCCGGAGCATCCACCACCACTGATGAAGACTCTGAGTTTAAGATTATCGTTGCCTTCCTCTTCAATCAGCTGTTTGACCTTAGTGGTAGCATTATCAGTAAATAATAATGCTGATGGTGGATCAGTCGCTAAATTGCTTGTTACCATAGTCGTGCTCATGTTGAATTCTCAAATACAAAATTAATAAACAATGGGAAATTAATTAGACTTAGCAAACCGGAATAGATTCCCGGCCTGTCAATATATTGTGTGATGCGCTTAAATATATTTATGAGGATTGTATGTACATAAACAATCAATCAGTTGTAGCAGGAATAAATGTGACTAATTTTTCGGTAGGCAGTTTATTCTGATGAATCAGTTTTCCATCAACGGATGCACCAAGTTTAATTTCCATAGAGCCATAGTGCACATCTCCAAAGACTCTTGCCTTTGCTTGTAGTTCTATATAACCACTGGCATATATTGGGCCGGTAACAGTGCCGTTGATAACGACATTTGCGACGTCTATTTTGCCTTCTATAGTGCCTTGCTCACTCAATACAATCGTACTATGCTCGCCCTCTGTGGCAATTACATTCCCACTGATGCAGCCGTCCACACGTAAACCGCCGCTGAAGTTGATGTCACCCACAATATGCGTGTTTGATCCAATGAGTGAATCAATGTGATTGTGAAGTTTATTTTCTTTTTTTTTTCCAAACATGGTTTTTCCCCTTCACGTAGACAGTTTAACCGTTTGCGTTAATATAGCTTCGGTTGCGTCATGCTTAAACACTTGTACTTGCAGGCTCTCGACAATCGTATCGAGGGGTACCTGAAAATTTTCTTCTATTCTATGATAAAACTTGAAATTAATCGAAAACTCTTTTGAAATATCTTTATGAGTCAGTGGTATTATTTTTTTCTGCCCATTTTGTACTAGATTCACTGAGAATTTGAGACTGCCTTGAAAATCCTTGGGCCTTTGTCCACCTTGAACGAGTGAGAGTGCATAGCGATATTTCCCGGGTAATGTTTCTTTTCTGAGATTAAAATGGTAGATAGAAACACCGCTGCTGATTTCTCCGTTACCTGACATGAGGCGCTGAAAAAAAGCGAGCTCCTCTTTCATCCGATTATTTTCGTCACCAAGAGATTTGACTTCTTTGACAATATCCTGATGAGTGGTGTTATTTATTTGTGATTGGCGTATGAGTCCTGCTATTTGTGTACAGAGCGCTTGTTTTTTATTTTTTGAACAGGTATCTAAATCATATAAATGCTCTAATGTTTTTTGTTCAAGTGCTTGATCGAATTTCGCAGATTGACTGCCTGCCTTGTACATGCCCCAGGAAAGCACTAAGAGTAATGCAATAAAGATGACGACAATAAATAGACGAGAATACCATGGCGTATGCGGTTTGATTACAACTTGTGAAGCGAGAATCTCCGGATTTTTCCTAAACAGCTTGATCATTTGAGACCTTATACGTACTCAAAGTTATGAGACCAGCAAAATAAAAAAACAGGTAGATCGACCCAGCATAGATTGAAAGAATAAAACATTTCCTATAGATAGTATAGGATGACAGGAAGAAAAGATAATCCTATTTACGGTAACAGCGGCACAAAATTAATACCCAGTGTTTCCGCAAAACCAAACATTAGGTTCATGTTTTGTACGGCTTGACCTGCCGCGCCTTTGACCAGGTTATCGGTAACTGACAGAATGACTGCCGTATTTCTTCCCTGGGGTTGATGCACCGCGATACGACACAGATTGGAGCCACGTACGGAACGTGTCTCGGGATGTTTGCCTGCGGGTAATACATCAACAAATGGTTCTTTGGCATACCGTTGCTCATATAATGTTTGCAAGTCGATATGGGCAGCAAGGTTCGCGTAGAGTGTGGCATGGATACCCCGGATCATGGGTGTGAGATGCGGGACGAATATGAGATCGACCGGCTCTTTGGCAATATTGGATAAGCCTTGCTTGATCTCAGGTAAATGTCGATGTCCCGGTACACCATAAGCTTTGAAATTATCAGCTGCCTCTGCCAGTAGTGTGTGTACCTCCGCTTTTCTTCCCGCGCCGGAAACACCTGATTTTACATCGGCGATTAAATTCCGATTGTCAACAATGCCGGCTTCTATCAAGGGTAAAAAACCCAGCTGTACTGCAGTAGGGTAGCAACCAGGATTGGCTATCAGGCGTGCTTTCCTTATTTCTTCCCGGTTAATTTCGGGTAAGCCATAAACCGCTTCCGCTACCAGTTCCGGGCAGGCATGACGCATACCATACCATTTTTCCCATTCAGCAATATCTTTAATACGAAAATCCGCCGCTAAATCTATAATTCTGACACCCGCATCCAACAGCGTTTGAGCTTGCTGCATGGCAATCCCATTCGGTGTTGCAAAAAAAACAAGATCGCACTGATTCAGCTCAGATTCAACTGGATCACTAAATTTTAGTTTGATATGTCCCCTCAGGCTGGGGAATAGCTCCGCTACCTCAATACCTGCTTCATTACGCGAAGTAATTGTCTGAATATTGACTTCAGGGTGTTGGGATAGAATGCGTAGCAGCTCTACGCCTGTATAACCGGTTCCGCCAACAATACCAACATTAATCATTGTGACTCCAATTGTTACGAGAGATTGTCCGCCTGGTCTGCTTTTAGAATAGTAAAATTCAAATAAAAAAGCCGCCATGAGCAGGCGGCTTTCTCAGTATGCAGATAATTATCGTTTAGAAAACTGTTTCCGCCGCCGTGCCTTGCGTAAACCGACTTTCTTTCTTTCAACTTCTCGTGCATCGCGTGTAACTAACCCCGCCTTGCTCAATACAGACTTCAGCGTAGCATCATAATCAATCAATGCCCGGGTAATTCCGTGGCGTATAGCACCGGCTTGTCCCGATTCGCCGCCACCATGCAGGTTGACCATAATGTCAAATGTGGTGAGGTTTTCGGTTAGCTCGAGTGGCTGACGTACAATCATGCGTCCTGTTTCTCGTGAGAAATACTCATCGATAGGCTTGCTGTTAACAATAATTGAACCACTGCCTGGCTTAATAAACACTCGGGCCACAGAACTTTTACGTCTGCCTGTGCCATAGTTGTATTGAACGCTCATAAATTAAGTCCTGACTTCAAGTAATTGAGGTTGTTGGGCTGCATGAGGGTGTACTTCACCCGCATAAAGTTTGAGCTTTTTTAACATGGCATACCCGAGCGGACCTTTCGGTAACATTCCCTTGACTGCCTTCTCTAAAGGGCGTCCTGGAAAACGCGCATGCATTTTCTTAAAGCTGGTTTGGTATATGCCGCCTGGATATCCAGTATGGCGATAATATATTTTGTCTTCTGCTTTATTACCGGTCACACGTAACTTGTCAACGTTAACCACAACAATATAATCACCGGTATCAACATGCGGTGTATAGATGGGTTTATGCTTGCCACGTAAACGGTGTGCAATAATCGTAGCGAGACGTCCTAGCACTTTGTCGGTCGCGTCAATGACAAACCAGTCATGACTGACTTCGTGCGGTTTGGCTGAAAATGTTTTCACAAAAGCCTATCCTACATGTCCAAAAAGAACCGCAGATTCTATGCGAGATAATCACCGATGTCAAATTTATCAATGAATGTTTTGTGCATGACGCCCAGCGTCTTAATTAAGATTAAGATGATTGATGGACGTGCTGTTTAGCGCCCCGCATTATTTTGATAATTTGTCGGGCTCTGAGTGGCCTGTAATTTTTAGAGAATCAAATGGATCGGGTGGATTTTAAATCTGTGCCCGCTATAATTCTTTCGGCAATTGTCAGGATGTGTTCTGATAATTAAAAACAGCCTGTGCCATCCATACGAGAGATTTGATCAGTAAAATATCATAAATCCTATTCCGAGAGACTAACTTTGAAAGATAAATCTGCAATGAACTCACCTGCAACACCGGTTTCTTCCAATTTTATACGCAGCATTATTGAAGAGGATAATCACACGGGGAAATGGGGTGGACGCGTGGGAACCCGCTTTCCTCCTGAACCAAATGGCTATTTGCATATTGGTCATGCCAAGAGCATTTGTCTCAATTTTGGTTTGGCCCAAGATTATCAGGGCACATGTCATTTACGTTTTGATGATACCAATCCAGAAAAGGAAGCGCAGGAGTATGTTGATTCGATCTGTGATAGCGTTGCATGGTTGGGTTTTGATTGGGGACAACACCAGTATTATTCATCGGATTATTTCGATCAGCTGTATGCGTTTGCGGAATATCTGATCAGTCAGAAAAAAGCATACGTGGACAGTCTCACCGGTGAAGCGATCCGTGAGCAAAGGGGAACTCTGACCAGTCCAGGTGAAAACAGTCCCTATCGGGATCGCTCCGTGGCGGAAAATATCGACCTGTTTCGTCGCATGAAAGCAGGAGAGTTTCCGGATGGTGCGCATGTATTGAGAGCTAAAATCGATATGGCTGCGCCTAATATGAATATGCGTGACCCGGTTATCTATCGTATCCGACATATTCATCATCAACGCACGGGTAACAAATGGTGTATTTATCCCATGTATGACTATACGCATTGTATTTCCGATGCGCTGGAAAATATTACCCATTCGCTGTGTACTCTGGAATTTGAAGACCATCGACCCCTGTACGACTGGGTATTGGATCAACTCAAGGAAAAAATACCCTGTCATCCCCAGCAAATTGAATTTGCGCGCCTGAATCTGACCTATACCGTGATGAGTAAGCGCAAGTTAATCGAACTGGTGGATGGGGGCTATGTTGATGGCTGGGATGATCCGCGCTTAAATACACTGGTTGGAGTGCGTCGTCGTGGCTATACACCTGAATCAATTCGCCTGTTTATCGAACGCATCGGTGTCAGTAAGGCAGATTCATGGATAGATATGGGCGTATTGGAAGATTGCTTGCGAGAAGATCTGAATGCCTGCGCACCACGTCGTATCGCAATACTCAAACCATTAAAGCTGATTATTGATAATTATCCGGATGATCAGGAAGAAACCTGCGACGCACCCAATCACCCGCAAAAACCGGAATGGGAAAAGCGTACCGTACCGCTGTCAAAGATACTCTATATTGAGCAGGATGATTTTATGGAAACGCCTCCCAGGGGTTATTTCCGCCTTGCGCCGGGAACCGAAGTCCGTTTGCGCTATGCATATATTATAAAATGCGTACAGGTAGTGAAAAATGCAGCAGGTGAGATCGAGGCCGTGCATTGTATCTATGATCCCGAGACCAAAAGCGGTACTGCTGGCGCTACTGCGCGCAAGGTCAAAGGGAACATTCACTGGCTTTCGGCCAGGCATGCTCAGTCAGCCGAAATCCGATTGTATGATCGTCTGTTTGCTGATCCTTATCCAGGTGCCGGCAATCAGGATTACAAAACTTCTCTGAATCCGGATTCGAAGGAAACGATCAGCGCTTATGTGGAGCCCTCGCTTAGTGCGGCAGAACCTGAGCAGCGTTTTCAGTTTGAACGTAATGGTTATTTTGTAGCGGATCGCATCGATTCCCGGCCAGGTAAGCCTGTCTTTAATCGTGCGGTGACATTGCGCGATTCATGGGGGAAGGTGGCGGGGATCTAACCATCTGTTGAGACTTTTGCAAAAGTCTTCATCGGAAATTTTATAGTATTGATTATAAGGAATTAATTTTTCAACTGTTGGGGTTTTGCAAAGGTCTCCTGTTTTGTCCTGATGATTGCGGATATAAATGGGTGTAATACGTGCTTAAGCGATCATTCCTGCTGGATAGCAGCTCGTTTCTGTGGTGCGCCTGAATCAATGGGATTTGTTAACAGCGTGACTGTGCTCCTGAGGGTAATACCCATTGAAGACAAGCTTATTCAGAAGCAGGGAATGGAGAACAAGGTGCCAGTAGCAATTCCTGTTGCGGCGAAGTATTGAGGGTTGGCAGGGAATGAGTGGTGGCGAGCGCACTGACGCGTACACCGAGTAAGCGGAGCTTTTTTTTCAGCGGCACTCGTTTCAGGCATTCTCCTGCTGCGCGGCGTATGGAGATGGGGTCGGCCGTATGTGTCGCCAATGTCACATCTCGTGTCACGGTATGAAAATCTTCAAAGCGCAGCTTGATACCGATAGTGCGTGCGGCATACCCTTTTTTCTGAAGATCCGCTGCCACGCGCCTGCATAATGCGGTGAAGAATTCCGATAAAGCAGGCCGGTCGTAACGGGGGTGGAGATCCCGTTCAAAAGTCGTTTCCCGACTGATTGATTTGGGTTCGGTATTGCTGATGAGTGGCCGTGTATCGATTCCATGAGATGCTTCAGATAGCCATATGGCGTAGCTGCGCCCAAAATGGATCTGGAGAAAATTCAGCTCGGCCTGTGCCAGTTCGGCAATAGTGGTAATGCCCAGTGATGCCAGCTTCTGGGTAGCCTTGGGACCGATGCCGTTGATTTTACGTACGGACAGTGGCCAGATGCGGTTGGGAATGTCCGGCATGCCGAGAATGGTGAGGCCATCCGGCTTCTCAAGGTCTGAGCATATTTTTGACAGTAATTTGTTGGGCGTGATACCGATAGAGCAGGAGAGCCCGGTCGCATCGCGCACCGCTTGCTTGATGCGCTGTGCGAGTGTCGGGGTGTCATCCGGCAGATCGCTGAGATCCATGTATATTTCATCAACACCAGTGTCTTCAATCTGGGTGGTAATCCGAGCAACGGCTGTTTTGAACAGACGCGAATAGTGACGATAGATCTCAAAATCAACCGGCAGTAAAATGGCATGAGGAGCAAGTCGTGCCGCCTTCATGACACCCATGCCAGAGAACACACCCGCCGCGCGCGCTTCGTAAGTGGAAGTCGTGATAACACCCCGACCGGCATATTCGTGTAATCTGGAGAAATGCAGACTGCCGTCGGCCAGCCTGACAGGCCGGTGATCCATTCGCCCACCAATGACAACAGGCAATCCGCGTAACTCCGGATAACGAAGCAGTTCGACGGACGCATAAAAGGCATCCATGTCGAGGTGTGCGATACGACGTGATGGTGTGTTCATTGCGGATAGACGGGAGATATTGAAAGTCGTATAATTTTTCTTCAACCGTGGCTTGATCAAGCCTGATGAAGCAGGGCTGATACCCGATTTCTATGCAAGATAAGTTTTAAAGCTGGTTTTTTTGGTGTAAATTATAGTGTAATTGGATATTTTATCTAGACGGATGACCTATGCCGATAACCAAACCACCTATTTCATCGCCCCACACCTTTGTTTTTAGTTGGCGGCGTTTCTTATTACATTGCACGATCATTGGAACCGGGATGTTTCTGGGCTTACTGGCCTGGTATATTGCGAATCCGCAGTCGACCCGACTTTATGAGACGGCAGCTGATGAGCGTCTGAATATCATGGCCGCACCCGATATTCATATTGCGCTGGATGCAAATAGTTCTGTTGGCATAACCAACAGGCAGCCGCCGCAGATTGAAGTGCTTAGGGGGAATGTCTATTTTGAGATCAAGGGGGATATGGCTGATAAACCGGAAGTAAAAGTAGGTAAAGCATTCATCCGGAATGTTGGCTCACGTTTTAGTATCCAGATGCACAAGGATGGGAATAATGAGGTTGCCGTCGCAGCGGGACAGGCCGAAATTCATGTTGCATCGGGCCGCCATCTGATCAGCGCCCGTGAGCGAGCGGATTTTGATGGGTTTAATGTGCACAATCACCAACTCATTACTGGATCGGATATTGCACCGTGGCGCGTTGCCCATTAATGAAACAATTTCCTGACCTGAAATGAATCAAGATGACAGGCCTGTCTATATGTGTATGGCAGGAATTTCGTATAGGCTGGCTAGTAGGGCAGGTGGTTGAGGATCGTTGTGAATATACGTCAACGGCACGATCCGGTTAGCCAGAATCCACCCGGTTAATCCGATAATGTCAGCATGAAGATACTTTCCTGCGCGCGGCTCAGTCCGCGATTCTGAAAGCGTGGGTTCTGGGCGAGTACGTCGCATTGCGTTAACAGCTTTATTTCGGCATGCTCATGATAGAGTGCGGTGACTTCATCCGGAGTCACCGAGAATGGCGGGCCGGACATTTCCGTCTGGGGATAGTCGAAAGTAATGAGCAGTATTTGTGTTGCCGGAGGCAAGATATGCACCAGGTGACGCACATAATGCTTGCGTATCGCAGGCGGCAATGCAATCAGGGATGCGCGGTCATAGACAGCACTGGCCTTCGCCAGATCCGCTTTGCTCAGATCGAAAAAATCACCGCATAAGATACGGATATCCGTTGCTTCAAATTGATCGAAAGATCCGCGTGCAATGCGCTGTGGCGTGTGATTGTTTTCCCTGAAAAAGGCTTGTACCGCGATAGGGCTTAATTCGACGCCCAACACGGCATGTGCCTGTTGACGCAGCCAGAGCATATCGCGGCTTTTACCACACAGCGGCACAAACACTTCGCTGCCGGAAGAAAGATTCAATGCTGGCCAGTATTGACGTAAATAGGGGTTAATCTGATCCTGATGAAAGCCAATCGCCTCCTGTTCCCAGCGCCTCAGCCAGTTTTCATTTTTCATTGTTGTCTAAAAGATGGTAAACCTGAGTATATAAAAAATAACGTGTTTTGTAGCACTGACGGCAGATGTAATGCGGCACAGAGCCATCTGTTTCCTCTGGATGTCAATGATGATGTCTCCCCCGGCACATGACACATACTTGTTAGTAAACCGATGAGGCATCAATTAATATCTTCAGCTTCTGAGTGCGGGCAGGGGCTCATCTATCGGCACAAATTTTAAAGCAACGCCATTATTGCACCAGCGCTCGCCGCGTGGTGGCGGGCCATCGCTGAATAAATGTCCTTGATGTCCGCCGCAACGTACGCAGTGGTATTCGGTGCGTGGCCAAATCATCTTGAAGTCAATCCTGGTTGCTACGTGCCCGGCAATAGGCTGGGTAAAACTGGGCCAGCCGGTCCAGCTTTCATATTTATTCGCGCTTTCAAACAGGGGCAGATAGCAGGCGGCGCAAATAAAGGTGCCGTCACGATCCTCGTAAACCAGATTGCTGGATTCCGGACGTTCGGTTGCCTCCTCAAAGAGTATTTGATAAGCCCTGGGTGAGACTAATGCGCGCCATTCTTCATGCGGCTTTTTGAGGGGTGTAATCAGGCTGGATGCTTCACCAGCCCCTGGTGAACGTGAGCATGCGGGGATGAGCGGCAATGCGACCAGGACGCTAAAGCCTTGTAACACAGTGCGTCGTTTCAATGAATTTTCTCCTGAGAGCGGGTGATCGTGAACAGTTATGCGTAGTAAGTCCGCCGTCAGGATCACTCTAATTCCGAAAAGCGAGGTGTCAGAAAGCTGAGTAACACCCAAGGTGGACGTCATCTTGTGATTTATCAAATAGCGCGTAAAACTTCGTCCTTCAGGGCGGAGATATAAGCGCA
>CBDUPR010000062.1:0-8991 GCA_965369175.1 uncultured Nitrosomonas sp.
CAGTGGTTGAGGCAACACTGTTATTGCTGTTATTGCTGTTGTCGCTGTTGTTGCTGTTGTCGCTATTATTACTGTTGTCGCTGTTATTGCTATTGTCGCTGTGGTTATCAGTGGTTGAGGCAACACTGTTATTGCTGTTATTGCTGTTGTCGCTGTTGTTGCTTTGATCGCTATTGTTACTTTGGTCGCTGTTATTACTGTTATCGCTGTTATTATCAGTGGTGGAGGCGACACTGTTGTTGCTGTTGTTACTGTGATCGCTGTTGTTGCTCTGGTCGCTGTTGTTGCTGTTGTCGCTATGGTTATCAGTTGTCGTTATTTGACTATTATTGGTATTATCACTTGATTCCGAGAACTCATTGGCTGCTATGCCTGCACCACTTTGATTGCTTTCAGCGATTGCCTGCTGATCATTAGCTTCTGTAGTAGCTGTATTAGTTGGATTTGCCCAAGCACTGCCTGTGGCACCGAAGGCAAGAATGATACTTGCCACTAGGATTTTTTTGTTGAATTGGTTCATTTTTTTCCTCTTAATCAAGAAATTAAATAGACAAGCTAACACCAAATCATTATTCAGATTGGGCTGTATAGATTCTGGTGCAAGGGGGATTGAAAGGAAATAGGCAAATAGCTTATTCCTGGCTAAGGAAATTCCTTAAAGGAAATAGGACTGATACAGCGCTGTGTGAATTTACAGAACGGGTAATTTCTTTAAGAGGTATTAGAAATATAGTGGTATTAGAAAGAGTGAGGTCGTTTTTATATTGGATGAGGGTGACGCTATACTTGGATGATGTTGCAATTAATGGCTAAACGAACAAGTTGAGATGAATTATCTAGTTTTAGCTTTTTCATAATATTAGTATGATGAACTCCAACAGTTTTAGGGCTGATGGAAAGGGTGCCTGCAATTTGCGCGCATGAATTGCCTTCTGCGATCATCTTGAAGATTTGAAATTCACGCGCAGACAGATTATTCAATGGATCTTCGGAGGAATTCTCCATTGTCAAACTGATAGCGATATTAGAAGCTAATTGCGGATCAATATATTTTTGTCCCTGTTTTACTTGACGTATGGCTTGAATCATTTGTTTTGCACCACAATGTTTAGTGAGGTAGCCGACAGCGCCTAATTTTAATGCGCGCAGAACCAGGGTTTCATTGATATGCATGCTAAATATTAAGATGCGTGCTTCCGGATTTTTTGCTTTGATGCGGCGGATGGTTTCTAAACCATCAATGCCAGCCATATTGAGATCAAGAATCACGACATCAGGCTCATGTGTCTGATAGAGAATATAGCCCGTTTCGCCATCGTCTGCTTCTGCAATCACACTGATATCCATGGTGCTTTCAAGCAGGCGGCGATATCCGGCACGTACGACAGGATGATCATCCACCAGCATTACGGTGATGGGTTGTTGATGGATCGTATTAGAAATCATCAGTTCTTCTCCTGTTATTTAAGCGATTAAGTGGTAATCTTACATAAAGATGTGTGCCGTGGTTCGGTGTGCTGCGTACAGTGAATTTACCACCCGCAGCAATTGCTCGCTCACGTATGCCGAGCAATCCTAGTCCTTTGGATATCTGATCTGGAGGGTAACCTTTGCCATTATCTTCCACATGCAATGATAGATTATTATCTATGGAAATTTTGTTCGATCGACGGCTTAGCAATACCTTGGCCTGACTGGCTTGAGCGTGCTTGTAGATATTATTGAGTGCTTCCTGAATGATACGGAATACAGTAATATTAATTTGTTCACCGAGCCTATTGAGATCTCCTTCTAGTTTAAACTCGAGAGCGATATGGGAGTGATGTGCATGCCAATGTTTTTCTAGATCAAGTAATGCATCGACCAGTCCAAGCGAATCAAGTAATGCGGGACGCAATTGATGCAGCATACTGTGAATAACTTCATGCATTTTTCTAGCGCATTCGCTGATAGATTGTGCACTGGTATGGATGAGGCCTTTTCCGCGGGATTGATTGAGAATTGCCTCAGCTTCCGCATAAATGGCAGTTAACCATTGACCTAACTCATCATGTAGCTCGCGAGCGAGAAGGCGGCGCTCTTCTTCCTGAATCTTAAATAGATTCTGCATGAGCCGACGGTTTTCTTGTAATAGTTCGTGGTTGCGATTGGTTGTTTCTTTGAGTTGATTGATGTCGGTCATAATTGTGCGACAGGTCTTGGTGCCTGGCACAATTATACTTTCCAAGCGGACATGTTTTATTGTATTGGGAAACTTTTGAGCGTTATTAGCTCTCAGTTCGATAATGGTATTGGTGGGGGAATTAAAAATCTGCTGAAGGTAATGAAAGAATATGTGACTGTCGCTTTGAACAATATAGGCTGTTAATGGTTCTCCCACAATGGATGCGCGATTTTCACCAAGCATGGCAGACCCAGTCAGATTGATTTCCAGGATGCGCCCGGTTTTGTCTAATGTCAGATAGCCTACCGGGGAAAAATCATAAAGATCTGACAATCGATCACGAGTTGTTTCTAATTGTTGTTGTGCTACTTTAAGCTCGCGGTTTTGTATCTCTAGCTCTATCTGGCGGATTTGTAGCTCGGCGAGCAATTCCATTTTGCTGCGAATTTCGCTGTCATCCGATCTTCTCTTATTATTATGTCTGCGAATCATGCCATCTCCCTTCTGGTAACAATGATAGTGGATGGAGGATCTATTTTATTGAATAATATAGTCATGATTTTTCCAATCCAATCCTGAATTATCTAGAGACCGCTGCATAACTGGGTATCTCGGGCTGGGCAAGACTTTTAAGTGTTTGATTTATCAATGCTGCAAGTAATTAGAAAAGCTCAAAAACACAGTTATGCAGCGGTCTTATCTATATTTCGATATTCGATATTCGTTTATTTCATCTAGAGTTATGGTTTAGCCTTTTTAAGATTGTCTATCTTAATAGATATCATGACATCATTAGTATCGTCAGATCGTACTCTGTAGGGGCATAAATGAAAATTGTACCACCGTCCGTTGTGATTTTTTGTTCCAAAGGATTGTGGTTGGCCGGTTTTAATGACCTGCTTTATTCTGCTTTTTAAAATGGAAGTGTTGATATGAGAGTGAATACTGCAAATGGATCGCCCAATATCGGTATCAGCTAGATGCAACAGTTGTTTTGCGGCAGGGGTAAAATATTTAACACATAAATTCTCATGTAAGATTACGATTGCGGCGTCAATACTGGTTAGCAAGCTGATTAGGTTATTATGAATCCTGTTTGATTCGCAACTATAGTCTGCATATTTCTGAGTCATTACCATTAATTCTTTGTTGGCGCATTGCAACTCTTGCTTACATTTTTCCTGTTTCTTAATGATAAATTGCCTGTCCCGTTGTTTGATGAGCCATTTATGTTGGCTGTTTTGAAGATGTCGATTCTTGGTGTCTATTCTGTTTTCTTTTACCTGGGATTGGATCGGTGAAATAGAAATTTCATAGTCGGATTCAAATAATACCAGATAAGCGGATGTAATCATTATTTGACTAATGAGAGGAATAATTTGCAGATTTAAATAGTTATCATCATTATTATGACGTATGCGTATTCCTTCTCTACGTACGTTGCAGCGCTTTTCGATCGCCTGATGCACAGCCATGCGCAGATCCGGTACAATTTCCTGGTGTGCTATTTCGAATAGGTGGCGATGAATATTGTCTTTGGACGAGTCGATATAAGGACTGGTCTGGCCGTGAAAATAAAGTATTTGTAAGTTCTGATCGACAATGACACCTGATGGGCCGTATTGATCCAAAATTAGATTCTCGACCGCTCGTTGAATGCTGGTAGCTGTAGGTGCCATCGAATGGGGAGTGGAAAGTATCCGTGGCGTGTAAGCCATGGTTGGGAAATCAGGGCCTGATTGATTCTCCAGAGACTTGCGAATATAGATCTTATTTTTTTTATTGATCAGAAAAAAAAGTTTACTCTCACTGCCGATAGCTTCTGGTATCCCTAGCATAAGAAAACAATTTGGCTTCAAGGCATAATGAAACGCATGCAAGATCTTTTCTTTTAGTGTTATATCTAGATAAATTAACAGGTTGCGACAATAAATCAGATCAAAATAGGAACAGGGTGGATTTGCAGCAACATTTTGTACCGCAAAAGTACAAATGTCACGAATAGGCTTGCAGATTTGATAGCCAGACGTTGTTTTGATAAAAAAGCGCTGTAGCCGTTCTGATCCGATATGTTTGCATATGCTCTGCGGATAGATTCCCTGACGGGCTTTGTCAATTGCCTGCTTATCAATATCAGACGCAAAAATCTGAATATGATTTGCATTAACCTGATCATCTAGAAATTCAAATAATGCAATTGCAACCGAATAAGCCTCTTCACCAGTAGAACAGGCCGGTATCCAGACGCACAACCCCTGTTTGCTGGGATTTTCTTGCATGAGGTGAGGAAAGACCTCATTTTTGAGTGTTTCAAAGTTCTCAGTACTACGGAAAAAACCGTTGAGATTAATCATTATATCCCGAGACAAGGCATCCAATTCTTCTGGATGAGCCTGTAGAAACCTCGCGTAGCTCTTCGTTTTATCCAACTGTTGTAGCACCATACGCCGTCTGATACGCTGCCAGATAGCCTTATGTTCATAATAACTGAAATCAATGTCGGTATGCGTGTATAACAAAATCAGAATTTTGGTGATATCGTAGTTATCTATGCTCGATATTTTTTTATTAGCATTGGGGAGTTTTTGACATAAGTAGGGATGGTGTGCGATTTGCGCCAGTTTCTGAGCGATTTCTTCCGGCGATAAAACAAAGTCGACATGGCCAGCGGCGATCACGCTATGTGGGATATCGTCATATTCGGCAGAACCTTCGCTTTGAGCAAATGTAATTCCACCAACGGTTTTAATGGCTTGTATGCCGAATGTGCCATCTGAAGAAGTACCTGAGAGAATGATTCCAATTGCAGTGTTTTGTTGATCTTGCGCCAAACTGTGTAGAAAATCATCAATCGGCAGATATATGCTACGTATATTTTGACAGGGCATGAGATGGAGTACACCCTGTACCAGCATCAGGTTGTGATTGGGTGGTGTGATATAAATATGATTGGGTTTGACCCGTATCGTTTTATGTACTTCAATGATTGGTATGGGTGTTACGCATGTTATTAGCTCGGGGAGTAGGCTGATATAGTTGGAATCCAGGTGCTGTATTAGCACAAAGGCCATTCCCGTGTCTGCGGGTAATATTCTGAATAATTTGATAAATGCGCGTAACCTACCGGAGAAAGCTCCAATGCCTACAATCGGGAATACATCACCGGCCTGTTTCCCTGGCATTTTGTTGATGCTATGTTGTGTGGCAGTAGAACGGGAAGAGATTGACTTTTCAACCATGTGCAAAGTCTCTTTAAGTTTTCTGGAGAAGGAATGTACACGAACTGTATTGAGTTAACATAAATTATTGCGTCTCAAATTTAAATCCGATAACCAGATAACAAATGTATTTGCAAGGTAGTGTACACCTTATCAAACGGATAATAAAAGCTGGATTTCGGATTTGTTGCGAATAAGAATGATGTGATATATGTTATTAAATGACTGTTTCGTATTGTTGTGTTGTACTCTGTGAGGCTTTTGAAAAAGCCCTCGCCAGGAGCTTCAGGCTATTGATTATAAAATATTAATTTTTCAGCTATTGGGGTTTTGCAAAGGTCTCTCTATATCTCAGAAAACGTACAGGCTACCTTGCTTGAAGGTGTTACAGTAAGACGTCTGTGAATCTGTGTTTGCTCAGTGGAGGAATGTGGGTAATTGTCCATTCAGGTGAGTATTTTCATCTTTGCCTTTGGCGCAGGCTGGTTGCAGAGACAGGCAGTATTGCCGGAAAACTCTTGGGCCTGGATGTTGATTTTAATGGTGATAGCTTTACGGATACCGTGGGGCTCTCAGGCAGTTCTCTCTGTTGCTGCTAAGAAGATTTTATGGGGTATATTTTTTTTCAGTGCAGGATTCTTCTGGGCAGCCCTATTCGCGCAATGGCGTTTAACTGATTCGTTGCCATATGAATGGGAAAGCCGTGATATCCAGCTAATCGGTATTGTGGCGAGCTTACCGCAGAGTAATCATCGTAATTTAAGATTCTTATTTGATGTTGAGCAGGTGTTAACGGCAGGGGCTCGTGTTCCCGAACATATTTCACTTGCCTGGTACAAAACGCGTCATCAGCACCATGAAACAGGTGGAGTTGCCTTACCTCAAATCAAGGCGGGAGAGCGCTGGCGGATAACGGTGCGTTTGAAACGTCCGTTTAGTCATGCTAATCCACATGGCTTTGATTTTGAGGCATGGGCGCTGGAACGCAATATTCGGGCTACGGGCTATGTTCGATCATCCGATTATAATCTGCGTCTGGATAAGATGGTGAGTCATCCAGCCTACTGGATAGAGCGTGTACGCCAGAAAATTCATGATCGTTTTACTCGAATCTTATCCGGCGAGGCATATGCTGGTGTCTTGATTACGCTGGCAACAGGGGATCAACGTGCTATCACGCGGGAGCAGTGGCAAATATTTTCACGTACAGGTACCAACCATCTAGTAGCGATTTCTGGACTTCATATTACGATGGTTTCAAGTATGGTATTTGCATTGGTTTACCGACTATGGTGTTGGAGTCCTTATCTATTATTGCGTGTGCCGGCACGTAAAATTGCTGTTATCGCAGGATTGGTAGTGGCACTGGGTTATACATTTCTTTCCGGTTTTTCGATTCCTGCACAACGTGCGTTTTGTATGCTTGCGGTTGTGGCGATTGCCTTATGGAGAGGACGCATTACCTCGGCGACGACTGTGCTCACATGGGCCTTATTATGGGTGATCCTGCTAGATCCCTGGGCGGTATGTTCACCTGGCTTCTGGCTTTCATTTGGTGCAATAGCCATCATCATGCTGGTAACAGTTGGGCGTATTGGTTCAATACATTGGTTACTTGAATGGGTACGGGTACAGTGGGCGATTACACTGGGTCTGATGCCATTATTACTGGGAATGTTCCAGCAAGTATCACTGGTGTCACCGATAGCTAATGCGATCGCGATTCCTTTGGTTAGCCTGGCGGTGGTACCGTTAACGCTATTAGCGACGATACCCATGTTTGATTTCTTATTATTGCCCGCACACGAGATACTGAGTGGCGGCATGCAGATATTGCAAGGACTGAGTAATGCGCCTTATGCTGTTTGGCAGCAACATGCTCCGCCAGCGTGGGCCATAATAGCGGGAGTAATTGGTGTCATTTGGATTTTGTTACCTGGTAGTTCAGGATTGGGTTTTTTCTCAGGTTTTCCAGCACGCTGGCTGGGAATAGTGGCTCTGCTGCCGATGTTTCTGATACCACCATCTAAACCGGCAAAGGGGGAACTGTGGCTGACTGTATTAGATGTCGGCCAGGGCCTGGCTGTTGTTGCACGTACTGAGAATTATACGCTTTTGTTCGATAGCGGGCCTGGCTTTGGTGAAACTGATAGCGGTCATCGTATTGTTGTGCCATTTTTACGAGGGGAGGGTATCAGACAGCTTGATACGATGATTGTGTCGCATGCTGATTCAGATCATAGCGGTGGGGCCTTGTCAGTCCTGGATTCAATACCGGCATTACGATTGATATCATCGCTGAATGCGGATCATCCGATACAACAACGATTCTCTGCTAATCGATACCCTTGTCATACAGATATTTCATGGGAGTGGGATGGCGTATTGTTCGAATCGTTACATCCTGTGATACAGAGTTATCAGAATCCTAAACGCAATACCAATGAATCCAGTTGTGTATTAAAAATTAGTACGCGTCATGGCAGTATATTGCTGCCAGCTGATATTGGCAGGCAGTCCGAACAGGCGCTGCTGGATCGTGCAAGCAACGTGTTGCCGTCAACAGTATTGATCGCGCCGCATCATGGCAGCAAGACTTCTTCAAGTGAAGCATTTATACGTCAGGTTAATCCTGAACTCACTATTTTTACGGTCGGCTATCGAAACCGTTTTAGACATCCTGATAAAGAGGTAGCAGAACGTTATCGCCAATCAGGGAGTAAATTATTGCGTAGTGATATAGACGGAGCCGTGTCATTGCGTTTTTCAAATAATGGCATTGAGGTGGAAACCTGGCGGGCACGATACCGTCGCTATTGGCAATAATATGGGAGAAAAATTTTACTGATTACCCGTTATTTGTCCTGATCAGATAGGTTTTGTAAAATAGAAGCACTTTTGTAAGAACAAACATTCGGCAAGGCTTATTTTGAGCGGGTAAGTAGAGCTTCCCAGATCGACTTGTTGCTTACCGGGCAGGTATCAAATTTATACTGTATGGGGCAGTATATTTTTAAAAATAACAGTGAAAATGGTTCCTATCCCGGGTTCGCTAGATACGCTGATCTGTAGCTTATTATTCTCCGCGGCTATTTTAACGATGGATAGTCCTACACCGCTGGATGCTTTGTTGTGCATGACAGCTCTGGGCGCATAGAAATATTCATTAAAAATGTTGGGTAAATCCTTATTTTCAATGCCAATACCATGATCTATAATGGTGACGGTAGCGGTATCGTTTTGTCTGTCAATGGCAGATGTGATTTCTACTGATGCGTTATCATACGAGTAGATAATCGCATTTGAAATAATATTTTCAAAGAGGATTTCCAACTGGTCTGGAATACCAGAAAAAATAAAATTTTTAATTGATACTAGAATATTTATCTGCTTGGCGCTGGCAACGGGTGTGAGTTTATCAAGACATTTATGAATCGTTGTTTCAATATTAATTTGCTTGAAGGTAGCCGTGTTTAAGCAGGTTGTTTTTAACCGTTCGAGTTTGAGCAAATCTAGAATTAAATTCGACATGCCCTGGGCACGGATATTTATTTTGAGACCTTTGCACGGTAGATGGCATATTTGACTGCTCTTTGTGATAAAATACTG
>CBDUPR010000063.1:0-8872 GCA_965369175.1 uncultured Nitrosomonas sp.
TGTGCGCTTATATCTCCGCCCTGAAGGACGAAGTTTTACGCGCTATTTGATAAATGGATATTTGTCTTTGACTTGCGGCAAATTATCGCACGTTACCTTGATCAGCAATCCATTACCGGATACCTTCAATGACGTCGCTTCATCTGGCGTTAATCAAGCTCACCTGACGATCGCTGTAGCATTTTTCTGTTCCAAACTGCAGCGGAACATCGTTGATAATGAAAACTTCATCCGCTTGATCTTTATCGAGCGCACCCTGTAGCACTCGAAAATCCTCGATACGATTTTTCTCTTTTGCAATCGCATGTCCTTGTTCTAATGCTGCTGTTTCAGCAGCAAAGGTTCCACGATAAACAAAATCAGTTGGAACACAGTTTTTACGCCCGAGATAGATATCCCATACGGGATTCTGCAAAGCTTGCGCTATCGCCTCAGCTTGATCAGCCGGCACTTCCAGCGCCACAGCAAAAGCGGCATCCTGCAAATAATAGCGATAAGTCATTTTGGCACCACCTCCCACCGCCTTTTTTCCCTCATAAGTTCTGGGAATCAATAAGCTCGCCCACGGATCCCGATCGTCATAACCACTGCCAACCATGTGGAAATCGCGCAATAAAGGCTCTCGATCCTGCTTGATAACCTCATTCGCGCATTGTTTACTGCGTACAAAAGAAACCACCGTGAGTGTGAGTGCAGCGAACCTGGATAGAAACATTCGTTGCTTACCCCCTGCACCCAATGCAGCGCATACCAGACCCAGCACACCTGATTTAGTCGGAAAAATCAGCGTATCCCGCCGTCCAAACCTGGAATCACCCCCCCATGATTGTAACGGTGCCTCCAACCATAATAATAGATAAGGGTTATGCATTGACTTGTTCTCTGACAGTCTCACTTGCGGCATGTCGTTTGAGTGCAGTGATCAAATCATCAATATTAAAATGATCATCCCGTCCATAGGTATATTCCGCTTGCTTGCCAAACAAGCTGCCATGCAGTTTTTCTTGTTTCGCTAAATAATTCATCATGGTATCAATGCTGGGTTCGATAAAGCCCTCGTTCTTAGCCTTGATTGCTGTTTCAAAGGGGACCTGCAGGCGCTGACCTTTGCGCACCAGCACCTTGGCAAATTCCCAAGGTGAGGCGCCTGACTGCGTGGATTGACGCGCAGCAGGCACGGCGATAAACAGCGCCTTGGTAAATTTTTCGACGACTTCAGGCACATTTTGCCCAGCCAGTGTTTGGTAAAGCTGACCCAGATCCAGGCTCACATAGCGGTAATAAGTAGCCGAATTAAATTCCAGAATACCCATGTGTGCAGAGCCCGGCTCGGTAGCGAGGTCATCCTGCGCAGTAAAAAATTCAATCTCATTGCTGACTCTGTGAGTGGAAATCGCATGGGAGAATGACGCGGCAGCCTCGATACTTAAGTCAGCCGCCTGAGCAACCATGCGTCCAAAAAGCGCAATATCCGCTGCATCAATCGCTTTAGATACGTTCTTAATTAATCCGGAAATTTCTTTCGCTTGCTGTTTCTGCTCTTTTTTAGTGATAACTTCATTCTGGTTAAATCCTTTCTCTGCAAAAGCATTCACAATACTTGCAACCTCATTCGGACTTAAGAAGATCAAGGTATCTGACTTCTCGCAATCGGATTCTGCTTTCACCTCTTCTGCTTCGCTTTCAGCAACGTTTTCTTTCTCTTTTTTTGGTTTCCTGATTTCTTTCTTCTTGATAAAAGCACCTTCAATCTTATCGCCACAGGCCTGTGCTTGTTCAGCTGTTGCACCTCGTGCAATACATGCATCAGAAATGAGTTTGCCGATAAACTTGGTCCGAGTACCATAAATCCCGCCCAGTTCATGCATTGCCATACGTACAGGACGTTTCCATGCCTGTGAACTGACGCGAGCGCGTTGTACTCCACCAATGATGGCAGTTTTAGGTGCACCCACATCGTCACGATTGAGGCAGGTAACCGGAAAAGATTGCAAAATGTGAAATTCAATACGCAAATTTTTGAGTGGATTATCGATCTTCATTTTTATGGTTTTTCCAGTTAACGAAATTAAAAAATTAAGTCACAGTTACAGGGGTTATTTGTAATAATCCAAAACCGAATGCCTTGCCACGTCCTATACCCTGGGTAAAACTTAGCGTAAAACGGCCACGGTCGATGACTGTCAACTGACCCTTAAGCACAGCGCTACCGTGGGTAACACGTTTTCCTGATTTTTCGAAAACCTGAACGCTGATTCGTTCGGTTTGCAGACTATCAGGACTAACACTGAACCCCCAGGATTTCAGCGCGTGTTCTTTAAACCATTCCTCGATGCATTCGCGTCCGCGAATTGGCACAACTTTGCCCGTCTTATTGTCACGCTTACTGGGATTCACAGTAACCTGGAAGGCATAGTGTTCATGTGCCAGAAAACCTGAATAAATAGGTTTGCTCTGTACTTCACCAAACTGTGGTGTCTGATGTGGCCTGCGATTGGACAACAACAGGATTTTTCGTGTATTAAAATCACCGCCTTTATCTGCATAAATAATGCCACTGGGAATGCCGGTTTGCTTTTCAACATCTGAACGCACATCTTCAAACAAGCCATACACAACTTTATGCAAAGCGTAAGCATCTTTAATTTTAAGAATTTTGATATCAGTACGACTTAATCGTAATACACTGGCATAAGCCAGAATATCGTTTAAGTGATCTTCACTCATCCTGATTTCCTTCGACAGGTTTACTGTAAAAACCTTGTGCCCAGGCTGTTTTAATGCCCGCCTGCCTTTCATTCAAGCTAAACTGCAATAAATCATCCAACAAACTGGAATAATCCAAAATAATATTACTCCTAGACTCAATCAAGCTAAACAATGCGCGTAAAATACGACAAACTTCAGGTACCGAGTCGCAAGCTAACAAGCGGCGTAATTTAATTTTGGCCTGGCCGCTCGCGTTGCCGCCCTCATAGCAACGCGCAATCGCTTGTCCGATTTTAACGACACCATTCTGATCAATTTTTGCTCGGGCAATCGCAGCTGCAATGCTCGCATAAGGCAAACGCTGGTTTTCTTTCTCCAGATTAACTTGAAAACCGGCCAGTATTCCCCAGCTTTGGTATTCCGTGGCCGGATTGTCAGCGCGCTTAAGCGCGGCGCGCAACCCATTGTCAATCCGGCAACAATGGATGATGTAATCAACAAATGCCTCATGCTTCTTACCAGAAGAACCTATCTCTTCTTTTGTCTCGTGTCTGATATCATTGTTCATGATGGCTTCCCGGTAAGATTTTCATAATAGTTATCTAAATTGGGGCGATTTTTTACCCAGGCATCCAGCTGACGAGCCGTATCTTTTGCACAATAACTATCGTAAGCTTTATAGGCAAATTGCTTAAAAATTCGGCGCAGGTTCCGCGTTTCATTTACGTTATCGCACCCTTCCACCAAATCTTGAAAAAATCGTTCGCAGAGCTGCCAAAAAAGATTACTCGCCAACTGCGCCTGTTCTTTGACCTTTGTCTTATTCTCCTGGCCCTGGCTTTTAAAATAATTACAGGTTGTGCCATAAACAACTTTAGAAAGAAAATCTAACTGACTCATTTCCACTGAAAGATTTTCAAACCAGGCACTCTCTTTGCCCGTGATCAAGTCGGGAGCGGGTAAAACAACGTGAGATTCAATAAAATCATCATTTTGTTTTACGGATTGATCTCCACTTGATCCTCTGACCTTTAAACCACCCGACCAGATTCCTATCGGCTTTTTCCGCGACTTTATTCTTTGGAAACCTAATCTGATTTGTTGGCAATCAAAATCTGCCTGATTTCTAACGGCTAAGAATGAAAGTAAAGCAGTCAATTCACGCCAGGGTTTTTTTTCTACATCCAGCCAAAGAACCTTCCGAGTAGCATCATCTTTCTGATTCAAACTAATACTGGGTTCAATCCATCCTTCTTTATGGCTGGGGTATTGAATGCCTTCAAGATAAAAAATACCCTCCTCTTTTAAGAGTAGAAACCTGGACATTGCAAGCAAACACCCCATGTAGGAATTTTTTAATCGCCGGGCAACCTCGCAATCTTCTCCAGCAGGCATTTCTTCCCACGGTGGTTGGCCTAATTCATTTTCCCAGACTCTGGTCTCTTTAATTTTCTCTAGCGTCATTAGATTCAGCCAGATTGTCTCTTGTACCGAGTCGCCGATGAGATACGAATGCAGATAACCGACATGATTTCCCAGGCTAGGGGCAGACTTAGCGGAAACGCTTTTACCCTGATAATCTGGCGTAAGCGGGGGAATATTTTTATGCACACGTTTGCCCCCAAATGCAAAGTTCATCATCGTGATAATAAAGATTACTTTTTCGGCATCACTCAGTTTTCTTTCGATCTGATATTGGGTCAAAACCGTATTGTTATCCGACAACACGTCTGGATAAAAGCCAGCTCCAAACGATTTAGGCTTCTCATTTCTTATTAAATGATCCAAAACGGGCATCTGCAAGAATGGTTTTTTGCCGTATAAATAAAACCGGTCATACCAACGATCGAGATATTGCAGACAGCTATCAGCCAAACCCGCTGACTGGATTTGGGTCCAGTCATTATCATCCTTTGGTGTATACGCTGCCTGGGCAACAGCTAACAGAAATTTAGTCAGGGCAATTTTCTGCACTGAATTACCACCCAATGCGCGATATTTCGAATGGCTAAATAACTGTTTTAGGCTAACTCTCCCCACATCCACAATAGGAATCCAAGGCTCATCAATCAAGTTAAAACGGTTTTCTACAACCATTTCTTTTCTCCTCATTTCTTATCAGCCTGATAACCCATCTGCAGATCATAGTTGATATCATAGCGGCCGTTAACCACGTTATGATTGAATGATTTAACTGCGCCACTTTCGTCAACTAATGTCACCACAACAAATTATTTTCATCATACTCAGGCTTTCCCAGATAGAAATAATCACCCAGCCATTCAATCTGATTTTTACTGATAATGTCGGGTGCCAGATAATCTGCAATCCTTAATGAAGCTGTCACGTAATTCAATTACTTACGTCTTGATGCAAAAAATTTACTATTTTTTAAGATAATATTCTGGATGCTGCGTAAACAGTAATTAAATAATATTTATATCTATGAAATTGGGTAGATTGATGCGGTTTTATAGACGCAATCGCTCCTCAGGAAAAGGCGAGACCAGGTGGATTAAGCACTAAAATACATTTGGAGTTGAAGCTGATTGCAGACATAAACGCAGCAAATATTTTCTATAAACTATAATAACAAACCATAGAACAGGCGGACTATGCCGTAACCCTCTCGGCCTAAATCAGATAACATTCCAGATAAACAACGCGCAATAAATGTTTTATTGATTACCTGCTTAAAATAACCATAAGGGTGATCAGCAGGAACTAATTCCTCCAGTAAAATCATCTCAACTTAACGGGACTCTAGCCCGCCAGGTTTACTGCTATTACTCCGAACGGGCGCAATATATCTATTGATACAACATACAAATAAAGGCCGCTGCATAACTGGTTATTTCGAGCTGGGCGAGATTTTTAAGTGTTTGATTTATCAATGCTGCAAGTAATCAGAAAAGCTCAAAAACACAGTTATGCAGCGGTCTTAAATATGGAATCGAGCCTTTAAAGGGGCTGTCTCGTAATAGCATTTTCCAAAATTTCAGGTGTTAACAATCAATAAGTTGTATAGTAAAAAATGGATAAATCCTACATTACGAGACAGCCCCTTAAATGCTTCTTAGCATGAATGAGTATCGTGTCCCCAGACTCCAAAACATAGGCTAAGAATCCACCGATTAACTCTGCTCCAGATGTGTTCCAACTATCAAGAACCGAGACATGAATTAATCAGCAGATTCTGATATCTACAAATGAACTAAAGATCTTATCAATGGCGCTGCCACATCTGTCTTCCCAAAGCCAGAATACCTATGCCCAATAAAATAAGGGTAGAAGGCACAGGAACAACATTCGGATCACGCACGGTAATACTGCCAGCAGAAAATGAATCAAGCGGTAGAACATCAGCGTTCAGTCCCGTCAGAAAATTAAACGGGTCAAACACAAAGCCCAACGATGTCATCCCAAGACTAATCGCATTAAAGGACAAGGTGCCAAGATTGACACTATCACCTTGAGTAGTTTGCAAGAAATTATCAAGTTCAAGAGAGACCTCATTGAAATCTATGAGACCAGGAATACTAAAATCCGATTGAAAGCTGAACCCCAATTCAGGCCCAAATGTCACTGATGTAAAAGACACAATCGAAGCATCATATGTTATGTCCAGGTCAAAAGATGACACAATTTCATTCAGACCACCACTTTCCAGACCCGAAACGATTATATCGACGGATACCGCATCGCCTACATTAGCATTTTGATTTTGTGACGAAAAATTAATACTGATAGCATGCACTTGGGGAATTGAAAAAACTCCCCATAATCCCACCAACATACCTCCTATTAATAATTTTTTCATTTTCTGTTTATCCTTCAAATATTATATTTTTGTTTCAATCTCTGTATAGCCATCTGCATTCTTTCAGTCGATAGCTTCAACAAAAAGAAAAACTCTAGCTGTTTTTCGTTGCGGAGTGACTCCGGCATAAAGCCGGATTCACTCCAATTCTCAATGTAAAAACCACATGCTTAGAAATACAGCATCGGGGTACTACTTTATGGCGCTGATATTCGCAAGGTACAAATCCGAGCATCCTGCACTGTGATAATGCCATCCCCGTTCGGATCCCGAGGGTCATTCGGTCCTGATGCTGTCATACCACGAGCAGCAAAAATCAGCCCAATATCGGTTCGATCAATATCTCCGTTCTCATCCACATCACATGCTATTGATTGTGAGAGACCCAGATTGACGGGCACATCCGCGGCATTTCCGACACCATCGGTCACATGAACCATTCCCGTTCCAGGCTGGCTCGGGTCAATTAAATCAACCATAAAAGTTACTTGCGAATCACCTAGTACAAAAGGATCTACAGTTAGAACTAAATTTGTAGCGCCAGCCTCTAGTGTCACAAAGAAGATACCAGTATCAGCATCAATCACCCCGTTACCGTTATTGTCTTCCCCAACATCCAATACGCCATTATTGTTAACGTCCTCACTCGGCATATTATCCGTACAGCTACCATTAACCTTTGGAGGTGCTCCAGATACGGACGCAGTACAAACTGGATCAAATGGATCACCTGTGGGATTAATGAATGCAAACAAGGCTCCACCCGGATAAATGTAGGAATCAGTCCTATTAAACCCTTCAACCGTGATGCCATGCCCATGAATGGATGATGATGTCGTGTGAGTACCTTCGATCAAAGGTAAACGTGCCACCGAGAAATCGGTTCCAGCAATCGGATCAAATGAGGCTGCCCCTATGACCGCACCATCCAAAAGAATCGTCGACAGATCACTGTTATTAGCAATGATCGTTAAGAAGTGAGTTGCAAATTGGGCGTCACCTACGGTTGCAAAGGTATAATTCATCGGATACTGATCCGAAGGAATCATGTTACCCATGGCCGGGTCCCCATCAATTGCACCCGGACTGCCATCGCCAGGCATAAATTGGGTTACATAAATTGGCTTATCCGCAGCAAAAACATGGTCCCCTGGCAAAATTAGCGTCTCGTGAAACTGACCTCTATTCAATGTCACTAGCGCAACGCCATCCTGCGTGACATTCGTATTATCTTCCGAAGCCAAAATCCGATAGATAGAACCATTTGAACGGTTAGGCAGGTTCCCAACCGGTATAGAACGACCCCAACTTTGTACTGGCTGCGCCATTTCAAAAATATGGTCACAGTATGTCGTGCCATTTGGGATTTGCGTACAACCATTCCCATTTACCATGCCTATGGGACGGGTAGACTCTACCAGAGTCCCGGTGAGGGTATTACTAGAACTTGTCGTAGCGCTTTGAAAGAAAGCCCCTTCTCCGCGATCCAAGGTAATTGTAAAAGGAACCCCAGCAGGCCAGCCATTGATGGCAGTGGCTGGGGTAATGGTGACATCTGTCCCATCGAATCCCGCAACAACTGTAAATTGAGCGCCGACGAACGCTGGATTATAATCCATCACAATATAGCTCTTATTAAAGGCATCGACAGGAAGAGCTAATGCGGCATCCGATGACGTAGGTCTACGATTAATCAGATACATCACAAATTCATCGCCTGTTGTCGAAAATGCTCTTACCGCATTATCTTGAACAATGCCATTTCCTGGAGCCCAATCTTCAGAAACCTGGATAGGTAGATCTACTGTAGTTATCACACCAGGCGTAACCGCAACAGTGGCCGTGAATGTAGGTGCAAGCACCGGATAGTTCACTGTTACGTTTGTTGCAACATCTGCTGTAAGTTGTAATTGTCTATTACCACCTGAATCAAGATTTGGATTAAAAGCTACAATAAAATCTGATCCCTTGTTGTCTAACGCGGCAAGAGCCGGTGCCAGAAATATGAGCGATATGATGCTAAAAATTACAATTGTAAAATATTTGAACTTCAAGGTTCTGTACTCCCCTTTTTGTATTTACCCGCCTGCAAAAGCTATTTTTCAACTTCCAATTTTGTAACCGTACTTCTTAAAAAAAAGAAGGGTCACAGCAATGAAGAAGCAAGAAACATACCACTTTATTAACATGCTGATTTTAAATCACTATCAATAATAACTTATTAGCAAACCAATAAAGTGTAAGAATTTTCGACATAAAATAAGAATCATAAAGACTACTGCACAACCCCCCCGTCAGCGCGATAACCGACTAAAATAGTGACAAGCAGAAGACATTTGGAGC
>CBDUPR010000064.1:0-8794 GCA_965369175.1 uncultured Nitrosomonas sp.
CGGCTTAATAAGTCGCTAGGAATCCCCTTCGTTTAGGAAGGGGAGGATGTCAAATATGATAATGGCTTTGCTAGAGTTAATTTGATAGCTCGAAGAGAGCGTGATAGTCAATGATGTAATTGAGTTATCAGGGGATGAAATCATGGAAGATCGGTTTAGGTTTTTTCTGAATCGTATTGGCGAAAAGCTATGGGTTAAACCATTCGTGATGTGTATATTATCAATAGCGAGCGTATTTCTTTCAAAGCTGGCGGATGATATCGAAGCTAGTCAATTTATTCCAAACATTACACTAGATTCGATAGAAGCCCTGCTCTCCATTATTTCTTCCAGCATGTTAGTAATTGCTACCTTTGCCGTTGCATCGATGGTCTCTGCTTATGCTTCCGCTAGTAGCGTCGCGACGCCCCGTTCTTTTTCCTTAATTATTTCAGATGATGTTTCTCAAAATGCATTATCAACCTTCATCGGCGCTTTTATCTTTAGTATTGTTGCGCTGATTGCGTTGAAGAATGGATATTATGAGCAAGCAGGCCGTTTTGCATTATTCGTTTTAACGCTGCTTATTTTTTCCGTAGTGATTATTACGTTTGTACGATGGGTAGACTGTATTGCACGCCTGGGTCGCCTTGGGGAAACGAGAGATAAGGTTGAGGCGGCGACCGCAGCAGCTTTACGTCGACGTCGATATGCACCGACTCTTTGTGGCACGCCTGTGGAAACAGATCTGGTTATCGATCAGGTTGTTTACGGAAATGTGGTTGGCTATGTGCAACGTATTGATGTTGCTGCGTTGCAGGTGTATGCGGAAGAAGTGAAAATACGTATTACAGTTGTGGCTTTGCCGGGTACTTTTTCTGCTCCGGGTCAGGCGATTGCATATATAACTGTAGATCCGGATGATGTATCTGATATCAATGTTAACAGAATAACTCAGGCATTTCTGATTGATAATGATAGAAAATTCGATGAGGATCCTCGATTTGGTTTAATTGTTTTATCCGAAATCGCGAGCAGGGCAATGTCGCCTGCCATCAATGACCCTGGTACAGCAATTGGTATTATTGGAGTATTTGTGCGACTTTTTACGCTTTGGAGTGAGCCAATTAGTGAAGGTGATATACAAACTTCCAAATATAGCCGTGTAGCAGTGCCTGAAATATCTTTAGAAGATATGTTCGATGATGCCTTTACCGCGATTGCGCGTGATGGAGCAGGTACTGTTGAAGTTGCGATACGGCTGCAAAAAGCTTTTGAGTCACTCGCATCGATGGAAAATAGCCCGATGAGAGTCATTGCGATCCGCCATGCTCGTCTGGCGCTCGTTAGGGCAGAAAAAACACTGGGATTCCCGGAAGATTTAGAGCGTGTGAGAAGGTTGGTCAAGTTTACTGATTTATCTTAGAGACAGGTTGTGTGAAAATATCTAAATACCCGCTTTTTTATTTTATCATCTCAACTTCCGGAAAACCCTGGTCTTAAGGCTGGGGACGGATAGGGAGCCAATTTCTCTGATATTAAAGCCTATTTTTTCACCTATTTCTGTTAAAGTGTGTTAATGGAAGTTAAGCGCGCATACAAATTCAGTTTTTACCCAGCTTTTGAGCAAGAAACTATTCTGGCTCAAATATTCGGGCGCGCTAAATTTGTCTATAATGGCATGTTGCGCGTTCGATCTGATGCTTGGTATACCGAGAAAAAAAGAATCGGGTATCATACTACCTCTTCTTTGTTGACTGATTTAAAAAAAGAGCCTGAATTAGAACGGTTAAACAAGGTTTCCAGTGTTTCTGTGCAGCAATCGCTTCGTCACCTGTAAGTGGCATTCGGCAATTTCTTTGCGAAACGAGCCAAATACCCGTCATTCAAGCGCAAGCATGAGAAGCGATCGACTGAATACATGTCTAGCGCTTTTAAATAGAACGGTAAGTCTCTGAAACTGGCAAAGATGAAAAATCCACTGAATATCAGGTGGTCGGGCACCTTTCCTAAGGTAGCAAAACTAATCACTGCAACGGTCTCTAAAGACTCAGCGGGCCGATCCCATGTTTCCATGCTTTGCGACGACGCTGTTGCGCTAAAGCCAAAGGTTGGCGGCAAAGTCGGCATTGACTTAGGATTAACATACTTCGCGATTCTTTCTGCGGGCGAAAGCTTGTGGGTATTGACCGATGGTGTCCAAGCAGCAAATGCTGCTCGGGATGTGGGCATACCGTAAACAAAATGCCTTTAATGTGCGCGAATGGACTTGTCCGGAATGCGAATCAATTCATGATCGAGACATCAACGCAGCGCGTAATATTTTGGCCACTGGGCTGACGGTGTCAGCCTTTGGAGGATCTGTCAGTCCTGTTTGGATTTAAGTGCGTCCGGGTTGAATTCGTTGAATTGGGAGCCTCCTCCGTGAACGGAGGGGAGCAGTCAAAAGCGCTTGATCGTTGTAACTTAGAAGACCTTTGCAAAAACCCTCGTCAGAAGTTTCTGACTATTGATTATAAAGAATTAGTTTTCAACTACTGGGGTTTTGCAAAGGTCTCAATTAAATGTTTTTTGAGCCCGCTAAGCTAATCTTATTAGCTTATGAATAGATAAATATAGATTTTATAAAGAATATAGAAGTCAATGGCAAATATTGGTTTTATTGGTCTTGGTGTCATGGGGAAGCCCATGGCAAAGCATTTGATTAAAGGGGGGCATACCGTATATCTGCATTCACGTAGTGGTGTTCCTGAGGAATTAGTGATACAAGGTGGTAAGCCCTGTCTTTCGCCAAAGGAGGTGGCTCAACATACGGACATTATTATGACTATGTTGCCGGATACGCCAGATGTGGAAAACGTTTTATTTGGCGAACATGGCGTAGTACAAAGCTTGAAAGAGAGTGATGATTCAGCGAGAATAGTGGTGGATATGAGTTCAATTTCCCCCATTGAAACTCAGAAATTTGCTCTTAAGATTAATCAGCTGGGTTGTGATTATGTGGATGCACCGGTTTCTGGTGGAGATATCGGCGCAGAGAACGCAACATTGACTATTATGGTTGGTGCTAAACAGGCGGTTTTTGATAAAGTACGACCCATTTTGGCATTGATGGGTCAGAATATTACCTTAATAGGCGAGAATGGTGCCGGACAAACCTGTAAGATTGCTAATCAGATTGTTGTTGCGCTTACAATTGAGGCAGTGGGTGAGGCGTTGTTATTTGCATCTAAGGCAGGAGCTGATCCAGAGAAGGTGCGACAGGCATTGATGGGCGGTTTTGCATCATCTCGTGTGCTGGAAATCCATGGAAATCGTATGATTAAACGTATATTTGAGCCGGGATTTCGTATTGAATTACAACAAAAAGATCTGGATATTGCATTATCTAATGCTGCGGCATTGGGATTGAGCCTACCTAATACGGCATCGGTACATGGGTTGTTTAATGCTTGCATAGCGCACGGCGGTGCTAAGTGGGACAATTCCGCAGTCGTAAAGATGCTGGAAAAACTGGCTGATCACGAAATTCAGAAACTATCGGAATAAACGCATGTCTCCTTTAGAATTAGTTAATAATCTGTGTGCTTTTTTGCCACCTGAAGCTGTCTTGCATGAAACAGAAGATTTGAGGCCTTATGAATGTGACGGCCTATCTGCTTATCGACAGCTACCCATGGTTGTTGTTTTGCCACGGACGGAAGCAGAAATTATCCAAATCTTACAACTTTGTCAGGCATCGAAGATACCTGTGGTGGCGCGTGGTGCAGGAACAGGGTTGTCAGGTGGTGCATTGCCTCATGCACAAGGTGTTTTATTGTCGTTGGCAAGATTAAAGCAAATTATTGAAGTGGACCCGGTAGCCTGTACCGCCCGCGTACAGCCTGGTGTGAGAAATCTGGCAATCAGCGAAGCTGCTGCGGTGTATGGTTTATATTACGCACCTGATCCTTCTTCACAAATCGCTTGCACTATTGGCGGTAATGTTGCAGAAAATTCGGGAGGAGTGCATTGTTTAAAGTATGGTCTTACTGTGCATAATATTCTTAAACTGCGTGTATTGACAATTACGGGGGAATGTTTAGAAATTGGTGGTGCGAGTTTAGATAGCCCGGGCTATGACTTACTGGCGTTGATGACGGGTAGTGAAGGTATGTTGGGTATCGTTACTGAAATTACCGTAAAATTAATTCCCAAGCCAGAAAAAGCACAGTTAGTCATGGCGGCGTTTGATGATGTGCATAAAACAGGTAATGCTGTTGCTCGCGTAATAGGTGCGGGTATTATTCCTGCGGGCATGGAAATGATGGATAAAATAGCAATTCATGCAGTCGAAGCATTTACTCATATTGGCTATGACCTTGATGCGGCAGCTATCCTGTTGTGTGAATCCGATGGAACAGCTGAGGAAGTTGCGGATGAAATTGTACGAATTCATGAAATTATGCAGCAAAGTGGTGCGATTAAAATTAGCACATCACATAATGAAGCGGAACGCCAGCGTTTCTGGGCTGGTCGTAAAGCTGCTTTTCCTGCTGCGGGTCGGGTTTCTCCTGATTATTATTGTATGGATGGAACAATTCCGCGCAAACATCTGGCAGATGTATTGCGTGGCATTGAGGATCTTTCAAGAGAATATCACTTGCGCTGTATGAATGTATTCCACGCAGGAGATGGAAATTTGCACCCATTAATTCTTTATGATGCGAATCAGCCCGGAGAGTTGGAGAAAACGGAAGAATTTGGTGCAAAGATTCTTGAAATGTGTATCCGTGTCGGGGGAACAATAACAGGCGAGCACGGTGTGGGTATGGAAAAAATTAATCAAATGTGTTCACAGTTCGGAAACGAAGAGTTAAAGATATTTCACGCTATAAAAGCAGCCTTTGATCCAGACGGATTATTAAACTCTGGAAAAGCCGTTCCGACTTTACACCGTTGCGCGGAGCTGGGCGCTATGCATGTACATCAGGGTAAAATAAAATTTCCCGAATTACCACGATTTTAAGAAATATAGGGATTTATGCAAGCGATTGTTGATCAGTTTGTGACTACTATTCTCGGTGCCGCGAAATGTAGATTGCCATTACGTATACGTGGTGGAGGGAGCAAGCATTTTTATGGTAATACAATAATTGGACAAAATAATGACACCTTGGACATCTCGCCTTATAGCGGCATTATTGATTATGAGCCAACTGAATTAGTGGTGACTGCGCGTGCCGGTACGCGTCTGGCTGATCTTTCGGCTACACTTCGTAACCATGGTCAGATGCTCGCATTTGAACCACCGCACTTTGGTGCGACGGCCACATTGGGTGGCTGCGTTGCTGCTGGATTATCTGGGCCGCGTCGGGCATCTGCTGGTGCAGTACGTGATTTTGTGTTGGGCGTACGCATGCTAGATGGTAGGGGAAATGATCTGCGCTTTGGTGGGCAAGTCATGAAGAATGTTGCCGGCTATGATGTATCGCGACTGATGGCTGGTTCCATGGGCACGTTGGGTGTGCTGCTTGAAGTATCGCTTAAGGTACTGCCGCTACCCCCTGCTGAATTAACTTTACGTATGCAAATGAATGCAGCAGAAGCAATAAGTAAAATGAATGAATGGGCAGGAAAACCCTTGCCGATTTCTGCTACCTGTTTTTACGGTGATGAGCTGATGCTGAGACTTTCTGGGGCTGAATCAGCTGTACGCGCAGCTCATGCTAAACTGGGTGGTGAGGAGCTAATAACAGGATCTGCATTCTGGGAATCTGTACGCGAGCAAACTCATTCTTATTTTCATTCTGCCAAATCACTTTGGCGCTTATCGATAAAATCAACGACTGCGCCATTATCGTTGCCAGGAGAGCAATTGATTGAGTGGAATGGCGCATTACGTTGGCTGGTCGGCAGCGAAAGAATAAATGCAGAAATGATGCATACTGTAGCGAAGGAAGCGGAAGGCCATGCCACGCTTTTTCATAGCAGCGAATCATGTGCCAGCGTATTCCATCCCCTTGATCCAGCTATGATGCGAATTCATCGATTATTAAAAGAGAAATTTGATCCTGCAGGAATATTTAATCCTGGCAGGCTGTACCCGGGTTTATAAAATGCAAACGAATCTAGCCGATTTCATCAAGGATTCTCCAGAGGGTCAAGAGGCCGATGCGATATTACGTAGTTGTGTGCATTGTGGTTTTTGTCTTGCTACCTGCCCGACTTACCAGTTATTGGGCGACGAGTTGGATAGTCCGCGTGGGCGCATCTATTTAATGAAGCAGATGCTGGAGGGTCAACCAGTTACACAAAAAACTCAGTTGCATCTTGATCGCTGCTTAACTTGCCGTGCTTGTGAAACGGCTTGCCCATCTGGTGTGCAATACGGCAAATTGGTGGATATTAGTCGTGGTATTATCGAAGAACAAGTGAAGCGCAATACCACATCTGGTGTTTTACGTTATACGCTACGTAAAATATTGCCTAATACTAGTGTATTTTCGGCATGTCTTAAATTAGGACAGATGATCCGTCCGTTATTGCCGAGTAGTTTAAAGAAAACAGTCCCATCCAAAGTAAAATCCGCAGAGAAATGGCCGCTAATTCGACATACACGGAGAATGCTAGTGCTTGAAGGTTGTGTACAGCCGGTATTGGCTCCCAATATTAATGCGGCGACTGCACGTGTATTAGACAATCTGGATATCTCATTGATTAAGGCGGAACACGCGGGGTGTTGTGGTGCGGTTGCCTATCACCTTAATGCTCAGGAAGAAGGATTGGACTACATGCGCCATAATATTGATGCTTGGTGGCCATATGTTGAGCAGAAGGTGGAGGCCATTGTCCTGACTGCGAGTGGTTGTGGTGTAACCGTGAAGGAATATGGATATTTGCTGCGGCATGATGTAGCTTATGCAAAAAAGGCAGCGCAGATTTCAGCATTGGCCAAAGATATCAGTGAAGTTCTCGATACCGAGTTTGAGCGTTTGCAGCGGCTATTAAATAAACGTGCTATGAGTTCCAAAGGATCTAAGTTATCTTTTCATTCTCCTTGCACGCTTCAGCATGGTATGCAAATACGTGGTACGGCCGAGAAAATTTTGCTTGCAGCGGGATTTGAATTAGCTGTGGTTGAGAATGCTCATCTTTGTTGTGGGTCAGCGGGAACTTATTCGATACTGCAACCCGAGTTGTCTAGACAGCTCCTGGAGAATAAGATAACGGCGTTGGAATCTGATAATCCTGAGCAAATTGTAACAGCAAATATTGGCTGCTTAACACATTTACAGACTGGTACACAGTTATCTGTAAAACATTGGATTGAATTATTGGATGAGGAGTTGTCGTGTTGTTAATCAAGGGATATATTATTATTTTGAATTTCAGTTAGCTGGTCGTATGTCTGTTATAAGAGAGGCCATCTCCTTATTGCATCCATCAGTTTTGAATTTGAATGGATGAAGTATCTCAAAATCATATTTTTTTGTTTACAGTTATCTAGGAATAAAAGAATCTAATTTTCAGATATGCTGAGATACTTTTATGTGCGTTACCACTGGCAAAGTGCAGATATCCAGAAGATCTTTATTGACAAGTATTTGCATGGCAAGTCTCGATGATGCAGCGATTCATAATCCTGAATGACTTGATATTCTGATATTTGTTTGTAAGGTTGGCTTGGGTCTGCTGGTTTCATGGAAAATATAGTAGGGATTGAAAATTATACGCTTTGTAAAGTGTCAGGATTGAATGTTTTTAATTCGATTAATATTTGGTTATTTGTTATACAATCTTGGGCTGAATTGTTCGGGCAGGATTGCTGAGCAGGCATGAATGAGCTCACAGGTTATAAATTGGAGAAATTATGAAGGAAGTGTCAAGGGGTGGATGGGTTGCAAAAATAAGCGGAGCTGTTTTGGTATCGTTATTGGCGCTACCGTCATATGCGCAATTAATGCTCGCGCATGAGGGGCATCATGGAGGCGGCGGTTGTGTGATCGATACGGGAGATTTCTCAGTAACATTCAGTGCTTATGAGGTACCTGAAGGGGATATTCCGCCTATGCATTCATATTGCGATCATTTACCCGGTGTGGGAAAGGTGAATTTAACTGTAGAATTATCTGATCATGCGGCTCGTGAGATACCACTCGCGGTACGTTTGATAAAAGAAGGACATGACGGGCATGAGAGTGGGAGTGATAATGCTGCTACTCCTGACAAGGAAAAGAATGCAAGTGACGAAGCCGATCATAGTGCGCATGAAGGCGTAGATCATGATGGTCATGCTGCAAAAGAAGACGGGATCGTATATATGCCAGCGGAAGTTCATAGATCTGGAATTATTGTCGTTGCGGCAGAATTAAAGGAACTTGGTCAGTATGCAGTCCTGCTGGAAAAAAAGGATGACGCTGGCAATGTAAGTACAGCAGTCCGCATCCCTTTACACGTTGGAGGTGGTGGGCATGGTGGGCACGGTGGTGGTTTTGGTATGATGGAAGTTGCTATTTTGTTAATTGTGGCAGGCGGTGCTGCATTTTATTTCTTGCGTCGTAAGAATAATCCTGAGTAGGTTTTTTCTGAGTAGGTTTTTTTATAAGCATTAAATAATAAATCTTGATTTTTTTGAAATTTCGGTGATGTATTAATTTGCCTAGCCAAAAATTCTTGACAGTGAAGTATGGACTCAGTAGGCTAGGCGGTTCTCTTGTCTAGAGAATAGAACGTGCTGGATAGAGGAATGTGCGAGCAAAATTCTTGCACACAGGGAAATAATAAAAGCAAAAAACTATTTTGTAATAATGTAAGTAGTAATTTTGGAACAATA
>CBDUPR010000065.1:0-8221 GCA_965369175.1 uncultured Nitrosomonas sp.
GTGGTGAGTATCGACGGCCAACCGGTGGGCGACGGCCGGCCCGGTCCCGTCACCCGGCGCCTAAGGGAACTCTACATCCGTACCGCGCTGCAGGAGATCGGCCCTTAGGACGATGTGGTTCCCCGCCTGTGATCGCCACTGTCGGAATAGTACGGCGACGGATACGGCCTTTCCTGTTATCGGATGGGCCGGCCGGTCCGGCTTGCGCCAGCCGCTTGAACGGCAATTGATAACGGCAAATTATTCAATCGCGGTTGCACCCGATTTTCTGGACGGTCACTATCGATAACCACGGTGAAGAGAAGTTAACTGATCCCCTCTAGTTGGCTGTTTAATATCCCCTCATGTTCGATAAATCAGATGATCCCCTCCAGCCCCAGATTGGTATTCATGCTGGTGACGACAACGGGCTTCTCCTTACGCATCTTCAGTGTGTCCCTCTTCATCGCCTCGAGTGAGGTGCAGGCATGGGGTTCAGGTTTTTCTGGCCTATCCTCTGATTCTTAATCAGCGATGGAAGATCAACTCTTATTCCGTGAATTTAAAAAATGCTCGCGTGCTGCGTGTTGGCGTTCCTAAAAGCTAGGGAATATCTCCTGTAAATGCCGGTCTGGTACGGGCAAATTGCCCTACATATTTAATTTCTTATCGATACAAAATTTTTTTTCATGAAGATTATCAATCGATTAGGTGCCTTTTAATAGTTGGTATGTAATCTGCATCAAGGCGGTTCACGCCTGAAAGATGGTGTGGAAAATAAACATTAGTCACATTAGTTGATTACAACATCAGGAGTTGAATCATGATTAATAAAGTACGACGAAGCCTTCTTAAGGCTTCTGCCAGTGGCACGGCAATAAGCGCCATGATGGCATGCGGACTCATAGTACCGAAAATCTCGCTTGGCAAGTCATTTTCCAATGCCTTTGGTTATCACTCTATGGACGAAGTGCTCAATGAGCTTTTTGAAACAACAAGCACCATACCCAGCGACGCTGTCACGATAGTGGCTCCCGACATTGCCGAAAATGGCACCGTCGTGCCGGTCACGGTTAGGACCAAATTACCGAACATTCAATCGATCACGATCATTGCTGAAAAAAATCCGTACCCGTTAGCTGCCAGTTTTGAGATGAGCAATAAAATGGCGGGCCACATAGCAACCCGTATAAAACTGGGAAAAACTCAGGATGTTTGGGCTGTCGTATATGCCGATGGAAAACTGTTTACCGCAAAAAAAGAGGTAAAAGTTACGGTCGGTGGTTGCGGTGGCTAGCATCCGGTCGACGTGTGTGGTGACAAGCAAGAGTTAATCGAATCAAGAGGAATAGATCGTGAGCAATACAATAAAAGTTCGCACAAATATCCAAGATGGATTAGCAGTCATACGATTGCTGATTAAACACCCAATGACGATTCAGAGACTTGACCCAAAAACGGGTAAGGAAATACCGGCACATTTTATCGACAAAATCAATATCGCAAAAAACGGAGAGTCTTTAATTAACGCCAACTGGGGACAAGGTGTTTCGAAAAATCCATATCTTTCGTTCACGCTTACTGAAGCAAAAAAAGGTGATCGTTTGTTGGTAAGTTGGCATGACAATAAGGGAGAGACGGACTCAACAGAGTTTGTTCTGTAAATTGTTGCTTAAGGTCACCAAGTAAAAATAGAACCGATTAAATGTTAGGAGGAGTTATGAGGAGTTATCGAATCTTAGTATGCTTGTTAGTCTGCTCGTTAGTGCAAGTCACATCGAGTATGGCTGCCGAGATGACTACCAAGCACGAATATATGCCCGGCCGTGAAAAGGCGATACCCCATGTTTCCGGTGATAAGGAGTTTTCCAATACCTACCAGTACTGGAAAGATCCGGAATCGCTGAAAAAAGCGGTCGACGATGGTCTGATGTCGCATGAAATGAATTTCAAAGATTTTCGCTGGATGGAAAAAAGCATGGAAGGCGATATGGTACTTGAAGAGGGTCTGGCCTACTTCAATCAGGAAAACGAGAGCGGTAAATCATGCGCATCGTGTCATGGAGAGGATGGCGCGGAGCTGAAAGGTGTCTATGCAACATTCCCAAAATATAATAAGCGCGTAAATCGTGTCCTGACTGGTCCTTCACAAATCGAGGTTTGTGCCAAAGAGCGGCTCCAGCGTGATGACTGGGGTCCGGATACCCGGCCCAATTCCCTGATTGCCTTCTATGTTGCGTCACTCGCGGATGGCGCTACCATCAATGTGGACACTTCCTCGGAGCCGATGGCCGCAGCGTATGAAAGGGGACGGGATCTTTATTTCAAACGCGTCGGCCAGTTTCACTACGCATGCTCCAGTTGTCACACGCCGCCGACAGCTGGTAATTATCTCCGGGGTCAGAGGCCAACCACTTTCTTTGGAGATGCAGCCCAGTACCCGATTTATCATTTCCCCTATCAGTTGGCGGGAGACGATTACTCTTATGTCTTTACCATGCAGCACCAGATTCGCAGTTGCCAACAGCTGTCCCGCATGTATCAAGGTAAAGAGGGCAGTGCCAGCATGACGGATATTGAGGTGTTCATTCGTGCATCCTCAAATGGATATCCGATGAGTATTCCAGTAGCTGAGTACAACATGAACACTGACTACCTTGAGCGCAATATCGATCAATAGACAACAGTATAAGCTATTGATCCCATTGCCTAGATTATGATCCTGCGCAATCGCTTTAAGGGGTTGTGCAAGACGAGTACTTCGGAGATTGAACAATGTCGAATAAAAGTTGTTTTCAATTATCAGCCATTAACCTGTTAATGCGGGGGGTGGCCATTGTTATGCTGCTGGGAATTGGCTTTGTCGCTACCGCTGCAGAAAACGAAAAACCCCAGTGGGTGCCGGGACAACCCTATCCCCCTGAACTGCTGGATCAGTATCCCTGCCACAGTTATGAACTGGAGTGCGGCCAGCTTCCGCCGCCCCCGATTGAAAAGGTGGAGTTTAACGAAGAGTTGAATGGCGATCCTGACCGTGGCGAAAAGATAGCCATTAACCTTCGTTGGGGAAACTGTATTGCCTGTCATAAGTTGCCTGGACATGAAACCGGTAGTGGAACCGTTGGGCCGAGTCTGGTCGATTATGCGGAGCGATCTCTCCCGTACAGCTACACATTTCAGCGCATCTGGGATCCGCGAGTAGTCAATCCCGATGCGCACATGCCGGTCTTTGGGCCAAACAGGATTCTTACAAAAAACGATATCGTTGACGTGATGACCTTCTTATACGCAACCAAGTAAGTCCTCCGTGTTTAGCGGCCTCATCCTCCTAGCCGACCCCCTCGGCATGAGGCCGCATTTTTCACACTGGTTTTACCACAATACAGTTGACACTCGTCATGCCGCTCTCTGGACACAGTACCTGCCGGCAGTTGTATTCGTAGTTTACCCCGTAGTATCGGGTGATGGGCTTATCTTGTGGAAGGCAGGTAGATTAGTAGGCATTGACACCTGAATCTGCTGCCATGATACTCAAGTTCCAGATTTTGAATGACGTGGTTAAAGTATTTGTCTGTTCTTCAACACTCTAGAATTATCAAAACGCTAATAACCCAATGAGCCATGTGCTGATGTCCACCCCCGAGCTACCACAAGAACGAGAATCGAAACCTGTTGTTTGGATCATTGATGATGAGCCTGATGTCGCACAGGTCTTGGCGCGTGTTGTTAAGACATGTGGCGAATACAATGTAATTGTCCAGCCTGTGCCATTTGATTTATCACAAGCACTTCGTATGGATCCTCCGGATCTTGTTTTTATTGATCTTGTTATGCCGGATTTTGATGGATTCGATATAATTCGCAGAATCCACGAATTTGATAATGCAATTACTATCGTTGTTGTAAGTGCTCACTCGACTACTGACAATGCCGTGCACGCAGTCAAGTTAGGCGCATTCGATTTTTTACCAAAACCATTCGATCCAGATAATGTTCGGTTAATTCTGGCAAAAACCCAGAAGGAGTTTCAACAGCGATACAGTCATGCCGAATTGAAACGGCAAATATTGACTAATGACTCATATATGAAGGCCATAAAAGGTGGTTCTCAAAAGATCCGCGAACTGCGCGAATGGATTTTCAAAGTTCGTAATGTCAAGGCAAATGTCTTGATTTGCGGGGAAAGTGGAACCGGCAAGGAGTTAGTAACTCGCGCGATTCATGCGGGCAATGGAAAATTATTGGCTATTAACATGGCAGCAATACCAGATGAACTCGCTGACTCTGAATTGTTTGGCCATAAGATAGGCGCATTTACAGGAGCAACCACGGAGCGGCGGGGCTTGTTGTTGGACGTCAATGGTGGAACCCTTTTCCTGGATGAGGTGAATGCCATGTCGATGCAGCTGCAGGCCAAGTTACTGCGGGTTATAGAAGAAAGAAAAGTAAGGCCGGTAGGATCTAATCAGGAATATGACGTGGAGTTCCGGTTAATCAGCGCCACTAATGAGGATCTTGACGAGCTCGTCGAAAAAGGGCTGTTTAGACGGGATCTTTATCACCGACTTAAGGTTCTCAGTATTAAGCTTCCACCGCTAAGAGAAAGAGCAGAAGATATACCGCTTCTTGCGGAAGAATTTTTGCAATACTATGCCAGAGCCCATAAGCGATCGATAAGATGTTTTACCGCAGCAGCATTAAATCTACTCGTACAAAAAGAATGGCCTGGAAACGTTCGGGAGCTCGAAAATCTCGTTGAAGAAGCAGTAATTCTCATGTCAGCTGATGACTGCGAAATTAGTAAAGAACAACTTGAACCAACGACGACAGACTTGGAAGAAATACAAGACAACCCCTTTAATATATATACTGGCGAGTTTGTTACTCTAGCGAATATTGAGCGATTATATATCCGTAAAGTACTTGAACATGCGGAAGGTAACAAAGCGCTTGCAGCAAGAATATTGAAAATAGACTATAAAACGTTACTAAGAAAGTTGGCGGTTACAGGTGTGGGGGATTGACCGCACGGCAACTGATGAAATGGGAGAAGCGCGGCAAATGAATCGAAGAGAGATAATCAGATACTCATGCGCGTTGTTAGGTGCGTCCGGTCTTGGAGTTAGTGGGGCCTTTGCAGCGCAAAAAATATTGAATATATATAGCGAACAAAAGAGAGACGAAAAGATTGTACATTGTGGTGGTCCTGACAATGCTTCTTTCCAGTTTCTCCATACCAGTTTAAAGCGTGGCGAACTTAGCATTACGGGGACCAGATTGCTAAAAGATGGTTTTCTGGATGATTTGGCTACCCCTTATATGGAGGATAGTGGGCGACTACTGAAGGTGCTAGGTGGAGATTGCTCTAAAGGTATTGGGGCCGTACGTTTCAATCAAACTCACTTAGGTAGTTTGTGTTGTCCAGTCAAAGGCTCACCTGGTGAGGGGCTCGGGTGGCTTCCTGTTGCAGAAGACTTGAAAATTGTATTAACGCATCCATCGAATCCAGTAAGTTCATTGGACATAGGTGAATTACGGGCAATAGTCAGCGGCAAAATAAAGCGCTGGAGTGAAGTGGGTGGGGAAGATATACCAATTGCCTTGGTTGTCGATCGACATTGTCCGGACTTTATGGAGCCGGTACGACAAGTGCTTCTCAACGGTGATTCCTATCCCACAAAAAATGTACTTACAGCAAACAATGATCAAGACATGCTAAGGACGGTAGGGCGCTTTCGCTCGTCCATAGCGATAAATAGCTGGGTAATCGCTGCCCCTTTTGTTGAGCAGGGGATCTTAAAAGACTTGGCGGTCAATGGTATAAGAGCGCATTCAAATGGCGCCATTGCGGATGACTATCCGTTAACTGGGCCCTTTAATTTGATATTTAAGTATTGGGATCCTGTTGCAATGGGGCCATTCTTCGATTTTCTGTTTAGTCCCAGAGGTCGAGAGCTCATCCAAAGGAAATTGCGTCCAATAAACAAGGAGGAAGCGTTCAATATTGGATATCTACCTCGGATAAATAGCAGGCAGAGTTTATTATAGTACCGGTTTGAAATGGTATGGAAGATAGACTGTTATTTGTCCTCTCTTCGCATCAGTTATAACAATATCACCGCCGTGTGCTTTGGCGATTGCTTGTGCGTTGGATAATCCTAAGCCGGTTCCTCCTCTTTTGCTCGATACAAAGGGGGTGAAAACGGATTGGTTAATATTCTCAGGAAATCCAACCCCGTCATCGGTTATTGATATAAATACTGATTTATCATCAAACTTGCCGGAAGAAATCTCTATTTTGTTATTGCCGTTCGCCTGATAGGCGTTGTTGATCAGGTTATCCAGCATTTGTTCCAGTTGGTAAAGGTCGCCACTCATCATTAACCGGTCGCCGTTGTTATTAAAGTGGTAACAAAGATTACTTTTTCGGTGGTGGTAGTTTGTTAGATAGTTATCAAGGCATTGACCTAGTTCATATTGTTCGACTTTTAAATTAAGCGGACGCCCAAAACGCAATAGGTTGTCCACAATTCTGGAACAACGTGTCGCATGATGTACAATCATGTTGACATCGGAAACAAGCGTGGGGATATCTTTATGCTCATCACGCAATAGTATGGCTGTGTTTTTTATGACGGTAAGCGGGTTGTTTATATCATGTGCAACACTGGTGGCTACTTTGCCAATTGCAGATAACCTGTCTTTCTGTTCGATTTCCTTTTCCAGTACTCGTAATTTCATCATGTCATCTAACATGCTGTTGAAAGCACGAACCAGTTGAGCCACCTCTGCCTGCCCTTCAACTTTTACATACTTGACTTCTCCCCGCTCTAATTCTGGCGCAGCTTTAGATGCAACTAGCGTGAGTGCCTGGATCGGTCGCAATTGCTGTCTCAGAGAGAGTACAACAATACCGGATAGCAAGATGCTGCTAACAATTAGAGTAACACCCACTACCAGTTTTGTTTTTGCGAGAGCGATTGCGACAGGGTCGGGGACTTCTAATTGTAAGGATGTTTCTTGGCCATGTGATGAGTGTATGGGAATTTGTATTATATTGGTTTTTTCTGTGTTATCGGCATCGGAAACTATACCAAGCTGTGCATCCGGGCCTAATAATAAGGTAAGGTTGTCGGCTGGTCTGAGTATTCGTGCCATTTGAATTATCCCTATAACTTCATCCTCTTTCTTTAAGGGGCTATCAGTAACCAACCAAATTTCGTCGTTTATCCATATTATATTAGTATGGGCTTCGCGGATTAATGCCCTGGCAGCCTTCATGTAATCGTGTAGTTCTTCTGGCGCTGGTGGTTTGTTGCTTGCTGCAAGATTGCCGTTAAGATCCCAGGCAGTTACTAATTCGATCCCGAATGTTTCACTGACACGTTTTAGATCAGCCTCGAGTGGTTCTTTACTTCCTTCTAGATAAAGATTATAGAGTGCGCTATGTCGGAGATCTGAATCAGTAGAAATGAGCTTGGCCAATTCCTCAAACCTCGCTATTTCTCTTTCCAGCAATCGCTGAATCCCACTTGCCTGATAATTTAATCGTTCTGCCGCAATCTCGCTGAATTGCAGCGACACAAATCTATCAATGCTCAGAAATATAGCACCGGATATTACGCTAATCACCACGATAAGAAATGCTACTATGCGGAATAGCCAGGATTTAGGGAGAATATTTAGAGCTTTTAGTGTTTTCATATGTGTCATATAAACAGTTCATAGGACTTAGGTAAAATGTGGTCCCGAATAGATATCTCTTTTTGCTAAATATACTACATTCAAAGTGTTCAATAGTATTATGAGAATGGATGAAACGCAGAGGTAATCCCCCCGAAAAATAGTGGCGTTATAAATTTGGGGATTACTCCACGGCTGACCTTTTTCGCTTTCCGATTTACGGGCAGTCTCCACCAGCCCGGTGTTCGGCCTGATCATCAGCGTGCCCGCGACTCTGGTCCATGTGGCCAATGGCTGGGGCATGCCGAACTTGCCGCCGCTGACCACGGGTTACGTCAACTGGACCAGTTTCGCTATTCTGGTCCCCATGGCCATGTGGAGTGCACAACAGGGTGTAAAGTTGGCCTACAAGCTCAATGTGCCCCATTTCAAGCGGGCCTTTGCACTGTTTCTCTGTCTGATCGGGCTGAAGATGTTACTGGGGTGATACGGGAATTAGGGGCAGGGAAGCCCCGGCTCCCCGCACCCGAATTGAACCACCTGCCGGGAGAGCCTACCG
>CBDUPR010000066.1:0-7448 GCA_965369175.1 uncultured Nitrosomonas sp.
CAGCAAAGACCGCATTAAACAGGCTTCGCCTGTGCGCTTATATCTCCGCCCTGAAAGACGAAGTTTTACGCGCCATTTGATAAAAAAACTATTGCTTAAACTATATTTGCTTTCTTTGATACTACCAAATTTCATTAATATCAAGCACCATTGAGAAGAGAGCAACCATGGGCTCTATTCTCAAGAATTTTAATCAACAAAGTAATTATTTAAATTTGGCAGTAGCTGACTTCAACGCATGATTCAGTGAATCCCATGCATTTTCGATGCCTGATTTAAGATCTTCCCAGGCATCATCGCCAGCTTCTTTAAGCTCCGCAAGTTTTTCACTGGCCGATTCCTGCATGGACCTTAACTCTTTAATTTGTTGATTATACTCAATTTGTGCATTAGCCTCGGCTTTATCTGCTTTTGCCTTCAACTGGTTAATCTCAGCACCCCATTCATCTAACTGTGCCTGTAGTTTTTTCTCATAGGCTTCTTTCATACTCATGACTGATCTCCTTTTAGGCCTACTCTCAGAAATATCTTGATCACTTCTTCTTGGGCAGAAACTCCAGAATTCGCTAATAAAATATATTTTAGATTACAGCTCAAACCTCAGTTAACTTATTAAAAGCAACAACATAACAATACTGATTCTCATAATAAAGTAATAATCACTATAAAAATATAAGTAGATAGCCTAACAACACCTAAGCAAAACCCTTAAAAGATACTTGATAAACACTGCCAGCCTTATTCAAATAGAGATTTTTGCGAAAATCCTCGCAATATGAGCCTCCTATAAAACAGAAAGAATCTCCCATGACACACTCGCACATTACATTTCAGACAAAGCGAATATTATTGGGGCTGAATTTACCTGAATAGGCGGACCGCTTGATCAAAAAAATTAGCGCTAAGCATTTATTAACCAATCGTCGCTATAATACAAATGTTATTTTTGAGGAGGCAAAAATGCGGAAAATAAAAGCCGGTATTTTGCTCAAGAAAAATGATAAACAACACGAATAGAATGAAGACCGCTATAAATCATGCCATTCGGTTGGAAATACATTGCTGTCTCTTAAAAGACGATACGAAATTGCTACAAGATTTCTGAAAATGGATAAGATAGAAAATCTAATCTTCAGCTCTTTAAGTAAGAAGAAACAGCTTTTGAGCTAGCAAATACAATTCATCAAAGATAGATCAATTATTTCGTAATCGATTGCTGATAACCCCATACCTGGTTATGCAAACCTGATTCTTGGATCAACTAACGTATAAGAAATATCCGTTAATATCAAACCAATAATATAAAGTATCGAGCCTAAAAAAACCATGGCACGCACAACCGCAAAGTCCTGCGAATTGATTGCATCAATGGTATAACTACCCAGTCCCGGAATACCAAAAAATGACTCTGTAATCAGACTACCCAGAAATAATAACGGCACGATCACTACCGCACCTGTCAAAATTGGAATCAGAGCGTTTTTGAGAACGTGCCTGAATAGAACTACAGATTCTGGCAAGCCTTTTGCACGGGCAGTAGGAACATATTCCTTACCCATTTCTTCCAGGAAAATAGTACGATACCAGCGCGTATTAGCGCCTGCATTACTAATGACACCGATAATAACCGGCAGTATCAAAAATTTGCCGATATCTGCTCCGCTTCCATAACCGGATATCGGGACCAAATGCCATAATTTACTAATAAGAAATTGGGCACCTATAATATAAAACAAACCAGAAATTGACATTAGTGCAACGCACAATACAACACCCCAGAAGTCAATATAAGTTGCACGAAAAAAAACCATGAATAGCGCAAAAATTATATAAGCAATCAATCCCAGCAAGAATACTGGTAACGCGATGGCAATACTCGGCACCATGCGCGATTTAATTTCTTGTCCAATATCGCGACCATCATCAGCACGCCCAAACTCAAAAACAAACATGGCCACTGATTTTTCAAAGAAGATAGTCTGAGTGAACTGAGCTAACCTGACTTCTTGATCATTGAAAAACAGTGGCTTATCATAGCCACGTTCTTGCTTCCATTTGGCAATAGCTTCAGGGGTGACATACTTAACCCCCAACTGCATTCGCGCCATATCATCAGGTGTGTTAACAATAAAAAACAATGTGAACGTTACTAGATTCACCCCAATCAGAATTGGAATCGCATAAAAAATACGTCGAATAATGTAATTAAGCATCGCGATCCCTCACACTCAAGTTGACGACGACCGAACTTTAATTCCCAGGTCACGTTCTCTGCTACGAAAGGCTCTTATTGCCGGAATGAAACCTAATATGCATATGATTAAGAACCATCCTATGGGCCATAACACGGGTTGATTCCACTCCTGTCGTTTTTGCTCTCTTAATTCTGGATTCACCCTAAAATATTTAAAATTATTATAAGATATTTTATTTGGCTTGATATTTCTGTACCAGGTATGATAGAGCCCGTAATCCTTCGGGTGATAACCCCAAAGCCAAGGTGCATCGTAACGCAGAATCGCAACCATCCGATCAATGATTTGCTGGCGCTCAGGACCATTGTCCATATTTTTCATTTGTTCAAATAACCGGTTATATTCTCCATTATCATAATTTGCAGCATTTTCACCATTCAGGCCTACCTTTCGCTGAGGCCCATATAACAGAAACAAGAAATTCTCCGGATCAGGATAATCTGCATTCCAACCCCATTCAAAGATTTGTGCGTTCCCTTTGCGTATCTTATCTTGAAAACGATTATAATCTGTACTTCTAATGACTAATTGAATATTCAGTTTCTGAAATTGCTTGCGCATCCAGTCAAGTCCGGATTTATCCTCTGAACTACGCGCAGTAACATCAAAGTATAATATTAAAGGCATGCCCGTTTTCTTATTCACGCCATTAGGATAACCTGCTTCCGCAAGCAAAGCTTTGGCTGTTTCAATTGACTTACGTTGCGGACGATCATTTATCCAATCATATACAATCGCGTTGATGCCTTCTTTTCCATCACGATGACCCGCTATGCCAGGGGATATCGGACCCTGCGCTGGAATACCACGACCATTGGCAAATATTGAAACATATTCTTCATAATCTACGGCAATTGAAATGGCCTGTCTCAGCTTTCTTGCCGACTCACGCTCCTGATCAGTGATTCCACCGACCACGGGATCCAGCATATTAAAACCCATATAATAAGTAGAAGCAGCTATCGCTGTTTCGAGCCTTATTCCCTGCGCAATCATCGCTTCAGTTACGGCTGCTTCACCTTGCCCCACCAGTTGTATTGCCTGATCAAAGCTATCGGAACCAATGCCAGATACATCATAATATCCCTGCAAGAATTTATTCCATCTGGGAATGCTCTCTTTCTCACGTGTAAAAATAATTTTGTCCGTAAACGGCAGCAATTTACCTGCATCAACTAATAAGCCATTTTGCTCATCCTCTGCCATCCCCTCCGACGGATAAAACTCGCCGTGAAAATTTGGGTTTTTCTCCAACACCATGATTAAATTCGGGTTGTTTTCAGTAAGCATGTAAGGTCCCGTACCAACAGGATGCCAATCAAGGGTAATATTCCTTTCTATTAATCCTTTCTGTGAATAAAACTGCTCCGCTTCCCAAGGAACTGGAGCAAAAAAAGGCATGGCCAGCCAATATAAAAATTGTGGATATTTTCCTTTAATTTTAATACGGTAAGTATAATCATCTATAGTTTGAACACCTTCTAGTACAAAATTACTTAAATCTAAATAGGCATCCTGCTCTGATTGCCCCTCAGCTGCAGTTCTAAGAATAGCCGCATACTCCCTGAGACCGACAACATAATCTGCCATCAATTCATATATTGGCGAATGTAACCTAGGATGCGCCAGGCGCTTGATCTGAAATACAAAATCATCTGCAACCAGTTCACGTGTTGCTGTTTTAGAGAAATCAGATAGCTTATAAATATCTGCCAGGTCTTGATTTGTTAGATTATGATAAAGTAGTTCGTTCCGTGCGTTACGTACGAAAGCAGGATGAGGTTGAAATAAAATACCCGGCTTAATTGAAATATCATAGACAGTGTAGGCTATCTCAGCAGCATGCGCAGTATCAGGTAATTTGTTTCCCTGATTATCGATGTACTGTATCGTTGGCATTTTATCTGCTGACAAAGGAACCAGCGTATAAGGACGCTTTAAGTAATGGTATTGTAGCGGCGGTTCGTATATCTGTGCGGTAAATTGGATTTCATTACTACTATAGGATTGAACTGGATCCAGATGTTTAGGTCGTTCAGTGAATGTATTGTAGAGAATATTCTTTCCAGCATCCTTTAATGGATAGGGACTATTCCAATTGTGGTGATCACAAGCGGGTATTAACACCAGAATCAGTAACATCCACCATTGAACCTTAATATTTTTTTTCATTGAACTCACAGTTTATCGGAAACACCCAATTTAAAAATTTAAGAGAAATAAATCTAGTGACATTTAATTTCACCGATCCCAATACGCCACGCCCAACTAACCTTAAGCTATAATCTGCTAATACCTTAATTTTTACAAGGAAATATCATGGGATTTCTTGCTAACAAACGGGTACTCATTACTGGATTACTCAGTAACCGTTCGATTGCATATGGCATTGCCAAGGCAATGCGGCGTGAAGGCGCAGAACTTGCTTTTACTTACCAGGGAGAAGACATACGGGGACGAGTCGAAAAGCTCGCCAAGGAATTTGATAGCAATTTGCTGTTTGCCTGCGATGTGACAAAAGATCAGGAAATCAGCCAATGTTTTAATGATATTCAAAAACACTGGGATGGCCTTGATAGCATTATTCACTCTATTGCATTTGCACCACGTCAAGCACTCAGCGGAGACTATCTTGAAAGTATTAATCGAGAAGCCTTTCGTATCGCCCATGATGTTAGCTCTTATAGTTTTGCTGCATTGGCAAAAGCGGGGCTGCCATTGATGCAAAATAGAAATGGCTCTCTCTTAACTCTGACTTATTTAGGCGCAGTTCGCGTCATGCCTAATTACAATGTAATGGGCCTAGCCAAAGCAAGCCTCGAGGCAAATGTCCGTTTCATGGCATCCAGTCTAGGGCGTCAAAATATACGCGTCAATGCAATTTCTGCGGGGCCCATCAAGACGTTAGCTGCTGCAGGCATTAACAATTTTGGAAAATTATTAGGTTACACTGAAAAAGTATCACCATTACGACGCAATGTCACCATTGAGGAGGTTGGCAACACAGCCGCTTTCCTATGTAGCGATCTGGCTAGTGGTATTACAGGAGAAATTACCTACGTTGATGCGGGATTTAATACCGTTGCCTTTGATATAAGCGAATAAGTTTATTCCGCTGACGCTTATCCCGTTAATGCCTCGAATGCAGCTATGTTTTCGGACATTAACGGAAATTAATTAGCTATTATATCTTGCTTGATTGTGACATCATAGCGCTGCCTGAGCCCACTCAGATAAGAGGACAACTCTTCCTGAGTTATAATTTGTTGCAATTCTTCGCTAAATTTTTCATTTTTAGTCTCGTCTGCCATATCTGGCTCGATTATACGGTTGACGCGTATCAAATCATAGCCTCCGCGAGGATCGCTGATTCCCGTATAGGCGGGCAGTTTAGCTCCATCTATCCGAAAAACTGCTTGCAAGATATCATAATCAACACCTTGAGGCTGCGAATATGAAATTTCTTTAGTATCAGCCCATGTAACAACATCGTCCTCGCCTGCCTGTAGGCGCGCAAGCTTTTCCTCACCCTCTTTCATAGCCATTTCAACAGCAGTTTGTTGCTTCAGTCGTTCAATAATCTCATCTCTTACAATCGCTAATGATTGCGCCGCCGCAACCTTATGCTCTAGTATACGTGCAGAAACAAACACGTCAGGCTCTACCTCGATCGCATCAGTATTTCGCTTATCCTTAATAGCGTCGTCAGAGAAAATGGCTGCTAATAATTTTTCATTAGCGAGAACAGAAGGTTCTGTTATTTTTCTATCAATCCAATCGCTCTGCTGTATTGATAACTCAAACCTTTCTGCCGCAGGCTGCAAACTATCACTTTGTTCGTACACAACATTACTAAAATCTTCCGCTATTTCTCCAAATAGAACCGCTATTTTTTGTTGCTTCAAATTTTTAGCAATTTGCGCTTCTACCGTTTCAAAATCGGCCACTTTGGCAGGTTTTACCGCAGAAAGCTTAATAATATGAAATCCAAAATCTGTTTCAACCAATCCACGAATTTCATCTACCTGCATCTGAAAAATTTCATCTTCAAATGCCTTAACCATAACACCACGGCCAAAGAAGCCTAAATCTCCATCCTGATTGGCTGAACCTGGATCATCAGAATACTGTCTTGCCAGATCAGCAAAATCATCCGGGTTCTGTTTGATCTGCTCTAATATCCCGCTTGCTTTATCTTTCGCTGCCTTTCTTTCATCGTCCGATGCATCAGCAGACACACTAATCAGGATATGACTGGCGCGTCGCTCTTCGGGTTGACCAAATTCACTCTGATGTTCATCAAAATAACTTCTAACCTCATCTTCATCTATCGGTTCATTTTCCGCCAGATTATCTAAAGATAATACCAAGTACTCAATACGCACTCGTTCAGGCAAATAGAATTCTGCACGATGTTCATCATAATAGGATTCTATCGCTGCCTCATCCGGGTTTATCTGCGATATAAATTGACTCGGATTGATTCTGACCTGACTAATTTCACGCTTGACTTCACTCAAATAAAGCGCCTTTTTTGCCACAGTCTTTGAGATAAATCCATTTTCACTATAGCCGTCCAATAACTGCTGTAACAACAGCTCTTGGCGAACACGGGATTCAAATATTAATGGACTTACTCCCTGATTCTGCAATAATTCCTGGTAACGCTGATTTGAGAAACTACCATTCTGCTGAAATTCTGGAATATCTCGTATTACTTTTACCAGCTGTGAATTTAATACAATAAATTCATTATTGACTGCTTCTTGATGCAACAATCTCTGCTGGATGAGTCTGTCTAGCACTGAGTTTCTCATTTGAGGATTATCCAGCAGCGCGCTATCAAAATTCGAACCGAACATATTGCGCATTCTTTCTTGCTGATCGCGTAACGCCTGCTCAAATTCACGACGCGATATTTCCTTGCCATCAACTATCGCAACGTAACCTTCACCCCCATCACTGCGATATGACTCAACACCCCAAAATAAAAAAGGCAGTACCGCCAGAAACATAATAACCTGGACGACACGTTTTTTCCGGTTAACAAAATCAAACACTATTAAAACCCGATAGAATCAGCAGGAAGAAAAAGGCAAACGCTTGGTCACCTTGGATTGTTTACTTAATATATTTGCTGGCGGAGTGGACGGGACTCGAACCCGCGACCCCCGGCGTGACAGGCCGGTATTC
>CBDUPR010000067.1:0-7080 GCA_965369175.1 uncultured Nitrosomonas sp.
GCTTTGAATTCTGTTGAATATTGCATGCGTTTCTTGCTCATGATTATGTCTCTCTGAGATTTTTGCAAAAGTCTCAGGATATGGTTTGCGCAACTATGCCGAACTTGCCGTGCAACGCTACAAGCGTATTTTTGGCAATGCCATGAGAGCGTGCGCGCTCCCACAGCAAAAAACAGAAGCGTGGATTAGTGCGTCTGCACTCAACAGAATGATCAGTCTAGGCATGCCGATGTCTGTAAATCTCTAACAATTAACGAGAGAATGGGGACTTTGATTCAATTTTGATTTATTCAACAACGTCGATCAACACCAGCTTGATTATGCGTCCAAACGTTGTTACGCTGTTAATAATTGAGCGCACTTCGCCTTTTCTGACATCAGAAAACTCATTATTCAAGATGCTCTCGATAAGGATTTTGCTAGTATTTTCCCTCGATTCACCAAACCAATGCAGAAACAGAGCTCTCTCGCCAGCGTATTGTTACGGTTGGTTGCATAGCGAAAGGTGGGGAAACTTCAGTATTGGTATATTGAACAAGGTAATAGAATAATGAATAAAACCATTTTAGTAACTGGAGGACTGGGTTACATCGGGAGTCATACTGTCGTAGAATTACAAAAAAATGCTTACAATGTGGTGGTAGTCGATGATCTTTCTAACTCCAGGAAGGAAGTTGCCGAACACATTACTGCCATAACTGGAAAACCTATAAAACTATATATTTCAGATATCAATGATCAGAATGATCTGGAAACTTTGTTTGAGCTAGAAGCGATAGATGGGGTTATCCATTTTGCTGCGTTCAAGTCAGTTGGGGAGTCTGTCAATGAACCATTTAAGTACTATGCGAATAATATTGGTGGCATGATTTCTCTACAAAAAGTAATGAATAAACATAGGATCAGAAACATAGTTTTCTCATCCAGTTGCACCGTTTATGGGGATACTAAGCGATCACCTATTGATGAAACTCACCCAGTAGTTAATGCAATTTCTCCATATGGAACAACTAAGATCGTGTGTGAGCAGATATTGAAAGACCTATGCAAGCATAGTGGTGTTAAAGGGGTTATTTTGCGTTATTTTAATCCAGTAGGCGCACACCCTTCAGCACGAATAGGAGAGTTGCCGTTGGGTGTACCGAACAATCTTGTTCCTTATATTACGCAAACGGCTGCAGGTATTCGAGAGAAGCTTACCGTGTTTGGAAATGATTACAACACACCTGATGGAACTAACATTCGAGATTATATTCATGTAGTCGATTTAGCCAAGGCGCACGTAAAAGCTATGGACTATGCGCTAACTATGGATCAGGAGCATGATATCTTTAACCTGGGTACCGGGAAAGGACATAGCGTATTAGAAGTGATAAAAGCTTTTGAGAAAGTAAGTGGAACTGATTTACCTCATGTTATTGGTGATCGAAGAACTGGAGATGTAGAGCAAATATGGGCAGATGCTTCTAAAGCAAAAAATAAGCTGGAATGGACTTGCCAGTACGATATGGAAGATATGATGGATACCGCGTGGAAATGGCAACAGGCCTTGAGAGGACGTTGTTGAATAAATCAAAATTGAACCAAAGTCCCCATTCTCTCGTTAATTGTTAGAGTTTTACAGACATCGGCATGCCTAGACTGATCATTCTGTTGAGTGCAGACGCACTAATCCACGCTTCTGTTTTTTGCTGTGGGAGCGCGCACGCTCTCATGGCATTGCCAAAAATACGCTTGTAGCGTTGCACGGCAAGTTCGGCATAGTTGCGCAAACCATATCCTGAGACTTTTGCAAAAACCTCCTTTCATGATACGGGCAAGCGAATTCATGAAACCTTCGGTTTAACGTAACGGCAGATGAAAGACTTGGCGAATAAACGAAGCGGTTTCTATGATGATATCAGAATACTCCTGTGGCCGGCCACAGGCTCCTGTCATGGCTGGACGCCACTCAGAGATTACCGCCTCCGTAAACCAAATCGTGATATCACCCCATCGCCGCAATCTGTTGTGTTTACTCATGCCAGTTCGTTACTTTGTAACGAGATTTTTCGATCTTATGACGACGGCTCTCGTTGTGTTTATAAGGCATTGGCTTCTCTGTAGGTGAAATTCCTCAGCATTATGCCAGACAGGATTTCTTCTCTCCGATAAGTTCGATTTACTCAACAACGCCCTATTTATATAAAAAAATAGGCGAATCGCTTATAGACACAGAACAAATTGTTTATAAAATAAGAGGAACTCATTATTTATTTTATATAACCTGCAATGTGAAGTGCGTTTTTAATAATTCAATTTTTTGCTTTAGCAATTACGGCGCAAACGAATAAACCAGCTACAGTTTTTTCTGATTAATCGATTTTTAGAGATGCTCTTTATTTAATTTATGGTGAAAATTCATGATAAAAAAACTGTTTCTAGCATTCTCCGTTTTCCTGCTTAGCTCGATACTAATTCAGGCGCAGTCGATTGCTGCGGCACTTAAACAAATTCGAATCGTTGAAATCGAACATGTCTTCAGTGAAGAATTTTTTGGTAAAAAATCTTCCGATCTCCTCGATGCGGGTGGCGTGGGGTTTCCACCCGGGGCGAATACTATCCTCAAGCTAAACGACCCGAAAACAGGGGGTGCCAGTCTTACACTTGTCGTACCACCCAAGAGCAAAAAGGACAAGACGAACAAAGAGAAAGAGGACAGAATCACACTGATCCCGCTTGAGATTGATGACCCTATCAACGTAGCTTTCGACAGCCTGTCGGTGGGCGCGAGTGGTTTTGATCTGTTTCGTTTGTTCCTGGTAGATACCCGACGCGGCCAAGTGACGGCGGTTAAGGCCGGAGCGCGAGGTGGGCTGGTTCGGGAAGGTGTCGAGCACTTCAGTCTGAAAGACCAGAAGATCGCCGATCCTCAGGGCGCAACTCTGGATCCGGGCAATGGCGCACTTTATATCCTGGATGCAGCGGGCCCGAGTATTGCCCGCTTCACCCCCAGACTCGGACGAGACTTTGCCGACGTGCCGGCTTCCCTGATCAATCTTCCCCGTGGTCTGGGTACGCTGCGCGGCCTCGCTTTCAACCCGGAAGATAGTCATCTTTATGCGATAAACCCGGAGCGAGGTACGCTACACAAATTAACCCTGGATGGTGATGTAGTTGCGGCTTTCGAACTTCCTGTTGCTGGCGTGCTACAGGGCATGATTTTCGCGCCCAGCCTGGACTTAACCGATTATCCCGGCGTATACCATCTTTATTTGGTGACTGAGCTTGCCGGCTCAAAAAATAGCGGGGGCGAAGTTACCGAGTGGGTCATTCCCGGTTCCTTAAGCCCAAGAGCTAACTTCTCCGGAGAGTGATTGCCCATGATGACTAATAAAAAAAATACCCTAGTGCTCTGCCTCTTGAGCCTTATCTTCTTGTTGTTCACACAATCTCGCCTGTTTGCCAATGATGTGGTGGGTACTCTGATTCAGACTACTGACCTGTCATGCTTTACGAGTCCCAACTGCCCTGATCCGGGCACGATGAACCCAGGAGCCATCGGCAGCCCCGATCCGTCGGGCATTGCCTACCTGAATACGGGACCAAGTGAGGGCCATCTGCTTATCAGCGACGGAGAAGTTGATGAAATGAATTGGCTGTTTAGTAACCAGGCGGTCAATATCTTTGAGACAGACTTGTCCGGCAATCTTCTGGCCAGTTCAAACACCGTAGCTTATACCGATGAGCCGTCGGGGATGGCCTTCAACCCAAATAACTTGCATGTTTTTATAGCCGACGACGTTAAAAGACAGATTTTCGAAGTCAATGTGGGCGCCGACGGCGTGTTCGGCACCACCGATGATATAGTCGTCGCCATGATAAATACCAGAAATTTCAATTCTACCGATCCAGAAGGCCTCGCTTACGATCCCACAGAAGGCGCCATTTATCTCTCGGATGGGGTCAATGCCGAAATTTATAAGATCCTGCCGGGGGCAAATGGGCAGTTCAATGGTACCTCGCCAGACGGTGATGATATTGTGACCAGTTTCGATACCTTGAGCCTTGGCGTCGATGACCCGGAAGGTATCGAATGGGATCCAGCTACTGGTAATCTCTACATTGTTGGCAAACCCGCAACCAGAGTTGCTGAAGTCACTACCACAGGCGCTTTGGTGCGCATGATCGATATTTCTGCAGCTAATGCCGATAAACCCGCCGGTCTGGCCCTAGGGCAGTGGAGTGGCGTAGGTACGGACCCCAACCCAGGGGTGTTAAATCTTTATATTGTCGATCGGGGTGTAGATAATAAGACTGATCCCAATGAGAACGACGGTAAGCTGTATGAGTTTTCAATACCGGCATTACCGCCCGCCGGCACACCAAATGTATCGGCCGGACCGGATCAAGTTATAGGTTTCACCGCTAGTTGTGGGGGCTCTACAATCCCGCCCTGCGCGCTACTTTCCGGGACGGTGACCGACGATGGATTGCCCGCTCCAGTCACCATTAACTGGAGCATGATCAGCGGCCCTGATGCGGTAATTTTCGCAGACCAAAATTCAGTTGAGACTACAGCAAGTTTTAGCACGGAAGGGGTTTATATTTTGCGCCTCACAGCTGATGATTCGGAGTTTTCCGCCAGTGATGATGTGCAAATTACCGTATTGCCCCCGCCATTGCCGTTGACGACCGCCTACGTAACAACTCGTACCAAAAATGGCACTGTAGGCGGCGTTTCCTTCGGCTACGAGGATATTCTTCGCTATGATATCGATACAGACACTTGGTCTATCCATTTCGACGGCTCTAATGTCGGATTGAGTACAGACCTCGACGGCTTTCACATCATGGCGGATGGCAGCATTCTGTTTAGCTTGAAATTCGCCGCTGTATTGCCTGTTGTGGGCTCTGTCGATAGCATGGACATTATCCGCTTCACACCCACCTCCTTGGGTGAAAATAATACCGCCGGTCTCTTCGGATTGTATTTCAGGGGGGCAAACGTTGGTTTGGGACCCAGCTCGGTAGATGCCGGCGAAAGAATCAATGCCATTGGCTTTCTTCCGGATGGGCGGCTGGTTGTCAGCACTAGCGGCAATTTCAGCGTTCCTGGCGTTACCGGCAAAGATGAAGATCTCATCGCTTTCACTGCCACTTCCCTGGGTGAGACCACCAGCGGCACCTGGCAACTTTATTTTAACGGCTCGAAGGCCGATCTCAGCGATGGTGGTGATGACGAAGAAGTGGAAGGTGTCTGGGTTGGCAGTACTGGAGACATCTATTTAACGGCCAAGAGCAGTTATTCCGTACCTGGCTTAAGCGGCGATGGCGCCGATATTTTCCGCTGTATACCACTATCAACCGGATCCGATACTAACTGCGTCTATGACCTTGTCTGGAGTGGTTCCGCCCATGGCCTGTCCGGCCACAACCTGAATGGCATTCACCTGGCGCAGGGGGCGCCGCCCAATATAGCGCCAAGCGTGACAATCGATGCACCGGTCAACAACGCGACGTTTGTATCGGGTGAATCCGTGACATTCGCCGGTACGGCATCTGATACCGAAGACGGAAATCTGACAGAGTCGCTGACCTGGAATTCGTCCCTCGATGGTGTCCTGGGCAGTGGCGGTAGCATTACCAGTACCAGCCTGAGCGTGGGGACCCACGTCATCACCGCAGCGGTGACCGACGGCGATGGTCTTTCGGGCTCGCGCTCCATCAGCGTGACCATCAACGCGTTGTGATTCAATAAGATTGACACCGTTTTTCCAGGAGAATTAAATTTCGACTAGAGCCTATTAACGCTACCTAAATACTTAGAGGGGAAAATGGATAAATGAGAAAAGGATGATATGCAGCTTGTCGAAGCTGGAGAATATTCGACGCAATCCCTTGAGCGTAAGGAATAATTCTTCGATCTCATCGCGTTTTTTGTACAGGGCGCGATGAGATTCCCCAAGACTCTAACCGATCGCTCTGTTGCAAAAAATAAGTAAAAAAATGCCAAAAACAATCTAAAAGCATATTTATATCTAATTGATATAAAAGCTTATTGTGATAAGAGATATTGGATCTAAATGCTATTTTGAAATTTAGCAACCTCTGTGCCGGTTCAGAGGTTTAAATTGGGCGTTGTATATTATCAATTTCAATTCTGAAAAAAAGGTAAGTATCATGATTGCTGATAAAATAGTCGAAGCTGTTAGAATTACATCCAATCCATTTCTAACCATTAGCAATCCATTAGACGATGCCACGGGATTTCAGGTTGACGGCAACATCCTGCTGTTCTTTGACCAAAGAGTGATAGCTGGCAGCGGCGACATTATCATCAGTAACGGCACCGATACCCGTGCTATTGCTGTGGATGATGGCAGTCAAGTTGAGTTCCACGGTAGTCGGATAATCATTAATCCGACAGAGGATTTAATCCCTAACACCACCTACAATATACAGCTGGCCAGTGGCGTGATTACAGATAGAAAAGGCCACCCCTATGCCGGTATCAGCGATCCAGACACGCTCAACTTTACAACCACCATTGTGCCTGGTGGGCCATTGCTAACCACTAGCAATCCATTAGACGATGCCACGGGATTCCAGGTTGACGGCAACATCCTGCTGTTCTTTGACCAAAGAGTGATAGCTGGCAGCGGCGACATTATCATCAGTAACGGCACCGATACCCGTGCTATTTCTGTGGATGATGGCAGTCAAGTTGAGTTCCACGGTAGTCGGGTAATCATTAATCCGACAGAGGATTTAATCCCTAGCACCACCTACAATATACAGCTGGCCAGTGGCGTGATTACAGATAGAAAAGGTCACCCCTATGCCGGTATCAGCGATCCAGACACGCTCAACTTTACGATTGCCGACATCTCGGATCCATTGCTAATTTTTAGCAATCCATGGGACGATTCAACAGAATTTCAGATTGATAGCAATATCGAGCTGTTCTTCGATGAAGCAGTTGTAGCAGGCGGTGGCGACATCATCATCAGCAATGGCACCGATACCCGCACCATTGCTGCGAATGATACCAGCCAGATTACTTTCAACGGTAGCAAAGTAACCATCAATCCAACTGCG
>CBDUPR010000068.1:0-6865 GCA_965369175.1 uncultured Nitrosomonas sp.
TGAGTGTTATATAAATATACGTCGGCATGCAGAATGAGCGACACAATAACTCGTCACCAATTGTCACAAACTGTCACAGACATATTGGCAATCCTCAGATACGCTCTATTACAAGAATTCAATAAAACAACATTATAACAAGCTTAAAGATTCTACATTTTGGCGTTTAACGTTAAGCATAATACAGAAGAATCTAACTGACTCTAACGCGTCTGGCATTTTATCGATGCATTAAGTAATCGCACAGGGATGCGAATCACGATTGCGTATTTCGGTATGCCGGATGATTTACCAAGTAACAATTTTAAAATTATAAGTAGTGCCTATTTTAATTGGCATTTATTAGATAGGTGAACAAACCCGATTTTAGTGAAATTGATTAAATGGCTTTAGTCGCCTTTGTAAGGAGAAGTATGAGATAGGAAAAAATACGCAGGTTAGTTAGGCCTGTAAAAACCGGGAGGGGAGATGAGAAGAATTGGACTTTGTGCAAGCATGTACCTAATTGTAGTTGGTTCAGCCAACGCTAATAACGGTGATCAGATGGTGGGGTTTAGTGCCCTGTCGAATGCAATGGGAGGGGCGGTTACAGCAACTCCACAAGACGTAACCACCTCGTTAAGTAATCCTGCAGGCCTCGCAACCTTGGATTTGGGGAGATCAAATACTCGATTTGACATGAATCTGGCACTTTTAAACCCTATTCGAGAGTTGAACGGTGTGTCGAGTGATAATGATATTTATGTCATGGCTACGGGTGGGTTTGCCTTCCGTAACAGTTCGTTGGGTGATCGGTTGACGTTTGCGGTAGGAGCGTACCCGGTCTCGGGTGGAGGCGTTGACTTTCCCAGTCACGCGTTTACTGCTCCGGTAAATGGATCGCCGTCACCCGTATCAATAGTGGCATCCCGACAGTCTCTTAGAATTGGCCCGGCCGTTGCCTACAAGGTTACAGATAATTTTACTTTGGGCGGGAACATCAGTTTGGTCAGTAACATGATGTCAGTTAAGGGAATGACAAATTTTCCAACTGATGTTGCTTATGGTGCGTCTTTTGTTTTAGGGGCGACATACGATATTACTGATCAATTGAGATTTGGCGCTGCATACACAAGTAAAACATATTCAGAAGATCTAAATTGGAACCTTAATAACGGAGCATACAGTCTCTCATTTGACGACCCACAAACCATAGCGCTTGGTCTATCGTATGCGCCATCAGACCGGTTAATGGTAGAAGCGGATTTAAAATGGTTGAACTATTCCAATGTCAGGGCAGAAAACGATTTAATAACGCCGCCATCCATGCCCGATCAAAAGCTTACGTACGGATGGGATGACCAATACGTTATTGCTTTAGGAGTAAAGTACGCACTAACTGGTAAGTACTCCTTGCTGGCTGGTTACAATTATGGCGCCTCTCCGTTGAAAGAAGATGATATCAACAACAATATCGGCGTCACAGCAATTGTGGAGCATCATCTCAGCGGCGGCATCAGCGCGCAAATGACAAAATTCACAACGTTGTCATTCTCTGTTATTCACGGCTATTCGAACGAGATGACTGCATCGGTGGGACCACCCACGAAAGTAAAGTTCGAAACAAATCTGGCTTCACTTCAATTTACCTATAAATTCTAGGCGGGATGTATCTGTTTTCGTTACATACATTTGAATGTGACAACTAACGAGGAGTGAAAAAAATGAAAAGAGAAAAGTCTAAGGGTTTGCACAAACGAGCACTAACTACACTTATTAGTGCGGTATTCATCGCGTCAGTAGCGGGGTGTGCAGCACCCAGTTTCTCACCAACTGTTGTGGATAGCGAATGGAATACCAACTACAAGGATGCGCTAAGCCCTCACACGCAACTTGCGTTGGGTGTGATGAAGAAAATCAAGAAAAATGAAGACGCAATTGGTGACAAGCTTGCGCTATCACGGAAGTGGAGCAACTTGGCGCGCGATATTGACAGTAAAGCTTCTGATGCAACGCTTAACAAATCGCGCAGGGATATAGAAGCTCTGCTAGGCCAGAAGTTAGTAGATGAGATCAAGGGGGAAGCCTACAGCCGTGGCGACCTGATGGGATTCATGATGAGTAGTGGAATGTCAATTCCGCCTGGTGGACCATCGGCAATGAACCCGGACCTGGTGGCAGCTGAAAAAGTTGTTGCAATGTTGAAGGGTGATGATAAGTCTGCAGCGCCTGCATTTACCTACAAGCCGGTATTGCCTGGAGAAGCTTTGTCGCCAGTGGAAAACCTGACTCTTGGTACTGCGCTGCTTCTTGAAAGAGACAGGCAGTCATTTGATATGAGCCAAGTATTCCGGTTGGCGCTCTATTTTAGACCGCTAAGGCGCCTGTATGACCCGAACCCCAACATCAACAAGCAACTTAGCACCGATAAGATGGACGTCGAAACTGTCTATATGGACAGGATTTGGCGTGTATTAAAACCTGAGCAGGTTGCTGCAATACGAGCAATGGATCTAACTCGTACAGATATGAATGAATATCTTACCGGCCACGTAAAGTTATTTAAAGTTGATGAAAAGAGAAATCCGAAGTTTGCATTAATTGAATATACAGTCAATGATTTTCATGAGCAGATTGCACCTCCGAACACGATTCCGCCCGAGGAAAAGGGGGAGTTCTTTATCGCGAGTTCGCTTAAGAAGTTAAGTGGAAAAGATCCTGATGACGGGCGTAAATTATTTGAGGGTGTCTGTGCAGCATGTCACGGAGTAGATGGGCAAGGTCGGTTCCCGCCAATCAGTATGAAATCATATCTGTCGCTGCACAGTGATCATGAACACTATGAGATTGTGCGCTTTGGCCCACCGCAAAAGCCAGGTTCACCAATAGTGATGCCGACATTTGATGACAAGCTGAGCAGTGATCAAATATGGGCTGTCGTACAGTATCTGCGGACATTTGAAAAAGACAACAAAATACGCCGTGGTGAGACGGAGGCTCGCGCCGCCGGGGTGAATTTCTACGATACGAATGATGTCTATCAGTTATGGGGTAAGAAGGATGGGGATAAATACTTCCTTGATATACAGAGTGATATTGCGTATCGAATAATGGGTCATATCCCTGGCAGTAACCACATTAGGCCTGCCGAATTTGATCAGAAAATCGATTCGATTCCCCGTGACAAGGAAATTATTGTGATCGATATGTTCGGTTCACAAGGGCTTATGCCGGCCAAAACCCTCGCGGATAGCGGATACAAGGTGTCCTATATGGCATCCGGTATGATGGACTGGCATATCACGAGAAACTATCCGGTTTCATACGATTAACAATCAGTTATTCACTCCGAAGCCTCATGATGAGGCTTCGGAGTGCTCATGCAGGAAACTGCAGATTGATGGGAGATAAATAAAGTGATGACGATTAGTTTATGGTGTAACGGGAGGCGAAAACTGACTGTCGTAATGTTATTGACGGTCTGTGCATATTCAACCATTACCAGTGCGGATAGTAATACGGCGTCTGTCGAGGCGCCCGATATAGCGGAAGTGAAGGCTAGTGCAAAACACTATGTCGGATCACTGAAGGCGCTGCTTCAGAAGAAGATGTCGGCAGATGGACCAATTGGTGCGCTTGATGTTTGTGGTGTTGAGGGGGCACGGATAGGTGGGGAAATTACCAGGAATACCGGATGGTCAGTTCGGCGCATAACCAATCGCGCCAGAAATCCCTTGGCAATGCCGGATGAATATGAATCAAAAATGCTTGATCAATTCAATGCGAAAATCGCTGAACAACCCGATACAACTTCACTCGTTAAGTATGAGGTTGTAGAAGAAAACGGCGCTACTTATGCGCGCTTTATGAAAGGAATACGGGTGGAGCCGGTCTGTCTGACTTGCCATGGTGACAAGGCTACGATGGGTGAAGTGGGTGACAAAATAGATAGTCTTTATCCGCATGATAAGGCGCGTGACTACAAAATAGGAGACTTGCGTGGGGCGTTGTCAATAAAAATCAAGTTGGAATAAAAGGAAGGCCGGTTAGCTAGCGTCAGACTCATTGTGGCAAATGTATATAGGAGAATAATCAATGCTCAGAAATACGAATAAATACAAGCAAATAATGTTTGGAACACTGATTATGCTAGGTATTTCGCTGTCTCTTGGTACAGGTATACTATATGGGGCGGAGCCAATATCAAAAAAATTGACACCGAAACTAAATGAATTGTTGACTGACGAGATGTTATCAATAAAGCAGGCAGTCACCCATATAATGAACGGAATCGTCGTCGGTGATCACTCGATTGTTGAAAATATGGCTACTCAAATCAATGACAGTTTTATTTTAAAACAACAGTTGACGGAAAAAGATAAAGCAGATCTTATGGCGGTGGCTCCGAAGCGGTTTCTTGAAATGGATGGGAAGTTCCATGAGCTTTCAGGAAAACTCGCTGATGCGGCGGTTAGTAAGGATTACGATCTACAGCGGTTTTATTTTGCAAAGCTTATAGAAAGTTGTCAGACATGCCATAGTGAGTATGTCACTGACAAATTCCCAAGTTTTTCCGGTGCAGCATCGTCTGGGCATGTGCACTAATCGATGCTTAATTACTGCTGATAATTTATAACCCACCTGTTCCCCCCAAGCTGTTCCTCTTCCATAGGACAGGCTGTATTTATAGAATTACTATAAATACAGCCTGTTTGACTTCCTGAAAGGGTTCAAATTATGGCCAGGACTAGCCGCGCAATTATTCCGTCATTCCAACTTAGTTCTTTACGGGGATAATAAGGGTCGCCGTCAAGCCGCCCCCCGGAGTTTCGTCAAGACGAATATTCCAATTATTGGAGTCGGCAAGTTGTTTGGCAATCGCCAATCCAAGGCCGCTGCCGCCTGAGTCAAGTGTGCGTGATTTGTCTATTCGATAAAATGGTTCAAAGACACGATCCTGTTCATCGGGTGGGATTCCTATACCACGGTCGCGTATACGAATTGTGATTAGATTAGAGCTGCGCATGCACGCCACATTAATTGGCTGGCGGTTACCGTATTTCAAGGCGTTACTTAGCAAGTTAATAATTATACGTCGCAGTGCAAGTACATTGACGTGTATTACAATCGGATTCTCTATGGTTAGAGAGATAGTGTTTTCTTGATGCGTACATCCAACTACTAAATCGCGAATGACCTCGTTTATATCAACTGTTTCTTTTTCCTTTCCCTCGATGCCTGCACCAAAAGCCAGTGATTCATCGATAAGGCATGTCATATGTGCAATATCGAGTTCAATTTCCCGAATAAGTGGTGTTGGGTCTTTGTTAATAGCGAATAATCCTAAAGCGAGACGAATTCTCGTCAATGGTGTTCGCAAGTCATGAGCAATACCGGTTAAAAGGGTTGTGCGATTTGCCAATAAAGACGATACGTTACGCGCCATCTTATTGAACGATTTCGCCAAGCTGGCGAGTTCTGCTACGCCATTTTCGGGTAGTTCTGGTGGTAAATTACCGTTTTCAAGTTGGGATGTGACTCGGGCGAGTTTGGATAGTGGTTGCGTAACTCTTCTGACAAGAATGAATGTAGAAAACAGGGTGGCAGCTATTACAAAAACAATAATAAGAGTCAATGTAATTGACATGCTGATTCCAAGCCTGTGTTCAGCTACACCAAAGCGAATTTTTTTGCCATCCATGATTGTATCGAGCCAATACCAGCGTTCACCTCCTATTATATTTGTAGAAGTGGTAACCGAACTTTGTGCCTGGGCAGCTAACGAATCTCTCAGTAAAACAATATATGGAAAAACGATACGTGTAGAAGGGATATGGCTAATAGGTTTCTGTATCCGCACTCCAGAGTGATGCTCGAGATTATATTCAAATGTAGGGCGTTTATCAGGATCAATGGTGGCCCAAGTGTGGGCCGATACAATCATAAAAGAAGCCAGGTCATTGGCTGATCTATGCGCAATCGGAACCATCAGGAAGTAGGCGATGGATACGAAGGTAAGTATCTCGAAAATTAACAGTACACCTGCAATAGTGGTGGCAGTTGCTCCAAACAGTGACTTCTTTAGGCGGGTATCACTACTATTCATTCGAATTCAACTGGAACTGATAGAATATATCCCTCACCCCATATTGTACGAATGTATTGCGGGTCCGCAGGATTTTCTTCGATTTTTTGACGCAATCTGAAGATGCGTTGATCAATACTGCGATCGAAAGGTACGTGCTCATAACCTTTTAGTAGATCCAATAAATGATCACGGTTAAGGACTTTATTACTATGCTTGAGAAAAATACTTAGAAGTTTGTAGTCTGCAGTGGTTAATTGCACTTGTTGATCGTTTCGGTAGAGCGTGTGCATTACCGTGTCAAGTAAAAATGGTCCGAAACGATAATTATGTATATTTGTGGGAGGGTGGTTGTTTTGATCTTTATTGTCTTCAGTGCGTCTAAGAACAGCCCGTATACGCGCAATCAGCTCTCTTGGGTTGAACGGTTTTGAGATATAGTCGTCGGCTCCGACTTCCAGCCCGATTATTCGGTCAATATCCTTACCTTTGGCTGATAACATGATAATGGGTATGGAATACTGAGTGCGCAAATTTCGCGCTAAACTCAAACCGTCATCTCCCGGCAACATAACATCTAGAATTACCAGGTCGACTGACTGTGATGAGAGTATCTCTTTCATCTCATCTCCATCTTTCGCTGATAACGAATAAAAACCTTCTTCTTCTAGATAGCTCTGCAGTAGCTTACGTAGCCTGGAATCATCGTCAACCGCCAGCACACGTATTTTATTTTTGTTCATTAGGGTGATCTTAGGTTTTATTAAACGTGATAGTTGTCTGACCTAATTATTGAGTGAA
>CBDUPR010000069.1:0-6533 GCA_965369175.1 uncultured Nitrosomonas sp.
TATGCGCTTATATCTCCGCCCTGAAGGACGAAGTTTTACGCGCTATTTGATAAAATTTTTTCGGATTTCTATATTCATCCTGTTGAAGCACATAGCGAATATCCGTATGCGCACGTATATCGTTACTATCGACAGAAAGACTGATGAATTATCGTATTTCAAATTAAAAATGCGAGATACACAGACAGAATAGCGCGTTATTTGTGTTTGATAAATATGCCGAGTACGGATTATTGATTGACAAAAATAATTTTTTGAAAACAGGAGGCAATTGAAACCCATGCAGATTATCAGTACACTGATCCCGTATCTTTGAGAAAAGTGTTCCTGAAATGGCTGTGTTGTATGTATGCTGATAGCCGGGCAGTTCGGTTTGATTGCCTGGAACAAGAGTAAACATGGAAATATACCGGCATAGCCTATGGAATTATTGCCATATCAGAGGATATATTTAATCTCACGTTGTCATTTAATATGGCTTTTCAAATTTACTCAGGTGACGAGATGAGAAATCGTGGAATCACTTGGAATGATGACTGCTTAAGGTCGACCCTTATTTAATTTTTTACGGAGACAAAACAAATGTCTAGAAAATCAGTAAAACCGATATCGCTTGCAGTGGGTACTGCGTTTATAACGAGTCTGACCGTTGGTCATCTTTCCGCTTCAACGGACACTGACGTGAATCCTTTTGCCATGAATGAATTATCAAGCGGCTATATGCAATTGGCATCTAGCGGTGAACATGGCGATAAGAAATCTGAGAAGGAAGGTGCCAGTGACAGCAAAAAATCTGAAAAGGAAGGTAAATGCGGTGAAGGCAAGTGCGGTGGCAAGATGAAAAGTGACAAGGAAATCAATGCTGATGGCAATAAGCAGCCTGAAAAAGAAAGCAAGTGAGAAGCAGGTCAGTGCAATCTAGAAGATAAAGACGCTACCTGACCATGAACAAGAAACATTGTTCCGTTTATGGTGCTGGACTCGGTTTGCGGCGGGCTCTAATGAGTCCGCTTGCTGATCAGTCTGTTCAGCCAGTTGATTTTTGGGAAATTGCACCTGAAAACTGGATGGGCGTCGGTGGTTACTACGGTAAAAAACTGCGTGAATTGACTGAACGATATCCATTTATTTGCCATGGTTTATCCTTGTCAATTGGTGGCCCTTCGCCATTAGATCAAGCATTTCTACAGCGTTTGAAACGTTTCATGACGGAGCATGACGTTCGCTATTATAGCGAACACTTGAGTTATTGCAGCGATGATGGTCATCTCTATGATTTGCTGCCGATACCGTTTACTGAAGATGCTGTTGACTATGTGGCTGATCGAATCAGACGCGTGCAGGATACCCTAAAGCAGCGTATTGCAATGGAGAATGTCTCTTACTATGCCGCGCCTGGAAAGGAAATGGAAGAGATTGATTTTTTAAACGCGGTATTGGAGGCGGCAGACTGTGATTTATTGCTGGATGTCAATAATATTTACGTAAACAGTATAAACCACGGCTATGACGCAGAAGATTTTCTCAAGAAATTGCCTGCTGAACGCATCCATTATATCCATGTAGCGGGTCATTACGTCGAAGCGGAAGACCTCATTATCGATACCCATGGTGCAGCCGTCATTGATCCGGTTTGGACATTACTCAAAAAATCGTATCAGTATTTTGGTGTTATGCCCACATTGTTAGAGCGTGACTTCAATATTCCATCCTGGACTGAATTGCTGACAGAGATCGACACTATTCGTACATTGCAATTGCAGCAACAAAGTCGGAATGACCATCACATACAACACGCCTGACCGTCCTGCCTTTATCCGTAAGCAGTACGCTTTTACGGCTTATATTCGTGATCCGGAGAATCATCCGCGCCCTGATGATGTTGAGGCGCGCCGCATGAAAATCTATCGCGAATTATTTTATAATAATGTGGAAAGTTATCTGGCCGATACTTATCCGGTGTTACGTAAGATCATGCCGGATAATCATTGGCATGCCATAATCAGGGCATACTTCTCCCGTCACCTGTCTCAGACACCTTTGTTTCCAGAAATGCCCCGCGAGTTTTTGAAATATCTGGAACAAACGCGTGCGCCTCACCCGGATGATCCCGCTTTTATGCTAGAACTCGCGCATTATGAATGGGCCGAGCTGGCACTTTCTATCCTGGATAAGGAAGTGGATGAATCCACTATAAATTCTGAGGATAATCTGCTTGAAAGTAGAATGCTCATCTCTCCGCTGGCCTGGTTGTTGAGTTACCGCTTTCCAGTACATAAAATCAGTCCGGAATTCCAGCCAAAGGAAGCCGGTGAGAATTTAACTCATCTTGTTGTTTACCGTGATCGGGATGATCATGTTCGTTTTATTGAAGCGAATCCGGTAACAGCGCGTCTCATACAGCTGATTATGGCAGAAAACGAAAAGACCGGCCGCGAGTTACTGGAACAAATTGCAGCCGAACTCAATCATCCTCAGCCTGAGGTTGTGGTTAGTCACGGTCTTGATATCTTGAACAACCTTAGAAATCGCCATGTCATTTTTAGTATTGGCGCTTAATTAAACCACTAATCCGGTTGAATCCGTCTTTGCCCCCGTTAGAACAAGAACAACCAACACCCAGCATTGCGGAAGCCGGGCAACAACGTTGACTATGGCTCCAAGACATACAATCAACTCAGTTCTCGCCTTTGAGCTAATAGAATAATTTGATTCCTTGAGAAGGAAAGCGTATTCCAAGGTGTCATAAGAGAACCGTTTTGACACAAGAAAGGGCAGGGGATCGTGGTTGCTGACTTGAATAAAAATTGAATGCGGGGTGATTATCAAATTAGGGTTGCTTTGCACCGATATCCAAGCGAACACTTGTAAGCAGGCCCAATAGCTGCTCAGGTTATCAGGGTTGCCTTGATTGCAATCCCCAATGCTCTCTATTCGTAATCATCCTGCACAACAGGATAAAGTACTCACATCTTTATCGAAGGTCTGCGCGGCAAGTTTTAATCCTTCTACACCTGTCAGATAAGGAAAAATTGTATTTGCTAAATCTGCTGTGGTCATGCTCATTTTTAAAGCCAGCACCATTGTCTGAACAAGCTCACCGCCATCAGGTGCTAATATATTCGCACCAAGCAGCTTATCGGTTTCCCTGTCTGCCACCAGCTTTATAAGTCCTCGCACATCCCGTGCGGCAATATAGCGCGGTACATGATCAAGTGTAATGATGCTGGTTTTAACCTCATGACCTTGGGTTCTAGCCTGAGTTTCGGTTAATCCAACCATGGCTGTTTGTGGATCGGAAAAAACAACAGATGGCATGGCAGCGTTATTATATTTGTGCCCATTACCGTCAAGTGCGTTTTTTGCTGCGAACTTGCCGCCATAAGCCGCCATGTAGACAAACATATCATTACCCGTAACATCCCCTGTCGCATAAATATCGGGATTAGAAGATTGCATAAACTCATTGATTTTAATGCCGCCATTCTTGAGCAGTTTAATGCCTGCTTTATCTGCATCAAGGGCATCAGTATTCGGTCTGCGGCCTGTGGCTACTAGAAGCTGCTCGGCTTCAATAGCATCCAAACCGGCCCGCGTCTCGCATACCAGCTTAATGCCTTTAGTCGTTTTTTCGATTTTCTGATACCTAATGCCATCACAGACAGTCACACCTTCTGCCCGCAGATAACCCGTTAATGCCCGAGATACTTCTGGCTCCGCTTCAGGTAACAGGCGAGAACGACAGCATATCGTGACCTTGACCCCTGCGCGAGCAAACATCTGCCCCAGCTCTACACCGATCACACCCCCGCCAATCACGAGTAATGACTTGGGAAGCGCTTCAAGCTCAAGGGCCGATGTGCTATCTAGCACCGGTACGCTTTGGATACCATTGATGGGTGGCAATGCGGAAGATGATCCCGTCGCAATCACAATTTTTTTTGGGTGATAGAGAACGCCATCAATATTAACTTCCGTTCTGTTACCAGTGAAACGGGCTTTATGTTCCATGTTTACATAGATAACATTTGGATATGAAGGAAGCACATCCTCATACTTAGCCTTTCGCAATTCATCGACAAGGCTTTGTTTTTGGGCTACCAGCGCTTTCCAATTAAAAATTTCCGATGTTCCTTTTATCCCGTCAAAGCGGGCCGCATCCTTGGCATGGTGCACAGCTTCCATCGCTCGTATCATGGTTTTTGATGGAACGCAGCCAACATTGACGCATGTGCCGCCGATAGTGCCATGTCCGGCAATAACGACATTGGCTCCGCTTTCTGCCGCAGTAATAGCCGCAGAAAAACCACCGGATCCACCGCCGATTACAAGTAAATCAGGCTGTGTCATTTCTTTTGTTTCACTTGTGTCAGAGACTGCGGTTGAGCAACAATCAGACATTTCTTAACTTTCCCTATTTTGAGTTTTGCATTCTTTTCTGGCGGCAGATTGCCGCTTTCGCCACAATGCATAAGCTGTCAGTCCGATAAAATTACCAAAGCTGGCAAGAGAACAACATCGAGTTTTTCCATTATCTCAGCTAAGCCCATTACGCTTAAAAGACCAACAAGAGTCGGTGTGAAACAATCAAGAGCCAATATGGGTGTTCCACCAGTGCCAAAGGCGAGTAACGGCCTGTCTTTCATTTGCTACTTCTTATCGCTCAGGCGTTGCGGGATACCCGGCATTGGTCGAAGCTGCCCCTATTTGTTCTAACGTTGTCACGGTAGGATCAAAAACAACTATTGCTGTTTTTTCGTCAAAATCAACCTTGACATTGTCAACGCCTTCTACGGCTTGCATTGCTTTTTTAACGATGATCGGGCATGCCGCACAGGTCATCTTCTCGATAATGAAAGTAGCCGTTTGCTCAGACGAAACGGCCTCGGATTTGGTTACACTCACAGCTTGTGCAACTGGCAAGACGTTGATCCCGATCGCAGGCATAGTAATCATGAGCGCCGCTGCGCTCAGAAATAATGCTATTTTTTTCATCTTGATAATCCCCTAATAAAACAGTGGTGCCCAAAAATCGACTGTAGCAGACAGAAGAACGAGTACCGTTGCGATCCAGAGTGCGGATTTGGTAATGCGCACCGAAGTCGGACGGGCACAATAAATTCCCTCTTCACATTCCGTCTTTGGTTTGAAGTAGATGTACCAAAAGCCGAATGCCAGCAGTAAAATCGTAATGCTCAAGAAATAGGGCTTGTAGGACTCTAAGGCGGTCAGGTTCCCAATCCACGCACCGCTGATACCGAGAGTCACCAGAAGCAGTGGTACGACACAGCACGAGGACGTAATAAGCGCTCCCGAAATACCCGCAGCCGCGAGCCATTTACTTTTTCTCTGATACCTATCGTTCTTCATTTCAGTTTTGGCCATGGTTTTCCTTGCAAATTTTTGCTTATAGATAGACGATAGTCCCTGTGGCGACTACAGGGTCAAGTGATAATTTGAGATAACTTGGATTGGAGTAGAAATGAATATAACGCGTGGCGAACTGGCCCAAAAAACGGGTTGTAATCTTGAGACAATCCGCTATTACGAAAAGATAGGATTGATGCTCGAGCCATCACGTTCAGCTAACGGATATCGTCAATATGACCAAAATCACATGAAACGCCTGCAATTTATTATGCGGGGACGCGAACTCGGTTTCATGGTGGAAGACTTAAGGAGCCTTCTTGACCTGGTGGATAGAAAAGCTGTTTCCTGTGGCGAAGTTTCAAAATTGGCTAAGAAACATCTTGAATCTGTTCATCAGAAGATAAATGATCTAAGGTGTATCGAAGATGCTCTAAGCAAAACACTCATATCATGCAGTGGTGAAAACGTGCCTGAATGTCCGATAATTGATGCGCTATTATTTAGAACAGAATAGACTTTACACACAAAAAGGTGTCAAGTCTTGCGAGGCAATATTTATGCCGTTCCTTCTCTATATTTTCAGTTGTTGCTCGCATTAATACAAGACGCGACCCTTATGTACACCTGCTTTTTAAACAGTAAATAGGATAATGAATCGCTCGTTCCGTAGTTTTTATGATTAGGATCGGCTAAAACACATCAATTATTCAAAGTAACGAACGTACTCGTGGAATTTTATTTTAAAAACTGGATTTTGCAAAGGTCTCACCATTTAATCCTCCTTGTAAAGATTCAACAATGCTATTAGTGAATCAAAGGATTAGCCTTCACCCAATCCTGGGGCAGAAGTTTGAGGCAGATTCTTAGGGGATAAGGCTTTTGTCGCGGAGTGAAGTGGCCTCCATTAACTAGACAACCTGAAGATAAATTAAGCTCTAACATGGCTGGTTAATCAAGCTCAGGCAGCTTGAGGAATTGCATACTTCTGATAGTAAACTTCATCTGGTGTTAGATCATCAAGACTTTGATGAAAACGTTCCTGATTGTACCAATTGAACCAAATATTTAAACTTTTTCTTACCTCCTTTAGATTGTTGAATTCCCGAGCATATAGGTGTTCGTATTTGACTGTACGCCATAATCGTTCAACAAAAATATTGTCA
>CBDUPR010000070.1:0-6508 GCA_965369175.1 uncultured Nitrosomonas sp.
CTAAAAAAAGCTGCCAACAAAATTTTCGTGGACAAGCCACCAAGGGGAGTAGTCCGTCCAATTGCTACATAAAGGGGGAAACTCCCTTTAAAAATAGGAAAAACCTCATTTTTTTCCAAGATAGCACGCATAAAAAATGTCATTTGGGCATTTTTTCCATTGTCACAGTAAATTTACGCAGTTGTGCAGAGGTCTTAATAATGAAATATATCGAGGTAGTCGCTAATACTGGAAGTTCTGATACTGTTTTAGCCATTGCGGAAAAAGTTAAAGCACAGGATTTTCGTCTTGGAGTTGTTGGCGAAGATGGTATGCAACAGATGCGTCTCATAGTGGCTGACGACAAACTCCAAATAACTCTGGATGCTTTACAGAATGTTTTGGGTGCACAGCCAACTGCGCGCATATTGATCCTACCTATTGAGACCTCATTGCCTAAACTGGCTGAAGAAGAGAGCAGTCAGGAGGATTCAGCGACTGCCGCACGAGAAGCACTGTATGAAGAAATTGCAAAAAGCGCCCGATTCGATTTTAATTTTGTTGTGCTAATCATACTTTCAACGATAGTCGCTACTATTGGTCTCATTGAGAATAATATCGCTGTCGTAATTGGTGCAATGGTAATTGCACCATTGCTTGGACCGAACCTTGCTCTGAGTTTGGGAATAGCTTTAGCAGATATCTCTCTGGTATGGAAATCAGCGAGGACACTTTTTGCAGGGATTCTATTAGTTATCGCTCTTTCGGCCGGTTTTGGTATTATCTGGCCTTCAAATATAACAAACTACCTGCTTATGTCGCAAACTGAAGCAGGATTTGAATCAATTGTTCTGGCGCTTGCATCGGGTACTGCAGCAGCACTCTCTTTGACGACCGGGCTATCGAGTGTATTGGTTGGTGTGATGGTTGCAGTAGCCTTACTTCCACCTGCCGCAACATTGGGATTTATGTTAGGGCATAACAATCCTGATCTTTTTATTAGTGCGGGCCTATTACTGATCATTAATGTAGTGTGTATTAATTTGGCTACTATTATTGTCTTTTTTATCAAAAAGATTCGGCCTCGTACTTGGCTAGAAAAAAAGAAAGCCCGATATGTAATGCTCATATATATTCTGGGATGGCTTGTAACACTAACTATTCTTATATTTATTATTTATACGCGCCATTCACTCGTAACTTGATACTACTGTGGGATCATGCTGAGTGAAAGAAATGAAACCATTTACTTTTTTTTCTTAAATTTTTGTTCAGTAATAGATTGTTGGCTAATTATTGCGCCAAAATTTTTTAGCATGAAGGCCCGCTCATTCTCATGAATGAAAATGACTAATTACGACATTAGATTTTTCCATAAACATTTGCCATTACTTTCGCGCTCTATATTTTCAAGTTGTTGTGTATGTAGTGCCAATTCATCAAGGCTCGCTGTCAGTACGATTAATTCAAGATTGTCCATGTTTACTGTTGAATTAAATACTGGACCAGAAGTTTCTAATTCAATGAGTAAACTTTCTTGCCCTCGTGTCATCGCAAGATAAACTTCGGCTAACAACTCCGCATCGAGTAATGCTCCGTGCAATGTGCGCCTAGAGTTATCAATTTGATAGCGTTCGCACAGTGCATCCAGGTTATTACGTTTACCTGGATGCAGTTCCTTAGCTAATTTCAGGGTGTCAGTAATCTGTGGAGAATATTTATTTATTGTTTGTAATTTTGCCAATCCCAGTTCATGATTAAGGAAACCAATATCAAAAGGTGCATTGTGTATAATCAATTCAGCATCATTAATGAAATCCAGGAATTCAGTAGCAATCTCATAGAATTTCTGTTTATCCTGAAGAAATTCGTGAGTTAATCCGTGTATCTGTAATGCACCTGCTTCACTCTCGCGTTCAGGGTTAAGATAGTAATGAAGTTGGCGGCCGGTTAATTGCCGATTGCACATTTCTACAGCAGCGATTTCAACAATACGATGCCCAAGCTTGGGTTCCAATCCTGTTGTTTCTGTATCTAAGAATACTTGACGCATAAGCTAAATTTCTAATTTGAATATCTCATAATGCAGTCTGAAACGTGCCGATAATAGCGCCACAAGAAGCCGAATCGGATTCATTGGAATGATATGAATGTACCAGAGAAATCATCCAAATTCACCAATACTGTGATTCGTTGTTTGTAGTAATGCTTCTACTCCACGATTAGCCAGTTGATCAGCGCGTTCATTACCCGCATGACCATTGTGGCCACGTACCCAGAACCACTCGATTTCATGCTGCTGTGTTAAATGATCTAATTGCTTCCATAGATCCTCATTTTTAACTGGTTTTCTATTAGCTGTACGCCACCCTCGTTCTTTCCAGGAATTAATCCACTCACTAATGCCCTTTTGTACATATTGAGAGTCGGTATGTAATTGTACCCTGCATGGGTATTTCAATGCTTCTAATGCACGAATCGCTGCAAGCAGCTCCATCCTGTTATTAGTTGTCAGCATCTCACCACCAAAAATTTCCTGCTCATAATCGGCATATTTTAATAATGCGCCCCAACCACCTATACCAGGATTGTTCTTGCAGGCGCCATCCGTAAATATCTCTACTACTTTAGCATGTTGTAATTTCATTACTTATCTGAATTAATTTGATTATGCCCATTTATGTGCAGTCTTTCTTCAATGCTATTGTCCTTGAATCTTTGTGCGGCTGGTACGATTCTTTTTTTTCCAGCCAGTGCATTTTTCCATCCAGGCTTAATAATATGCATTCCGTGCATATGCTTTGTAGCCTGTAGAAAATAAACCCCTCCAGATATTGGCCACCAGCGATCCCCTGCTGCCTCCATAAAATTAAAATACGTCCGCCATTTTTCTCGCTTGAATGGGGGGCTATAGCAACATAATCGTCCGCCTGTCATCTCGAAATCAAGCAATTTTAGCCAATCCTTAAGTCTTGATAGCGCAATAAAATTCCCGCACCAAGGAAAATCACTTCTGGCGCGTTTAAAATAGCGATTTGCACCCCAGAGGCTCAATGGATTAAATCCGGAAATGACAACGTGGCCTTCTGGAATTAATATTCGATGCACTTCGCGTAGAATCTGATGCGGGTTTTCATTAAATTCAAGAACATGTGGCATAATAACCAGATCCATACTGCCACTTTCAATGGGCAGGAAATCAGCGGCAGCGCGTAAAGACGCGCCGCAATCAGTTCCTGCCGAGAATTGTAATGGCATACGATTTGAGCGTAGGAAATTGAATTGAGGTAATCCGATTTGTATCGCATTATAGCCAAATATATTGGCTACCGCCTGATCAAAATAGCTTTGTTCATGAGCTAATAAGTATTTTCCAAGTGAAGTTTCGAACCATTGCTGTGCATTTTGTGCAGACATAGCTGATGTACTGGTATTAGAAAATAAAGCAATTACAATTGATTGGAATTAGAAATAAAATACAAACCGCCACTTTTAATAATTAGAAGTTTCTGGAATCTAAAGGTTTAATTAATAAACTGATCATCAAGGAATATTATGTTAACTATTTATCCTGTTCGAGCCTTTAAAGATAATTATATCTGGGTCATACATAATCAATGCCATGCTGCTATAGTCGATCCCGGTGATGCCGTGCCAGTGCTTGATTATTTGCAACATAATAATTTACAGATGATTGCTATATTAAATACGCATCATCATCATGACCATGTTGGTGGTAATGCTATGCTTTTAAGTAAGCTTTCGGTGCCTGTCTATGGCCCGAAAAATGAGTTGATTCCAAATCTTACTCACCCGGTCTGGGAAGGCGATACAATTTATCTGGATGAACTGTCACTCAGTCTTAGAGTACTCGGCATTCCCGGTCATACAGCAGGGCATATTGCTTATTATGCCTCGGATAAAACAAATTTACTATTTTGTGGCGATACATTGTTTGCCTGCGGATGCGGACGAATTTTTGAAGGTACAGCGGAGCAAATGTATGCATCACTACAAAAGCTGATTTGTTTGCCTGATAAAACACTGGTCTATTGCGCTCATGAATATACATTGGATAATATACGTTTTGCTAGGATTGTTGAACCTGAAAATACAGCGTTATTAAAACTTGAGGTTGCAACCGAAGCACTACGCAACCAAGATATGCCCACGCTGCCAACAACTTTAGCCATGGAGAAAGCAACTAATCCATTTTTACGTTGCAATCAGAAAGATGTTATCAATAATACGAGTATTCATGCTGGAAGAACATTGTCTGATCCAGTTAGTGTGTTTACTGAATTACGTAACTGGAAAAACAATTTCTAAGCAGTCTGTTGAATCTACTAACTATAACGTAACGTAACCTCTGTCATCAATCAAATATGGCAGCCATTCTCATCACAATCCTTATGACCGGCCTTGGTTGTGTCTTCTTGCGCTGTCGATGATATCGTTTCAGTTGTTTCCATTTCCTCCGCAAGTAATGTTCCGATTGATACACCCAGTATAAGATCACTGACATGGCCAAATTTATGTAGCCGGAGATGTCCTGTTTTATCAATTAAAATAAGTGTCGGTGTACCTTGCATGCGATATAAGCGCATCGTATGGGGTATAGCCTGCTGGTCGTCAGGCTTATCAATTGCAATTGGAAAGCGTAATCGATATTCGTAAGCAAATACTTCTAATGCATCTCGGCCCATAACAGCGTGATGTTCGAAAACGGTATGTATCCCAATTACCGCAACTTGTGCAGGATCAAATTCATCATATACTCGTTGTGTCTGTGGGATACCAGATTGTACACAACCAGGGCAAAGCATCTGGAATGCATGCATAACAACCACTTTTCCGCGAAGTGAAGAGAGTGTCAACGGTTGAGGTGTATTGAGCCAGGCCGATGTCTGTAATTCTGGGGCTAAGATTTTTTTAATTTCATTATTTGATTCCATTGCTCTGATAGCTCCGATCTTTATACGATTTATTAGATAAATGAGGGGTATTTTCAAAATACCAGTGTGAACGGATATGGGGCATATCATAGATTCGTTAGAAAAAATGGGCAATTAGATCAAGTAACATGGCACACTTGTACAAATACCCGTTTTCTATGAAGCGTGATACTTACCGTGACAAGTAATTTTCTCTGACTTGTATAATTAACTGTTCATTATTCATCATTTATTTATCCGATTTGGCCGCACGTAATACCGGATAATGCTGCGTGAAAACCACGTCCTGGGCGGCGTTAGCTTTGTGATCGATTGAGCAAGCTTCATCAGGTTGTGCAGATGCGTTACGTTCTTCATGATCATGTTAGACAGACAGGCTTTCTTCGTCAAGAGAAGAACTGTTGATCATCGATAATTTGCTTGTTTAAGTATTAAGCGTGGATTATACCGATTGTAAGAATCACTTAACAAATAGAAAATCAATAATGAGAGATCTTTCTTTTATTTACTTAATTGTGATAAAACACACTCTCACAGAAGCCTTATTTCGTAGCGTCATTGCTTTATGTTATTTATAAACCGTGATAAATAGCGTTATCGGTAATATTTTTTGTTATTTATAACATCTTAATTTAAATAACTAATATAGGGTTTTAATAATTTAAAAGTGAGTGTTTTATACTAAATTGCTATTTTTAAATCAGACAAGGCTTTTATATCGTGCCTTGAATCGGTATAATGCTGCGCTTCGGGTCGTTAGCTCAGCTGGTAGAGCAGCGGACTTTTAATCCGTTGGTCGCGAGTTCGAATCTCGCACGGCCTACCAAATGAAATAAGAAAGAGGATTAGCTAACAGTTAATCCTCTTTTTTTATTTTTTCTTGTCAGTTTTGTCAATTGAGGCGCTGCTGATGGTGGAAAGCGAGTCAAAATGACTGCAATTTCAATAATACATATCAAGGAAGAATTTTTCTCAGCTAGGTGCGCTTCCTCAGTCAAATTATTGTTAATAATCAAATCCATAATAGCATTAATTTCAACGGATAAGATTAGGGATAATGTTTTTAAATTAAGCTACGGGTTAAATAAACTCTCAGGACCCAGAATTAATTCTAAAGATTTCTCAGTTTTGACCGTTTAGAAAACTGTAATTGCAATTTTCTCATACTCCCAAACCCGAGGAGCTACTCCATTCCTACCTTTGTCCTCGGGTTCTTTTTTAGTAGCTCAAGCCAGCTGAGATAACGCTGAAGTGGTGCCGCAAAATTGGACAAGTTGTTAAGCTCTGAGAACCTGCTCAGAGTCTCTGAATTATGAGAAGATTGGAAGATGAGAAAAGATTATCCAAGTGATATCAAGCCGGAGCAGTTCGAGCTTATCAGGCCTTTGCTGGAAAGTGCCCGCAAAAGGACAGCGCCACGTCAAGTAGATCTGCACGAAGTATTCTGCGCGGTGCTGTACCTGCTGTGCACGGGCTGCCAATGGCGCGCCCTGCCCGGTGACTTTCCCAAGTGGCGCACTGAAGTGGCCCCGATTAACTAGACAACCTGAAGATAAATTAAGCTCTAACATGGC
>CBDUPR010000071.1:0-6276 GCA_965369175.1 uncultured Nitrosomonas sp.
CAAATCAAAATACGCTGAATTGACACAGGTACTTTGCCCGTCATGCGCGCAACCGAAAGGAGTGTCTATACGGAAAGGTGATACCCAGCAGCTGCATAGAATGCGGGATGCAATAAACCAGATCATGGTTGGTGTGGCAACAAGCGATGAAGAAATGGCTAATCTGCTCGCGCAAATGATTATCTGGGCTGGCTATTCCTCTGGTTCTGAGCGCCCCGAGGTTATTTGTAGGAAGCAAGCCAAAATTGACATAGCGAAGCAGGTGCAGGCGTACCTCGAAGAAAACTACCACGAAATTGTCCGTATCGAAGACCTGTGTCGAGCAACAGAAAAAGAGGTCAGGACACTGCAAAGGTGTTTCAGGCAGTATTTCGACATTACCATTACAGACTACCTGAAAATGATACGTCTGAATGCTACACATAGAGCACTGTCATCGGCGCAACCTGATGAGGTGTCCGTTACTTCAATCGCGTTGCAAAATGGTTTTACACATATTGGACGCTTCTCTGTCGAGTACAAGCAGCATTTCGGCGAGTCAGCCAGAGAATCCCTGCTAAAACGCAATAGCAGATAATACGTTTCTTTCACATATTCATCTGAATTCAGTGGGTTGCGTAATGCACATGACGCAATGTGGATATACTGCCAAGATTTGATGGTGGATACTCGCTGTCGTTAAAGGTGCTGTAATCCATCAATACGGAACCGGCCAACTCCAATAATGTTTCTTCGATTTTTAGTAGTGCTTACGTTGTGTGTGTCCATCTCTTAACATGCAATGGCAACAAGTGCTACTTCAGAGACAATTGGTCTGATTGACACGGATGAGTCCATTCCTTACCCCAGTGCCGAAGTGATTGAGACAAGGAGGCCGCCATGAAGATCAACGCCTATAAAATAATTGAAGATGCTTGCACCGTAGAGGAAACTTCCGAAGACTTTATCGAGCCCTGGCAGCAGGGAAGGGGTCTTTTTTTTGTCGATGTTCTGGAGTGTTCTGCAGACAAGTTGGGAAATTGGCTCAAGGAATTGAACGTCTCGGACCTGGCGATTAATTTGTGTGTAAATCAAAGAAAATCAAGCGTTGTTGTGCCGCTCACTGACGAGATATTTTTTGAAGTGCCAGTTTGTGGATTACCTTCAGAGTCAGCTACAGAAACAGAAGCATTCGATCACTATATCTCCATTCTGTGTCTTAAGGATCTAGTGATCACCATGTATAGCGACCCAATAGCAGGCGCTGATCCAATTGTTGAAGTTCTAAAATCCCAGTTAAAGCTAACGTCGGCTTCCACGCCGGCATTGCTTAGCATTTTGCTGGCACGAGAGTCGTTAAAAGTTAATCAAATGGTGGGGCAGTTACGTTCATCAGCGTTCAAACTGGATGAGCGGATGGATAAAGATCCGGACAATGTTGAAGCCGATGAGATTCGCGATTTAAAAAGCCAGTTACGCATCTATGATACTCTCGCCAATGGGCAAGTAACATGCTTCGAGCAGTTGCGAGCCCTTGAAACATCATTCTTTAGTTTTACCGGGCTCTCAACGTATTTTGAATTAGCGAGTGCCAATGCCTCAGCCGCATCTCAAGCCACGTTAAGACTGGACAAGACCATCTATGATTTAAGCCAACGTTACAATACCAACCAACAGGAAAAAACCAATCACCGTTTGGCGGTTTTGACGATTCTGTCAGCGATCTTTATGCCGCTTACATTAATCGCTGGCATCTATGGCATGAATTTCAAGAACATGCCTGAGCTGCAATTCGTCTGGAGTTATCCGATTGTCATTATCTGTATGTTGCTGATAGCCCTTGGTATGTTTCTCTACTTTAAAATTAGAGGTTGGCTCGATTAAAAAAGTGAAATGTCGATCGTTAATCCGATATCACGGAGAGGAATATTGTAGTTGCAGACGGTGTGGTAGTGATTACTGAAAGCTCGTAGTGTTCGAATCCAAGTCATTAAATTAATACTTAAGCTTATGTTTATTCGATTATTAGTAGTGCTTGCGTTATATGTATCCATCTCGCAACATGCAATTATAGCGCATGCAGCGAGTGAACAGTTGCCGGACAAATCCAAACAGGAAACTTCTGCAGCAAAGCCTGCTGACAAGTCACGTGGTAGATGGTTGCCGATTCCGATTTTCATTACTGAACCGGCTATCGGTTACGGATTGGGAGCGGCTGTGGGTTATTTCCACCCTGAGAAGAAGAAAACAGAAGCAATGCCATCTCTGCAAACGCTAGATTCACTCGGATCGGGGCGCAGTGGTCAGAAGCCTCCACCTACAATCACGGGTGTGGCGGGTGGATATACGGATAATGGTACATGGGCGGCTGGCGCGGCCCACTCGGCTTCGTGGCGTAACGACACTATTCGCTATGCCGGCGGTATAGCTTATACTGATTTGAATTCCGAATTTTATGTTCTGGACAATCCGTTTGACTTTAACCTTAAAGGGGCCGCGTTATACCAGGACCTCAAATACCGCTTGGGAAACAGTCGCTTTTTTCTGGGTGCCAAGCTGCTCATATTAAGAACAGAATCAGTTTTCGATAGAAGAATTCCGGGTACAGAAGTCGATTTAAACGAAAGCAGTTCAAGCAATAACGGACTTGCCGCGGCCTTAACGTTTGATGGGCGAGATAATGTGTTTACACCTAACCACGGTCGACTTATGCAGTTGGATGTCTGGCGGTTTGACGAGGGTTTTGGCGGCGACTTTAACTACTGGAAGGGAAGAATCAAGCTGCTGTCCTTTCATCAGTTGCATCCCAAGCTTGTGCTTGGATTACGCCTGGATGCATCGGCGGTGGATGGTCGGGCACCGTTTTATGCGTATCCCTGGGTCAGTATGCGCGGCATTCCCGCCTTGCGTTACCAGGGGAAAAATACAGCTGTGATTGAAGCAGAGGCTCGCTGGAATTTCCTGCCGCGTTGGGCAGTTGTGGGTTTTGGTGGAGCAGGTCAAGTGGGTGGCGACGCCCCAGCGTTTGCAACCGAAGATAACATCGTTGCCGGTGGTGCTGGGATCCGTTATTTTTTAATGCAAGATCTGGGCTTATGGTTAGGCGTAGATGTCGCCCGTGGCCCGGAAGAAAGCTATGGCTATATTACGGTTGGACAGGCGTGGTAGTGATGCGGTTGAGTACTTATCCGGGTTCCAGTTAGGTGTGCCATTCATTATCAGTCCTATCAAGATGACCTGCTACTTTTTTCACAAGCAGACCTAAGACTGGGATTCGGGTTGGTAGTCGGTGCCGCTAAATTATATATAAGTTTGCTACTACTACGTACTGCCACGCTGACTTAGAAAACTGGTAATTACGATGAACATTGACGCGGTTATGTGGATACTGGTCTGGTTGAAATTCAAAAGTCCCGGCGAAAGCTTAGATCGGCTGATATCACGGCGGGTTGAGTAAAGTGAAAACTAAATTGCGAATTGCTGGAGTCATGAGCAAAAGTGTATCTGGACTACTGATCGCACTATCGTTCTTGGCGTGCAGCAATATCAGCTGGTCCAGTGAAGATGCCGGTGAATCATTTGAAAAACCTGCTCGCCCAGTGGTTCTGGGTATCGGCGCGGGGCTGGTGCGATTCGACACCAGCTTCAAATTTATAGAAAAGAGTTCGGGACGCAGTGTCTTTATTGATGGAGAAGGTACGCTTGGATTGGATGAGACGGATACTTTCCCGGTATTTTATGGGCTCTACCGTTTTAGCAAACGGCATGGCATTTTGTTTTCCGGTTTTCAAATCAAACGCGAATCAACACTGTTTCAAATTGACGAGAACAGGGACCTGGATCTGGGTGATATAACTGTCAATGCAGGGGCGCAAGCCAGGATAACATTAACCGACGATACCGCATTTTATTACCTTGCCTATAACTACACGTTATTCGAAGATGAAAGAAATAGCTTGTTTGCCTCGTTTGGCATTTATGCTCTGGATTTGAAATATGGGCTTAACGCTGAGGGTGAAATTAGCGTGGAAGGTGACCCGGTGTTGCGGAACAGTTATAACGCGGAGACAGGTGTGTTCGCACCGTTACCGATATTTAGCATTGACGCCTGGTCTAACTTTACAAGACGATGGGCATTGGGAACGAGAGTATCAATAGTCAGTGGCAGTTATCAGGGCGTCTCAGCGTTGATTGTTGATACGACCGTGCGGGCGAAATACCAATTTAACAAATCGCTTGGACTAACCTTTGGTCTTACTTACTTCGTGGGGAACGTGGATATTGACGAGCCCGATCTAATAACAGAAGTCGATTACGGGTATGACGGCGTTGCCTTGGGGCTTGATTTTAGATTCTGATGTATTTATTTGACTTAAAATATAAACCGAACTTGTGGATTGGGCGCCGGGAGGTAAATTCAAGTTGTGTGAAGTTGACACTTCAAGAAAACGTATCCCAACGAGAATTTTGACGCAATGTGGATAGTTCTTTGACATTCCTTGGTGGAGACTTGTTAACGGAGACAGGTACAGGTGCAACTCGCCCACGCTCGTCGCATTCTAATCTGAGATAAAATTAAGATATAAGCCGATGTACATTCGACTATTAGTAATGCTCACGCTGTGCATGTTCATCTCTCAACATGCAATGGCAACAAGTGCTACTGAGGTGGGCGACGACAGTCCCGAAGCAGTGATTGCGGAATTTTACCGCTTAATGTCGTTTGAGGCCGGGTCTAGTCCAGACTACGATCGTCTTCGAAATCTTTTAGCAGACGACGCTGTCCTGTTATTGAGTGCTACTGCAGAGACAATTGAACTGATTGATGCGGATGAGTCCATACGGCGTATTCAACAAAAGATCGAAGAGAGTGGCTTAACAGACTATGGCCTCCTTGCTATTCCCAAGAATATTAATTGCCAAATTGCAGATGTTACGGCGTATTGCGTGACCGTTGTTGAGACGCAATATCCCGGGCTTGATGCACCATCCGTTATTTCTACCGACTTAACCACCCTGGAAAAGCAAGAAGGCCGTTGGCTGGCGACCTCAAGCGCCATGTTCGTCACGGTGCCGGACGTTGAACCGCCGTCTATATTATCTTTTCCGGTGAAGCGAACAGGCCCTACACCGGTAAAGGGGAGAGAATGGGATCGAGCATTACCATTTTTAGCGCAAAAAGTCATAGATCTCGGCTATGACTTGCCCAAACCATTTGGTATATCAATCATTCCAGTAGCTATGCGCCAGGATATGAACCTGGACAATCTTGCGATCTCTTTAACTGACGGCCCGCTACAAGATATTCCTATTGTTGACTTCGCGGGAACGTCAGTAGACAGCACCACGTTGCAGGTTAAATTAGATGCCTGGTTATTTCCGTTTATGAATCTATTTGCCTCAGTTGGATATGTGGACGGCGGTGCAAACGTACCGGTAGTCGTCCAGGGGGCCGATCTAATGAACTATCTCGGCCTGGGTGCGCGATGTAATGGCGGGGCTCTGGAACCGAACATGTGTCAGCGTACGTTAATCGGAGATTTTAACACTTCGTATGAGGGTGAGAGCTATACAGCGGGCTTCACCCTGGCCACGGGTTGGAAAAATATGTTTGTCGCCTTGCCCGTCTCGTACACATGGACTTACCTCAATGATGATAAAGAAGCCGAAGCGTTTAATATATCGCCGCGCATAGGTGTGACCAGTGATATCGGAAGCTGGGGGGCTATGTCCACTTATATCGGAGCAACTTACCTGGATTCGACAAATGTAGTCACTGGCCAGTACACGTTTGATACCCCCGACTCGGGTGTTCCGGAGATCGGTGATACCACGACGATCGACTATCAGGTGGACCAGTCCAACAAAGACAAATGGAATTACCTGATAGGCTTCAACTGGAATATTTCAAAAAAATGGAGTGCAATGGCCGAAGCCGGGTTTGGCGGTTCACGGAGCAACTTTATATCTTCATTTACCTACAGATTTTGATCTCAGTATCTTGCATAGAGAAGACAGTTGAAACCAAGCATGCCAGATGCACGATTCATCACCACCGTGACGTAATGTGGATAGACAGTCAAAGAGGCCTGTATTAAGAATAACGGTATAAGAATAACGGGTAACCCTCAAGCTCGGCTGTGGAGACAAAAGACATGAGTATGGAAAACTCAGGAAGACTTTTCATCTTGATCCTGTCACTGTTGGCTGCCATTCATCCCGCCATGGCTATTGCGCAGGGGAAACCCAATATTGTTCTGGTATTCCTCGATAATTTCGGCTGGGGTGAACCGGGCT
>CBDUPR010000072.1:0-6015 GCA_965369175.1 uncultured Nitrosomonas sp.
CGAGCAGGGAATTAGCCGCATACTTAGTCATTTCGGCATCACGCACACCCATGATAATGATATTTTCATGGTAGCGCATGAAGGGAAGATACAGGTTTTGCAACACTTTTGCTGCTTTCTCGCAATTAGTCCCAACGACGACGCGGTCGGGTCGCATGAAGTCATCAATAGCTGCCCCTTCTTTTAGAAACTCGGGATTACTGACCACATCAAATTCGATATTTACTCCACGTTTATCCAGCTCAGCCTGAATAACAGCCTTGACTTTATCAGCTGTTCCTACAGGCACCGTTGATTTGTCAACGACAATGCAGTAGTCGGTCATATGCTGGCCAATTTCTTTTGCGACGGCCAGTACATACTGTAAATCCGCTGAGCCGTCCTCACCCGGTGGTGTGCCAACAGCAATGAATACGATTTCGGCGGTTTGCATGGCCTCGGCAAGGTTGGTGGTAAAAAATAACCGATCTTCTTGGGCGTTAGTTTTTACTAGCTCATCTAAACCGGGTTCATAGATAGGTGGCTTGCCGTTTTTCAACATGTTAATTTTGTTTTCATCAATGTCCACGCAAGTGACGCTATTGCCACGTTCGGCGAAACAGACGCCTGTGACAAGTCCTACATAGCCAGAGCCAACGACAGCGATTTTCATAATTTTTTCCTAAATTTAAGTCAATAATACTATTATTTCTACCGAGATTATCGGGTGTCAGTCAGCGATATCCTTCAATGCTCTTTGCATTGCTATTGCCACTGCTTGCCAATTCGGCATACTTGCATCCTGATTATAAACGACCTGATGCCGTCCATATCTGGGCCAATAGCGATAAGGAGGGATCAAAAAGAAGATACACACTGTAGTAGTGCCAAGAGCTATTCCTAAGTGTCGTATCCCTGTATCGTTGCTAACAAGTAAGGCTGCACCCTTCAGTAGAGCATAATCGTCAGGCCCGGCCTCCAGTTGAGAGATATTTCCAATTTCAGACAAGCTCGCCATGATATCGTCAGCAACGACTTTTTCCCACTCGGAAATACCGGACAGGATGATATGTTCATGATGTGGCAATTCTGCTGCCATTTTCCCGATTAAAATACTAAAGTTTTCAGCTGGCCATGATTTGGCCGGAGAGGAAGCGGTTGGAAAATAGACAATATAGGGTTTTTCACGCCTGGCGGGACTGACTTTCATATCAAACTGGGGTGGCCATTCATAATCAACACCCAATGGGCAAAGTTGTTCGAGGAACGTGCTGGCTTCGAAGCGGTAGGCTGAGCGTGGAATAGCAATGTCATAAATGAACTTGTGCAGGCTGCGGTATTGGAAACCAATCTTGAATTTTGCCTTGGTTATCAGGCTTAAGATAAAGGATCGTGTGCTGGCTGTCAGATCAAACAGGAGGTCATGGGGACCTAATTCTTTATAGGTGTTGAAGGCGTAGCGAATTCCTTTTTTTTCTTTAGTGCTGGGGACCACATGGACACGATCAACCAGGTCTTCTGGCACACCACGCAGATAATGGCTGATAACGCTTAAGGTAATTCTGGCCTCAGGAAAGGCCGTGCGTAATTCGATCAGGAAGGGACGCAGTAACAGCATATCACCAAATGCGGCATGCTTGATGACGGCGATGCTGTTGATGTTGGCGAAGTCAAGAGGGGCTAATTTGGCTATTGCCTTTCTAGATTGCCAGGTATTTGCTTCTATCCAGAGCTTCATCAAAATTATCTCATTGACGTGTGATGATTATTAGGTTGTCTGTAGTTGTTGTGAATGATTACAAGGGATGAAGCCGGAGCATCTGATACATTTTGTAATGGTCATATTTCGTTGACAAGGATCTTACCATATTAATGACACTCGCAAATGCCATCATTTTTACTTGCTAAGCACTTATGGTGGTTAGAGGTTTATGAATCAGACCGAAGTGCCCACCATGAAATGATCCAGCATGGCCTGGACGTCACCGATACTAATTCGATCCATGGTGCCGGACTCGCGAATTCGGGCTCCCCACGGGACTTCTTCAATAGGTCTTCCATATTTGTCGAAAATAGCATCCGGGTAACGGTTTACTACCAGTTCTGGATTCATGTACGAACAGGCACGGTCTGGGTTGGTGGAAGCATACAGTCCTATTACGGATGTCCCCACTGCAGTTGCCATATGGGCGGGTCCGGAATCCGGCGCTATTACTACCACCGCCCTGCTTAAAATAGCGAGCAGTTCTTTTAAGGATGTTTCGCCTACAAGATTCAACGGTTTGGACCTGGTCAAATCACAAATCTTTTTAGCATAATCACACTCAATATCAGTCGGCCCGCCCGTGATAACGGTGTGCAGCGAATATTTATCGAACGCATAATCGGCAATGGCGGCATAACCTTCTACATTCCAGTTCCGATAGGCCATGCTGGAACAGGGGCTGATTACCATGAATGGTTCCTGAGGCAGAAGACTATCTGCCTTGTTTATTGCTGAAACCGGAATCGGGATATTCCACACCAGCGCTCTTTGATGAATTCCCAGTGCCTCGAGGAAGCTAAAGAAACTATCCACCACATGTTGTTTTGGCTTGTGAGCAATACGTGCATTGGTGAATAACCACTGCAGGTCATTAGCGCGTTGTTTATCAAAACCCAGACGAATCTTTGCCGGCACCAGCATGCTTGCCAGACTGGCGCGTAAAGACATTTGCATGTGCAAGAGCACATCAAAGTGTCGACCCTTCATCTGTTTGCGCAACTCGCGATAGGCTTCAAATCCCTTTGCCTTGTCAAAGATGATAAACTCGATGCCTGGAATATCGCCAATCAGGGTATGTTCAGGCTTGCCGATGATCCAGGTAAGTTTGGTATCGGGCCAGACTTGCTGCAGGGTGCGGATGATCGGTAAGGTATGACAAATGTCACCAACGGCAGACATGCGCAGGATGCAAAGACTGGTGGGCGGTGAAGTTAAAGGTAAGGTCATTAATGAAAGCGGTTGAAGTCAAAAAAGATAATCGTTACATCCTATACGATGCGGACTACGTTGAAAATCCCGAGTTGCTTGGTTTTGATGCCGATTACTGGGCTTCACAGGATGCCATTATGGGATTCGCAGAAGGGCGTGGCACCACCTTTTTCATTCAGTATGCTGATAAAGACTACGTCCTGCGACATTATCGACGGGGTGGAATGATTGCCCGAGTAACACCCGATCAATACGTCTGGACCGGACTGCGGCGAACCCGGGCCTGGCGTGAGTGGCATCTGTTGGCGCGAATGCAGCAAATGGGCTTGCCGGTGCCACAACCGGTTGCGGTGCAAGTAGTGCGACATGGAATACTGTATAGCGCGGATATTATGACCCGGCGCATCCCTCACGCAGCAACGCTGGCCGAGGAACTGGAGCTGCATGCACAGTCAGAAGAAACCTGGCAGGAGCTGGGAAGAATGATTCGGCAGTTTCATCGGCGGGGTGTCTGGCATGCTGATCTCAATGCCAATAATGTATTACTTAATGAAAATAAGCAGATTTTTCTAATTGATTTTGATCGCGGCCGCCTGCGACGGCCAGCTCGTCATTGGCAGCAGGCCAATTTGCAACGTTTGAAACGTTCATTACTGAAACTGCAAAGCCGTGCTGATAGTTTGTATTTTACAGCCTCCGATTGGCAGGCCCTGCTCGAGGGTTACTCGCTGGCGACGTCGGACTGAAATACCGGCAATAGCGTTTCGAGTTCCGTCAGGTATCGTTCGGCCATGTCGCCGGCTTCCGCCATTAGAGACAGGCCGTTTGCTCCCAGGGCATTAGCCTTTTCCGGTTCACTTAATAATCTGGCGATAGCGGCACTGAGATCGGCTTCGGTTTGTACTTGCAGTCCGGCTTTGTGCTGCAGAAACAGCGCGGCTTCATTGCTGAAGTTGTCCATGTGAGGTCCGAAAATCACACCTTTCCCGGCACGGGCCACTTCCAGAATATTCTGGCCACCAAAAGGTTTGAGTGATCCGCCCATGATCACGAACTGACTCCCATTGATAAACTGATTGAGCTCGCCAAAAGTATCCGCAAGATAAATCTGCGTTTGTTCCGTGATGACTTCATTTTTGCTGCGGGTCGCCAATTTTAAATCAAGTGGTTTCAATTCCCGCAGGATATGAGGAAGTCGCTTAGGATGCCGTGGCACAATAATGAGAAAATGATCTTCAGGGGCAAGCTGGTTCCAGCATTCGGCAATCATGCGCTCTTCACCATCGCGGGTAGATGCGGCCAATACATAAGGTCGACTTGCAGCAAAGGGCTTAGGTTTATCCTGGCCAGTGGCTGCGAATTTAATATTACCGATAACCTTCATGTATTGGTCTTTGGCACCCATTGCGACAAAGTTATCGCGATCCTGTTCAGAGCGCGCCAGGATCCAGTACACCTCTTCCAGTGCCCGGCAATAAACCCGTCTTATCCAGGCTGCTTTTGACAGTGTGTTATCGGCAAGCCGGCCATTTATAATAGTAAGAGGGATACCTTTATGAAAACAATGCAAATAAAGATTGGGCCAAACCTCGGTTTCGGTAATCAGTACAGCGCGTGGTTTAACCTGTGCCGCGAAACGCTCAACCGCGAATTGCCAGTCTATCGGCAGATAGTGAAAAATCACCTTGGCCGGTAACTTGTTGCGCGCGGTTATACCGCCAGTCGGCGTATTCGCGGTGAAGAGTATTGATAAATGGGGATGCCGTCGGGTGATCAGTTCAACCAAGGGGACTACGGCATTAATTTCACCGACCGAGGCGGCATGCAGCCAGATATCAAATGGCCCCCGGGTGTAGTTTGCGAGGCCCAGGCGTTCGGTTAGGTGATGCCAGTCCTTGTGTCGCCAGGCCTGCCAGGCGGTATAGAAGATCACCGGCGTAGCCGCTAGTCCCAGCAGCAGGCTGTACTTTCGAAGGCTTGAGTCACGTCGTGGTTTGTAGAATAACGCTTCACCATGGGGACGGGTTTTGAAACGGCGGTGGCCCCATAGGTATTGCGCTGGCGCACGCCGGACCTGGTCTTCAATGGCCTGATTCACGGTTGTGGCATCAACGATGTCGTTATCTGAAGGATAATTTTGTAATGGTGGTGCAATACGTAATACATAGCCTTTGTTACCAGCAAGTTGTTCCGAATAAAACGGTAGTACCTGCGAGCCTGAACGTTCTGCCAGTCGTGCGGTAATGGTCAATGTCGCGGTTGGTACTCCCATAAAAGGAGCGAAAACTGAATGCTGGATGCCGAAATCCTGATCGGGGGCATACCAGATTACCTTGTTATCTTTTAGTCGACGCAGAATGCTGCGCATATCGGTACTGCGGATCAATCCGGCAAAATAACGTTGCCGATTACCGGCCATGACGGCCTCAAACAGGGGATTATGCGCCCGTTTATAGGTGCCAAATCCCTTGATATATAACGCGACAAGGCGGCCTCCCATTTCCAGGGTGGTGTAATGACCACCGAGTAAAATTACACCCTTTCCTTTTTCCAGGGCCGCATCAACATGCTCGAGTCCTTCAACCCGTACCAGTGATTTCAGTCTTTGTTCGGATGCCCACCATGCCAGTGCGGATTCAAATACCGCTTGTGTAGCGAAACAGAAATTCTGTCGTACCAGTTTTTGCCGGGTCTTTTTGTCCAGCTCGGGAAAAGCAAGCCCAATGTTGGTTCGCGTGATGCGTCGGCGCTGTGGTAATAAATAGAAGCCCAGCCAGCCAAGACCACGACCTAGACCTAAGATCCAGGCATACGGCAGATAGGTACTCAAACGCAAAATAACCAGCCCCAACCAGGTGAACCAGTATTTTGGCGCGAGAAAGTTTTTTACCTGAAAGGTTGGTTTGTGAGTTTGTGGCATGAAGAGATGCGTTGTTGAATCTGCGCTAATGATACCTCAAGCGCGTTATCAAATCAGCGCAGCAGACGGGATAAAGCTTTAAAGTCGGGGTGACTGGCGTCACGCAACCATTCAAATATAACCGATTCGACGTTGGTAATGA
>CBDUPR010000073.1:0-5873 GCA_965369175.1 uncultured Nitrosomonas sp.
CTCTCTATTTATCTCATATCAGAGCTTAACAATTTGTCCAGTTTTGCGGTACCACCTCATTTATGGGCCTGTCTCAAAATGCTGACAAAACGAGCCAGGGCGATTTATCATTAATCCATACCATTACAAGGTGGGACTAAACATCTAAGAAAATATGTACATGCGCTGTTCTTCTTCTGATTATGATCGTTTTACAAATACGGCACCCGCAGGGCAAAACAAGCATCCTGGTTGCCGATCAATACCGTCGGTAGATCTGCTCCAGCACCCCAAGGGTGATATGTTGTTCTAATGGTGTTGCTTTCTCAGAGGGGCAAAAAACAATGACTGTAATGACGCGTTTGGCCAGTTCATTGGTACTGATAATAACGCGTGGTTCGGCACCGGGGATATCCACGCCGGTTCGTTTTTCTATAAAAGCATTATAACGTTTGGCGACTTCATAGAATTCGGAGGAAAATGCATTGATTTCCTCAACAATCCAGTCATGCAGATCCAATACATGTATGCCCGGTTCAATAACAATATCAAAACGATGAAATACATATCGTTTAGAGAAATTCAAATTCTTGACTGGTTCTGATAAAAACAGGCTATTGGGGATCAGAATTGTTTTGCCTGTAAATTCATAATGATTTGGTGTTTTATCCAATTCCTGCAGTGTTGTGGAAAATATGTTGTAATCAATAACTTCTCCTTTATGTGGGCCGACTTCAACCCAGTCTCCGATAGAAAAGGCACCCGAGCCCGCACGCATCAATGCGCCACTAAAGCACAGTATGAGTTCTTTTGTTGCGATAACCAATGCGACAGCGACCGCTGCAATTGAAAGCGCGAAATTACTTAATTCTGGCCACCAGATACTGAATAATCCAACGAGGATGATTAACCAGGTGAAACTTTTAGCACGCGCAACCCATTGCCGTTGTCTCTCAGTCAAAATTGCACTATTACGTTTGATGAGATAAATGAGGACGAACCGAATAGTTAATAACAGTATGATTAATGTACAGCTTTGTGATAATTGACTGTCCATAAAAATGAGCAATGTTGGAAGGAATATTGAACTCATGGGTAAAGAATACATGGCTTACGTGTTTTGGATAGCAACGAAAGTGGGATTAAGTATATAAAAATTCAGAAGGCCCACCTGCGGTTTTAAATGACGTCATATCACAAAAAATCAGGAGGTTTATGTAATCCCATTGAGATTAGCCGGTTTCATGCGATGGCTGACAAAGAGGCTGCTGCAGAAAGATCTGATACGGAGGATGAAATGCCGCATTGAGTTGTAATCGTTCTGATTGCTATTATATTGACCACAATGCCACGAATAGGGGCACTCACACGGGAACTATCTGCTTATTCTGAATCTTGCATGTAGGTACTATATTCTACAAGGAATAGATGGATATGGCGATTAACTAAAAAAGTAATATTAGCACATGATGCCGCTGCACTTTTATTTTATGTTCAAGCCAAGAATAGGTTATTTCCTTATTGTTTTCTTATTGGATAAAAAATACTCTGGTAGATATTTAATTATTTAACCGATTGATGATCTACTTCTTTTTGATGACCCTCCCACACGTCTGCTGGCTTTAGGCGCGGAGAGAGAGGATGGTGATGACGATCCGAGAGAGGTGATTTTCTATGGGAATCTTTCTTTAGAATCGGTTAACGTGCAAGTAGCAGTAAATTTGTACAAGGGCGAAGCACGCCGGCTTGAGATGTATTTTTTTGGAATAGGGTTCCAAATCGAAGAGTACCATGTGCCGACAGGAAGCATATTTAGCCACTCATCACTTCCTGAGGCCTTGGCGGTCGGCGCAATCAATGCGAGTGACGAGGGATATGATGACATAGAACCATTTAGCTCGCATGGTCCATTGCAGATCTTTTTTTTCGGTTCAAGCTATCCGGGAGAAGCCAGACCTGGTGGCTGTTGATGGGACATCCATCTCTGAAGCGAGTGGTTTTGAAACGCCGTTCTTTGGTAGCTCAGCGGCAGCGCCGCATGTAGCTGGTATAGCAGCATTGCTGAAAGGAGGCATTTCCGTCAACCACTGGCACGAGAATTACTACAGCAATGATGCGCTCTGCGGTGGATCTAGGAGCGTTCGGTCGTGATCGGACTTTTGGTGCGAGACGCGCGGATGCTGTTGCTAGATTCCAATGGTTATCGAACACCATTGATTCTGTATTTTCATTTGCAACAGGGATAGTCGATATGCCTGCTGTTCAACTGCCTGGGGATGAAGTTTTTGCTGTCTCTATGCAACGCATCCCGGGCAGCGATCCGCTCACATTTCCCTCCAATCGCCAGCCTGCTCGAACGCATAGGCAGCCCGGTAGATCGTCGGTTCATCGAAATGCTTGCCGATTAGCATCATGCTGATCGGCAAGCCTTCACTCATGCCGCATGGAACAGCCATGGCAGGATGGTGCGAAATGTCGAAAGGAGCCGTGTTGTCAATCATCTCAAGTGCCCGTTTGATGATCTCTTCTCGTGGTGCATCATGCTCGGGTAGCTGTTGCGCCTTCATTGGTGTGGTCGGCATCAGAAGTAGATCGTGCTCAACTAGAACTACGTCGTAGGCGGTAATCAACTCGCGGGTGAGGTTCATTGCCTTGCCGTAATACCGGCTGCCATAGCGCTTGTGGATGTAAGTTCCGAAAAGGGTCATTAGTTTAACTGTCTCCGAAAGCTCGTTGGCGCGATGGCGCCACCCGCGATGAAAATCCATCAGGCTCGTCACGTAGAAATCGGGCCGACTAACTCCATAGCCATCTCCCTGCATCATCGTCTGGGTGAATCCTTCGAAAGCGATAGGGGTGAAAAGCTCGAGGGCTCGAAGATGCCAGGGAATTGAGACCTCGGTAATGGTCGCGCCGAGCTTTCCGAGCAGTTCCGCAGCTTTCCGAACCTTGGCATCGACGTCGGGTTCAGAGTTTGGGTACCCGAACCCCTCCTTGACGAGGGCGATCTTTAATCCAGCGACGCCACCCTCCAGCATCTGCGAGTAAGGATGGATCTTCGGCGTGTACTGCCGCGGGTCGTAGCCGTCCGGCCCGGCGATCGCCTCAAGCAAGAGCGCATTATCCTGAACAGTAGCCGTCATCGGTCCCGTGTGATCGATGTAGATCTCGAGCGGCATGATCCCGGTGTAAGGAACCAATCCGTGAGTGGGTTTCATTCCGTAGATGCCGCAGAACGAGGATGGGATGCGAATGGAACCCCCTTGGTCGCCGCCGATTGCCATGTCGACCTCACCGAGGGCAATTAGAACTGCGCACCCTGATGATGATCCGCCCGAGGAGTAACCTATCCTGTATGGGTTGTGTACAGGGCCCGAAGCGTTAGTGTGGCTGCCCCCGGAGGCGCAGTAATACTCGCAATGGGCTTTTCCGACGATAGTGCCACCAGCATCCAGAATGCGTGTGACGACAGTTGCATCGATATCGGGGACATAACCTTCCAGCGTCGATGCGCCGTTCATCATCGGCACCCCGGCAAGCATAATGTTGTCCTTGAGGACGACACTCTTGCCCTTGAGCTTTCCCTGATTTGCACCCTCGACGCGGGTCTTGTAGTACCAGGCGTTGTAACGGTTCTCCTCGGGCGATGGGCATTGGCCCGAGGTCCTCGAGTATTTTACTTGTGGCAGGCTTTCGGGCAACTGGTCGAGCTCATTGTAGGCGTCGATGTACTGCCCCATCAGGGCGATGAACGACGCTACGTCGGCTTCGGTCAGCGATAAACCCATCTCGCATGCGATGTTCCTAAGCTGGTCAGGAGTCGGAGCAGTTATTGGCATGGTGTCCCCTGCGGATGCTGTTCTGATTCAACGATGGCTAACGACCTGTATAATTGATTGACAACGAAGCGCAGCGCAATTGATAGTCCGAGTTGATGCGATTGTTAGCAATTCCGGTGGGCAATGCTTCGCTTTTACCCACCACCTGGCTCAAGCTGTCGCCAATGCCCGAATTTCCAGCAATACCTTATCGATCTCTTCCGGTGACGACTGGATGCTGGGCGCTAGACGGGCATAAGATTGTCCATAAGGCGTCTTGGTCATAATAATCTTGCGCTCGAGCATACGCTTGGACACCGCTTCTGGATGCATGCCTTCAATATCGAAACAAATCAGCCCCGCCGATAAATGGCGATTCCTGGGCGTATAAAGCTTAACTCCTTTCATGGCAGCCAGCCCTTCTTTGCACTGGTCGTTAAGTGCATAAGTCCGTTCGGCAATACGATTGCGACCAATTTGACGTAAAAACTGAAAAGCATCAGCCATTGCCCATTGATGCTCAAAAGGCTTGAATCCGCCGCAAGTCATCCAGGTTGCGTTCGTAAATCCTGTTGGCAGTTGGTTTGCTTTCCAGGCATTCCATAAATCAATAGCAATGAAACTGGGAATAGTCGGCCTCATGCGAGCCCAGGCTGCTTTCTTTGCCCAAATGATGCCGGTACCGCGCGGCCCGAAAATCCATTTATGGGTTCCTGAAATGAATATATCGCAACCCAGATCTGCTACATTTTCATCTTCGACTCCGAAACCATGCACACCGTCGACGATTAGCAATATATGATCCTGTTCATCCCGTTTGCGATTGATTTTATCGAGTGCAGATGCAATGGCCCGAATGGGAAGCTTGACACCACTGGAAGAATGTACCCAGGTAACGCCTAATGTTCGGGTATTCGGACGGATACCGTTGCGGATGCGGGCAACGATTTCACCTTCTGAAATAGATTCGAAACTGTCGAACAAGGTAATTTTCCGCACTGACGCTCCCGTCCGTTCTGCAGCGAAGCGGATGGATTCATGATGAGGATAAAAATCATGTTCAGTAGCCAGCATCTCTTGCCCAGGCTTGAGTATAAGGCCGTTATAGACTAGGCCGAGACCCATTGTTGTGCTGTCCGTCAGTGCAATATCTTCAGCATTTCCCCCTATATAACTGGCAGCAGCTTCCCTTACGACTTGAGTGAGATAAGGTACTGAGGTTTTAGTCAAGCCGACTACACTCTCGGAACCAAATACTGCAGGATCAACAGTCAGAACGGGATTTTCATCAATGGCGCGCCGGTATTTATCGATTGCTGCGCGCACCGGCCGAGGATGTGAGGCGATATAAAACGGGGCGAGATGAATGTATTCCCTACTCAGATCGAATTGATCGCGCACTGTAGACCAATCGTCCATACTGGACAATGATGCAGGAAGTTGGGCTCCGGAACTACCGGGTGCCAACGCACCTGCAGCGAGCGCTGCGCTGGTGCTAGTGATAAATCTACGACGCGTCATGTTCATGATATCCTCTTCTCAGCTTAGTAAAGTTTTTCCGGCAATGCTTTTGCAGCGATGTCAGACAATGGCAAACTCTGGCTGGTAATCAGACTCCAGATTCCTGGCGGTAACTGCATAAGCGTGTCAGTCTCTCGTTTTGGTACATTGCCGCTGATGATTTCAACCTATCACCCACTAGAAATAGTGCGCTGCTGCCATCTCCAATCCTGCCGCCCTAACCCGATCAATCTTCTCATGTGTTTTGGTTGGTGGAAAACCAATGACATTACGCATATATATCTAATGAATTAGATATATTCATTTCTTGCAACAAGCCAATAATACGTCTCTAGAAGAAAAACGATATAAGCAACATGCCTAAATTAACCTAGGGACAGTGCTTAAAAATGGGCGTTGTTGAATAAATCAAGGGGCTGTCCTAGATAAGAAAAATATTCTATCTAGTAAAGACCTCTGCATAACTTGGGCGTTGACTTTTGCCGTGCCGAAGTAGCTGACGCGTCCCATCCCGAATAGGCGTTTGGCCGTGCCAAAACACTGTTCAACAATATA
>CBDUPR010000074.1:0-5511 GCA_965369175.1 uncultured Nitrosomonas sp.
GCTTAATAAGTCGCTAGGAATCCCCTTCGTTTAGGAAGGGGAGGATGTCAATATCTCGATCGAGCCTGGACCCAAGCATGAGCCGCCAAATGGCGAGCTTGCGCTCAAAAGATATGGCTGCATTTGCCGGGCTTGTAGAAGGGAGTCGCATATAGGAGATAGCTTCAGAGTTAATTTTCTGCAAGACCTGCTGCTTGAAACAGATTTCTGCTTTTGCGCCATTAAAATATACAAACCTTATTGCTTTGTGCGTCTGGAAGAAAGTCTGGAAGTCATTGACTGTTTGTGTTTCGGTTTTAATCATTGAATCCAGGCTTCCCTTTCGTTCACATGACTGAAGAACATCCCAAAGGGCGATTCGGGCAGCTTTTAGGGCTTGAGTTTTTTCTTCATAAGGGCTATCAGGATCGAGCTGCAACAGATCTGAGATGATCCGCCAGAAAGCATTTTGAGGGTGCGCATAATACTGATTATTAGCTAATGATTTCTGACTGGGCATGCTGCCGAGTATCAGAATCTCTGCCTGGTTATTTTCGATTGGTGCAAAGCTATGGATATAGGTCATGCTGGTGGCGCTGTGTGGATAAGGTCACAGATTGAGGCTGGTGCTTGTTGTCATCGCATTTTTAGGGTAGCGGGGTGCGTAAATGATTAAAACTGCGGGTGTAATGCTATTTCAAATAATAGTGTCTAAGTGGATTGAGTGCATGATCTAGTTCATAAATTAATGGCTGGCCAGTGGCAATTGATAGTTTCATAACCTGAATCTGGGATAAACGATCGAGTTGCATGATTAAGGTGCGAAGGATATTTTTGTGAGCAACGATGAGTATTCGTTTTCCGAAAAGTAATTCTGGCTTGATTGTTTCCTGCCAATAGGGTTGCATGCGTATCGCTGCCTGCTGCATGCTCTCGGTAAGGGGTAATTTTTCTTTATTGATTGCAGTATAGCGCGGCTGATTACCTGGAAAACTGGAGTCTGCTGGATCGAGAGAGGGTGGTGCTGCATTAAACCGTAATTGACACCTCAGTACTGGCCAAATACCAAATTTCCGGATGGCTTGCCAGCGCCCCATGCCTTCCAGTGCACCATAATGGCGCTCATTCAGACACCAGCTATGTTGTATGGATAATTTCGCTTGATCGAGTTCCATTATGGCTAGTGCGATTTGCAGTGTGCTAATTGAGCGTTTTAATTCTGAGGTGAAACACACATCAAATGTATAACCGGCTGCTTTAAGCAATCGACCAGCCTGCTCTGCTTCCCGTTTGCCCTGGGGGCTTAACTCAACGTCGCTCCAGCCGGTAAAAATCTTATCTCGATTCCAGATGCTTTGTCCGTGGCGCAACAGCACAAGCTGCGTTGTTTCTGATGGTCTGCTTAGATTGGAAAACATAAGGATCTGACAGAAACAATGGACCTTCTAACGCATGACGCGGGGGCTAATGGTGCAGTATTTTTGTCTGCGGAAGTGATGCAGCACTGCCACATAGTCCAGCCAATTTGAGATTCATCAAATAGTGAGTTGAGTATCTGGATAAAATTGCCGTTCGTGGACATGTGGGTCGAAAGTTATCTGCTCAGTATTCAATAAAAATTTTACGTTAGCGTGTAGACATGGAAGATTCACGCCAGATTCGTATGAGTGCATCCCATAAGCCATTGCGGGTAGTTTTAAGATACAGTGTGTTATCACTCAGGCCATGGATTAAGCGGCGTTGTGCTTTGCCCAGATTATGGTAGGGCATGCTCATGAAAAGATGATGTGTGGCATGGTAACGTAGACCTACCGGGGCCCATAAGGCCGTAATAAATAGGTTGCCTGGTATGTTAATTGAATCAAGATATTGTTCTGTAAATGTCATTGTGCGTCCGTCTGAGTTACGGTAGGCATGGGCCGCAAGCGTTCGCAATGAGTTGAGTAAGAAAATAGCCACTGCGACAGCATACCAGAGTAGCAATATTGTATGGGGTAGTATTTCCCAGGTAATACAGGTCAGTATTGATAGTGCGAAGAGGCAGGCGGCCCACTCTTGCTGTTGCCAATTGTGATCATTACGGATAGTGTTTTTTGCGCGCTTGTAACTGGGGTCAATGGTAAGTGATGATGCGCGTTCCCAGACAATTTTACGTAGCGATGGAATCAAGCAGGATAACGGCGTCAGTAATAGAAAGCGGGCAACGAGTAATACAGGCAAAATAAATGATAGCAGAACATAACCTACTATTTCTATAGGTTTCTTTGTGGCAAATGGAATGTATTCACCATCCCTGCTGGTACCATACACACCGGGCTTATGATGATCATGGTGCACGCCGTCATAGGTAAAAGACGGTATCATCAGCGGAATACCACAGACAAGATTCCAGGTGAGACGGAAAATCCTGAAAGTTCCTTTTTTTAAGTGTGCGAGTTCGTGCACGAAAATAGCTGAACGATAAAGTGCAAATACGGAAATCAGGTAAGCAGACAGCTGCCAGAAAGAGAATAAGGGCATAGATAATGCGATTATAAAGGTACTCCAGCCCAGCGAAACATGGAAAAGAAAATCGATCCAGTAAATCCAGGGATTGGGTGTCATGAGATCACGTACCAGTTCATGTGCCTCGTGAAGAGGGAATGTTGCTGTATCGGGTGAGGTATCAGTCATTTTCTATTTCTTTTGCGTCTGTCCAGCAGGATGAAATATGATCAATGATAAGGCGATTGGTCGCCAAACTGGTCTCATTGATTTGCGTAAGATTCGGGGTGCCTGGCCAGCCGTGGTCTATAAATGTGATGTTATCAAATTGCTTGGGCTGTGCGTAGCGAGGAATGACATGAAAGTGAACATCTGGATCGACCATCATTAACATCAGATAATTGAGTTTGTCGTATTGAAAAGCCTTTGTTAAAGCTGCTTCTATTTGTGTGATCGTTTGATGCAGGTCGATAAAGCTGGCTTGACTTAATTCCGAGAATGCGTACGCTGGTTCTTGAGCGGCCAGAACCATGGCGCCTAGCGTAACCTGTGCAGGGCGGAGCAGAATATGCCAGTATGGGGATTGATGAATGGTGGTTTGGGGAGCCCCGAACTTACGCATGGTTGTATTTAAAGGATAGATTTGCGTTGTCTGATTCATAGGGCATTTCTTGTATGCTGTTGATGTGTGAAAAGCATACTGGCTCTGGCAAGGTCTTCGATGAAATCAATTTCGCACCAGCGATGGCCAGCGACCGAACATGAATTTACCCAGTGTTTTTTAGCCAGTTTATCGATAATGCTGAGGTACCAGGATTTGAGTTCGGCGGGATGTCGGAGCGCAGATTCCACGGCTTCACGGAAATATTGCGGGCCGAGTGCACGAAAATAAACCAAGCCGATAGATTCAGCATCAATCTGATTGACTGGCAGTATTTTGCTCACTTGTTGAACCCAGCCATGCGCATCTAACTGGACTTTCATATCATCTGCATCATAAGTATTCTTATAATCTATACTGAGTGTAATGGGTGCTGGTTCCGAATCCAATACCTGTGTCACTAGCGCAGATTCAATAACGGTGTCGCCATTCAATAGCAGGAAGTCCCGGTTCATAATAGAGCGAGCGAGCCAGCAACTGGCTAAATTATCAGCTACTTCAAAGAACGGGTTAAACAGCACATTGATCAGTAGGGTGTCATCAGTATAATGTTGTTGCAACAACGTTTCAATCAAACCTGCCTGGAAGCCTGCAACGATTGTAATTTCTTTAATACCACAGGCAAGTAAAGCATCAATTTGCCATTCAATAACGGGTATGCCTGATACAGGTAATAAACATTTTGGCGTGTTTTCAGTAAGTGGCAGTAATCGCCGGCCTTGACCTGCACTCAGAATAATTGCTTTAGGTGGTTTTTTATTTTCTCTATGGGCCATGGGGGTAGTCTGCTGAATGCCTTGAGTGGATTTGTTGATGTGTTATTGATCGAATCAGGCGTATATGGATAGGCGAGAAATAACGACCGTTGTTGCGGTGTGGCTATCTGTTTGAATCAAGTAACGGGAGAATTCTTTTAACTGACAATGCCATTCATCCGTCTAAGCTCTTTACAAATATGATTCATTGCTTTAAGAAAATTTTCTACTTGCAACAAGGTATTGCTGGCACCCAGGCTGACTCGGACAGCACAACGCGCGAGTATTGGTGAGATACCCATGGCTTCCAGCACATGACTTTGTCCAGGATTCACACTGGAGCAGGCTGCTCCGCTTGCGACGGCAAACCCTGCTTTATCAAGTTGAACAACCAAGGTGTCACCTTCAATATCAGACAGGGCAAAATAACAGGTGTTGGGTAAACGCGCGGCTCCTGAACTGAAAATAACCGCACCCATTTCATATAATCCTTGCTCCAGGCGTGTACGTAAGGCGCTGACGTGTTGCGCAGTTTTTTCTATGCGCGAATGAGCTAATTCACAGGCAACTCCGAAACCAACAATAGCGGGCACATTTTCGGTGCCTGAACGCATTCCATTTTCGTGACCGCCGCCATAGATGAGAGGTTTTAATAATAGGCGTTTGTCAACAATCAAGGCAGCTGCTCCTTTAGGCCCATAAATTTTATGTGCCGATAAAGTCATGGCATGGACTTTGAGTAACGTGAAATCCAGCTGAATTTTGCCGAGTGCCTGTACAGCATCTGTGTGCATCCAGGCGCCGTGTGATCTCGCTATTTCTGCAATACTGGCGATATCCTGTATTACACCTGATTCATTATTTGCCAGCATGACAGAGACCAACCCGGGTTTTTGCTTTGTCAGGATGTTGCCCGCTGCCTCCAGATCTAATTGTCCCTGGTCATCTACAGCCAACCGCTGCACCATCCATTTGTCACTCGCCCTGCGGGCCAGTTCCTGGGCTGGGCGCATGATACAAGGGTGCTCTATGGCGCTGATAAAAATGCCTGAGGGTTTTAGACTGTCAGCCGCGCCTCTAATAAATAGGTTGTTAGCCTCCGAGCCGCCGCTGGTAAAAATGACCTGCACGGGTTGCACTCCAACAACCGCTGCGATTTGTTCACGCGCGCGATTAATCGCATGACGGGCTGCCGTGCCGTAGCTGTGCCGACTGGAAGGGTTGCCAAATTCCTGCTGGAAATAGGGCAGCATTGCCTCAAATACGGCATCATCTACCGGGGTGGTCGCATTGTGATCGAAATATACTTGTGCCATGGGTTCAGTGTAGTATTGGTCTCAGTTTTTCAATAGTGTTTCTGGATATTCTATATTCACAATATTGTTTAGCTGGCTATTGTCCGACGGGCTTGTAAGGCAGTAAGGCATAGTGATATCAGGTAGATTTGAAACTTTCAATTTATCCTGATTTGATACAAGCACGGTTATATGACTCTTATCGTGACTTGAGCATAGCATTAAATGTACTCATATTGAAGTAGCCACACCCGTTCAAACATTTACGAAAGTTTCCGAGCCATTTTATCAAATAGCGCGTAAAACTTCGTCCTTCAGGGCGGAGATATAAGCGCAC
>CBDUPR010000075.1:0-4998 GCA_965369175.1 uncultured Nitrosomonas sp.
ACTACTTCCAGCTTAAACGCGTCTCACCAGGTATCGATCCCGTGTTTATCTTTCCGCATGAATTAATTGATGAGAATGGCCAGACATTCCGATCACTCATGCAGAAACTCGAAAATCTGGACGTGACAAAAAGTAATGACAAGGTACAACTCAAAAAGGCTTAATATCTTCATAGCTTTTACGCACTATGAAATGGAAATTTATAGTGTCTCTGATTCAATAAACGATAACCCACTCTTATATGGAAATCATGCCTATAGCCTTGGCAACCGTGACCTGCGGAGTATCGTTAATCGTTACTTCCCTTTACTCATCCAGTAGACAATTCCCGGGATATCCATTATGGATATATACAAATAGATCGATTCACCAGCAAAACCAATGTCACCAAAACTTCGGTCGCCGACGGTGAAACGCAACTTGTCTTGTAGTAATGCAACATACATACTTGCACCGACATTATTTTGTTTCGCTCCCGGCCACTCTTCCCAAGTATAAGTATAGGTAGGTCCTAGACCAAAAGAACTGAATAATCCCTTACGCCGATAACTGAAAAATACATCCACCTGACTAAACCATATTGTATCTCCAGCATAACGATTTAGATGTGCCGGTGTAATCTTAAAATCAATAGACGCCTTTTCACTAAATTCCATACCCGGCAACCAGGAGACAACCAGCCCGCCATTCCGATAATCGGCACCAATTTCATAAGGCAGCCAGTTCATCCATGAGTCTGACGGCGCGGCCGAACGAATTAACAGTTTGCTTTCTTCGTCCTCGACGTAGGAATGCAGGGCAAAGGCTCCTAAGCCCATGGCACTACGTACAAGCTGCGCATATTCATCAGAACTTTCTTTCTCCAGTTCAAGTGCGCGCGCACTAATGCGTGAGGTTAATGGGTAATACCACGTCATGGGGTCTTTGTCCCGTAGACGGTAAATGCGTTGCATGAATTGACTGGATTGATTCACATCATAACCATGATTAAATAGCGTTCGAATAAAGTCTGTAAACTCCGGCTCTTCATATACCGTATCATTCGTCGGGTCAAAATTATGAGTTAGGGCCGTAAATATAATAGTCATATTATCCTTCTGTTGCTGTTGGGGAAAATGTGACGTGCTAATCAGCCACTGCCATGGACTGGTTTGTTGCTGGTAGTCTGGGTGTTCATGGGTCGCGAGCAAATAAAAGACAGTATTAGCGTCTGTCATCGCTTTAATATCTAGTTTTATATAGATCTTTTCTGTCTCATCAGCAAGGCATGCCTGATAATTCTTACGCCGCAAACACAAGAAATCAGCCATACCATACACCGCATCATAAACACCTGCGTAATAATCATACTCGCGAAATGGTCGATCAATAAATGCCCCGAAGGCTCCCAACATGTCGCCGGTGATCGGCGCGAATCGTCGGGTCAATAAGATGTGACGGTCACCCAGCTTATCTTCTTTAAGCGCGCCAATAGACAACGCCAGTTGATTCTGGCCAGATTGCCTGGCCAGCACCTGTAGTCGTTGCAACAATTTTTGACGAAAATCGGTAATAGCCCTTGACGATAACTCTACCCCTTCAAATCCATAATAGATAAGTTCAAGTTTTTGTGCGTCCTGTAGCAAACATGCGGCAGCGGTTTCACGCTCTGTACGCTCGAGCTTATGCTGTACGTCAAGCTTTCCTATTAACAGGCGTCGGCATGTCTTTACGCTTGGATTTAAGCTTGTCGAACAATTGCCAGCAGTACTGGCGTTTATATTTAATGCATCTAACAACTGACAAGCAAAATCATAACTATGGCTTGCCCAGCCACCACTACGCAAAACGTTATAGAGTTCATAGTTACGCCCGGTTGAAATAGCGCCACGTAAAAACTTGAAATGGCTGCGGATGCCTGATGTTTCAAACCAGGCATCATAGTCATCTCCTTTTTTCTTTTTACTTTTTTGTTCTACATACAGTGACAGTGAGACTCCTTGAGTAACCGGACGTCTGATATCCGGGTCAAGATAGATATAACTGAAAGGTCGTGCGGTGTTTTTCCAACGTTGGCGCGCATCCAGATCCCACTCCCATGGTTCTGCCAGTGCCTTGGCGATTCCCAGGGGAACATTATCAAACACACCGCCATCGATAAATCCATCAATACGCGGGTGATAACCAGAAGGACATTCATATGGTTTGGCTGTTTCATCGTTGGAACTCTGGTCAGCACAATGTGGTAAGTCAATTTTACTAAAAGCGATCGGGTAGGCACTTGAGGTCAAGATCGCATCGATTAAATGTTCGGGTTCGATGACATAACGTTGATCCCGTGTCAGCTTCGATTGCCGCAGGTACATAATATTTCCCAACAAAGGGTCATTTTTATTCACCAACTGCGAAACAATTTCTATATGCCCGCTGTGTTTGTCATTACGTTCAGCCTGTAACCTGACAGGTATCATAAAGCGTTGATTTTCGACCTCAACCCCTGCAATGGACATTTTTACCGGATCCACACGTGTCACTGTCATTCCAAGCGGGATGTGACAGTCAGCGCGAAATATATCAGCCTTGAGTGTTTCGGTAATTTCATCTATAGCCTCGTCAAAAGCAGCACGCGTTAAAAGACCATCACCTGGAAGATAGGCTTTGCTGTCTGCAGGCAGCATCTCATCAATGCCTACATTCAGCCATAATGTATGAAATAGATTATTATTTATGCTGTCGTTGTAACTGAAAGCATCTTTCTTTGATGCCCTTGACCTGAATTTTTCCAGTTTTCCGTCATCAACACACCACGCTATCGCTGAGATAAGGGCATTGATACTACCGGCTGAGGCACCAACTGACGACATCAACTCGGGAGGGAGTTTGCCTGGTTCACTTAAAGTAATTTCATTACGCCTGGTCTTGAGATATTTCACCAAGGCCCAGTTAAGGCCTGACTCGTAAGAACCCAGACTGATGCCGCCGCTGATTGCGAGTGAAAAAGGGATAGAATCATTTACACCAGTTCCGGGTTCTTCAGATGCGCTATCTGCAAAGACAAATGAACCATATAACCCTAAAAAACAGCCAAGCGAAAAGGATACTGTTCGAGTCAAGCCGTGTAGATGCATGATTTGTCCTTGTGAGAATATCCCTGATATCAAACTATTACAGTTAAATGATCATGATCAAAGATCCTGCAAGGGTGAGAAAAACATTGGCAAATGTGTAAGTTCCGGCATAACCAAGCACCGGGATATCACTCTTTGCCCCCGCGATGATCACATTCAATGAAGGGGTGCTAGTCATGGCCCCTGTCAGTGAACCGAGTAATAACACTGGATTAAGCTTAAGAAATTTTCGGCCGAATACATAACCTACAAAAGTAGGTACAAAGGTTACTACAATACCGATAAGAATCAATTGAGGCCCAACGGTACGCATAACATCAAACAGATGAGCACCGGCATTGACGCCAATACTGGCCATGAAAAAAGCCAACCCCAGTTCACTCAGGACAAGGCGTGCGGCTGGAGGTACACCACCGAAGGTTGGATGCTGTGCTCGCAGGAAACCAATTAAAATACCCGTCAGTAACAGTCCTGCAGCACTCCCAATCGCAAATGAAAACCAGCCGAATTTGATGGTAATCATACCTAACAACAGACCCACACCCAGGCCAATAGACAAGGTAAGAAGATCGGTATGTGTCATTTCAGATTCAATACGACCGAGTCTGTCTGCAAGTTTGGCAATATGTTTTTCCTCCCCCATTACACAGATACGGTCGCCCTTGTTGAGGTTTAACCGTTCATTAACTGGTATCTCGATAGAGGCACGAACTATCGCATGTGCGATGCAACCATAATGACTTAAAAGTTCGAGTTCCTTTAAGGTTTTGCCTACAACATCGGCATTTATTACGACAATCTCTTTGCTCACAATCTGGTAATTTAATAGATCCGGGTCGAGAATTTCCGGTCCGATATCGGCACCACGATTCATATGATCAGAGAGTTCTCCGATCACTGAAATAACATCGCCTTCATGTATTTCCAGTGCTGGATCGGCATCCATGACCTGATCACCTCGTCTCACCCTTAAAGGAAGCACTCGTTTATCAACAGCAAGAACAGCCTGCTCGATTTTCATGCCTACCAAATCCCCAGCCGGGATTTTGTAAGCACGAATCACGGGGAATTGCTTGCCCATGCCATTAATAGACGAACGACCCGAAAGCCCACTCTCGTGTGAGAGTCTGCTTGCTTCTTGTGGAAGATTGATACCCAACATTGTCGGTATTAGACGTATCAGAAATATAATGCCAATACTTCCGAACACATAAGTCACTGCATAGCCAACATTAATACGTGAAATGATCTCTGTTGCACTGCTCCCGGCACTTAAAGAGACTAAACCACTTTTGACCGCATCCTGGGCACCGGCAATTGTAGGCGTACTGGTCAAGGCACCACCGAGAATACCAGCCTGATAACCGGCATTTAAATCGAAGATCAGCGTAATGGCATAAACCAGTGAAAACGCCGTGACAGTGACCACAACGGCCATGGAAAAGTATTTTGCGCCATCTTTAGCGACGACACTAAAAAAACTCGGTCCGGCCTGTAAGCCGATTGTGAATATGAAGAGAATAAATCCAAAGGTACCGACCAATTCGTGTATTGTTAATCCGAAGTGGCCTAGTATAAGTCCTGCCAACAGGACACCAGTAGTCGAACCAAGCTCAATGCCTGCTATTTTTATCCGCGCCAGCAAATAACCTAACGCAATAACAGCAAAGACCGTCAGCGTAAGATTCTCATTAAGCAAACGATAAAGGTCAACCTGCATTACCACAGGGCCTGTTGTTTAATCGATTCAGTAAAGATAACTAAAATTCAGTACAAAAAAAAGACCGGCTTCATGACCTAACTCAATACAGATTAAATAAATCTAAATAGATTACATTTTTACAAAATTATCAACCCTGATATCAGGAACTATATCGAGGATATAATATTG
>CBDUPR010000076.1:0-4722 GCA_965369175.1 uncultured Nitrosomonas sp.
TTAAGTTTCTGAATTATTACTAAAGTTTGTATAGACATTTGCGTCATCTAAACTTTAATAGGAAGAGAACCCAACAAAGTGTCTGGAAAAAAGCGATATATATAATATGGAGATAGGCCATGAGTATTACAAGAAATCAACCACCGGATAAGCTTGATTTAAGCAGTATCGATAATGAACATCGCATACAAATTGGTCTGTTGAACGCTTTATATGATGCTGTAAACAATAAAAATCCGGCATCAGAGATTAATCAAATTCTTAATCAATTGACCACTTACTCCGAGCTTCACTTTATGTCCGAAGAGCTACTCATGCGCATGTACGCCTACCCTGATTATGATGATCATGTTCATGATCATGAGGCAATGACCGAGTTCCTTAACGATATCATGAAAACGGTTACTGCCGGCCAGGATAGCCTGGCATTAAAAACCGCCAGTGATATGCGTCAATTCCTGGTTTCACATATCAGCACTCGGGATGAGGCGTTATCAGAATATCTAACCAAGGTGCAGACATGATTCGTTGATAATCCAGTCCTAATTTAATTTATATCGATATTTTGAATTTGAATTTAACAAGTAACATACTCAGCAAACAGTTCTGAAACGATACTGTAATCCTGTATACATCAATTCGAGAAAGTCGGTTTTGGAAATGTGATTACTATAGTCATGTATAGTAATACTGCAATGAGTATAACTACACTGAAACCATAGTGAATTGCAAACACAGTTGCAAGCACCACGCTGATAACCGAGGCACAGCCATTTATGCCCCATGCCCAGGGAATATAATAACTTGCATGTTTGGCCAGACTAGTCAGCGCTATGGGAAACGGCATGCCCATTAAAATGGCGAGTGGCGCAATAAGCAGGCTCATTAATAATGCCTTGAATCCAACAGGCGCTGCGGTCAGGTATGTGAAAACTGTTCCCAATGATAGTAAATAGATTAGACACAGCGCGCTTATTCCAGTTGCCACGGTGAAAATGATCTGTTCGCCTGTAAAATACCGCAACAGTCTTGCCGTCAGGAGACTACCCAATCCGGAAAAAACAAGAAAAGCAGTTAATGTTACTGCGATACTGTAAATCGGGTGATGTAATAATTGAGTGAATTTCTGAATAAAGGCAATTTCTATAAATAAATATGCCAGTCCGATTGTAAAAAAATAACAAACTACTTTTACACCCTTGATTTTATCGCTGGAAATCAGCCTGCGTCGATGAAGAAACCACACGGGTAAAATAATTAAAGCAAAGCTTAACAAGCTGGCAACAAGCAGGGTTACAATTAGATTGATGTATCCCCACTCTATTAGTGGCATGCCGCCCTGGCGTCGAAGTTGGTAGATTTCAGTAAAGGCAGACCATTTGAAAAAATGATGGAAAAACGGTTTATCATCTGTTGCCGGCTGAATGTTAAATTTATAACGATCCAGAAAACTTTCGGCATTATCGCTCAATATGGCTGATGTAGCTTGATAGAATAGCGGTGATGACAAGACATTATAGCGGTTTGCCTGTTCTGGTTGCAGTAATGGTGTGTACGCCAAATCAAATGATCGTTCGTGACAAAAGGCCTCAACAGCAGCTAATTCCTCGTTAGTAAACATGCCGTTTTTAATGAGCAGTGTGCTGGTTTGCCAACTTCGAATCAGTATCAGGCGTTTTTCTGGTGACGTCACTCCCATTTGACGCAATACGGTGGTAGCAGTAGCAAAGAGCTTTAATGTGTCACGTGGGGGCAGTTTTATCCATCTTGTTAGTGCCAGATATCCATCCGGATTCAGTCGTTCCAGGTAGAGGTGCAATGCTTCGGTAGTATATAAATAACTTTCATTCAGTGAATACAAGCCGGATATGGATGTATTAAAGGCGTCAGTTAGAGCAAGTTGGATCAAGTCATAGTTTTTCCTTGAGGTTGTCAGATAATCACGTGCCTCGCCAATATGAAGTGTAACATCATTTTGTTGATACAAATGCCCGGTAAAATCGCCATAGTTTTCATTAACAAGATCCACGATCTGGGGATTTATTTCTATCGCGCTTATATCCGGGATTTGATGAAACTTTGCCTGCAATACATCGGCTCCCCCGCCGGCGCCGACAATCAGGACATGGTTCAATTTTTTCAACTGATAAGGTAATGCTGACGTGATTTTATCCAGATATCCCAGCCGTTCTAGATCGGCAGGATACTCTGTCATCACACTAAGGTTATCGCCATCGGTGAATATTCCAATTTGGTTTAACGGCTCCTGGTTTGCATTCAAACTCATACCTGGTACATGGCGCAAAGGCACATCGCGACTTGCCACAACGCTAAGTATACCTAAGGGGCTTGACAGTTCTTCGGTAATTTCTGTGCCAGTTATACGTAAAGTTTGCGAAAGGCCTTTATAAGGTGAGATATCCAATTCGACATGAGAGCCTGCGAGAACAAGGATTCCTATAACAACAATTGCCAAGGTGTTTACTCTATATCCGGGCTTGATGTCTAATTCCCAGCCGGCAATCATTACAGCAATAACACTGATAATGCCGATAATAAACAGGGCCCATTGCGGAAATGCCAGGCTTAATAAAATAATCACAGTTAAACTACCCAAACCTGCACCCAATAAATCTGCTGCATAAATGGATGAAGTAAGCGTCGGATAGCGCATAAAGCTAAGGCAAATAACGGTTGCCGCAAAAAAGAATGGTATTGTCAGTAATAAAAAAATATACGCCAAAAACAATACCTGTTCACTGTTCCATAAGATTTCTTCAGCATTAAAGGGAATATACTGTGCCAGCAGAAAACAAACGACTGATGAAATGCCGAATAAAGTGATGCAGGCAAGATATAATTTCGTATATTTATCTGATAGTTTGTTCTGGAAGATCGAGACTAGAGTGCCACTCATGCCATATCCAAGTAGCGCCAGGCCAATAACCATGTAGGCAAAGTGGTGCCATTGAATAATGGAAAACAAGCGCATTAATAGCACTTCATATGCCAATGCACAGCCTGATAACAAAGTAATTGAAATGTAAGGCGGACGTTCTGAATTTAAGGTAGTCATGCCAGGTTTAATGTTTTCCAGTTAATGGCACAAAACGTACTGGCAAAATCTGCCGAGTTATGATTTTTCCGCCCTCCTCTTTATCAATCAACAATAATTCCTGCGCCATGAATTGGCTGCCAATGGGTATAATCATGCGTCCACCAATTTTCAGCTGTTTAATCAAGGGAGGTGGGACATGGCTGGCTGCAGCGGTAACTATAATGGCATCAAATGGAGCATGCTCTTCCCAGCCATAATAACCATCACCAATTTTTGTCTTAATCTTGTCGTAGCCAAGACGCTTCAGTCTATCTGCCGCGAGCTCACCCAGTGGTTTGATGATCTCAATACTGAATACCTGGTTGGCCAGCTCTGCCATGATGGCTGCCTGGTAACCTGATCCCGTGCCGATTTCCAACACTTTTGAATCCGGTTTTACCGATAATAAATCTGTCATTATCGCCACGATATAGGGCTGTGAGATCGTTTGACCATGGCCAATCGGCAAAGGTGTGTTTCGGTAAGCATAAGATTTTAACTCATCCGGAACAAATTCATGCCGCGGTACGATGGCCATGACTTCCAATACTCGTGGATCGAGCGCTTCTTTCTTAAGGTAGGCACTGGTCGCCTTAACATCCTGTTCAATCAGTTGAATTAAATGCAGTCGATCCGTGACGTATTCATCAGCGGCAGATAATGGGGCAGGCAGTGTCACAAATGCGACAAGCACAAGACGTAATAGTCCATATATAACAGCCTGTTTTGCGGGGTTACCTTGCATAATGCCATCGCCTTTTATAAATAAAAGTATAGGTAGTCTTCGCAAGATTACAGTGTGAGATAAGTCCTTAATTGTATTAGCAAATGAGTATAGTCCTGGTGTTACAATTCATCTGTTTATTCTAACCACATTGATTTATATCGTTATTTTACTGATGTGGCAGGAGGTTTTGTAGAGATCAAGATATTTTATGTTGTAAGTGCTTTTACTTATTGTTCGAGGTGGACTCTCGGTCTAATATAAATAAGCGACTTCTAATAAGTTATCTTTAATTAAATTCATTGTTAACCGGGAGTACTACATGCCATTAGAAAAGCATCCACTTAATCAGGAATTTCCGGAATACCAGTCACTCATCCAACAGCTAAAACAAGAAGACAATGATTTTGCCGCTATGCTAAGCGAATACCACGAGCTGGATCGTAAGGTGTTTCGTTTTGAGCAACACAACCAACCCATTTCCGACCATAGTCTTGAAAGCATGAAATATCGGCGAGTAGATCTTAAAAACCGCTTGTATCATCGCCTGAAGAGACACCCGGACCAGCCAGGCTAAGACCTACAACACTGGATTTTCCAGCGTTCCAATTGCGTCAATCATAATTTTCACCTGGTCACCTTTTTTAAGGAACCGGGGTGGGTTGTATCCCATGCCCACTCCGGCAGGTGTGCCGGTAGCGATAATATCGCCTGGCTCAAGCGTCATTGTTCGCGATAGTGTTTCTATTAAAGTCGGAATATCGAATATCAGGCTGGCAACACAGCCATCCTGACGTAATTCATCATTTATCCAGGTTTTTACTCTTAGCTGTGTGACATCGGCTATTTCATCTGCGGTCACAATAGCGGGCCCCATGGGGCAAAACCCATCAAGGCTTTT
>CBDUPR010000077.1:0-4560 GCA_965369175.1 uncultured Nitrosomonas sp.
TTGGGTGTAACGATGTTGTGCGTATTCCATTGGGATTGCATCAGGCTGAGTAATTTGCGCCAGCAGTGCTTTGCCCAGAGGGGAATCAGCAAGCACTTGGTGCAGTGTTGCTTTGTCCATTCCGCGAAGTTCGAATATCAGAAATGGGTCACGATCAAGCATAGAGGCAACTTTATAGTAAGTGCCGGCAATATGTTTGCATGGATTTGACCAATCGGGACAAGAGCAATCCGTTATAAGGTCGCCAGCATGATTTCCGGGCAGCAAGTCAACGCCATGTTTTGCAAATGCCTGCTGAATATTATCGGGCATTTCGTTCATCATCAGGCGTGATAACCAAGCAGCGTTGCCAGCAATTTCTTTAATAATTGCTTTCCATTTTTCCTGGCTAATCGTTTTTAGTTTTATAGATATCTTATATTTAGGTTCTTTATGAACGCCAAAATAAGCGTTAATATTGCCACGTATCTTGGCTTTGATTTCCTTACCTTCAATACAAAAATCCAACATTCTGTTTGGGCCAGCATATGCGCGGCCTCGGCTGAGGCGGCCAGGGTCAATACGTTGTTGCAAAGCATCCAGAAATCGTTCGCCCCACCAGGTACGTGTAATTTTACGTGCCATTTTAGGCCTCCAAAATTGTATTTTTATTCAGTTGTATTAATGCGCGGAATGCATCATTGTCCAGTTCGGTGAGCCAGGATTCATCATTGCCGATAATGCTTTCTGAGAGCTTCTGTTTCTCTTCCAGCATTTGATCAATACGTTCTTCCAGTGTGCCTAACGCGACCATTTTATGTACGAATACGGTCTTGGTTTGCCCGATACGAAATGCGCGATCTGTTGCTTGATTTTCCACCGCTGGATTCCACCATCGGTCAAAATGGAAGACATGATTGGCACGGGTTAAGGTAATGCCCACGCCACCGGCTTTCAATGAAAGAACAAAAATCGACGCGGGCGCATCTTCATCCTGGAATTGTTCAATCATCTGTTCGCGGCGTTTACGCGCTGTGCCGCCATGTAGATAATAAACCGGGTAGTGATAGTTTTCACGCAAGTGTTTTTCCATTGCGGCACCAATTTCAGTGAATTGCGTAAATATAAGCATGCTGTCACCCTCAGTAATGGCTTCTTCAACCATTTCACTGACACGCGCCAGTTTGTGTGAACGAAGGGTACTAAAGTCACTGTCATCCTGTAAAAACTGTGCAGGGTGGTTGCAGATTTGCTTCAGCTTCATCAATGTGGAAAGCATCAAGCCTTTGCGCTGAATGCCTTCAGCTTGCGCCAATTCCACCTGGATATCATCAACCACTGCTTGATATAGGGAAGCTTGTTCTTGTGTCAGATTGCAGTAAACTTTTTGTTCGATTTTATCAGGCAGGTCTTTGATAATTGATTTGTCCGTTTTCAAGCGACGTAGAATAAATGGTGTAATTAATTTCTTGAGTTGTGTTGAACGCAGTGTGTCACTATCGCGCTGAATCGGGGTTTCATATGTTTTTTTGAATTGGGTTGAGGTGCCCAAGTAGCCTGGATTTAGAAAATGGAAGATGGACCACATATCCATTAAGCGATTTTCTATCGGGGTTCCGGTCATGGCTAATCGATGTTTTGCGTTGAGCCGGAAAATGGCTTTGGCCTGTGCCGACTGAGGGTTCTTTATATTTTGTGCCTCATCAATAACAACTCGATGCCAATCAATCGGATTAAACAAACTGGCATCCCTGCGTACCAGTGAAAAAGATGTGATCACAACATCTTTGTCGGCAATGTTCTGTTTAAATTGTGCAGGTGTTTGGGTGCGGGTTGCGCCATGATGGAGTACAGTTGCCAGTTGTCCGGCAAAACGTTCAATTTCTTTCTGCCAATTTCCCAATACAGAGGTTGGTGCAATTAATAATGTGGGGGCAAGTGATTCTGTTGATTGTGCTCGTTCCTGAACAAGTCTGGCGATGACCTGAATTGTTTTTCCCAGCCCCATGTCATCGGCTAAGCAAGGATGCAGGCCTAATGACTCCAGATAAACAAGCCACGACAATCCGCGCTTTTGATACTCACGTAAGTCTCCATTTAATGCTTGTGGCGTATCCAATAACTGTAATCGCTGGTTATCACGCAAACGTGACAGAATCTCGGAGAGTGTGTCGTCAAAACTATAGATTTGAGTTTGTTCATCTGCTTCAGCTGCTTGCCTGAGCATGTCAGTCAATGTCACTGTCTCATCAGCACTTTGTTGTTTCTTCCATAAAGCTAATAAGCTCTCCATCTGCTCTTTATCAATTTCCATCCACTCCCCACGAAAGTGAATCAATGGCGATTTAGCATTTACCAGTAACTCCCATTCATCTTCAGTGACGACTTGCTCACCAATCGAGAGTTGATAGTCATATTGCAAGATTGAAGTTAGGTTAAATTGCCCATCACTCTTTTCCTGGCCTGGTGTGGAATGTACGGATGCTTTAGTACGAATTTGTGCACGTCGTCGTCCTTTTGGTGTCCACCAGGATGGCAGGCTAATCTTGAATCCTGCATCCTCCAATACACCCGCATCATTCTTAAGAAATGCAAACGCTGCTTCCATATTGAGCGTCAGCCCAACGGGTCGGTTTGATTCCAGCCCGTCCCAAAGTAGAGGGCAAATGCGAGCAGCCTGTCCGAGTCCCAGCAGCAGGTTCTTTTCAAAATCATGGTCGAGAAAATGTTTATAGGCACTCTTATCACAGTCTGGATGCCAATAATCTGTCAGTGACAGTTTGAGTGATGGATCTTGTCGCGATTCAACAAAGAATCTTAATAACCAAGCATCGGGTGAGCTGGGCTCCGCCTGTTGCAATCGAATTCCCAGGTTGAAACCGTTTTGCTTTTCCTGCCCCAATAATCCCTGTTTCCAACTTCGCCATTGACGCCATTGCTCTGATGTAATGAATGGCCATTTCTGAGAAGCGTTTATCAGGCGACCAAAAAAATTATCATCAAATTGATTTTGAAGTTTCTTGGTAAAGTCGACGTTCTGTATCAACATTTCCAGCATTTGTTCAGAGAAATGCCGTAGTAATTGCTCGCGATCCAGTAAGCTCGGAGAGTCAGTTTTCTCCTTATCGCCCATTTGTTCCTGAACGGCGACACAAGCCAAGGGCATAATGCTGGAGAAATCAGCAATCAATTGCTCATAGGTTGTTGCCACGGGTTCCCAGCCAGTCGAGATTTTAAGATTCGGTTGCGTTGTTTTTTTAGCGGGTGCTTCCAGGTAGCATCGTAATGATGGGATATATTGGTGTCTGCGCACAATTTCCCCAAAACTGCGTGCATAATCTATCCAGAATTGCATATCACTTCCCAGGCGAAATTGGTCCGTTTTATGTAATGCTAAGAAACGGATTTCCCTTAAGAATAATAAAGGCTTCTCCAAGGATAAGCCAAAGATCTTCCAGCTCTGCCAGTCAAATTCTTCGGGTATCATTTCACCGGTAATTAATGCCATTTCAGGGCTTGGCAGTGGGATATCGTCCTGACTGGGAAGCGCTATGTAGAAATGGGATGGCTGTGGATTTAATACACTGACAAGTGCTGTTTTTAGCGGGAATTCATCAATAAAGAACTGTTGTAACTGTTTTTTTTGAAAAACAGTGCCAGCATGGGTATTGGCAGGCGTTTTGTCTTTAGATTTAGATTCCGTTTCAGCCCAAAATATAAAGCGGCCTGAATTATCGAAATATCCCGGGTTATCGGGAACCCAGCTAGTATGAAAGATGTACATAGGTATTGCCAAGTTAAGTAAATTTGCATAAAAACTAGTCAATGCACGAATTTTTAACTCATTGATTGTTAAATATTCATAATACTGACTCGAGGTGGAAAATCAGTCCAATTTGACTTAACTTGGCAATACCCAAAAAACTAATTTAAAGTTCAGCTATTTCAATGCTGAATAAAAAAATTACTTCTCATGCCGCTTGAGATCGCGATAAAAATTCTCGTGAGGCTCGGAGACCAGTAGTTTCAAGCTATCCTTATCGAGAGTACGATATGCCAGCATGCACAATTGGTTTGATAAACGGAATTTATAGACACGGATGCCAAGCAGGTCGCCTACTTTTGCTTCACCACATTCAGAATTTGATGCAATGGCACGCACTGCTTCATCAAGATCAGGTTTTTGCTGTGGATGCAGCTTCTTTACAGCGCGCTCAAATGTGGGCGTGACATATAACCGCATCAGCCGAACTGGTACTCACCCGTTGACTCTTCCTGATCGGCAATCAGTATGTCGCGGATCATGGTAAACGGCAAATCAGGATTCTCCTCTGCAATCTTGCCAATCTGCGACCAGTATTCGATCTGCTTGGGTAGCGAGCGATGCTGTGTTTGCGCGTAGCGCTTGGCCTCGGCCACCAGGCTCTCTGATAGTTTTACGTTTACAGACATGGCAATCTCCTAGTCAAAGGTTTATTTTAGCTCAATTAGTTCCTTAAAGGAACCTGGCGAGGATTTGATCATTAATTTTATCAAATAGCGCGTAAAACTTCGTCCTTCAGGGCGGAGATATAAGCGCAC
>CBDUPR010000078.1:0-4370 GCA_965369175.1 uncultured Nitrosomonas sp.
TGCGCTTATATCTCCGCCCTGAAGGACGAAGTTTTACGCGCTATTTGATAAAAAATTAACTAGGTAATTTGCCCGCTACTCTCCAAACCTCTATAATTGAGCAGTTAAGGCATACGTAACACAGATATACGCAATACAAGCTGTTGTAGCTCAGTTGGTAGAGCAACTGATTCGTAATCAGTAGGTCCGCAGTTCGATTCTGCGCAACAGCACCATTAATCAATGACTTAGAAACATAACCACTACGCTTTTATTCCGCTTGTGTCAGATTTGTGCCACTTAGCATGTGATCTACGACACGAGCATGTTGGGCAAATTGCTCTGGTGCTAGGTGAGCATAACGCCTTACCATCTCCGCAGATTCCCATGCGCCCATCTCTTGAATGACATTTAAAGGCACACCATTCTGAGTCAACCAGCTTGCCCAGGTATGGCGCAGATCATGCCAGCGGAAATCTTCAATACCGGCACGTTTTAATGCCTTATACCAAGCTTTGGTATTAACCTGAGTGATTGGATTACCCTTATAACTGAATACTGATTTAGGATGCTTGCCAACCTGCTTAGCCAATACCGCTATAGTCGTATCATTCAGCGTTACATGGATCGGCTTTCCACCTTTGGCCTGATCACCATGAATCCATGCAACATTTCGCTGTATATCCACTTGCGACCATTGCAGACCTGTAACGTTCGAGCGTCTCAAACCTGTCGCCAGTGAGAATCGTACAATATCTGCCAAATGTTCCGGCAACTCCTGAATCAGCAAACCTGCTTGTTCTGCGCTTAAATAACGTACTCGGCGCTTTGCTTCACGATAAAGCTTAATCACGGGCGGTTTGTCAATCCATTCCCAGTCAAGGGCTGCACGCCGCAAGATTGAGCGAATCAAAGCCAATAAACGATTAGCCGTTGCCGGACTTGTTTCTTTAAACTTTAATTCGCCAATCTTCGCGATTTCATCCCGAGTCAGCTCATCGAGATATTTGCCTCTAAAAAACTGCTGGAGCCAGTCAACTTTTGCCACATCATTATGATGCGTTTTTTTATGCTGTGTCTCCATCAACCATTTATAGGCAGCTTCGTCCCAGGTACGCCTTGGCTTATCACCCAGCTTTACAACCCGCCAGGATTCCGCTTTCAGCTTGTCGTGAAATTCTTGCGCTTGGGTTTTGTCTTCAGTCGCAGCAGAGCATCTAATACGCTCGCCGCTTGGTGTGGTGAAACTGATCCACCACGTCTTGCCACGTTTAAAGAGTGACATAATTGTTTCTCCTCATGTCTCACTTGCAACGCTTGCCGGGGAGTAGCATATAGCGAGCGCAGGTAGACAGCAAGATCATCTTCAATAAATACCCAGCGTTTGCCCAATTTTGCTCCCGGGATAATGCCAGCTTTAACACGACGGCGAACCTCTTCAGGATGTAATTTAAGAAATTGGGCAGATTCCTCAAGGTTTAAGGTTTTCATTCGCCCTCCTTCGTGCGACGATATGCTTCTGCATATTGCTGCCTTTCCTGAATGGTTTCAGGAAGATTTTCACGATTATTGATGGTGTTGTACTTCCTGCCTTTAGCCTTAACCTTGCGCTGGATGTAACCATAAAAGCCCTCAGCATTTCGTGCATGGTATTTATTAGCCTGATGCAGATATTCACCAACCCCTTCGCCAAAATCTTCGATACCTTCCCGCGCCATAAATGATGTAAGGCCTCCCAGTCCATGCACGAAGATTCGATCATCATGAGGCATTCTTTCAACCTTGAAACGTTTTAGGCGCGGTTGATCAGGCGGTAACATATACACATTGGCGATATCATCCCATAATGGGTGATTCGGCCAGCGATCGCGCTTGCTGTCAGTTAGACTAGGGCAAGTCAGGCGCAGCCAATCCTGGGTGAGGTAACGCCATAAAGCCATTTGATTACCCAGTAAGTCTGGCAAGCTGAGTATTCCCAGTTGCTTTAACAGTTGTTTTTCAATCTGAAACTCCATACGCCAGACTTTATCGCCACTTTGCCAGCCGTTTGCTTGCCACAATGAAAACAACCAAGTTTTGTGGGATTTGGTTTTAATCTCCACCGTTTTCTCATACAGGCGTGCATGCAGATTGCCACCCATGCCAATGGTCCAGCCAGTGAAAGGATCCTCCAGACGGCAATCAAAGTACTTGGCCATCAAGTTTGCACGCGTCACCCAGTCAGGCTGGTGAATCGCAGCTAGATCATCGATGCAGGTAAAATCCAAAAACAGGTCAGCACGGCTGATACTGGCTGCATCAGGCACAATACCCAGCGTATTGATGATGAAACGCAAATCACTTTCAGCCGCTTCAACGCCCACCGCTGCAAGATATTCACTGGATATTTGAACATGCGCCATAGGCAATTTATTAAACTTACTGCGATTCAGTTTGATGAAAAAACAGTTATCTGATAAAACAAAAGGGAAATGTGGCATGCCCTTATCGCGAACTTCAAACAAATGCGAACCAATTGCAACCTGTGCCAAAGCTTGCTCTTTCTCATCTTCTGACTGCGCTTTCTCTTTTAATTCAGATAATTTTACATCCCAATCTTCTGCCAACTGTCCGTAATAAGAAACATAAAGACTATCAATGCCGGAAAGCAAGGCCTTGAAATGTTTGTTTTTGTCGTTTGAGGGTACTGTGTTACAAGACGGCGTACCCTGCATATTTGCCCCGTTCGCCAGTCCGTCCGGGTCGCGCTGCACGCACTCCCCGTCAGACGGTCTCACGGGTACATGTTCCATCACTGCATTAGAAACACCACTAGATCCACCGGACTCATTGCCTATTATCAAACTGTTATTGCTCATGTTTATACCTCATTAAAAAATTAAAAATGAAGTCACAAGACGCAAAAAAGCCATACCACAGCAGTCGGAACGGTGCTATTTATTCAAGGAATTTTAATATAGGGATTTGTTAGCGCAGGAATGAGCCTAGACGTTTTTTTAAGTGTTGGCATGGTTTAGGTTTGGGCGCGATTGAGTATTTGGACTTTTGAGATGGTTAAGGTGGATAGGTCGGTTTCGATGTTTTTACTATTGGAGCTTATCTAAAAGTCTCACGAATAGCCATTTGAATCGTAGGTTAGTTTTCACTGTTCTGTTTTAGATTAATTTCGTCACTGTTTATTTAAGCGCATAGTGAAAATCAAGTGCACTGGGTAGTTAACTATCTTTCGGTTATTTTGGCGCAAAGTATCTATCAGGTCTTGAAAACCCGGACGTTTGCAGTTGACTTTTTAAAGAGCGACTTACAACGGAGGATAATGTCTCATAACAATGAATTGTTTGTCAAAGCCTCATGAATGAGACAGGACAAAATTGGATGACATTGGTTTTGTCGATTCATCCTATCATCATTTCACTGAGAAAATACAAAAGCAGGCTCAACATTCACCAAAGGACAGCTATCTAATCCTGCCGCCCTCTGGAGCCATGCATCGCCTATTTCTTTACGAAGGCGACGCATGGCTCCAGAGGACAGCAGGGTTAAGAGTAAAATTAATGAGCAGAAGAACGCTCCATTTTTTAATATCAAGAATTATTTAACTGTTATTCTGATAATAAGAACAACTGGGTTCTGTTAATTTCTCAGATACATACCTTTAGCACTTCTACTTAGATAAACAAAAAATCAAGAATAAAAGGTAACCTAATGCAAATTGAAATTAAGCATTGCAATAATGTCGATAACGGAACCATCGAGATCAAAGAAAACACTCTCAATATAAAATATGCGATTAATGGAACTGGCAAGAGCACAATAGCTAAAGCGATACTTGCAGCAATAAATGATAGGAAGACTACAAGCAATAGCTTGAAGGAATTAACACCTTTTAAGCACAGAAACTCTAAAAAAATTTTTCCCGAAGTAATTGGAATCGATAACATTTCTAATATCAAAATATTCGATGAGAAATATATTATTGACACTGTATTCCAGCCTGAAGAGCTTTTAAAAGGTAGCTTTGACGTTTTTATTCGAAGTGAGGATTATGAAAAAGGAATGAAAGATATCGATTCTCGCCTTGAAAAAATTAACTTAATGCTCTCAAAAGATAAAGATATTTCAGATTTAGTTAACGACTTTAACGATATAATGAAGTGGCCCCCTTTAACTAGACAACCTGAAGATAAATTAAGCTCTAACATGGCTGGTTAATCAAGCTCAGGCAGCTTGAGGAATTGCATACTTCTGATAGTAAACTTCATCTGGTGTTAGATCATCAAGACTTTGATGAAAACGTTCCTGATTGTACCAGTTGAACCAAACATTTAAGCTTTTTCTTACCTCCTTTAGATTGTTGAATTCCCGAGTATATAGGTGTTCGTATTTGACTG
>CBDUPR010000079.1:0-4221 GCA_965369175.1 uncultured Nitrosomonas sp.
GTTATTGCACTTAAAGGCTGATTTAACTCATGTGCTATTTGCGTGGCCATTTCACCCATGGTGCTTAGTCGAGACACATGAGCCAGCTCAAGGACACGTTGTTTTTCTTTCTCCTCTATTTTCCTTTTTTCAGTGATATCGATTCCGGTACCGATTACGTTTTGAACCTTGCCATCCTCATTTCTTAACACTGTATTTGACCAGACGATCATGCGCCGTTCCCCGCTTTTTGTCAGCCAATAATTTTCATATCGGCTGGGGTATTGCCCACTTTGTAAATCCTCGATTACCTTTTTTACCGCTTCAATTTCTTCATCAATTATAAATAAATCCCATACAAACTTACCTATCACTTCATCATATGTATAGCCGGTAATCTCTTCACAGGCACGATTAAATAATACGATCTTACCCTCATCATCCAGCACGCAGACTAATGCACCAACGGTATCAAGCAACAGTGAAATAAAATCGCGCTCTTTATCCAGAATCTCTTGTGCCTTGATGCGGTGTTCAATTTCTATTTCCAGTAATTGATTGACCTTTTCCAGATGACGGGTTCGATCTTTTACCCGCTGCTCAAGTTCATCATGTGCGGCCTTGAGGTCTGATTCGACTTGTTTGCGATGTGTGATGTCGGAAAACGTTACTACTGATCCGTTTATCACACCATTTACGCGTGTCGGCGCAGTGCGATACTCTACCGGAAAACTACTGCCATCCGCCCGCCACAGGACTTCATCATCAACATGAAATACTTTTCCATTCCGTGTTGATGCATAGACATGGCAATCATTATCCAGGCAGGGACTACCATCAGCACGTGTATGATGAATCAGGGTATGAATATGTTTGCCAAGCAATTCGCTCTCATCGTCATAGCCAAGCATGCGAAATCCACTGGGATTAATAAAAGTACAATTACCTTCTATATCAACGCTGTAGATACCTTCATCTGCATATTCCAGTAACTGCTGGGCCCCGTCTTTACTTGTATGCAAATTCTCTTCGCTACGCTTACGCTCAACCGCATATCGCACTACCCGGATCAACACCTGACCCGTTGCCTTGCTCTTGTTTAGATAATCTTGCGCCCCATATTTAACTGCTTCCAGGGCCATATCTTCGTTGTCATCGTTACTCAATACAATATATGGCAAAGATGGATTAATACTGCGTAGCTGACTGATCGCATCCAACCCTTCGTTCTCTGCCACAGCGATATCAAACAACACGACATCAAAGGGAATGTTCTTTATAAGATCGATTGCCTCTGAAAACGATGTGGCCCGGGTGATAGCAAACTGCGTAGGTGCGACTTCCAACAGGGCATCACAAATTTCACAACCGCCATCCTGGTTGGGATGAATCAATAACAACTTGATATTGCTTGCAACCATCATTTCCTAAACATTCAAACTATTTTTACCGGACCAGCACTCCCTGGTTTAGGCTTGCTCGTCTTTTTAACCAAGCAAATTACTATGGCAATACTCACTGGCCCCAAAAGAAACCGACACCTATCTACTTCATTATGACCCTAATATTAGGTGTTTTTTTACTACTCTGCTCGTGGATGGTTTTTCTCTGACAAAAATATCTCTTTTCAGAAAAGCAGGATCAAATTTCAATCAATTTAATCCGGTTACAGTCTCAATAATTGCTTAATTCCATATATATAATTACGTTGCTGGATATTGAGGAAGTATTAAATCCAGATAGCACGGTACCTGCACATACATTCTGCTTAACACCTTAGTCATAGTTACCCTCACTCAATACTATACCTAGTGTTTTTAGCACTACAAATTATTTCTCAATCCGGCAGATATTCATGCGGTTCATAACACTTTTACTGATATTTTTTTTACGGAAATTACCCAGGTAAATCACAATAAATTTACGTTTACCCAATAATTTTGGGACCAAATAAAAAGGGCGGCAAAAGCCGCCCTTTTTTCTGACTGTATTTTTATTAAAAATAGTAATTAGCGCCCAATGATATGGCATCCGCATCAAAATCGCTCTTGCTAAGATAAGACGTGTACTCGATATTCAGGGAGAAGTTTTTAGTTACAAGAAAATCAGCACCAACACCGAGTGATAGATCACTTTCATCATCACTCACAGACACGGAACCAAAACCAGGAATCGTCGCAGATGCCGTCGATTCGCCATTAGTCAAACCAATCAGCCCATACAGATCAACACGCTCGGATACCGGGATATGGCCAACGCCATATACACCAAACATATTATCTAGTTCCAACTTAAGATCAAACGTGCCAAGAGTTGGGTCAAAGACTGTCTTGCTGTCATCACCTATTCCAAACCCCAGGCGGCCTTCGATTGAAAAATACTTATTAAAAAAATACCCACCACGGATAACCAGCGCAGTCAGATCATAATCTGGAAAATCAGACTCCGAATAGGTAAGCATCGCATATTGTGCCCCTACATATGTATTGCCCGTATCAAAAGCAAACGTGGGGCCCGCAGACAAAAAAAGTCCTGATGTAATTGCTGAGATCGCTATTTTGTTTTTCATCTATCATTCCTTAATTGTATTTATGCACAAGCACTAATAAATTAATATTTAGTTACAGTCAATAAGCCAGGTTCAGTCCAATACTATCAATTTTATGATTTGATCCATACAATCTACTAATAATTGCTAGAATACCGATTAAAATTATCACGAAGGCCTAATTATGACTCTGAAAAAGCCCGTGAACTCCTGCAAGTACAAATCAGCCTGGGCAGTGGCTACAATCGCAACAGCGCCAAACTCATCCTCGCCGAAGTCCAGCGCGAGCATGACCAGGCGGCGATTGGCAAGCTGAACCTTGAAGCGGAATTTGGATTTCAACCGGGCGAGGTGATTACTGTCTAGGCACCGGAGAGCCCTCTTAGTTCCGGATTTCCTGCGCCAGATTTAACCTTATGAACACATAGCCTTTCACCCCAGCCTGAATAAACTGTACTCTCATTTTCTGCCAGAATACCGGATTATTTTACTCTGATTTATCCACAGGATGGTATTAATGACTGCGCGCGTACCCAAGCCCGAAGAATATTTCATCGAAAAAGAGCCCTATCACGAACCCATTGGTGATGAAATCGAGGTGTTAGAAACGGCTTACCGGCAAAAACTGCCGGTCCTGCTGAAGGGCGCCTGGTCGGGCGATACCTGGTCAAGGGCGGCGAAACTACCTGGATAGATGATCAGCTTACCCAACGCGGTGCGTGCTCTTTTTACAGTTGCATGGAAAGTACACGCATGAACTGATAGCAAGATACTTCTTTTTTAGAATTCAGCCAATCTGAACATGAGTTGAAAATACATCAAAGCTGAGGCTTTCGGTGTAACTTGAGGTATATAGGTAGCGTTCACCGCCAAGAAATCATTTCCGACAGACACAAAGGGCAAGGCAGCCAAAAAGGGATCATTATCATTCCGATCCTTACGTGTCATCATAAAACCCAGGATACCGGCATCGACATGCAATCCTTTCTTGTCCTTGCCAAGCATAAATCGACGCTTGACTCCGCCACCCAGGTAATTTGAGGTTTGCTCGTTGCTGTCCTTGAAAGTGCTGCCTGTGACAAGCGGGATCCAGTTACCACGCTGATCCAAATCGTATTCAAATCCAATACCGTAATTTTTCTCGTTATAGCCCTTGTCACGATCAAAATGATATGCCTTACCATTGACAATCAAATGTAATTCACTCGCCAATACCATTCCGGGAAGCAATACAAGCAAACAACAAACTATAAAGCGCATCACATATAACCTGAAAACCCATTCCTATATGATGCTTAACGACCTGACCTGGTATCCCTTTAAGAATATTTAATACTTTTTTCTCATATATTCGGGAATCAGATACTTAGCACACATTGCTAATTTTATGTAACAACATGTGACAATATGTCACAAATAGACATACTGAGACTTTCTTAAAAACACTGTTTTGCTTCAAATTTCTGACGCTGTAACGCCATCGCGCTAACCGGCTCAAGCCCCGGTTTTACTTAATCTGAGAGTTTTTGGCTTAATTTCCTCGTTGTGCGCGGTGTAACGTATAATGAGAATGACTTATCTTTTCATTTGGAAAAAAACCATGACTCTGGAAAAAGCCCGCGAACTCCTGCAAGTGCAAATCAGCCTCGGCAGTGGCTACAACCGCAACAGCGCCAAGCTAATTCTCGCCGAAG
>CBDUPR010000080.1:0-3972 GCA_965369175.1 uncultured Nitrosomonas sp.
GGATGCTATTATAAAGTGTTTCGCTGTCTCCAGACTGAAAGTCGGTGCGCCCCACTCCATCAATCATCAAAGCATCGCCGGAAAATAACATACTCTGGACCGGTGTATGGATAAGATAGGCATGATGATGGTCAGTATGCCCCGGCGTAAATAACGGATGCAATTCAATATTGCCAATATTAAAGCTTGTACCTTCTTGCAGGCCGATATCGGCACAAGCTAATTCATCAATAGCCGGATAAGCAATCTTGCTGTCGGTCAACGCCTTGAGCCGTCGCGCCCCGCTCAAATGATCGGCATGGATATGGGTATCAATGGTACAGGTTAGCTTGAGATCAAGTGACTGCAGCACGCTCAAATCACGCTCTGCAGTATCAAGCACGGGGTCAATAATAGCGCACTCTCCTGTCTCCGGACAGGCAATGAGATAACTGTAGGTTGATGAATCCGGTTCAAATAATTGTTTGAAAAGCATGAAATAAACCTCCTGTAATTGTTGCTTCATTATGTATCTGAGGTTTTATTCAGAAATTTCAATTAATACCTCATGAAATAAAGGGGTTGGTCGTTTAGTTATGCTTCATTATGCCTGGCTTCATGCCCGAAATCTCAACCACAGATAACCACACAAACCGGCGACCAGGGACTCAAAAAGAATTCCCGTCTTGGCACTGACCAGTGTTGCGACCGTGCAAACGAGCAAAAGCACAATTGCCGTCGTCTGATCCTGAATAAACTCCATAAACGGTGTGACAACACGTTCTACCTTCGCCTCTAAATCCGTTTTTTGAAGAGGGTTATTTTTGTAGTCAGTTCGCGTCATTACAGCAACGGGCTCATAGATATATACTACTATTAGACACAATATGAATAGAATAAGCAAAGTGTGAGCATAATAAATACTTAACGACCTTCATGCGAAGTTCGAAGCAAGTATAAAAATAATTTCTGTATTTAATTTAGGTACTTATCCAGATGAATTTATTCGACATTGAGTTTCGGAGAACTCGCCCATTTTTAACCGGTTTGATGGTGGCATTGATACTATGCATGGCTTTTGCCGGGCTGATGTTGGTTACTTTACCCGAGACAATGGACATGGATGGATTTTATCATTTTCTGGCAACGGTTTTCCTTTTACCTGCAGTGTTTGCATTAGGCTTATTTATCAGCTATCCCTATTTCAAAATACGCAGCACTTTGTATAGAGCCCAACGTGATGATTTACCTTATTCAAAGACACGAATAATTTTGATTGTGTATCTGCTCGTTTTGATGGCAGCTTTTGCTTGCATCAGTTTTGTTGGCTATCTCTTGCTTAATTCCAGCTCGATTTCATACAATGACTATACAACACAAAAAGAAGCATTAAACTGACTACACATACGGCAGAAGAAATTACGATCAACAACGTTTTCGTGTCAGGGAAAGTGAATCTTGCTTCTCTTTATTAATGATTCTCTGACTTATTTACTTTAAGACTATATCATTAGACCAAACTCGTCCTATGGATATGGAGACATCATGGGCAGCAACATTTTTTCAAAACTATGATCAACGACACCTAATCGCGCCTCTCACTGAAATTTTCTTCGCTATAATCGCATTGATTTGCGCCGGTAGTGATATCGATTTTTATCTGCCCTAACGGTTACGTGCGGCGTTTGGGAAGATCTCCGCCATGATAACTACGCTGAACTGTTGCCTGTTTGAGTAAGAAATCAGGAATATTTGCAGTTTAGAGGCGTGGATCCGATTACTAGTGATTCACACTATCTATCTTGCGATGGATAACACCAACAAATCAAAGGAGTGATCATATGTTCAATAATCAAGCCATGCAATTATTGTCAACCTCGCTGGTTTTATTCTTCATGACGACTTTATCTGTGCAGGTGCAGGCACAGACTTCACAAGAGCAATTAGGTGACTTTCTCTACAATGATCTGGAACTGTCCGAACCGGCTGGTCAGGGCTGTGTGACCTGTCATGACCCTAATTTTGGCTTTGTCGATCCCGTCAATGTGACCACAGGTACGCCTGTCTCCGAAGGGGTGGTACCCGGCCGTTTTGGTAACCGTAATTCGCCCAGTGCAGGCTATGCAGCGCTCACGCCATTGTTTACTCTTAAAAGTGGCATTCAGGGCGGTCAGTTCTGGGACGGGCGTGCAGCTGACCTGGCCGCACAGGCCCGGGGACCGTTCCTGAATCCGGTGGAAATGAACAACACTACACGAGGCCAGGTCATCGGCAAAATCGCAACGCGGCCCTATGCCAATCTGTTTGAACAGGTATGCGGCCCGAATGCTTTTGCTTCGGTAAACGTCGATGCATCCTATGTCTGTATGTCAGAGGCGATCGCTGCCTTCGAAGGTACGGAGTTATTCTCGCCCTTTACCTCGAAGTTCGACGCCGTCGAGGCCGGCCTGGCTAATTTTACGTCTCAAGAAGAACAAGGTCGGGCGCTGTTCTCGGGTAACGCCAAATGTGCCCATTGCCATACCGTCAAGGTCGGCGGCAACAAACGTGTAGTGTTTACCGACTTCAAGTACCATAATATCGGGTTACCGGAAAACCGGGATATTTTTGAGCTGGTCGGCGCGCCCTTCACCGATCTCGGTCTGGGCGGGTTTCTCAATGATCCCAAGCAGGATGGCAAATTCAAGAACCCGCATCTGCGCAATATCGAGCTGACCCCACCCTATATGCACAACGGGGTGTTAACAAGCCTGAAACAGGTCGTTCACTTCTATAACACCCGCGACGTGCTGGACGTATGCGACCCCGCCTTGGGAAACAAGGACCCGGGCTTTGGCGTGACCTGCTGGCCTACACCGGAGATCCCGGAAACCATGGACAGCAGCTTCCTGGGTGATCTGAATCTGACCGATGCCGAGGAAGATGCAATTGTCGCCTTTATGCGGACATTCACTGACGGCTATATGGCACCGGCACCGTAAGCACCAGGTGATGGGAAATAAAAACGGGCGGTTATGACCGCCCGTTTTTTTAGATAGATACCAACTTCGAATTTCTTTTAATCTCTACCAACACAAATAATTAATTTAAATCTGCCTTGCTTCAAGGTGGTGATTGCTGACGTTCTGATTTTTGAAACGCCTGATAGCGATCCTTAATGGTTTTGCGTAGCTCCTGGGAGATAGGTATCATCACCTGCTTGTAGCCGACATCATCGGGATAGCCGGATTCCACCTGATAAAAGGTTGTCCCCTGCGCCATGAACTTTTTATAAACGCTGGGCTTAACAATATCTGCAGGAAACAGCTCCACCCTATTGCTGATGGGTATATCCAGATCTTTATAAGTTAGCGAAAGAACTTTATTATCGTGGTATTTAAGCTGCAAGTTGGAAGGCAATGCACTACCAGGGTAAGGCGGCATCAACTTTTCATGCTCTAATAATCGGGCAAGATCAAATATCCCCGGGGTTTCTTCCTTATCAATTTCCCATTTGGCAATGGCGTTATCCGAATTAAACGATCTGATAATACCATCACTGGAAGTAGTTATAATGCTGTAGTTGGAAGCATCGAAAATCCCCTGCAACATCATACTCAGCTCATGGTAATCAACCTGGGTTGAGATTTGCTGACTTGTTTTATTACTGGTCTTATTTGACATAGGTATGACGGCGAATTTGAACTATTTTAAATATAGACCAATATAGAATATATTCGCCTTGCGTTTGCGCTAATCGTCAAACGCTTATTGGTTTTGTATTCGGGGTTACGACTACAATCCTAACCTTGTAGTTGTGACCCATTTTATTCAGGCGTTTCCACAACCATCGGGTTAGTCGGATCGGCGGGCCATTCCTGCAGCGACCCGATTAATTCACAGCCAGGCGCTCTGTTTTTGTCAGCCATTTCTTAATGCGGTTGGAGTCGCCGTATTTACTCAGCTTGCCCCAGGACTCGAGCAAGACGATGATGACCGGCCTGGCATTGATTT
>CBDUPR010000081.1:0-3508 GCA_965369175.1 uncultured Nitrosomonas sp.
TAACAATCGTCCTCTAATTAGTTGATTTTTCGCTTTATGCGGAGTTGTTAGTCTCTCGCTTTCGAGCTTCACTATCTAGAAAATACATACTATATCCTCACTAACTATTTGTTATTATTGACAATCTGTGACCCTTGTGCTTTAATTCAAAGATTGGAGATTTGCTTGTGACAGACCACACAGATTTCCAGTTCAGCGGATTAATTTTCAATGTTTTTGGCCGATACTAAGAATGTAGTATCAACCATTCTTCTTACTAACCTTACTGATGGAGAGCTCTTCGCTGGTGGCATATGAATAGAAAATCATCAATTTTTTGGTTGCTGATGCCATTTGTGTTCTCAACGGCTGCTTTCGCCGTGGATGACGGTTTTCCCGGCCGCAATGAGTATCCGGATGTCCTCGTTTACGAGAAATCGGAATTGTTCAATGATTTTAGCGATGTTGTCCTGGTGGATACCCGGTCGAAGTATGAATATGAAACTTTGCGCATCAAAGGCGCAGTAAATATTCCCGTAGCCAGTAAAGATTTCGATGAAAAGGTTACGCAACTGCGTGCTTCGACTACCAAACCCATTGTTTTCTACTGTAATGGTAAGACTTGCTATAAATGCTACCGTGCTGGCCGAAAAGCAAATAGTTTGAATATTGAAGATACCTACGCCTATGATGCCGGTGTATTTGAATGGGCCAAGACTTATCCCAATCATGTTGTTTTACTGGGTATGAGTCCAATCGTTACAGGTGAAATTACTCCTGCCGAAAAGAAGGTACATATCTCATTTGCCGGACCCTGATAAATTCAGTGAAGCTGTCAGTAAGTATTTTATGAGGCCAGAGTAACTAATTCTACATTTCTAATTCTTTAACCACCAACATAACCTATGCGCAAACATGCAGCGCACTTTCAGTGTTACTTTCCCAGTTTAATTTTTACAATTTTTGTGATTAACACACAATCTATTTATATTTGAAGGATGGTCTGTTCTGGCCTGTACTACAGCCAAGCTATTGTCAATGAAAAATAGGGTCAGGCGCAAAGAGAAATTGTTTCTAATATTAGTGGCGAAGTTAATCGTTATTAAAGTGGAACAACCCTGATCTGCGGTCCTTTAACTTCTATCAAATATTTTAAATTGTAGCGATCCTCCTGAAGAATAATTTTCTGTATCGATTTACCGTTGCTGTACTCAATAATTTTCATATTGTATCCAAAGTCATCGATGATATGTTGAATTTTTCCTTTTTCTGGAAACTGACCGGTAAAGGACATGGCATTGATAATTTCAATTTTTATGTGATTAAGGTTATTCATTTGGTTATAACGATAGGCATTCACCAGTTGTCGTCGCGATAGATTGATTTTGTCAATTTTCCTTCTGGCAGTGGTGATCCTTTCTACATCGTCATAATTTTCAGCGACTATAATACGTAGCGCCTGTTCTGCCTTGTCCCAATACTTTTCAACTTCCTCATAGTGCAAGTTCGCCATCATACTACCGGCTTGAATTTCCCAATAAGACGTTTCGAACATCGGCAGGCCGAACTTTAATTCATCCTTTCCCAGCTCTACCCACTCTGCGACATTTGGATCGTCCAGAGCGACCAGTTGTTCAAAAACAATACCTGCATTTCGAAAATCATAGGCTTCTTTTAGTGCCTGTGCATTGTCATAAAGTTGTTTGGCAAGTGCTATCTTATTTAGCTCGACTATTGGGTCCTCTGATTTTTTATTATTCTGATCAGCATCAATAACTTTCATTAACGCAAGTGCTATCAGCTTGGCATTCATCCGTTCCGCCGCAGTGTGGCCAACATGTTCAAAGGCATGATAAATACCCTGGTATTCCAGCCCCTTGATCGAGGTGGATGCCGTTGCAATATAGGTGGCGTCGTCGCTGAGCGTTAGATTCAATGTGATTTTGACTATTTGTGCCGGCTCTACTAAGGTCACTTTAGCTTTCAATGTGCCCTGTGGTTGTTTTTTATTCGATTTTTTCCCAAACTTGAACCAGCCGGATTCAGTCAGGGTATCAAATGCGGTATCGACAGCCGCTTCTTTCATATCCTTTCGTAACAAAGGAAACCAGTTTTCATTGTGGAATTCAACCTGCGTATCAACCCGATAGATTTTTTTCTTGACTGCAGGAAAAGCTGCATATGAGATATTTAAGAAGCTAACTAGCAGTGCAAACAGTAGCAGTATTGAGAAATAATGTAATTTCATTTTCATCATTTTGATAACTCGATATCGCCATCAAAATCCAGCGATAATTTGGCTTTATTTGCTGTGATTATATATCCATACCCAAGTTCTGTATGGCGAAGTTTTAATGCCAGGGTATCTTTGTTAGCTGAATAGTCAGTCAGGGTAAATTTTTCATAACCTCGGGATAATAGGGTCATAATATACATGGCATTAGGGTATTTACCGTTCATTCTATAATTATCGCCAATATCTCTGTATAAGGTTTGTTGTAGATAAGGCACGAGCGCTGCTCTGGCAGCTGCCGCCATTTGTAATTTACCCAGCAGCATCTCATCCAGCTTGAGTCGTACGGTCTTCATGCGCTCCGGTGTAATCATTGGCTTTGCCATCATCGAACGCGCCAGACGTTCATTCATAGCAAATAGCCATACGATGACATTACGTTCCGGCTGACTCTGCAATTCTGTGGTTAACTTGTAGTCGAGTTCATATGCAGGGTGCAGATAATCAATTTCTTCAGCCAATAATATATATTCAGTGCTATCAGGTTTTTCGTTCGAAACTCGCGCATGCTGCAGCATCATATAGCTGCTTAGCAGTTGGCCTTTGTTTCTCAGAGAACGCGCGTCGTCCATCATGGTAATTAAATCAGTCGCAACACGAACAGCTTCTATTTTTTTGCAGTGGTTTGTTTTCTCTGCTTTAATCAGCTTGTCAGCGAGTTGTTTCGATTGCTTTGCAAGTTGTGGCAATTCAGCAGGATCAAACTGTCTGGTTTCCATTGTTATTCCGGCTTTTTTGCACTTCGATGTGTTATCCAGCAACGTCGCATCCATCTTTATATTTGAACTTGCCGAAACTGGCAAAAGTCTGAGTGTCACCAAATTATTGGATTTACTAGTTGCAGTGCTTGAAATACCTTTGCTCTCTAGTGCAGATATAAATGGCACCACCAGATGTTGATAGAGTTCCTCGCTGGTGAAGGCCAGTTTGTGTTCATCGTTGACTACAATCACTAGTTGACGATCAGAATCCGCATGAATGTAAGACGACCATAATATTTGGCCTATCACAATTATAATTGTAAAAATCTTATTATGAATCATGAAGTAATTTACCGTCGCAGCTTAATAATGTTGTAATTCATTAATATAATGTAGCCAATCATTAAGGCTCGGTAGTAGAAAAAGTACCCTACTTACTCGATCCTGCTTCTGCAGATTTCCCCATCTCCAATTCTCCAACCAATCTGGCCCAGGCACAGGCATGTGGATCCGCCCTTACCCATTCTTCAGGTGT
>CBDUPR010000082.1:0-3358 GCA_965369175.1 uncultured Nitrosomonas sp.
TGACCGAGCCATCAAGGCTGTGAATAGCTGGCCAGGATCGAATCTTAACGCCATTTTTCTGATAAACGATCCCGTTTTCCTGTTTGTAGTCAAACTCATGTACCACGATCTGTGCACCCTTGTCGGGCAACGCACCACTCCGGGTTGCAAGATCCCAGGCGTAGCCTTTCTGCATACCCTCGATAAACGCCTTGGTTCCCAATTCAGGTTTGGAACCTGATGGTCCGTAAATATGAATGGGGTCGTAACGCCCGGACAACCAACCACCGATATGCAGTCCCATGAAGTCACCGACGTGGTCAACGTGCAAGTGGCTGGCAAAGACCTTGTCGAGCTTGGAAAAGTCAGGTCGCAATGAGAACAGGTTGGCCATCGCGCCTGAGCCGATATCGAAAATAAACTTGTCGCCGTTGCCCAGCTCAATCAGATAGGAGATGGAGACAGCTGCGCGGGTCTGATTCGGCATACCGGTGCCGAGGGCGGTGATTCGCATTTCATCCTTACCGAGTAATTCCGTATTGGGGAAATAACTGGCCGGGTACTGACCATCTTTGATGGCAACTGCATTACGTCCCTTGGGAACGGCGTCGTCCCTGGCCTGAACCTGCTGAGGCAATGCACCCATGAAAATTGCAACAGTCAAGCCTACAACAATGAACATGCCCAGATTGATTTTTAGTTTCACCAACATCGCAGGTACCCCCTAATTTAAGTTTTAGCTTCCAGCTTCTGGCTATCTGACCACGTGTACATATAAAATGCTTTATACCATAGACTAGTCTATGGGGGTATTACATTAAATTAAATTTCAATAACCCACATTATGATTACGAGTAAATCTGAACGACTTTCCCGGGAAGACTGGCTACGCGGAGCACTTGAGCTTATGAGTGTAGCCGGTGTGGAAGGCGTGAAAATTGTTCCCCTAGCTGAACAACTGGGTGTCACCAGCGGCAGCTTCTATTGGCACTTCAAAAACCGGCGTGAACTGTATGATGCCCTGCTCGATTACTGGGAACGGGAAATGACCGATGCCGCCATTGAGACTGCAAAAGAAGTTCCAGGTCCACCCAAAGAACGTATCTGGCACCTAATGGATCAGGTTATGACTGACGGCATGGCCCGCTATGATCTGGCGATCTGGCACTGGTCACAGTCGGATAGCAAAGCCCGCCGTGTTTTCAAGCGGGCCCTTAAAAAACGATTTTCTTTCGCCACCTGGATGTATTCCGAAGCCGGGTTCCCCAACGAGCAAGCCGAGATCCGGGGACGCATGATGGTGATCTACATGATGGGAGAATCGACACTTATCCCCGACTCCATGGCAAAACGTAAAGAATTTCTAAAGTTAAAATATGCGATTTTGACTGCGCCGGAATAATGATACGCAGGATTTAATAATCGCCGTTACACTACAACACATAATTATCCAAAAAGTTTATAAAACTTGTCTCTACAATGAATGTCCGCTTTGGGTTGCGGTTTCAACCGGTCGATGCAACACATTGGCCAAATCGTTCAGCAGGTGTTTCAAAGTTTAACGTTTTTCTTGGTCGTTCGTTGAGACGTCTTGCAACGGCGTTTAGTTTGGCTTGTGATACCACCGACAGATCCATTCCTTTCGGGAAGTATTGCCTCAACAGACCATTGGTGTTTTCGTTGGACCCTCGCTGCCAGGGATTGTGTGGATCACAAAAGTATACCTTTATGTCGGTCGCCAGTGTGAAGCGTTTATGATCGGCCATCTCTTTGCCTCGGTCCCAGGTGAGTGACTTGTAAAGCTCCCGTGGTAACTTATGCGCCTGCTTGATCAAGGCATTGATCACCGTCTCGGTGTCTTTGCTGTCAACCTTGGTCAGCATCACGTAGCGTGTATGACGTTCGACAAGCGTCGCAATCTGGCTGTTGTGGCTACCGAATAGCAGATCACCCTCCCAGTGCCCCGGTACGGCCCGCTCTTCCACCGAGGCGGGTCGCTCACGGATCGATACCGTGTCGGTAATCCGGCCGTGATCCGCCGTTTTTTGGGTGTGGTGGCGTGAACGACGCATCATTCGTGTGCGCCTCAAATGCTGCAACAGCTCTTTCTTCAAGGCACCACGTGCCTGGATGAATAGGCTCTTATAGATCGTCTCGTGTGACACCTGGTAGTGCTCGTCGTCCGGATAGGTGTGCTTGAGCCAACCGGCAATCTGCTCGGGTGACCACTCCAACTGGAGCTTCCTGGCTACGATTCGAGCCAGCGCACGGTTCTCTACCAGTTTACAAGTTTTGGGGCGATGTGCCCGATCCCAGGCCGCCTGATCAGCCTGACTTGCCCGGTAACCGCGTTGACCACCGTTGCGTTTGATTTCCCGACTGATGGTCGAAGGCGCACGACTCAGGGAGGCTGCGATTGAACGAATGGAGCAACCTGTCGCGATGCCGCGTGATATTTCTTCCCGTTCCGCCAGGGTGAGTGCACATGGTGATCGTCGACGCTCTGGCGGGCGTATCCCACCATGCTCTCGAATGATACGTTCGATCGATGGATGATGCCGGTCAAACAACCGAGCAATCGAGCCCATGGATTCACCTTTCTTCCAGCGATCCCACATCAACGCCTTTTGTTCTTCTGTGTAATAGATCCTTGGTCGCCGCTTCATTTTCAACATCCTCCTCTCTATCATTAGAGATTAGATGTTGCATCGACCGGTTGAAACCACAGCCATTAGCAGACATCGAAATATTCCGCAGAATTAATATATTTATTGTCAATAAAACTCTACCTTCATTACTGTCACTCATAAAGTTTTAGTGCCTTTGAAGATTTAGCATCACATATATGACCAAATACTTCATATGGATATTGCACATATGTTTTTTGGGTAATAAATACAGACAAACTCAAATCTCCCATATCAACTGTAGTAACTTTGTCAGGTATAATTTGTTTTTCTCCTGCATCAACATACTTAACTTTCCAGGCAAGATCTTGACCAGTAATTTTTTTATTAGATTTATGTAAAACAAATATAGTTTGTAATTGACTATAACTACTTGATTCAGGGTCACGACCCATTTGTAAGTTAATTTTGATATCGCTCTCTTCTATATAGCAGAAACCCCTTGACTCAGAATCAAATAATTCGACTATTTTCTTCTTCCTTGCAGTTGTGGGATTTAAACTCACAGATTTGTAATATGAGTATAAGTAACCATATGAACAATAATATTCTCCATTATAAGCTAATATTCCTTGATTACCCATGCTCTTATATTTTTCACATGCTAATCCCTGATTATACCAGGCGTTAGCTTTTAATTTATTAGATTTACTATTTTTTATTAATATGTTCCCTGCTTCGATAGACTGGCC
>CBDUPR010000083.1:0-3171 GCA_965369175.1 uncultured Nitrosomonas sp.
TGATACCAGCCAGATTACTTTCAACGGTAGCAAAGTAACCATCAATCCAACTGCGGATCTAATCCCCAACTCCACCTACAATATACAGCTGGCCAGTGGCGTGATCAAAGATTTAGCGGGCAACCCCTATGCCGGCATCAGCGATCCAGACACGCTCAACTTCACCACCATCGTCTCAGATCCGCTACTAGCCTTCAGCGATCCACAAGACGATTCAACGGAATTTAGGATTGATAGCAATATCGAGCTATTCTTCGATGAAGCAGTTGCAGCAGGCAGCGGCGACATCATCATCAGCAATGGCACCGATACCCGCACCATTGCTGCGAATGATACCAGCCAGATTACTTTCAACGGTAGCAAAGTAACCATCAATCCAACTGCGGATTTAATCCCTAGCACCACCTACAATATTCAGCTGGCCAGTGGTGTGATCGAAGATTTAGCGGGCAACCCTTATGCCGGCATCAGCGATCCAGACACGCTCAACTTTACGACGATTAACCCTCCATCTATTGCAATTACGGGAGTACCTTTGTCGGACTTTATTGCAATTTGATAGAACGAAACGACCTGAATTCAACAACTCTCATTGACTGTACTTTTCTGTTAAAGGAGTGATTGAGAGTTTTTTGTTCAGAAATGTTAAATGTATTAGCAATCCGGGATGTTCTAATTATCCGATTAACGATGGTAAACATCTGCGGAGACCTTTGCAAAACCCCAATAGTTGGAGGGGCTGTCTCGTAATGTAGGATTTACCTGTTTTTTTACTATACAACTTATTGATTGTTAACACCTGAAATTTTGAAAAATGCTATTACGAGACAGCCCCTTGAAATATTAGCCCTTTATAATCAATAGCCAAGAACTTCTGGTGAGGGCTTTTGCAAAAGTCTCCTGCGATATAAAAAATATCCGACATTCTGAAAGAAATATAGCGTTGGCAGTACACCTTTCATTTCAACATCAATTTATATTGTAAGCGGAAGAGTAAAGAGAAGATGGCGCAATCCAATATTAAATCCATGTCCATAATGCTTCAAATGGCTCTTCGTTACCATCAAGCTGGGCAATTCAAGGAAGCTGAGAAATATTGCCTGGATATATGCACTGTTGCACCCAAACAATCCGATGCGTTACACTTGCTCGCGGTTATACATGCTCAAACTGGGCGATATCAGTCAGCCAATGATTATTTCGTCAAGGCAATTGCTAGCGATCCAAGAAGAGCTGATTTTTATAGCAACTATGGCAATGCGCTATGGGAGCAAGGCTATATTAATGAGGCAATCATGTACTGCCAACGTTCCCTCGCACTGGATGCTAATCATGCGGGCACTCATAATATCTTGGGTAATGTTTTCTTGTCACAAAACCGATTAGAAGCGGCTGTTGCCAGCTTCCGTAAAGCGCTAGAACTTCACCCCAGCTACCTCCATGCTTTGAATAATCTTGGAAATGCGCTGCAGAAAATGAACAAAGCAGAAGATGCCGTATCTTATTACCGTCAAGCAATCGATTTGCAAGAAAACTATCCTGAAGCGCACAACAACTTGGGGCTGGCACTAAAAAGCCTGGACAGAGTCGATGAGGCCAGGAATCACTTTCTTAGGGCAATCGAATTGCGCCCGAATTTTCACAAAGCTGTCAGAAATTTCGCCGAAGTTGACCCGATCTGGCTTGAACCATTGGATGGGAAAAAACTATGCTTGCGTCGCTACCAAGAGGAAGACGCTATCTATTTGCATCAGTGTTATCAAAATTCTACCTTCATGACGCGATACAATCATTATATTCCTCATCATCAACATCTTCATGACCTAGCAACAAAGCTGAGTCATGCGCATGATATGCACCCCTGTCAACTGAAAACTGTTGATTGGGTTATTCTCAAAAGAAAAACCGGACAACATGTAGGTATCGCCAATCTCGTTGAGATCCAATTCGTTCATCGTCGCGCTGAATTTCTTATCGGTCTGCCAAATCCCACAGACCATGCCAGTGGTATCGGATTGGAAGCAACGTTGCTTGTACTGGATTTTGCTTTCAACCAAGTTGGTCTAAACAAACTAACAACCTTTGTTTATGGTGATAACATTCCATCCCAGAAAAACACACTAGGATTAGGATTTGTCCAGGAAAGTTATTTGCATGAACATCTGGTTGATTCGATCAGTGAGAGGTTTATTGATCTGTTTGGTAATGGCATGACATTGAGCAATTTTCGTGCTAACGCACGTTTATCCAGACTTTCCCGGCGTTTGCTTGGACGGGATATAACGCTTGCGGTGGGTACTATAAATTAGCAATTTGTTACACAGTTGGCGGGTAGATGAAACGAAGTATGATCATTTTTGGAGACCTTTGCAAAACTCAGTTTCTAACATAAAGTCCACAAATACGGTCGTTACTTTGAATAATTGATATGTTTTAGCCGATTTTAATCATAAAAACTGCGGAATAAGCGATTTATTATCCTATTAAGACTTCTGCATAACTGCGTAAATTTGCTGTGATAATGGAAGAAATGTCCAAATGACATTTGTTATGCGTGTCATTTTGGAAAAAAGTGAAGCTTTTCTTCTTTTTAAAGGAAGTTTTCCCCCTTTATGTAACATTTAGACGGACTATTCCCCTTGGTAGCTTGTCCACGAAAATCTTGTTGGCCGCTTTTTTTAGATTCATGCAGATATTTTTCAGCATAACTTGGGCGTTGACTTTTGCCATGCCGAAGTAGCTGGCGCGTCCCATCCCGAATAGGCGTTTGGCCGTGCCAAAACACTGTTCAACAATATAGCGTTTTTTGCTGATCAATTTATTCGCCAGCTTCTGGCGTGCCGAGAGTGGTTTGTTCTTGTACGCGCGATGCATAATTGCGCTCTTGATTTTGTGCTTTCTTAGAAACTGCCGATTGGCGTTGCTGGCTGATCCTTTGTCGGCATATACCCGATTTGCCTTGATGTGCGCACCCTTGATAGCTGCTTCGAAATGTATCATTTCGCTCTGGTTGGCAGGGGCCGTGTGAACTCCGCGCACATAGCCGTTTTGCGCGTCTACTACCAGGTAACTGCGGTAGCCAAATTACGACTTCTTGCCTTTTTTTAGCCAGGTCGCATCCCGATCCGCGCTTTGTTCTTCAATACAGGTGATTCCTGGTTGGCTGCCATC
>CBDUPR010000084.1:0-2503 GCA_965369175.1 uncultured Nitrosomonas sp.
TCTCGATCGCTGCTCCCGGCGCGATTCTACCTCGTCCATCCGTGGACTCGTACCTCCTGCGTCCATGCAGTCGTGCTTCACTCTCGGTTCTTGTTCCGGACGTGGCTCAATCTTCTTACATCCCTGTAGGTCGCCTGTGCTTCGTCCCTGTGGGTCATCCAAATTCAAAAAATGCGTAACGAATTGAACCAAAGTCATAATCGGCTAAAATGAGATTTAATCCAGTGTTTAAAAAGGGGCCGGCTGTTGTGGCACCTGAGAAACTGCTTGTTGATAGGCTAACGGATACCCGGCAGTTTGCCCGACATTCCGCCAGGGCCGGTATATGATCTAATTACACGAGAATATAAATTTGCCGAAGGAAAGTAAGAAAAGAATAACATTAAATCAACACGGAAACATTTACATGCCGGAACGCGACTGACGGGGCAGGTCAATGACATATATGAGTTCATTGATGAATGGCAAGCTGGCCACTACTCAAAGAAAATTCAGATAGAAGGGGACTCGTGGGTATCTCATCCATTTCCAGGGGTTGCTAATCTTTCCTCGCAAATAGAAAAATTCAACTCAAATGAGTATTTGTTACTAAATATTTCTGAACCCGGTGACGAAGCAAGTTCCATCTTTAAGGCGCGGGGTAAACAAATGCGGCGCCTGAAAAGACTACTAATTATGGAGCAGTGGGGTGAAGATTTTGATTTGATATTCTTGAGTGCAGCGGGAAATGACATTGTCGGACCTGAAATTGTGGAATATGGTTATGTCCTGAATAAGCGAGATTTCCCAGAACTTATCGGGAAAGAACTATTGACGACAAGTTTTTATACCATGTTAAGTGATGTCGTCAAGGGCTATGCGCGATTTCTCGATATGCGTAATAATGCCATTCTTAATAAAGATACCCCGGTAATTACGCATGTCTATAGCTATCTGCAACCAAGAGAAGTCGGTACGCACATTGGCCCGGCTATATTTAACAAAGGATGGATAAAAGTACATCTTAAACACCAGGGGATTAAAGACGAGGATGAACAATATGATATTGTTCAGGAAATGCTTGATGCGTTTTATCGGCGCCTGAAGAAGCTTGAATCCAGTTATCCAAAGTTTCTCGTCGTTGATACCCGCAAGGTGTTGTTGAAAAAAAATATTCCGGACTTAACTTACTGGTTTGATGAGATCCACCCAAATACCCTGGGGTTTAAGAAGCTTGCCAAGCATATACGTAAGGAAGCAATGAATGTGGGATTGTGGTTGCTATAACTAAAGGTTGGTAGAAATGAAACTTTATCTCGTACAGCATGGCGAAGCCTGCTCAAAAGAAATCAACCCCGATCGGCCCTTAACCGATCAAGGTAAGACGGATATTGAGCGCCTGGCGGCCTTGCTCAAGCTGGCGGGGATTCGGGTCGAGCGGGTGATCCATAGCGGTAAGCTTCGTGCCGAACAGACTGCCGAGCACCTGGCGAAGGCGATTGCACCAGGGGTGGAACTGGAGACCAGCGGCCTTATTAATCCCAACGATAATCCCAAAGCGTTTGACTGGCAAAGCGAAAGCTGGGATACGGATACACTGATCGCCGGGCACCTGCCGTTCATGGACAAACTGGTTTCGCATTTGGTGATTGAAGATGAAAACAGGCCTATCACTGCCTTCCAACCAGGTAGTGTCGTCTGCCTGGAACAAAATAATGATGCACACTGGCAGATAAACTGGATGATCAGGCCGGAACTGCTTAGACAATAGTGAAAGGGAATAGAAGGATTATTTAATATGGTAGGTTATCGTTACCTGATTACTATTTATTGAAGTGTAGACAAGATTATATACCGATGTTGCCGATACATATTATATGCCATGCCAATTGTGAACCGCCCGGTTACCTATGTACCTATTTTGATAAGAGAAATATCTCATATATAAAAACCAATATTATCGAAAATGAGACATCTGAACCAGATATAGATACTTTATCCGGTTTGGTTTTTATGGGAGGTCCGTATGGCGCGAATGAAAACCACCCATGGTTGGATAAGGAAATAGCGTTAATCCGGAATGCCGTTGATAAAAATATTCCACTGATGGGTGTTTGTTTTGGTGCCCAACTTATTAGTAAAGCGCTCGGCGCCGAGGTGAGAGCAGCGTCACATATGGAAGCGGGTTGGCATCGGATTGTGGCGGATAGATCAAGGCTCGCACGTGTTAAAACATTAAGCCTGAATGATAGTTTCGAGGCATTTGAGTGGCATGAAGACACTTTTACAATACCAGAAGGTGCAATCCCGATATTTATGGGCAATGGTGGCATTGAGAACCAGGGTTATTTGTATGGCAAGATCCTCACGATGCAGTTTCATCTGGAGATGACCGAGCATATGGTCTATGACTGGTTGGAGCGTTACAAGGATTGCATGCCTGACCCTTCAGATACTGTACAAAGTCCCGAACAAATTACTGAAGTCCTGGATGAACGACTTGATAACCTGCATATCGTGGCCG
>CBDUPR010000085.1:0-2502 GCA_965369175.1 uncultured Nitrosomonas sp.
CAAAATGCGCGAACATTTGTGGTAAAAAACTATGTAGCTGTTGTTTCCGAAGTTCAGTATGCAGTAAAAATTGAAAAATGTGACAGATTTATTGGTATCGATAAATAGATATGCTTCGTTTTATTGGTGCTAAACTTAACGACAGGCACTGCATCCTGGCAGTGCTATTGTTTATATTTCCGATACAAATACTAATGTCGGCAGAAAACGACCTCATTATAGATGATCGTAAAACGGATGATTTGCGCTCAATATCCGGTAATGAGTGGTCCTTGGTGACCGATGGCGTAATGGGTGGGATTTCAAAAGGCCAGTTATCCCTCGATAAGATTAAGAGTCGTGCTTGCTTGCGTATGCTGGGCGATGTCAGGCTTGAAAATAACGGTGGATTTGTCCAGGTCGCATTAGATCTGTCAGATGACGTAACCCAGAATATATCGGATTATGCTGGGGTGTTACTTGAGGTATATGGTAATGATGAACAGTATAATATTCACCTACGCACGCAGGATATGTGGTTACCATGGCAATCCTATCGAACCACATTCACAGCGTCGTCAGAATGGAAAACACTCTACCTGCCTTTCGATGAATTTACACCGTATCGAATTAATAAAGCACTCGATAAACGTCGACTGAAAAGAATCAGTTTCGTCGCTATTGGTCGAGTATTTAGTGCAGATCTCTGTATTGGAAAAATCGGGTTATACAAATAGTTGGTCTGCCAGACGCTGACAGAGGTCGGGCAGCATATGCGGTCATATAAGAGCGACTTTCTGATCGGGTTAAGTGTTTTGTAATGCAGGATAACTGAAAAAAAGTATATGTACTGTATTGAGCATAAAGTGCAGCAGGATACTCGCCTCAATGCGGCCAGTGCGTAAAAACACGGCACCGTAACCCACTCCGGCTACGGTGGCCAGGATGACATAAATCATACCGCCGCCCGCATGTGCCAAACCAAATAGAACAGCACAACTGATCAGTGCAGCAAACGCGCCGTGGCGGATATTTATTAAACCGAGGCTGATTTGTTGTTGCAGGAAACCTCTAAACAGGGCTTCTTCCGCCACACAGGTGAAAAATAGATTGGCCCATAACCAGTAATAAAAGAATGTGGGCAGCTTCATATCGAGCCGGATGTAATCCAGTAACAGGGACAGCGCGATCACCAGGCCAATAGTGAGCATGGCAATTGGCGCCGACTGTTTTATCATCAGCAAGATATTTCCTGGTTTTTGCAACAGTGGACGGCTCAGCCAAAGGAGAAATAAACCGGCCAGGGCCTTGTCATAATTCAGCTGCAGGGTATAGGGCAGGCTGTCATTGGCAAGCCGGACATCGGATATCACTACCGGATTATGAAAACCGGGCAGGATATGGAGTCCCAGCGCCAGAGCCAGGGCGACAATAGCAGAAGCAAATATTAACCGGACCACTCCGCTGGTTTGGTGAAAGGGCACGACCAGAGCCGTGAAGCTAATAACTGGCAACAGGGCAAGCGGTTCCAGCGTCCGATCGTTAAGACCAAACAGGATTGAAATTAGCAACAGGAATAGCCAGCTATACTGTGTGAGGGATGTCTTGCCGGCTTGTGCGGGCCAAAGGATAATGATGGCCATAGTCAGAAAAATGAATGAGAGAGATATCATATGACGGGGTATTATATGATTATTATGGAGAGCCAGGCGACCGATGAATCTATATTCTAAGATATGGGGACGGAAGGATTAAATCATGAGCAGGGATGAAATTGTTTCATATGTCTAATAATCTACATTCTGTCTAAATCGCTGTGAGATTCTACTAAGAGGGTAATCATGTCTAATAACCCATATGAAGCGCTGTATGCAAAGATAGCAGAGGTCTCTGAGAAAACTCCATTTATCACGAGCTTCAGGAAAAAAGAAACTCTTAGTGGGCATAACTACTTCAGTTATATGTGGAGTACTTGCATATTTTGAGATTTTACCAGGAATTACGCGAATGCTTTCTATTATTATGGGAGCATATGCATTGGTAGGCCTTATAGAAGTAGTTGGCGGAGAATCACTCGTTTTATTAGCTAAAAGGTGGGATTCTCTTCCTGGTTGGAAAAAGTTCATTCTTAGTGTAATAGTAATAATAATAGCTTTTACAATATTCATGATACTAGCTATAAATATTGCAAAATTCATCTGATGAAATTCAAGGTGATAGAACACTTGAAATACTGTTTTTCTAAACAGGAGAAATGCTTGTGAAAGATATAGTTTGGGACCATGTGCTCAGTGTCGGAATCGATGAGATCGATGAAGATCACCGCAGGCTGGTGGATCTTTTTAATATTCTCAATCATTCTGTAACGGAAGGGGATGCGCCAGAATATCTGGCGGCGGTATTGGAAGAGCTGATAAATTGTACTGCCTGGCACTTCAGTCATGAAGAGCGGTTGATGCTGAAGTATGGTTATGAGGGAATTGAAGAGCACAAGATGGAGCACCGGGAATTAATCAAAAGCGC
>CBDUPR010000086.1:0-1669 GCA_965369175.1 uncultured Nitrosomonas sp.
TCTAGAATAGATAATAAGCATTGAGATATACCCCCATCTCTTACATTTTAATATATTAGTGCTTCGAGAGAATTGCGGTCCAGTTCTTGCCGGATCACTGTATCTTCATAGGTTGTGTTGTAATCAGACGATGACTCTTTTTCAAAGTCCATATATTAAAACAGGCGGATACCGATTTTATGTGGCCGCACAACCACTATTCCTGGTCGGGCTTATATTTCATGCAGCTTTTATTCCGTTATTTTATTTTCTTGGGGTTAAGGAATTATTTTATTTCAATTTTTTAAGCGTGATTATTTTCAGTGCCAGTCTTGTTCTTAATTATCGGGGAAGACAGGCCCCTGCACTCTGGCTGGCATACATAGAAGTGAATACACATGCAGTACTGGCAGTTATATTATTAGGTTGGCAGAGCGGTTTTTATTTTTACCTTATGGCAATTGCACCACTACTCTTTTTAAATCCTAAATTATCAACGTATGCCAAAGCTATAACGCTGGCGATCCCGGTATTATTGATCGTCTGGCTTCATAGAATGTTGTTGTCAGAATCACCAGTATATCTCTTCGAGGATAATATTTTAAATTTACTCAATGATATTAACGCCGTATCGACCATGATTATCCTGGCATACTTGTCATTTGTGTATAGTAAGGCCGTAACAATATCGGAGGCACGCATACTCAGTACCAGCATTGATTTTGAAATTATGGCCGCAACAGATCCGTTAACTGATCTTCTTAATCGCAGAGCAATGCATGATGAGATAAAGAGTGAAATGGATCGATATTTGGTTTCAGGAAGACCATTCGTGCTTGCCCTCGGTGATATTGATGACTTCAAAGCCATCAATGATGAACACGGGCATTTAGATGGAGATATTGTGCTAAAAAGAGTTGCTGAGATACTGACCAGTAGCTTTCGAAAAGGCGATCTTATCGGGCGCTGGGGTGGAGAGGAATTCTTAATACTGTTAGTTGGAGCAAATGCAGAAGAGGCAGAATCCGCCACCGAAAAAGCAAGGCAAATTATCGAAGATACGAAAATCCAACTGGATGATCATTTGAAGAGCGTGACCATTACTTTTGGGCTATGTGAATATGGAGCAGGTATGACAATTGATGAGTGTTTACATCGTGCGGATTTAGCACTTTACCAAGGCAAGTCCCATGGTAAAAACACAACAGTTAAGGCTTCGATGAATGAATAAAAAAAGGGAAAGGTGTAAACCTTTCCCCTCTTACATTGCCATAATGGCACGGATGATTCAGCTACAGCCCTTGGGACGCGGCAGACCTGCGACCTTGTTTGCGCACTTGATCAGGCCGGTCGGGAACAGCGAGTAGATGTATTTCTGATCGCTTCGATCCTTGCCATATTTATTCTTCATAAGCTTGGAGAATTGACGCGGTTCACACACCGAACCGTTGTCATGAAAATATTCACGCGCCAGGTTAATGATGTCCCAGTGTTCTTCCGTCAGCTCTGCTATATTTTCACTCTTGGCGATTTCCACAGCCAGTTCTTCGCTCCATTCGTCCAGGTTTTCCAGCCAGCCCGCTTCGCTTAGCTGTATAGTCTGACCGTTAACAATTGCTTCCATTTGAGATTACCTCGGCATTAAAATATCAATAGTTGAGTAATTCTATCAAGAATAGCAAGGGAATGC